>NZ_JALLIN010000030.1 GCF_023630175.1 Streptomyces cellostaticus | reverse complement strand
TGCTGCCGTTGCGTACTCCCGTGCCGCGGGGCCGCGTCGGGCACGTCGGCGCCGTGCCCGGGGCCGCGCTGCGCGTGCCGCCGCCGGCCGGTGGCCGGTGCGGGGGCGGACTCCCCGCCGCCCGGACCGGCCGCGGCGGGCCCTGGCGCGTCCGCCGCCGCGGCGCCGGGCCCGGGTGCCGCTACGGCGTACGGGACTTGGGCCGGCGGCGCCGTGGGACCGAGCGGTGCCGGGTCCTCCTGCGGGGACGTCGCCGCCCCGCCCGGCCCCGGCAGGCCCGGGGCCGTGCCCAGCAGGGCCTGGGGAACGACGAGTACGGCCTGCACACCGCCGTAGATGTTGCTCTGCAGCCGTACCGAGATGCCGTGCCGCCGGGCGAGCTGGGAGACGACGTAGAGGCCGATGCGGCCGTCGGCCAGCAGGCTGGCCACGTTGACCTGGTCGGGGTCGGCGAGCAGGGCGTTCATCCTGTCCTGCTCGCCGACCGGCATGCCGAGCCCGCGGTCCTCGACCTCCACGGCGAGGCCGGAGGTGACGAGGTTGGCGCGGAGCAGCACCTGGGTGTGCGGGGCGGAGAACACCGTCGCGTTCTCCACGAGTTCGGCGAGCAGGTGGATGACGTCGGCCACGGCGTGACCGCGCAGTTCGCCGTCGATGGGCGGGACCAGTTTGACCCGCGAGTACTGCTCGACCTCGGCGATGGCCGAGCGCAGTACCTCGGTCATGTCCACCGGGTTGCTCCACTGCCGCCGCGACACGGCGCCGCCGAGCACGGCGAGGTTCTCGGCGTGCCGCCGGATCCGGGTGGCGAGGTGGTCGACGTGGAACAGGCCCTTGAGCAGGTCGGGGTCCTCGATCTCGTTCTCGAGGTCGTCGAGGATCGAGATCTCCCGGTGCACCAGGGACTGGAGCCGGCGGGCGAGGTTGACGAAGACCTCGAGCTTCTGCTCGCTGCCCGCCTGGCTGGAGAGCTGGGCGGCCTGCACGACGGCGGTGACGGCGCCGTCGTGCGCCCGGGCCAGGTCGGCGGCGAGCAGGTCGAAGTCGTCGGCGTCCGCGGGCGGCCGGCGGCGCGAGCCGCGCCGGGCCGGGGTCTCTCCCTGCCGCAACGCCTCGACGAGGGCGTGCAGTTCGGCCTCGCCGCGGACGGCACCGCGGCGCAGGGCGTCGACGCGGTCGGCGACCGAGCGGGCGGCGCGGTCGGCCGCCACGGCGGCGATCAGCACGCCTGCGACGGTCACCGCGACCGCTCCGGCGAGCACGGCCCACAGAGTGGGGCCGGGGCGTGTGCCGGTGGAGCGGATGGTGAACAGCACGACCGCGGTGGCGCTGAGGGCGACGGCGACGGGCGGAAGCACGGCGAGCCGCATGAGCTGCGGCCGTATGTGCGTCTCGGCCAGTGCGGGAGCGGGTCGGGCGACCGGTCTTCCGTGGCGGCCGCCCTCCCGGCGGTCGGCACGGGCGGCCGGTGCGCGGAGATGAGACATCTGCGTCCTCGTACTGGTCCGTCGGCCTGGTCGCCCCAGGCCCTGCGTCGTGCGACGGACACTCACAGTAGTTGCCCGTGCATCACGCGCGATGGGCAGTTGCCAAAGTCTCCCGGGCGGCGTCCCGCTCTGGTATGAGGCGTCGTGCGACAGACCGATAACCGCGCCGGCCTTGCGCGGCGGAGCCAAACGAACTCGATCCGACCTGGTCGGATGCGGTCAGAAACAAGCAGCGAGGGCCGGTCCGCACTGATGTGCGCACCGGCCCTCCGGTGCTCCGCGGGCCCGCTCCGGCAGCCGGCCGCCCAGGGGGTCCAGGAGCCGGGGGTGCCGGCGCCGGGGCCGCGGATCCGTCACCTTCCGTCACCCGCGGCGGCTCCGGTCACCTCGGCGTGAGCCGTTCGGCCGGACGCCGGGCCCCGATGGGCGCGCGCCTCCTCGCCCGGCCCCCGAGGGCCCGCAGCCGCGCCACCGCCCCGTGTCCGCGGGCGTTCCGCGGGCCGTCCCCGTCATGTCGGGCGTTTCGTCATGACGGGGACGGACCGGTGTCACTTCTCGCCGGCCAGGTCGACCTCGGCGCGGCTGAACCCCGCGGTGGTGGAGGAGGGTTCCTGGGGCCGGCGCCGCAGGTGGGCGACGGGCGCCGAGGCGGACCGCCACCAGGCGTCGGCGGGCAGCTCCCCGGCGGCTTCGAACGGCTCGCCCGGCCGGGGCAGGGCCACTGCCTGCCGGGCCTCCCCGGCGGCCTCCCTGGTCCACTCGCCGGGCTCCGCCCAGGGGTGCGGGGCCAGGTTGAAGGTGCCCCAGTGGATCGGGAGCAGCACACCGTGGGGCATGCCGCCCTGCAGGTCGAGGTGGGCGCGCAGACCCTCCTCGGGCGTCATGTGGATGTCGGGCCAGAACTCGCTGTACGCCCCGATCTGGATCATCGTGAGGTCGAACGGGCCGTGGGCCGCGCCGATGTCCCGGAAGCCCTCGAAGTAGCCGGTGTCACCGCTGTGGTAGACCCGGTGCTCCTCGCCGGCGACGGCCCAGGACGCCCACAGGGTGTGCTGGGTGTTGCGCAGACCGCGGCCGCAGAAGTGGCGGGCGGGGGTGGCGGTCAGGGTGAGGCCGCCGACCTCGGTGGACTCGTGCCAGTCGAGTTCGCGCAGCCGGTCCGCCGGGACGCCCCAGTGCTCCAGATGCGCGCCGACGCCCAGCGGCACCGCGAACACGGTGTCCGTACCGGCCAGCGCCTTGATCGTGGGCATGTCCAGGTGGTCGTAGTGGTCGTGCGAGACGACCACCACGTCGACCGGCCCGAGCGCGGCCAGCGGCAGCGGCACCGGGTGCAGCCGCCTGGGCCCGACGAACGGGAGCGGGGAGCAGCGCTCGCCCCAGACGGGGTCGAACAGCACGCGGTGACCGTCGATCTCCACGAGCACGCTCGAGTGGCCCATCCAGGTCACCCGCAACCCCGTCGCCGGCGGCTTGGCCAGGTCGGCCAGCGTGGTGGCGTGCACGGGGACGGTGCCCTCCGGAGAGCGCAGCGGCCGGGTGTCCTTGTCCAGGAACACCTTGGCGATGTCGAGCGTGGAGCCGGAGGGCCGGGTCCGTGCGGTGCCGCCGGGGTTCTGGAAGACGCCGTCCTTGAAGTGGGGGGAACGGCGGATCCGGGCGAGGCGCTCACCGCTCGGCTGCGCGCCGAAGGCCTCGGGCCGCAGTGCGCTGAGCCCGGAGCTCCAAGAACGCGGACCGGTCACGGTTACCTCCAGTGAAGTCGCTGAGGTCCTCCATTATGGTCGGCCGATCCGACAGGGCGGCGGCGCCCGCCGCTCCGTCCCGCTCCACCGGGCAGCCGCTCCGGCCCGCACGGCGCTTTGACACCGGCCGGACGGCTGCGGATACTGACCCGCCGTTCAGTAAAGCCCTCCGGGAGCCATCATGACCGCCACCCCCCTCATGTCGCTCGTGTGGACCGACCACGTCACCGGGCGGCAGGGATTCCTTGTCGTCGACCGCCTGGTGCGGGGCGTGGCCAGCGGCGGCCTGCGCATGCGCGCCGGCTGCACGCTGGAGGAGGTCACGGGGCTCGCGCGCGGCATGACCATGAAGGAGGCCCTGCACTACGACCCCAAGGCCCGGTACGTCCCCCTCGGCGGCGCCAAGGGGGGCATCGACTGCGATCCGCGGGACCCGGCGGCCCATGGGGTGCTCGTGCGCTATCTGCGTGCCATGCGGCCGTACGTGGAGAGCTGCTGGACCACCGGCGAGGACCTCGGCCTCAGCCAGGAGCTGGTGGACCGGGCCGCCGCCGAGGCGGGCCTGGTCTCCACCGTCCAGGCCGTCTTCCCGCTGCTGGACGACGAGCCGGCGGCACGCGCGCGGCTCGCCGACGCCTTCGCGGTGCGGGTGGACGGCATCGGCCTGGACGAGCTGGCGGGCGGCTGCGGGGTCGCCGAGTCGGTGCTGACCGCCCTGGACCGGGCCTCGGTGCCGTACCGGGGCACCCGGGTCGCCGTGCAGGGGCTGGGCACGATGGGCGGGGCCACGGCCCGCTTCCTCGCGCGGGCGGGCCTGACGGTGGTGGCGGTGGCCGACGTCAGGGGGACCGTCGCCAACCCGGACGGCCTCGACGTGGAGGCGCTGCTCGCGGCGCGGGACGCCCACGGCACGCTCGACCGTTGCGCACTGCGCCCGGCCGACCGCGAGCTGCCCGGCGACGCCTGGCTCTCGGCGGACGCGGAGGTACTGGTGCCGGCGGCGGTGTCGTACGCGGTCGACACCGCCCGGCAGGAACGGATCACCGCCCGCTGGATCGCCGAGGCCGCCAACATGCCCGTCCTGCCGGAGGCGGAGCGGCTGCTGGCCGCGCGCGGGGTGACGGTGCTGCCGGACGTGGTGGTCAACTCCGCCACCAACGCCTGGTGGTGGTGGACGCTGTTCGGTGACATCGGCCCGGACGCCGAGCAGGCGTTCGCGCATATCCGCCGTTCGATGCGCGCGCTGACCGGGACGGTGCTGGACCGCGCGCGGGCCGACGGGACGACTCCGCGTGCCGCCGCCCACGCGCTGGTGTCGGACCGGCTGCCGGTGATCGCCGGGCGTTTCGGCTGGTACCGCTGACCTCGGGGGGATCGGTGTGGCGCGGGCGCGGTGGGTCGCTCGGAAGCGGAGCCGGTCATCCCTCCTGTTGCCCCTGGAGCTGCCGTCGTTCCTGCTGCAGGGCCTCTCGGGCCCGGGACAGCACCACCGCCTCGGCCTGGAGCCGCTCGACGGACGGCGCGCCGTGCACCCCCAGTTCGGCCCTCAGCGCCTCCCGGAGCAGATGAACCGCATCGGACAGAGGCCCGGCGAACCACCGCTTCGCCTGGATGAGCTGCGCGTCCGTACGCGGGAGAAGCCCCGCTCCGGAGGCGTCCAGCGGCAGGTGCCGAACCAGGTGGTAGCCCGCGCCCAGGCACTGGTTGACTTCGCCGGCCACGGCAAGGGCGGTTGCGCCAAGGACCATCTGGGCCTGCGCGTACTGGTCGTAGTACGCCTGCCGTGGGGCGTCCAGGGCGTCCGTGACCACGGTCTCCCCACGCCTGAGGGCAAGCACCGCGTCTCTGCCCGCGGTGCGATAGGCGCGGGCAGTCGCGTTGAGAGCGGCATAGAGTTCGCGCTTGGTCTGGACTGCCCGGTCCTCCCGGTCCTGCAGCCGCTCGAACGCCGCCCGCCGGTTCTGTTCGGCGAACTCCGCGCGGCGGGCGCGCTGGGCGAGCACTGTCGCGCCCATGGTGCCGCCGACTCCGGCGAGCGCCACGACGAGCGTGGTCCAGTCCGATCCCGACAGCATCCGTGCCACTCCCGCCCCTCGCCGACGCGCCGCGGGCGCCGGATCGCAGGTTATCGCGACCGGCGGCAGGGGGCAGGGCGCTCTCGCGAGGATGCGCGAGAGCGTGGCCGACGCCGCGGCGACGGGGCGCAATCCGGCTGACGCGGCACCAAGGGCTGTCCCGCGATCCCCGGCGGGCGCACGACGACGGC
Organism: Streptomyces cellostaticus; assembly: GCF_023630175.1. GTDB lineage: Bacteria > Actinomycetota > Actinomycetes > Streptomycetales > Streptomycetaceae > Streptomyces > Streptomyces cellostaticus_A. Next base: position 91,298 of record NZ_JALLIN010000030.1, on the reverse strand, counting down.
CACGGCACCTCGCCGCGTTGCCGGACCGCCCGGACACGCCCCGTACGAGGACGACCCTCCGCCGTGCGACGCACCGCATCCGACGCCGTACGCCGACCCACCGGGGACCACGGGACAGCCCTTAGGGTGACCGCGTGGCGAGAGTGCGGTTGAGCGTGGCCGAGCGGCGTGAGGAGCTGCTGCGGGCCGCCATCGGGCAGATCGAGGCGCGGGGCGTGGCGGCGGTCAGGATCGCCGATGTGGCCTCGGCGCTCGGGGTGAGCAACGCGCTGGTGCTGTACCACTTCTCGACGAAGGAGAAGCTGGTCGCCGCCGCCTTCGCCTACGCGGCCGAGGACGATCTCGCGCGGCTGCGCGCGCTGCTGGGGCGGCGGGCCTCCGCGCTGCGCAGGCTGCGCTCGGCCGTGCGCTGGTACGCGCCCACGGGGCAGGCCAAGGGCTGGCGGCTGTGGATCGAGGGCTGGGCGGTGTCGCTGCGCGAACCGGCCCTCAGGGCGGTCACCCGCGACCTCGACCAGCAGTGGAAGGCGGCGATCGCCGAGGTCATCGCCGAGGGCGTGGCGGCGGGCGAGTTCACCTGCCCCGACCCCGGGGGCACGGCCCTGCGGCTCACCGCCCTGCTGGACGGCCTCGCCGTGCAACTGACGTCCTACCCGGGCGCGGTGCCGCCCGCCCGCGCGCAGCAGTGGGTGAACGACGCCCTGGCCACGGAACTGGGCCTGTAGCGGGGTGGGGCGACCGGCCGGTGCGGGGGGGGCGGGTCGGGCCCGGCGGGCGCGCGCGTGCCCCGTGCCGCCCGGGCGGCGGTACGGGGCACGCTCACGCCGCGCGTCGGCGTCAGGCGACCGACGCGATGCGCATCTTGATGTCGTCCGGCGACAGGGCGCCCTTCGCCGTGACGTGGTCCCCGGAGGACTCGCCGCGCAGGCGGCGCCCGATCCACGGGACGAGGTACTCGCGGGCCCAGTGGACGTCGTCCCGGCGGATCTCCAGGGTGCCCCGGGGCGGCAGGGGCGGCCAGGCCTGCTCCGGGTCGGCCGGGATCTCCAGGCCCAGTGCCTGACCGGCGCGCAGCGCCACCCGGGTGTGCCCCTCCGGCGAGAGGTGCAGCCGGTCGTTGTCCCAGGCCCGGCGGTCCTGGACGGACCTCAGGGACCACAGGTCGAGCACGGGGCAGCCGTACCGGTCGGCGATGGCGCGGACGTGCCCGTTGTAGGTGGCGATCTTGCCGCGCAGATGCTTGAGCACCGGCACGCCCCGGGTGTCGAAGCCGGTCGTCACCAGCACCGTGCCCGCGGACGCCGCGAGGGGGGCGATGGCCCGCTCGAAGCGCTCGGCCACCTCGTCGGGGTCGGTGCCCGGCCGGATGATGTCGTTGCCGCCCGCGCAGAAGGAGACGAGGTCCGGGGCCAGTTGGACGGCCTTCGGGAGCTGGGTCTCGACGATCTGGTCGAGCAGCTTCCCGCGGACCGCGAGGTTGGTGTACCTGAAGTCGCCCTCGGGCCGCCGGTCGGCGAGCAGGACCGCGAACCTGTCTGCCCAGCCCACGAACGCCCCGTCGGGACCGGGGTCGCCGACGCCCTCGGTGAAGCTGTCCCCCACCGCCACGTACGACCCGATCACTGATGTGTTGTCACTCTTCGAATCGTCTGCCACGTCGGACCATGATTCACCTTCCGATGTGGCCTACGCGACCGTAGGCAGGGGTTGACGAGCGGTGAGATGAGACACCTTTAAAGAGTTTGCCAACCCAGGAATACGGCCGGTACGGCGTCCGGGCGGACACACCGAAGGCCGGACCCGGGGATCGGGGGTCCGGCCTTCGGAGGCGTGTCGGGCAGGTGGCCGCGGGGCGCGCGTCCCCTGCCCGAGGGTGGCTCAGAGGGCGAGGCCGTGCGAGCGGAGGTAGGCGACCGGGTCCACGTCCGAGCCGTAGTTCGGCGTGGTGCGGATCTCGAAGTGCAGGTGCGGCCCGGTCACGTTGCCGGTGGCGCCGGACAGCCCGACCTGCCGGCCGGCGGTCACCGTCTGACCGGCCGACACCGAGAGCTGCGAGAGGTGGGCGTACTGGGCGAAGTAGCCGTCGTTCAGCTTGATGACGACCTGGTTGCCGTACGCGCCGCCCCAGCCCGCGGAGACGACGGTGCCGGCGCCGACGGCCTTGAGGGAGGTTCCGGTGGGGACGACGAAGTCGACGCCCGTGTGGTAACCGCTGGACCACATGCTGCCCGCCACGTGGTACGCGGTGCCGACGGTGGGCACGGCCACCGGGAGGGAGTAACCGGCGGCCGGGGCCGTCTCGGCGGCCGGGGCGGCCTTGGCCGGGGCGGCCTTGGCGACCGGCAACACCTGGGTGGCCTCGACCGTCTTGGCCACCGCAGCCTGCTGGGCGGCCGGGGCGGCCTTCGGCGGGGCCTCCGCCCGGGCGGCCGACGGCTGCGCGGGGCGCGCGGGGGCGGGCGACCCGGTGTGGGCCGGGGCGGCGGCCTTCGCACCGAGCGTCAGCTTCAGGCCCGGGTGGATCAGCGCCGGATTCTCCCCCACCGCCTGCCGGTTGTCCGCGTAGAGCCGGTGCCAGCCACCCGTCACGTGCTGTTCGCCGGCGATCCCCGCGAGGCAGTCTCCGGGCTTGACCGTGTAGGTGCGCACGCCGGGGGCCCGCTGCGCGACGGCCTCGCCGGCCGCCGTCCTCTGCACGGACTGCACGGCCTTGCCGGAGACGGGCTGCGCGGGGGCGGCGTGCGCCGCGGTGGCCCCCAGCAGGGGCAGGGCCAGCGCGGCGCCACCGGTTCCGGCGGCGGCGATGGAGCGGGTGAGACGCTGGGGCCTGGGACGGCGGTGTTTACCCTTCGCGGGCATGACGCATTCCTCTCCGGCGCCTGCGAGGTGAGCTGTCGGGTTCGGGCTGGAGCTGCCCGGCCGCGCGGTGCGCGGCTTCACCCCGAGCCTGTCGCGGAGACCGTGACCGGCAGTCGTACCTGGTGGGTCCCCCGCTCCTGCCGTGCACGGGTCATGTGTGTGGGACTCCGGGCGGCGGCAGGATTCGGCGTTCCGTCCGGATTGAGGGCGAACGTAGGCGAGTGGGCCGCACGGAAACAAGCGCCCGATTCCAGGCGTTCGGGTGCCAGAAGATCCAAATAGGTCATTCACGGTCACCGTGCGTGCATTCCCACCCGTGCCACCGACTCGATTCCCCGTACCCGTAGAGGGATTAGGTGGACATGACGAACAGCGGACGGTCACGGCTATGACGCTCCTCACGCACCACTCCCTCAGCCACCTTCACCCATCACCAAGTTGGGCGAAATCCATCGAATGAGACAGAAGCGATGAAAGCTACCAAGGCGTATGAATCTCGCATCGCGGTCGCCGCGTGGCGCTGCCCTCGGTCCATGGCGTGGCACAACGGCCCTGCGGAGTCGTGGCGGACGGCACGGCGGACGAGCGGGCCGGCGTCGCCGGATGTCCGCACCCGGACCGTGCCCCGCCGTCGCGGCCCCACGGGCCCGAACAGAGCCGCGCGGGTACGCGCGGCACCGGGGCCGGTGCGCTCGCGAGGCGACGCCTGCGGACGACTCATTGCCCGAGGTGATCGATGTCGTATCGTCGACGGAGCGCCCGCCCGCGAACAGAGCCGGCGGGGTCGGACCGGGAGGAGCCCCCGTGACGCAGCAGGTCCCGTCGACCGAGCCCGAGCTGGCCGGAGTGCGCAATTTCCGTGACGTGGGCGGACTGCCGACCACGGACGGCCGGCGGGTGCGCCCGGGGGTGCTGTTCCGCAGCGGCCACCTCGCGCACGCGACGGAGGAGGACGCGGCCTTCCTCGGCTCCCTGGGCCTGCACACGGTGTTCGACTTCCGCAACGCGGCAGACCAGAGGCTGGAGGGCCCGGACGTCGCCCTGCCGGGCGTGCGCAACGTGAACCTGCCGCTGAGCGACCCGGCGGACGGCGCCGAGTTCTGGAAGATGGTCCGCGACGGCGACCTCGAACAGCTCCGCGGCGTCCTCGCGGACGGCAGGGCCGCCGCCCGGATGATCGCCTCGTACCGGACGATCGTCACCGACCGCACCGCCGAGCACTCCCGGGTGCTGCACGCGCTGGCCGAGGACAGCGTCCCCGCGCTGATGCACTGCGCCGCGGGCAAGGACCGGGCGGGCATCTCGATAGCGGTGACCCTGCTCGCCGTCGGCGTGGAGCGCGACGCGGTCGTCGCCGACTACCTCGAGTCCAACGCCAAGCACCGCCGGTACAAGGTGCGGCGCAACGGCAGTCCCGACTCCGCGTACACCCCCGAGGTGATGGAGCTGCTGAGCCCGCTCTTCGACGCGCGTGCGGAGTACCTCCAGGCGGCGTTCGGGAGCATCGAGGCGACATGGGGCGGGCTCGACGCGTACTTCGCGCAGGGCCTCGGACTCACCTCGCGGACCCGTGAGCGGCTGCGGGAGCGCCTGCTCGACTGAGGCCCGTCAGCTCCTGGCGCCCACCGCGAAGAGCAGGTAGAGGAACGCGGCGAACAGGTGGCCCACCGCGATGTAGATGATCAGCCGGATCCACAGGGAACGGGGGAACTTCTCCTCGAAGTCGCTCATGGCAGCTCTCCGGTCAGTGGGGCCAGGCACAGGGCCGCCGTGGGGCTCTGCAGCAGGGTGTGGACGAACAGCAGCTCCACGCCGTCCTGGTCCTCGGCGGCCAGGCGGTGCGGGGTGAGGGAGTCGAAGTGCGCGCTGTCCCCGGGGGCGAGCAGATGGGTGGTGTCGCCGAGGCGCAGCCGGAGACGTCCCTTCAGGACGTGCAGCCACTCCTCGCCGGGGTGGACGCGCACGATGTCGCCCTGCGCGCCGTACGGCACCCGTACGCGCAGCGCCTGCATGCCCCGTCCGGGCGCACCGGCCTGGATGTAGGTCCAGCCGCCCGCCCGGGTGGGTTCCATGTCGGCGGCCCGCACGATGGCGTCCCGGTCGGCGACCCGCTCGCCGAGCAGCTCGGAGACGGTCGTACCGTAGGTGCGGGCGAGCGCGAGCAGCATCGGCAGTGAGGGCTGGCGCCCGCCGGTCTCCAGCCGCGAGAGGTGGGCGGGCGAGAGCCCGGCGGTGCGGGCCGCCGCCTCCAGGGTGAGGCCGGCGCGCCGGCGCAGGGCCCTGAGCTGCGGCGCCACGGCGGGCAGGTCGCCGCCCTCGCCCGCCGGCGGCGCGACTTCTGAGGCGTTCATGCCTCCATTGAGCCCGTAGGTTTGCCCCTGCGGCAAGTTTCTTGCCTGGGAGGCAAACCCCACGCGCTGCTCTAGCGGTTGCCGACCGCCTGCTTGATCAGCGTCTTGCCGAAGTCCCACATCAGGCCGCCGCCGTTGTGCGCGTCGTCCATGACGGCGGTGAAGGCGGTGACGAACCGGTCCACGTCGGCCTCGTCGATGATCAGCGGCGGGATGAGCTTGATCACCTCCAGATGGTCGCCGGAGACCTGCGTGAGGATGTGGTGGCGCTGCAGCAGGGGGACGACGACCATCTGCGCGAACAGGCCCTTGCGGGCGGCCTGCAGCATGGTCCAGCGGCCGCGCAGCCTCAGTGACGCGGGCCGCCCGAACTCGATGCCGATCATCAGGCCCCGGCCCCGCACGTCGGCGAGCAGCTCGTAGCGGTCGACCAGCGCGGTGAGCCGCGACCTCAGCAATGCGCCGGTGGCGCGCACCCCGGCCACCACCTGCTCGTTCTCCATGACCGACAGCACGGCCAGGCCCGCGGCCATGGCCTGGGCGTTGGAGCCGAAGCTGGCCGAGTGGACCAGGACGCGGTCCATGGACGAATAGACCTTCCTGAAGATCCACTCCTTGCCCAGGGTGGCGCCGACGGGTACGTAGCCCCCGGACAGCGCCTTGGCCACGCACACCAGGTCCGGCTCCACGCCCTCCTCGTGCTGGTAGGCGTAGAAGTCGCCGGTGCGGCCCAGACCGGTCTGCACCTCGTCGGCGATCAGCAGCGCCTTGTGCCGGTGCAGCAGTTCCTGGGCGGCACGCAGATAGCCGGGGGGTGCCTCGTGCACGCCCTTGCCCTGGATGGGCTCGACGATCAGGGCGGCCACGTCGCCCTTCTTCAGCTCCCGGGCCAGGGCGTCGAGGTCGCCGAGGGGGACGGCGGTGTCGGGCAGCAGCGGGGCGAAGCCGTCGCGGAAGCCGTCCTCTCCGTTGACCGACAGGGAGCCGGTCGTCAGTCCGTGGAAGGCGTGGTCGCAGTACAGGACGCGCGGCCTGCCGGTGGCGTACCGGGCGAACTTCAGGGCGGTCTCGACGGCCTCCGTACCGCTGTTGCCGAAGAACACCCGGTCCAGGTGCGGGCTGTGGGCGAGCAGCCGCTCCGCGAGCAGACCCGGCAGCGGCTGGCAGTCGAAGCGGGTGAGGTCGGCGAGGCCGAGATCCAGGACCTCGTGCAGGGCCCGGCGGACGACCGGGTGGTGGCGGCCGAGGCCCATCACCCCGAACCCGGCGAGCATGTCCAGGTGGTCGGTGCCGTCCGCGTCGAAGAAGTGGGCTCCCTCGGCCCGCTCGTAGACCCGGTCGAAGCCGATGGTGTGCAGCATGCGGGGGAGCTGCGGGTTGAGGTGCCTGGCATGCAGCTCGTAGCGTTCGGCTCCGCGCTCGGCGAGGAGGGCGCCGAGGTCGAACTCCGTGGTCATTCACTCTCCTTGGCTGTGCCGTCGAGGGCCCTCACGGCCAGGCTCGCGCCGATCCGGCCGGCGATCTCCACCGGCGTGAGGCCGATGTCGGCCAGTACCTCGGCGCGCTTGGCGTGCGCGAGGAACTGGTCGGGGATGCCGAACCGGCGCACCGGCACGTCCACGTCCGCGTCGCCGAGGGCCAGGGCCACGGCGGAACCGACGCCTGCCGCACGGCTGTTGTCCTCCACCACGGCGACCAGTCGATGACCGGCGGCCAGCCCCGGCAGGGCGGGGTCGACGGGCTTGACCCAGCGGGGGTCGACCACCGTGCAGCCGACGCCCCGCTCCGCGAGCAGCTCGGCGGCCTGGAGGCACACAGGTGCCATCACGCCGACCGCCACCAGCAGCACCTCGGGGTGTCCGCCGCGGTGCAGGACGTCCATGCCGCCCACCCGGCCGACCGCCGGGATGTCCGGGCCGACCGACTCCTTGGGGAAGCGGACCAGGGTGGGTGCGTCGTCCACGGCGACCGCCTCGCGCAGTTGGGCGCGCAGTCGCCCGGCGTCGCGCGGTGCGGCGATCCTCAGGCCGGGCACGACCTGGAGCACGGACAGGTCCCACATGCCGTTGTGGGACGCGCCGTCCACCCCGGTGACGCCGGCCCGGTCCAGCACGAAGGTCACTCCGCAGCGGTGCAGGGCCACGTCCATCAGCAACTGGTCGAAGGCGCGGTTGAGGAAGGTGGCGTAGACGGCGACGACGGGGTGGAGCCCGCCGGTCGCGAGTCCGGCCGCCGAGACGGCCGCGTGCTGTTCGGCGATGCCCACGTCCCACACCCGGTCGGGGAAGCGCTCGGCGAAGGGGCCGAGACCCACCGGGTGCAGCATGGCCGCCGTGATCGCTACGACGTCCTCGCGTTCCTCACCGATGCGGACGATCTCGTCGCCGAACACCGAGGTCCAGGACGGCCCGCCGGCCGGCGTTAGGGGCGCGCAGGTGATCGGGTCCATCACGCCGACGGTGTGGAAGTGGTCCTCCTCGTGGGCGAGCGCGGGCTCGTAGCCGCGGCCCTTCTCCGTCAGGCAGTGGACCACGACGGGGCCGTGGAAGCGTTTCGCGCGGCGCAGCGCCGACTCGACGGCTGCGATGTCGTGCCCGTCGATGGGGCCGACGTACTTCAGCCCCAGGTCCTCGAACATGCCCTGGGGGGCGACGGCGTCCTTCAGCCCCTTCTTCGCGCCGTGCAGGGACTCGTAGAGGGTGTTGCCCACCACCGGGGTGCGCAGCAGCACCTCCTTGCCCCAGGCGAGGGCCTTCTCGTAGCCGTCGGTGGTGCGCAGGGTGGCCAGGTGGTTGGCGAGGCCGCCGATGGTCGGGGCGTAGGAGCGCTCGTTGTCGTTGACGACGACGATCAGCGGCCGGTCCCTGGCGGCCGCGATGTTGTTCAGTGCCTCCCAGGCCATGCCGCCGGTCAGCGCGCCGTCGCCGACGACCGCGACCACGTGCCCCTTCTCCCCCCGTACCCGGTTGGCCTTGGCGAGGCCGTCCGCCCAGCCCAGCGCGGTGGAGGCGTGGCTGTTCTCGATGACGTCGTGCTCCGACTCCTCGCGGGAGGGGTAGCCGGACAGGCCGCCCTTGCCGCGCAGTTTGGAGAAGTCCTGGCGGCCGGTCAGCAGCTTGTGCACATAGCTCTGGTGACCGGTGTCCCACAGGATGCGGTCGACGGGTGACGCGAAGACCCGGTGGAGCGCGATGGAGAGTTCCACCACCCCCAGGTTGGGCCCCAGGTGACCGCCGGTTCTCGACACCGCCTGCACCAGGAACTCGCGTATCTCTCGCGACAGTTCGCCGAGTTCCGCCTCGGACAGCGCCTTCAGGTCGCGTGGTTGCCGGATGGTCTCCAGGATCGTCACGCTGGGCCCCCTCTCGGTCCGTGCCGTGCCTTGCCCCAACTCACTTCGTCCGCGGCGCCCGACCCCTCGGCGGGCTTCACGGCCTCCTCGACGAGGGTCTCCACGGTCTTCGGCTCCGGGACGGTCCGGACGACCTCGCCGTCGACGAGGATCTGCCCCTTGCCGTGCCCCGAGGCAACTCCCGGATCGCCCTTCACGGGCCTCGCCGGGCCGCCCGCGACGCAGCCCAGGACGGCGACGCGGAACGGGACCTCCCCGCCGGCCGGGCCTGCCGTGGCTGCGTCGCCGGCCCGTCTCCGTCGCTCCGCCGCGGCACGCGTCCCCGCGCCGCCGGCCGGGCCGGCGCCCCGGGGACGCCCGCGAGGGCGGCGGTCACGGCGTCACTCCCGGTTTCCGGAGACGGTCTCGCGCATCGCCCGCAGCGACTCCTTCAGGGAGCCCATGGTGGCGAGGACCGCGGTGGGCTCGTACCCGCAGTGCGCCATGCAGTTGGCGCAGCGCGGGTCCTTGCCGCGGCCGTACTTGTCCCAGTCGGTCTTCTCGATGAGCTCGCGGTACGTCGGGACGTAGCCGTCGCTCATCAGGTAGCAGGGGCGCTGCCAGCCGAAGAGCGAGTAGTTCGGGATCGCCCACGCGGTGCACGGGAAGTCGACCTTGCCCTCGAGGAAGTCCAGGAAGAGCGGGGAGTGGTTGAGCCGCCACCTGCGGCGGTTGCCGCCCGCGAAGGCCTTCCGGAACAGCTCGCGGGTCTGCTCCACACCCAGGAAGTGCTCCTGGTCGGGCGCCTTCTCGTAGGCATAGGCGGGCGAGATCATCATCTCGTCCACCTGCAGGTCGTCATTGAGGAAGTTGAGCACCTCGATGATCGTCTGCGGGGTGTCGGTGTTGAAGAAGGTGGAGTTGGTGGTCACCCGGAAGCCGCGCCGCTTGGCCTCCTTGATGGCCTCCACCGCCTCGTCGAACACCCCCTCCTTCGCGACCGACTCGTCGTGCCGCTCGCGCAGCCCGTCGATGTGCACCGCGAAGGCGAAGTAGGGCGAGGGCGTGAACCGGTCCATCTTCTTGCGCATCAGCAGCGCGTTGGTGCAGAGGAAGACGTACTTGCGCCTGGCCACGAGCTGGCGCACGATCTCGTCGATCTGCGGATGCATCAAGGGTTCCCCGCCGGCGATGGACACCATCGGCGCGCCGGACTCCAGCACCGCGCCCACGGCCTGGGCGACCGGCATGCGCTGCTTGAGGACGCCGGCCGGGTGCTGGATCTTGCCGCAGCCCTCGCACTTGAGGTTGCAGGCGAAGAGCGGTTCCAGCTCGACGATGAGCGGAAACTTGTCCCGCCTGCGGAGTTTCTGTTCGGCCAGGTATGTAGCGACCTTGATGGACTGACGCAACGGCATGGCCATCTGGCTCACCTCCGGGGGAGCGACAAGGAACGGTGCCATTCATGGAAAGCGGGCAGGACCGAGCGAAGAACACGGAAGGCTGATATTCCACCGCGGACCGTGCCGATCCGGACGAGTTCATGTTCGGGAGCGTCCACGACCACCCGTACGGCCGCAACCGGGCGCACGCCCGCGCGCACGGCACTGAGCAGTGTGGCCGCCGACTCCATGTCGACCGCGATCGCCCCGGTCGCGCGCAGCGCGGACCGCTCCGGGCCGCGGACGACGTGGTCGGAGCCGACCAGCGTTCCGGTGTGGACGGTGCGCCCGGGCAGGACCCGGGCGACCTCCTTGACGAGCAGTTCGGTGCCCTCGCACGGGACGGTCCCGCGCGGGTCGCGGGTCTCGTCGGCGACGACCAGGTCGCCGGGGTGCATGCCGGGGGCGAGTCCGGCGCAGAAGCCGGTGGCCAGGACGGCAGCCGCGCGCAGAGCCGGCTCGGACAGGTGCCGGGTGACGGACCGTTCCGCCGCCCGGGGCCCCATGCCCGTGCGGACGAAGGTGACCGGCCCTCCCGCCCCGCCGCGTTCGCCGGTGCGCAGGGCGAGGCGCTCGATGCCGAGCGCGCAGGCGATCAGCAGCGGAGGCGCGGCGGGCCGGGTGCTCACCTCAGCTCACCGTGGCCTCGGGCTGCGGCTTCCGGCCGTCGCGGTGGGACCTCCGGGCCCGGGCGAGCGGCGGTCGTTCGAAGGGGTCGCCGTGCAGGTACCGGCCGAGCGCGGTGAGCGGGAACACCTGCCGGTACAGGTGGTAGTTGATGGAGAAGTCCCAGGGGAAGCCGGTGCCGGTGAAGTACGGCTCGTCCCAGGAGCCGTCGTCCCGCTGGGTCGCGGCCAGCCACTGGATGCCGCGCTCCACGGCCGCCGAGTCCCGCTCCCCCGCCGCGAGCAGCGCCATCAGCGCCCAGCCGGTCTGCGAGGCGGTGGAGGCACCGCGGCCGCTCCACTCCTTGACGTGCCGGTACGAGCGCAGGTCCTCGCCCCAGCCGCCGTCGTCGTTCTGCACCTGCTCCAGCCACACCACCGCCCGCCGGATCGCCGGGTGGGAAGTGGGCAGACCGGCCGCGGTGAGGGCGGGCACCACGGAGCCGGTGCCGTACAGGTAGTTGACGCCCCAGCGTCCGAACCACGAACCGTCCGGCTCCTGTTCGGCGAGCAGCCAGTCGATGCCGCGCCGGGTACGGGGATCGTGGGCCAGGCCCTCGGCGGCGAGCATCTCGACGACGTGCGCGGTGACATCGGCGGACGGCGGGTCGATGACCTCACCGAAGTCGCAGAACGGCAGCCGGTTCGGGAACGGGCTGGTGTTGTCGACGTCGAAGGCGCCCCAGGCGCCGTTCCTCGACTGCATCCCCAGGTTCCAGCGCACCGCGCGTCCGATGGCGTGGTCCACGCGTTCGGGGTCGTGGTGCCGGACCCGGCGCAGCGCGAGGGCGACCTCGGCGGTGTCGTCGATGTCCGGGTAGTTGTCGTTGTGGAACTCGAAGGCCCATCCGCCGGGGGGCAGTTGGGGCCGCTTCACGGCCCAGTCGCCGGGTCTGACGATCTCCTCGCCGAGCATCCAGTCGGCCGCCCTGACCAGTTGCGGGTGATCGACCGGCAGGCCGGCGTCGGCGAGCGCGATGGTCGCGAGGCAGGTGTCCCACACCGGGGACTGGCAGGCCTCGATCATCCGGGCGCCGTCCTCGCGCCACACGGCGAAGCGGTCCAGCGAGGCGAGGCCCTCACGCATCACCGGGTGCTGGAGGTCGTAGCCGAGCAGGCGCAGGGCGATGAGCGAGTACACGGCCGGGGGCTGGATGCCGCCCCAGCAGCCGTCGTTCTCCTGCCGCTCGATGATCCAGCGCGCGGCGGAGTTCATCGCGGCCCGGCGCAACCGGCGCGGGACGACCTTGCGCAGTTGGTGCAGCGCCTTGTCCAGGCGCTGGAAGGCGCCGTCCCAACTGGCCACCGGGGCGAGCGGCTTGGCGGGGTTGGGATCGGCCGGATCGGTGTGCAGCTCGTCCAGCGGGAAGGGGGCCGGGCGGACGGGGCGCTTGGCCGAGACGACGGTCAGCGGCACGATGGTCTGCCGGGCCCAGCATCCGAAGTCGTAGATGTTGAGCGGCATCCAGTGCGGGAAGTAGATCAGCTCCGGCGGGAGTTCGGGCAGGTCCTCCCACTTCCACCAGCCGAACAGGGCGAGCCAGATCCGGGTGAAGACCCGGGAGGCGGCGATGCCGCCGTGCTCGCGCACCCAGGCCGAGGCCTTCGCCATGTGCGGGGCGTCGGGCGCGTCCCCGGCCAGGCGCAGCGCGACGTACGCCTCGACGGTGGCGGACAGTTCGCCGGGGCCGCCGTAGAAGGTGGCCCAGGTGCCGTCCGGGCGCTGCTCGCCGCGGACGAACAGCGCGGCGGCCCTCGTCGTGTCCTCGTCCAGGATGCCCAGGAACTGGCGGAGCAGCAGGTCCTCGGCGTCCATGGTGACGTTCGTCTCGAGGTCGCCCTTCCACCAGCCCTGGGCGTCCTGGCGGGCGAGCAGGAAGTCGGTGGCCCGACGCGCGGCGCGCTCGGCGGCTTCCGGTACCCCGGCCGCCTCGGGCGTGGTGATGTCCGTTTCGCTGGCCGCGGCAGCGCGGGGCGGCATGGTCGCTCCGGTGCTTCCGTCGGTCGTCGCTGTCATGGCTTCCCCTTCGTGCAGTCGTGCGCGTCGTGCTGCTGTGGGTCCGCCGTCGGCCGGTGCCGTCATCCGCGGCACCGGCCGGCGACTACGCGAGGGCTATTCGACCGATAGTGATCATCTCTTCCGTACGACGACGAAGTCGGCGAGCGCGGTGAACGCGGCCCTCACCCGGTCGGGCATGTGGACCGCGTGGAGGGCCTCGACGGCGATCGTGTGCTGGCGGCGCGCCTCCCCGGCCGTCCACTCGCGGCCGCCGGCCTCCTCGATGAGGGCGGCGCGGGCCGCGAACTCCTCCTCGGAGAAGTTCTCGAAGTCGCTGGTCTTGGCGTCGGCGGCGAGGATCTCGCCGAGCCGCTCCGAGGCGTCGCCGCCCGCCGCCAGCGCGGCCACCACCGGCAGGGACTTCTTGCGCTGGCGCAGGTCGCTCCAGGTCTGCTTGCCGGTGGACTCCGGGTCGCCCCAGATGCCGAGCAGGTCGTCGACGGCCTGGAAGGCGAGGCCGAGGTGGTAGCCGTAGCGCTCCAGCGCGTCGGCGGTGGCGTCGTCCGCGCCGCCGAGGACCGCGCCGATCGAGGAGGCGCAGGCGAGCAGCGCGCCGGTCTTGTTGCCCTCCATCTCCAGGCACTCCTCGACGCTGACGCGGTCGCGGTGCTCGTAGGAGATGTCCTGCGCCTGACCGTCGATCAGGGCGCGGGTCGCGGTGGTCAGCCGGCGGGTCGCCCGGCCGGCCTCGACGGTGCCGAGCTCCAGCAGGACCTCGTTGCCGAGGGCGAACAGGGCGTCGCCGACCAGGATGGCCTGGGCCGGGCCGTGCACCTTCCATACCGTGTCGCGGTGCCGGCGCTGCTCGTCGCCGTCCATCAGGTCGTCGTGCAGCAGCGAGAAGTTGTGGACGAGTTCGACGGCGACGGCGCCGGGGACGCCCACCTCGGGCGCGGCGCCGGTGACCTCGGCGGAGAGCACGGCGAGGGCGGGGCGGACGGCCTTGCCCCCGTCCCCGTCGGCCGGATTGCCCGCGGCATCGATCCAGCCGAAGTGGTAGGCGGCGACGGTGTCCATCGGCGGCGCCAGGCGGTCGACCGCGGCGCGCAGGACCGGGGTGGCCAGGGTGCGGCCGCGCTCCAGCAACGCGGTCACGTCCACCGCGGTCCTCGGGTCGGCCGTCGAGGCGGGGGGCACAGTGGGCACAGTCTCTCCTGTTGTTGCGGTACCGGGGGTGCGCGGGCCCGCCGCGTGTCGCTCGGTCATCAGGCCGCCTCCTCGAACGCGAAGAGGCGGGTGGGGCGGGGCCGGCCCAGGGCGCTCAGCGCGGCGTCGGCCGCGCGCACGCCGCTGCGGACCGCGCTCTCCATGGTCGCGGGCCACCCGGTGGCGGTCCACGCTCCGGCCAGGTACAGGCCGGGGGCTCTGGTGCGGGCGCCGGGCCGCAGCCGGCCGACGCCGGGGGTGGGGGCGAACGTCGCCGTGCGCTCCCGGGTCACGAAGAAGTCCCTCACCACGGCGTCGCGCGTGCCGGGGATCAGCCGCGCCAGCTCGGGCAGGTAGCGCTCCCGCAGCACGGCGACCGGTTCGTCGATGTCGTCCCGCGCGGCCGACTGGGACAGCGCGAGGTACTGGCCCTCGCGCAGCCCGGAGGCCTCGGTGCGGTCGAAGACCCACTGCACGCGGGTGCCGAGAGCGGCGAGGAAGGGCCGGGCGAGCACGGGGCGGTCGTAGACGACGTGCACGTTGAGGATGGGCGCGGTGCCGATCTCCAGCAGCCGCCCGGGGGCGTCGAGGGCGCCGGGCGGCAGCAGGCCGTGCGTCTCGCGCTGGGGTACGGCGAGGACGACCGCGTCGGCCCGGAGCGTCTCACCGGGAACCTGAACGCTCCAGCCTCCGTTCTCGTTGAGGAGGACGGAGGTGACGCGTGTACGGACCTCGGTACGCACGCCCGCGGAGTCGAGCGCCCTGCGGGCCAGCCGGTCGTGCAGTTCGCCCAGCGGGACGCGGGCCCAGCCGATGTCGGCCGCGCCCGGCTCGGACAGCAGACCGGTCCTGAACACCATCGCGGCGAGCCCCAGGGAGGCGTCGCCCGCGACCGCGTTGAGGGTGGCGACGCCGACCAGGTCCCACAGGGCCTCGACGGCCCGTGCCGACTGGCCGTGCGCGGCCAGCCAGCTTCCGAAGTCCTGGGCGTCCAGGGCCGGATCGGTGGGGTCGAGTCCCTTGAGGGCCAGCGCGGCGCGCCCGACGGCGGCGCGCTCGGCGAGCGACAGGTGCGGGTAGGTGGCCAGGCTGCGCCCCAGGTGGAGGGGGACGGGCAGCGGGTCGCGCCGCAGCCGGCCGAGGCGTGTGCCCTCGGGCCGTGCGACGTCGACGACGGGCACGTCCAGGCGGTCCTGCAGCGGTGCCAGCGCCGTGCCCTCGATCCGGTCGAGGAACCACCGGTAGGCGGTGCAGCAGCGCAGGTACACGTGCTGGCCGTTGTCGACGGTCAACTCGCCCCGCTGGAAGGAGAAGGCGAGACCGCCCAGCCTGGGTCTGCCCTCGACGAGCGTGACGTCGACGCCCGCGTCGGCGAGCGCGAGCGCCGCGGTGATGCCGGCGAGTCCGCCGCCGACGACGACGGCGGTGCGCCGTGCCGGGGCCTTCGGTACCCGGGCACGGGCGTGCGCCCGTGCGGCGCCGGAGCCGTCGCTCATGCTGCGTCCTTCCGTGCGTGCCGACCGTGCTGGATGAACGGTGCACGGTCGGCCGTCGCAGTCAGGGACGCCACGCCGCAGCGCGGGGTTGCCCGTCGCGCCGGATCATCGGAGCCGGACGGTTCCCGCGAGCCCATCAGGCGCGCCTCCTGACGGTCCGCCGGGAGACGTGCCGGGTGTCGAGGCCGGACAGTCCGCGCACGGCGACGTAGGCCTTCTCGTGTCCCGGCAGCGACACCCGGCCGCGCAGCACGGCCTCGGGATCGCGCTCGATGCGGTCCAGCAGCCGGCGGTAGATACCGGCCATGGCGGCCACGCAGGCGCCGCTGCGCCGGTCGAGCATGGGGAGCAGCCGGTAGCCCTCGGCGAACAGGGCACGGGCCCGTCGCACCTCGAAGTGCACGAGGCCGGCGAAGTCCGAGCCCCGCGGTGGAGTGGGCCCGTCGAAGCCGGCCGAGCAGCCGAACTTCGCCAGGTCGTCGGCGGGCAGGTAGGTGCGTCCGCCCTGGGCGTCCTCACGGACGTCGCGGAGGATGTTGGTGAGCTGCAGCGCGAGGCCCAGCGTGTCGGCGTACTCGGGGGCGCGCTCGGCGCCGCGCGTCCCCGGCTCCGTGCCGAAGACACCGAGCGAGAGGCGGCCGATGGCACCGGCCACGCAGCGGCAGTAGGCCTTCAGGTCGTCCCAGGTCTCGTAGGTCTCGCCGCGCACGTCCATCTGGACGCCGTCGATCAGCTCGTCCAGACCGCCCAGCGGGATCGGGAAGGCGCGCGCGGCATGGGCGAGGGCCACCGCCACCGGGTCGGTGTGGTCCTCCTCGACCTCACCGGCGCGGATCCGGGTGAGCAGTTCCCGGGTGTCCTCGAGCCGCGCGACCTTCACCTCCCCCGGCAGGCCGCCGTCGCCGATGTCGTCGACACGCCGGGAGAACGCGTACAGGGCGGACATGGCGCGCCGCTTGGGCGTCGGCAGCAGCCGGATGCCGTAGGCGAAGTTGCGGGCCTGCTGCCCGGTGACGGCCTCGCAGTAGCCGTAGGCGGCGAGTACCGGTGCGGACACGTGCGGCACAGACTCCACGGTCCGGATCACCCCTCTCCTCGCAGAGTCGCGCCCGCCTCACGCAGCAACTGGAGCTTGCCGGGCTTGGGCGGGCCGGGAAGTACGTCGTAATCGGCGGCGGCGATCGCCCGGACCGCCGCCCTTCCCCCCGCCACGAACCCCGCGAGCAGCAGCTTCAACCTGCCGTGGACGCTACCCACCAGGGGGGCGCCTTCATTCAGCAGATCGCGGGCGCGTTGTGCCTCGTATGCAACCAGGGCACGCACCGAAGCGCTCGCGGTTTTCGCGGCGAGGTCGGTCTCCTGGACGTGGAAACGCTTCATGTCGTGGGCCGGCAGGTAGATCCGGTCACGGCCGAGGTCCTCCGCGACGTCCTGGAGGTGCTCGACGATCTGCAGCGCGGTGCAGATCGCGTCGGACCGCCGGATCCGCTCGGGGGTCGCGGTGCCGGTGACGGCGAGGACGAGCCGGCCGACGGGGTTCGCGGACAGCTCGCAGTAGGCGAGGAGGTCGTCGTGGGTCTCGTAGCGCCGCACGAGCTGGTCCTGGCGGTTGGCGGCGATGAGGCCGAGGAACGGCTCGGGGGTGAGCGAGCGGCGGCGTGCCGTGGGCTGCAGGCGGCGCAGCAGCGGGTGGCGCGGGGTGCCGTCGAAGACCCGGCGCAGATCGGCCTCGAAAGCGTCGAGGAGGACCAGCCGGTCCCCGGCCTCGGCGGGCGGCACCCCGAGGGCGCGGGCGTCGGCTCCGCCGGGGGCCAGGTCGCCGTCGCCGATGTCGTCCACCAGGCGGGCGAAGCCGTACACGGCCATGAGGTCGTCGCGCCGGGCCCGGGGAAGGAAGAAGGGGGCCACGGGGAAGTTCTCGCTCGCGGCCTTGTCGAGGGTGGCACGCTCCAGGTCCGGCGCCGTGCGGGTTCCCGTCACCGCGGGCCGCCCTGGGCGTGGACGGCACATGCTGCGCTGAGCTGGGGAGTTTCCGTAGCCATTGCCGTCACATCTCCCGTTCTACACTGCCGATCCGATACACACTATTTCGGACACGCCGCCTGGCCCTCCGCGGGGCGGCCCGGCGGAGGGTGTCGCGCATTATCGCCCCATGTGCCGCTTTCCGGGACCGGTACAGCTTACGTTGTACGACGCAGCTTGGACCGGCGGGGTGTCCGGCGCATCACAACAACACACCGATTGGTGTCAAGATTCCTACGTCATGCGCGAGTTGACGTTTCCTTTGCAGACGCGGGGCCCCGCCGGAGAGGTTCCGGCGGGGCCCTGGCCGAAAGGGGTCACTTGCCCGCGAACTTCTCGTACTCCTTGAGGACCTCTTCGGTGGGTCCGTCCATGCGCAGTTCGCCGCGTTCCAGCCACAGGACGCGATCGCAGGTGTCGCGGATGGACTTGTTGTTGTGACTGACCAGGAAGACCGTGCCGGCCTCCTTGCGCAGTTCCCGGATCCGCGCCTCCGAGCGCTTCTGGAACTTGCGGTCACCGGTGGCCAGCGCCTCGTCGATCATGAGGACGTCGTGGTCCTTGGCGGCGGCGATGGAGAAACGCAGCCGGGCCGCCATGCCGGAGGAGTAGGTCCGCATCGGCAGGGTGATGAAGTCGCCCTTCTCGTTGATGCCGGAGAAGTCGACGATGTCCTGGTAGCGCTCCTTGACCTGCTCGCGGGACATGCCCATGGCGAGTCCGCCGAGGATGACGTTGCGTTCGCCGGTGAGGTCGTTCATCAGGGCCGCGTTGACACCGAGCAGGGAGGGCTGGCCGTCGGTGTAGACCCTGCCGCTCTCGGCCGGGAGCAGTCCGGCGATGGCGCGCAGCAGCGTGGACTTGCCGGAGCCGTTGGATCCGATGAGGCCGATCGCCTCACCGCGGCGGGCGACGAAGGAGACCCCGCGCACCGCGTGCACCTTGCGCACGCCGCGCTCCCCGTCGTCGGAGCCGCGCCCGAGTATCCGGCTGAGGGCGGCGGTGGCGCTGCCCCTGCCGGTCCTGGCGCCGTTGACCCGGTAGACGATGTGCAGCTCGTCCGCGATGACGGTGGGGCGCGGGTCCGGGGTTTCCTGGGAGTTGGTGTCAGCCACGGCCGTACCTCTCCTCCGCCTTCCAGAAGTACACGAAACCACCGGCGAAGACGACCAGGGCCCAGAACAGGGCGATGGCCCACACGTGGGGTGGCAGGTTCGAGGCGTCGTAGCCGTCGATCAGCGCGAAGCGCATCAGGTCCATGTAGACCGCGGCCGGGTTGACCTGCAGCATCCGGACCACCCATTCGGGGCGGCCCGCCATCATCTTGCTGATGGAGAACATGACACCGGAGGCGTACATCCAGGTGCGCAGGACGAACGGCATGAGCTGGGCGAGGTCCGGGGTCTTGGCACCCAGGCGGGCGACGATCAGCGCGAGACCGGTGTTGAACAGGAACTGCAGCACCAGCACCGGGACGATCAGCAGCCAGGACGGGCCCGGGTAGCTGCCGAACGCGATCGTCACGATGAACATCACGATCATCGAGAACAGGAGCTGCTGGAGCTGCTGCAGCGAGAAGGAGACGGGCAGCGCGGCGCGCGGGAAGTGCAGGGCGCGCACCAGGCCCAGGTTCCCGGAGATCGCGCGGACACCGGTCATGACCGAGCTCTGCGTGAAGGTGAACACGAACACGCCCGTCACCAGGAACGGGATGTACACGTCCGGGGACATCCCGCGGCTCGCGTGCAGGATGACGCCGAAGATGAAGTAGTAGACCGCCGCGTTGAGCAGCGGGGTCGCCACCTGCCAGAGCTGGCCCAGCTTGGCCTGGCTGTACTGGGCGGTCAGCTTCGCCTGGGAGAAGGCCAGGATGAAGTGACGGCGCCCCCAGAGCTGGCGCACGTACTCGGCGAGCGAGGGCCGGGCGCCGCTCACGGCGAGCCCGTACTTGGCGGCGAGCCCGGCCGCCGTCAGCCCCTCGTCGGGCGACGGGACCGTGGTCACCGCGACTCCGGCGTCATGCGTTGTCTCACTCACGGATGGAAGCTTTCGTCTTCGAGTACGTCTTGCACGGTAGCGTCGTCGAGGCCTGCGGACCGGCCGGGGTGCCGGCCCGTACGGTCGAGCTTGTCAGATCACCGGGGGCCGGCCCAGTCGGGTCAGCCGCCACACCGTACGCCAGCGCATCGGGCGCCGGGGTCCGCAGGGACTGGTCCACCCTTCCTTGAAGCCGCCGAACCAGGCCCTCAGGGCCGGCCCCGAGGGCCGGCGCGCCAGGGTGAGCAGCAGCCAGACCCCGAGGTACACCGGGACCAGGAGGGCGGGCAGGTTGCGGCGGGCCAGCCAGACCCGGTTGCGGGCGACCATGCGGTGGTACACCGCGTGCCGCGAGGGCGCGGTCGTCGGGTGGTGGAGCACCATGTCGGACCGGTAGTCGATCATCCAGCCGGCGTCGAGGGCCCGCCAGGCCAGGTCGGTCTCCTCGTGGGCGTAGAAGAACTCGTCCGGGAGGACGCCGGCGTCGGCGAAGACCCGGGTGCGGACGGCGTTGGCACCGCCGAGGAAGGTGGTGACCCGGGAGGAGCGCATCGGGTCGGAGGCGCGCAGCCGGGGCACGTGCCGGCGCTGGGTCTCGCCGGTCCCGGGGTCGGCGATGCGGAAGCTGATGATGCCGAGCTCCGGGTCGGCCGTGAACGCCTCGCGGCACAGCTCGGCCGTGTCGTGCCGGGCCAGCAGGCCGTCGTCGTCCAGGAAGAGCAGTATGTCGACGTCGCGGCCGGCCGGCCCGAAGGCCGCTATGCCGACGTTGCGGCCGCCGGGGATGCCCAGGTTCTCGGGCAGTTCCACGGTCCGCACGCCCTCGGGGACGTCCGGGACGGGCGAACCGTTGCCGACCACGACCACCTCGACGGGGTCGCCGTCCTGCTTGGCGACGGAGTCGAGCAGGGCCCGCAGCTCCTCGGGCCGGTTGCCCATGGTGATGACGACCGCGCCGACCTTCATGGCACTCACCTCAGCCTGCTGGACGCCAGGATGGACACCAGGTGCAGCACCGTCTGCAGCAGGGCGATGCCCGCGAGGACGGCGGTGCCGAGCCGGGTGAAGAACAGGTCGCCGTGGATCTGGTCGGCGATCGCCAGGACCAGGATCAGCAGGGCGGCCTCGATACCGAGGATCAGCCGGTGGAACTTCAGCGCCGCGGCCGCGCGGCGGGCCAGCGCCATGCCGGAGGAACGCGGCTCGGCCGCCGCGTCCTGCACCGGCGGCTTCCCGGCCTGGTGCCGGGCCACGCCGACCAGGTCGGTCTCGGCCTTGATCAGGATGGCGCCCAGGGCGGCGAGCGTGCCGAGGAAGGCCCACAGCCAGTCGATCCGGCCGCCGCCCCACAGGTCGGCGGCGCGCAGACCGAGGCCGACCAGGACGGCCGCGTCGGTGAGGTAGGCACCGACCCGGTCCAGGTAGACCCCGCTGAGCGAGTACTGCTGCTTCCAGCGGGCGACCTCGCCGTCGACGCAGTCCAGCAGCAGGTAGAGCTGGGTGGCGACCACGCCGAGCAGGGCACCCGTGATCCCCGGCACCAGCAGCGCCGGGGCCGCGAGCACCCCGCAGAGGGTCATCAGGTACGTGAGCTGGTTGGGCGTGACCCGGGTGTTCACCAGGTAGCGGTCGACGCGCAGGGACACCTCTCGCATGTAGAGGCGTCCTCCCCAGTGCTCACCGCTGCGCCGGTCCTTCACCCCGACGGGGTGGACGACCGGACGGAGTTCAGCTACCGATGGCCTTGACATAGTCGGCGTAGGTGTCCTTGATCTGGTTCGTCGTGAGGTCGAGGTGTTCGAGGATCGTGTAGCGGCCGGGCCTGGTCTCCGGAGCGAACTCCACGGCGCGGACGAACTCGTCCACCGAGAAGCCGATCTCCTCCGGCAGCACCGGGAGGCCGTGCCGGCGCAGGACGCGGGCCATGGTCGCCGCCTCCTCGTGCGCTCCGCGCAGGTACATCGCGAAGGCGGCGCCGATGCCGCACTGCTCGCCGTGGGCGGCGGCCCGCTTCGGGTAGAGCAGGTCGAACGCGTGGTTGATCTCGTGGCACGCCCCGGAGGAGGGGCGGGAGTCGCCGGACACGGACATGGCGATGCCGGTGAGCACGAGGGACTCGGCCAGCACCTGCAGGAAGGCGTCGTCGCCGACACCGCCGGGGTGCCGGAGCACCGCCTCGCCGGCCTGCCGGGCCATGGCGGCGGCGAGACCGTCGATCTTCTCGCCGTTGACCCGGTTGGCCAGCTCCCAGTCCGCGACCGCGGAGATGTTGGAGATGGCGTCGCCGATGCCGGAGCGCACGAAGCGGACGGGTGCCTCCCGGATCACGCTGAGGTCGATGACGACCGCGATCGGGTTCGGCACGCCGTACGAGCCGCGGCCCGCGTCGTTGTCGAGGGTCGCCACCGGCGAGCACAGGCCGTCGTGCGCGAGGTTGGTGGCGACGGCGACCAGCGGCAGCCCGACCCGCGCCGCGGCGAACTTGGCGCAGTCGATGATCTTCCCGCCGCCGAGCCCGACGACGGCGTCGTAGCGGCCGGCCCTTATGTCGCTCGCCAGCCGGACCGCGTCGTCGATGGTGCCGCCGCCGACCTCGTACCAGGTGGCGCCGGGCAGCGACGGGGCGAGGCGCTCGCGCAGCCGGGCACCCGAGCCGTTGCTGACGGCGACGGCGAGCCGGCCGGACTGCGAGATGCGCTCGTCGGCGAGGACCCCGGCCAGGTCGTCGAGGGCACCCGGGCGGATGTCCACGACGACCGGTGAGGGGATCAGCCGGGTCAGTACTGGCACGCGATCTCCCGTCCGCGGGCGAGGTCGTCGTGGTTGTCGATCTCCACCCACTGCACGTCGCCGATCGGCGCGACGTCGATCCGGAAGCCGCGGTTCACCAGCTCCTGGTAGCCGTGCTCGTAGAACTGCTGGGGGTCGGTCTCGAAGACCGTCTTCAGGGCGTCGGCCAGTTCGGGGGCCGCGTCGCCCTCGATGAGGGTGACACCGATGTACTCACCGGTGGCCTCGGCGGGGTCCATCAGCTTGGTGATCTTCCGGACGCCCCCCTCGGGGTCCACGATCACCTTCATCTCCTCGTCCGCGAGGGACTTCACGGTGTCCAGCGCGAGGATGATCCGCTTGCCCTCACCGCGGGCCGCGAGCAGCGTGCGCTCCACCGAGACCGGGTGCACGGTGTCGCCGTTGGCGAGGATCACACCGTCCCTGAGGGCGTCCCGGCCGCACCACAGGGAGTAGGCGTTGTTCCACTCCTCGGCCTTGTCGTTGTCGATGAGGGTGAGCTTGAGGCCGTACTTCTCCTCCAGGGCCGCCTTGCGCTCGTACACGGCCTCCTTGCGGTAGCCGACGATGACCGCGACCTCGGTCAGGCCGATCTCGGCGAAGTTGCCGAGGGTGAGGTCCAGAACCGTCGGCTCGCCCTCTATGCCCGCGGGGCCCACCGGCACCAGAGCCTTGGGAAGGCTGTCGGTGTAGGGGCGCAGACGCCGTCCGGCGCCGGCCGCCAGCACGAGGCCGATCATGCGGGTTCTCCTTCGTCGTGTACGGCGGGCGCCCCTGCGGACACCCAGAAGCGGATGCTCTCGACGAGCACCAGCACGGCGACGGCCACGGCGAGGACCGTGAGCGCGGCCTTGAACTGCGAGGCGGTGAGCACCGCGGCCAGGACGGTGACGAGCAGCGTCCGGCCCTCCTGCCCCCCGATGGCGCGCACCAGCCAGGCCGGGGGCGCTCCGGCGTTGCCGCGGATGCGGTACACCGTGTCGTAGTGATGGTAGGCGACGGCCGCCACCAGGCCGAAAGCCGCGGGAAGGGCTCCGTTCACGTCCGCGTGGGCCGCCAGTACCAGCACGGTGCCGTATTCGGCGGCGCGGAACAGCGGCGGAAGCAGCCAGTCGAGGGCGCCCTTGAGGGGGCGGCGCAGGGCCTGGCCGGCGGTGACGGCGTAGACGGCGGCACCGGCCACGGGCGCCCAGGCCGGGCCGGAGAAGAGGGAGAGGGCGAGCACGGCGGTGCCCGCCAGGGCCACCGGCAGCGGGGCGCCGAGGCGGACCGGGGTGGCACGTGCCAGGTACGAGGCGAGCGGGCCGTTGTCGGCGAGGTCGGCCAGCGCCCGGGCGGCCCGGTCGGTGCGACTCGCCCTGCGGGTCACCGAGCGCAGCACACGGCCGGCCGTGGTGTACGTCGCGGCGAAGGCGCAGCCGGCGAGCAGCACGTAGAAGGTGATGCGCGGGGTGGTGAGCGCGGTGAGGACGGCGATCATCGCCCAGCGCTCTCCGATCGGCAGGACGATCATCCGGCGCAGCCAGACCGTCCAGCCGACGCTGTCCAGCCTGTCGGAGAGGGCCGCGGTGGGGCTGGTGTTGGCGGTCGCGTCGTGATTGGCCTCGTTGAAGGAGAAGTCCACGACGTGCCGGCAGGTCTGCAGGATCATCGCGCCCAGCGCCAGCGCCCAGACGTCGTCGCCGCCACGGGCCGCGCCGAGGGCGAGGCCGGCGTAGTAGGCGTACTCCTTGGCCCGGTCGAAGGTGGCGTCGAGCCAGGCGCCGAGCGTGGAGTACTTCAGGGCGTAGCGGGCGAGCTGGCCGTCGGTGCAGTCCAGCACGAACGAGGCGATCAGCAGGACACCGGCCGCGACGAAGCCGGACCGGGTGCCGGTCGCCGCGCAGCCCGCGGCTATCAGGGCGGTGAGCAGGGAGGCGGTGGTGACCTGGTTGGGGGTCAGGCCCCGGCGGGCGCACCAGCGGGCGAGGTAGCGCGAGTACGGGCTGATGCAGAAGGTGGTGAAGAAGCCGTCGCGGGACTTCACGGCCGACCTCAGGCGCACGGCCTCGTCGTCCACGGCGGCGACGGCCTGCCGCGCCTCGTTGCGGGCCTGCGGGTCGGCCGGGACGGCGGCGACCAGGCTGCCCAGCTCGGGGTGGTGCACACCGGCCTCGTCGGCGTCGAGCACGGTGACGACGCGGTCGGCGACGGATGCGGTGTCCGCCGCGCCCGCCGTCACCCGCGCGGGGGCGGCCGGCTCCGCGGTGCTGCCGCTCGCGGCGCTCTCGCGGGCCAGCGCCCGGGTCAGTGCCGGGCGGGCCTCCGGCTGGGCGGTGACGGCTCCGGGCACGGCCGCGAGCGCGAAGCGCGGGTCGGTGAGACCGAGGCGCAGGGCGTGCGGGTGGCCCACGAAGCGGGCGTCGACCAGGGCCACGCGCCGTCCGGCGGGCACCTCGGCGAGCAGGGTCTGCGCCTCGGCGGCGTCGGCGGCCATGCGCACGTCGAAGCCGAGGGACCGCAGATCACTCTCGAGCGACGATCCGGGGACCGGCTGACCGGTGACGATGGCGGTCGACAACCGAAACTCACTCCCTGGGTGCCGGCACGGGGGGCGCCGGTCTTCTGCGTGGTGGGGCGCCCCTGCCTGCGGCACCCGGGCGGCATGTCGGCAGAGGCTATCGGATGGGCGGAAGCCCGTGTTCACCGGTCGTTCACGGCCCGGTCCACGGGGGCTGCCCACTCCTTTGCCGCGATCATCATCGGGGATGCGGGGCCCGCCCCACAAACCGCGCGGCGCAGACCCGGGCATCCTCCGGCATCGCGGACACCTGCCCGCTTCGGCATAGGGTGGGCGACCATGACCTGGCTGATCACCGGCGGAGCCGGATACATCGGGGCGCACGTGGCACGGGCCATGACCGGCGCCGGCGAGAGCGTCGTGGCGCTGGACGACCTGTCGGCCGCGGTGCCGGCGCGGCTCCCGGCGGGCGTCCCGCTCGTCGAGGGCTCGACGCTCGACGGGGACCTGCTCAAGCGGGTCTTCGCCGAGCACGGCGTGACGGGTGTGGTGCATCTCGCGGCGCGCAAGCAGGTCGCCGAGTCCGTGGCGCAGCCCACCCGCTACTACCGGGAGAACGTGGGCGGCCTGGCCACCCTGCTGGACGCGATGGCCGGGTCCGGGATCGACCGGATGCTGTTCTCCTCGTCGGCGGCCGTGTACGGCAACCCGGACGTGGACCTGATCACCGAGGACACCCCCTGCGCCCCGGTGAACCCCTACGGCGAGACCAAGCTGGCCGGGGAGTGGCTGGTGCGCGCGGCCGGGCGGGCGCACGGGATCTCCACGGTGTGCCTGCGCTACTTCAACGTGGCGGGGGCGGCCGCGCCGGAGCTCGCGGACACCGGTGTGTTCAACATCGTGCCGATGGTCTTCGACCGGCTCACCCGGGACGAGGCCCCGCGGATCTTCGGTGACGACTACCCGACGCCGGACGGCACCTGCGTGCGTGACTACATCCACGTCGCCGACCTCGCCGACGCCCATCTGGCGGCGGCCCGGCGGCTCGCCGGGTGTGGCCGCCCGGGCGACCTGACGCTGAACATCGGCCGCGGCGAGGGGGTCTCCGTGCGGGAGATGGTCACGGCCATCGGGGAGGTCACCGGCGACCGGCGACCCGCGCTGGTCGAGGGGCGCCGGCCCGGGGACGCGCCGCGCGCGGTCGCCTCCGCCGAGCGGGCCGCCAAGGCGCTGGACTGGCGGGCCCGGCTGGGGGTGCGGGAGATGATCGAGTCGGCCTGGGCGGGCTGGCGGCTGCACCACGGCGAGTGAGCCGGAACACGGCCGCCGGACAGCCCCGCACTGTCTGACCTGCCGCTTGTTTCCGCAGGTCAGGGCAGATGACAACGGTGTTCAGTGCCGCGTTGCCCGATACCCCCCACCCGTAGTTGACTGTGACCACGCGCGCAACACGGAAGGGTGGTTCTCTCATGGGGGCAGGGCACGACCACGGGCACGCGCACAGCCACGCGCCGCCCACGGGTACGGCCGCGGCCGCCTATCGCGGCCGGCTTCGGGTGGCGCTGGGCATCACGCTCACGATCATGGTGGTGGAGATCGCCGGTGGTCTCCTCGCGGACTCGCTCGCCCTGATCGCGGACGCGGCCCACATGGCGACCGACGCGCTGGGCCTGGGCATGGCGCTGCTCGCGATCCACTTCGCCAACCGCCCGCCGAGCACCAACCGCACCTTCGGTCTCGCCCGCGCCGAGATCCTCGCCGCACTGGCCAACTGCCTGCTGCTGCTCGGCGTCGGCGGCTACGTGCTCTTCGAGGCGATCCAGCGCTTCCTCACGCCCGCGGACACCGAGGGCGGCCTGATGATCGTGTTCGGTCTGTTCGGCCTGGTCGCGAACTCGGTCTCGCTCGTGCTGCTGATGCGCGGGCAGAAGGAGAGCCTGAACGTGCGCGGCGCCTTCCTGGAGGTGGCCGCGGACGCGCTGGGCTCGGTGGCGGTGCTGATCTCGGCGGCCGTGATCCTGACCACGGGCTGGCAGGCGGCCGACCCGATCGCCTCGCTGGTCATCGGGCTGATGATCGTCCCGAGGACGGTGAGGCTGCTGCGCGAGACGCTGGACGTCCTGCTGGAGGCCGCCCCGAAGGACGTCGACATGGCCGAGGTGCGCTCGCACATCCTGGCGCTGGACGGCGTGGAGGACGTGCACGATCTGCACGCCTGGACGATCACCTCGGGCATGCCGGTGCTGTCGGCGCACGTGGTGGTCAGCTCGGAGGTGCTGAACGCCATAGGCAACGAGAAGATGCTGCACGAGCTCCAGGGCTGCCTCGGCCACCACTTCGACGTGGAGCACTGCACCTTCCAGCTCGAACCGGGCGGGCACGCGGAGCACGAGGCACGGCTGTGCCACTGACCGCGGGCCCCCCGCCTCCGTAGGCACGTCCGTTCGGGCCCGGTGGACGGTTCCCGGCGGGCGGCTCCGGGCACGATGAATCACCGGGGTCCCACTCGGACACCGCACCGCGCAGGACATGCGGACGTGCACGGAAGTGCCGGGAGTGCCGGATTCGTACGGCAGACTTGAGGCGCAAGACCGAGGCGAAGGATGGGTATGCCGATCACACCTGCCACCGAGACGCACAGCTCGTCGAACGGCACCGCAGAGGCGATTTTGCTCGAACTGGTCGACGAGAAGGGCGTGACGATCGGCACGGCGGAGAAGCTCGCCGCCCACCAGCCGCCGGGACGGCTGCACCGCGCCTTCTCCGTGTTCCTCTTCGACGAGCAGGGCAGACTGCTGCTCCAGCAGCGGGCGCTGGGCAAGTACCACTCCCCCGGCGTGTGGTCCAACACCTGCTGCGGCCACCCCTATCCCGGGGAGGCGCCCTTCGCCGCGGCGGCCCGGCGGACCCACGAGGAGCTGGGGGTCTCACCGTCGCTGCTGGCGGAGGCGGGCACGGTCCGCTACAACCACCCGGACCCGGCCTCGGGCCTGGTCGAGCAGGAGTTCAACCACCTGTTCGTCGGCATGGTGCAGGCGCCGCCGGCGCCGGACTCCGAGGAGGTCGGTTCGACGGCCTTCGTGACGGCGGCCGAGCTGGCAGAGCGGCACGCCCGGGACCCGTTCTCGGCGTGGTTCATGACCGTACTGGACGCGGCCCGCCCGGCGATCAGGGAGCTGACGGGGCAGTCCGCGGGCTGGTAGGCGCCAGGCTCCTTGGTCCGGCCCGATCCGGTTCGCAGACCCGGTGCCGCGCCGGTCTGGCCCTGCCCGCCGAGGAGCGGCGTCCGGTGAGTGCTCCCGGCGTGCCGGCCGGAGACCCTGTCGCCGGGTGCGCCCGGGCTCCTGGCCGGTGCGGCGGGTGCGCCCGGCGGGCGCCGCGACGGGGCGGACCTCGGCCGACGCGGTGCTGACGGCTGTCCCGCGAGCCCCGGTGGATCGGCGCACGGCGTCGGACGCGGGGCGTCTCAGGACGGAGGGCCGTCCTCGCACCGGGCGTGTTCGGGCGATCCGACAACGCGGCGAGGTGCCGCAGCCGTCGCCGTACGCCCGCCGGGGATCGGGGGACGGCCCTCAGGCGAGTGCCGGCGGCTTGAGCGGCAGGGCGGCCCAGATCACCTTGCCGCCGGCGGCCGTGTGCTCCACGTCGACCGCTCCGCCCGCCTCCCGGGCCACCTCGCGCACCAGCAGCAGTCCCCGGCCGCCGGTCCGGCCGTGGTCGGCCTCCAGGGCCGTGGGCCGGTAGGGGTGGTTGTCCTCCACCGACACCCGCACCCACTCCGCGCCGACGGCCACCTCCACGGCGAGCATCGGCGACAGCAGCGCCGCGTGCCGGACCGCGTTCGTGACCAGCTCGGAGACGATCAGCAGCAGGCCGTACACCGTGTCGTCGCCGACCGGTACGCCCTGCCGCAGCAGCAGATCCCGTACGGCGTGCCGGGCCTGCGGGACGGATGCGTCCACGGCGGCCGCGGTGAACCGCCAGACTCCCTCGTACGGCAGTGGACCGGGCGGCCGCTCGGCGGCTCCCGCCGGGCGCGGGCCGCCGTCCCCACGCCCGTGGTCGTCCATCGTCCGGTCGCCACCCTCGCGCTCGATTGTCACCACACGTCGAGTGTTGGTAACGACGCGCTCCACTCCCGAGGGCTGAACAGAAGTCAGCTCTTATCGAACGGTTATGACCGCCTGCGTATGACACCGGCAGGCGCGGGACAGTTCCTGTTCCCTCTCGTGCACGATTCACGAACTATTCGGGTTGTACGGGTTTGGCGCGCGCCGTCCGCCGCGACGCGCGCGGCATCCGCCCGGCCGCGCGCCCGCCCGGCCGGGCCCCGGGGCGGGGCGGATAGCATCCGGCCTCATGGAGCCCCAGCTTTCGCACCAGGTCACCGACTCCGTCGCCACGGTCGTGATCCGTCATCAGGCCAAGCGCAACGCCATGACGGCCGCGATGTGGCGGGCCCTGCCACCGTTGCTGGAGGAACTGGCGGGCGACCCGGGCGTGCGGGCCCTGGTGCTGACCGGCGAGGGCGGCACCTTCTGCGCCGGAGCCGACATCTCCACGCTCCAGGGGTCGCCGCTCGAGGCGCAGGGGCTGGCCGTGGCCGCCGAGGAGGCCCTGGCCGCCTTCCCGGTGCCGACCCTGGCCGCGATCCGCGGCCACTGTGTGGGCGGCGGGGCCCAGCTAGCCGCCGCCTGCGATCTGCGGCTCGCGGAGGAGGGCACCCTGTTCGGGGTGACCCCGGCCCGGCTCGGCATCGTCTATCCGTCGTCGTCCACCCGGCGCCTGGTGTCCCTGGTGGGGCCGGCCACCGCCAAGTACCTGCTCTTCACGGCCGAACTGATCGACGCCGGGCGCGCGCTGCGCACCGGGCTCGTGGACGAGGTGCTGCCCGAAGGCGAACTGGACAAGCGCGTCACCGAGCTGACACGCGTCCTGGCGTCGCGTTCCCAGCTCACCCAGGCCGCCGCCAAGGAGTTCGCCGACGGCCGCACGGACCGGGACACCCACTGGGCGGATCGGGCGCGCTGCAGCGGCGACACGGCCGAGGGCGTCGCCGCGTTCCTGGAACGCCGGCAACCGCGCTTCACCTGGACCACCGCGGGCTGAACCGGCTCCCGGCGCACAGGTTCGCCACC
The DNA here is from genome assembly GCF_023630175.1 of Streptomyces cellostaticus. Taxonomy (GTDB): domain Bacteria; phylum Actinomycetota; class Actinomycetes; order Streptomycetales; family Streptomycetaceae; genus Streptomyces; species Streptomyces cellostaticus_A. Next base: position 61,462 of record NZ_JALLIN010000030.1, on the reverse strand, counting down.
GGGTGCCCGGTGGCCCGAGCGGCGATCCGGCGCCGCGGGGCGGCCGCGGGCCGTTCTCGGTGGCAGGGCGCCCCGCCCGGGCGGGTGCGCGGCCCGCGATCCGGCCGGGCGGGGCGAGACCCCGGCCGGCGGCCCGCCGCGTGTCGCCCTGATCCCCGGTTGTCGGCGTCACCTGCCACAATTGCCGCGCAACCTCAGTGGAGAAGGCGGTACGGGATCGTGACGACACCCCTCGTAGGGTCCATCGAAAGCAGGATCGCCGAGGAACTCGGCGTACGGGAGCGGCAGGTGAGGGCCGCGGTCGAACTGCTCGACGGCGGTTCGACGGTGCCCTTCATCGCCCGCTACCGCAAGGAAGCGACCGAGATGCTCGACGACGCGCAGCTGCGCACGCTCGAGGAGCGGCTGCGCTACCTGCGGGAGCTGGAGGAGCGTCGGACGGCGATCCTGGAGTCGGTGCGCGAGCAGGGCAAACTCACCGAGGAGCTCGAGGCGCGGATCCGCGGCGCCGAGACCAAGGCACGGCTGGAGGACGTCTACCTCCCCTACAAGCCCAAGCGGCGCACCAAGGCGCAGATCGCGCGCGAGGCGGGCCTCGAACCGCTCGCCGAGGGGCTGCTGGGCGATCCGACGGTCGACCCGCAGGCGGCCGCCGCCGCGTTCGTGGACGCGGACAGGGGCGTCGCCGACGCGCAGGCCGCGCTGGAGGGCGCACGGGCCATCCTGACCGAGCGGTTCTCCGAGGACGCCGACCTGATCGGCGAGCTGCGCGAGCGCATGTGGGTGCGCGGGCGGCTGTCCGCCAAGGTGCGCGAGGGCAAGGAGGACGCGGGCGCCAAGTTCGCGGACTACTTCGACTTCGCCGAGCCGTTCACCGAGCTGCCCTCGCACCGCGTTCTCGCCATGCTGCGCGGCGAGAAGGAGGAGGTCCTGGACCTCGTCCTGGAGCCCGAGGAGGCCACCGAGGGGCCGTCCTCGTACGAGGGCGTCATCGCGCACCGCTTCGGCATCGCCGACCGCGGCCGCCCCGCCGACACCTGGCTGAAGGACACGGTCCGCTGGGCCTGGCGCACCCGGGTCCTGGTCCACCTGGGCATCGACCTCCGGCTGCGGCTGCGGACGGCCGCCGAGGACGAGGCGGTGAACGTCTTCGCGGCGAACCTGCGCGACCTGCTGCTGGCCGCGCCGGCCGGTACGCGCGCGACGCTGGGCCTGGACCCCGGCTTCCGCACGGGCGTGAAGGTCGCCGTGGTGGACGCCACCGGCAAGGTCGTCGCCACGGACGTGATCCACCCGCACGTCCCGGCCAACAGGTGGGACGAGGCGATCGCCGGGCTGGCGCGGCTCGCCGAGCGGCACGCGGTCGACCTGATCGCGATCGGCAACGGCACGGCCTCCCGGGAGACCGACAGGCTCGCCGCCGAACTGATCTCGAAGCACCCTGAACTCAAGCTCACCAAGGTGATGGTGTCCGAGGCGGGCGCGTCCGTGTACTCGGCCTCCAGCTACGCCTCGCAGGAACTGCCCGACATGGACGTGTCGCTGCGCGGCGCGGTCTCCATCGCGCGCCGGCTGCAGGACCCGCTGGCGGAGCTGGTGAAGATCGACCCGAAGTCGATCGGGGTCGGCCAGTACCAGCACGACCTGTCCGAGGTGAAGCTGTCCCGCTCGCTGGACGCGGTGGTCGAGGACTGTGTGAACGGTGTCGGCGTGGACGTCAACACGGCGTCCGTGCCGCTGCTCGCACGGGTGTCCGGCGTCTCCGCCGGCCTCGCCGAGAACATCGTCGCGCACCGCGACCAGAACGGCCCGTTCCGGTCGCGCGCGGAGCTGAGGAAGGTGCCCAGGCTCGGACCCAAGGCGTACGAGCAGTGCGCGGGCTTCCTGCGCATCCGCGGTGGCGACGACCCGCTGGACCTCTCCAGCGTGCACCCGGAGTCCTACCCGGTGGTGCGGCGCATGGTGAAGACGTCGGGGCAGGACGTCGCGTCCCTCATCGGCAACACCGGTGCGCTGCGCTCGCTGCGGCCCGCCGACTTCGTGGACGACACCTTCGGTCTGCCGACCGTCACGGACATCCTGAAGGAACTGGAGAAGCCGGGCCGCGACCCGCGTCCGGCCTTCAGGACGGCCACCTTCAGGGACGGCGTGGAGAAGATCTCCGACCTGTCCTCCGGGATGGTCCTGGAGGGCGTGGTCACGAACGTGGCCGCGTTCGGCGCGTTCGTGGACGTCGGTGTCCACCAGGACGGTCTCGTGCACGTCTCGGCGATGTCGCGGACGTTCGTCAAGGACCCGCGGGACGTGGTCAAGCCCGGTGACATCGTCAAGGTGAAGGTTCTGGACGTCGACATCCCGCGCAAGCGGATCGCGCTGACCCTGCGGCTGGACGACGAGGCCGCACCTCAGGGTCAGGGCAAGGGCGGCGGCCGTCCGCAGCGCGGCGGCGCCCGCCCGCCCCAGCAGCGGCAGGGCGGCCAGGGACAGCGGCAGGGCCGCGGTGGCGGCGACCGCGGTGGTGACCGGGGCGGCCGTCAGGCTCCGGCCCCCGCCAACAGCGCGATGGCGGACGCGCTGCGCCGCGCGGGGCTGCTCGACCCGAAGAACGGCCGGCGCTGACCGTCCCGGGGCCGGGGTGCTCGACCCCGGCCCCGGGCCCGGCCGCCGGGGCGGCCGCGGCAGCACCTCCTACGACTGCTCGGTCACCTTGCCCGCGGCGACCTCCAGGCGGCGGGTGACGCGGATCGCGTCCAGCATGCGGCGGTCGTGGGTGACGAGCAGGAGGGTGCCCTCATAGGCGTCGAGGGCCGACTCGAGCTGCTCGATGGCGGGCAGGTCGAGGTGGTTCGTGGGCTCGTCCAGGACGAGGAGGTTGACGCCGCGGCCCTGGAGCAGCGCCAGGGCCGCGCGGGTGCGTTCGCCCGGGGAGAGGGTCGCGGCCGGGCGCAGCACGTGGGCGGACTTCAGGCCGAACTTGGCGAGCAGCGTGCGGACCTCGACCGGCTCGGTGTCGGGCACGGCCGCGCAGAAGGCGTCGAGCAGCGACTCGGAGCCGTGGAACAGCTCGCGTGCCTGGTCGACCTCGCCGACGAGGACGCCCGAACCCAGGGCGGCGTGCCCGCGGTCCGGCGGGATCCGGCCCAGCAGCGCGCCGAGCAGGGTGGACTTGCCCGCGCCGTTGGCCCCGGTGACCGCCACACGGTCCGCCCAGTCGATCTGGAGCGAGACCGGCCCGAGGGTGAAGCCGCCGCGCCGGATCTCGGCGTCGCGCAGGGTGGCCACGACCGCTCCCGACCGCGGGGCGGCCGCGATCTCCATCCGCAGCTCCCACTCCTTGCGCGGCTCCTCCACGACCTCCAGGCGCTCGATCATGCGCTGGGTCTGCCGGGCCTTGGCGGCCTGCTTCTCGCTGGCCTCGCTGCGGAACTTGCGGCCGATCTTGTCGTTGTCGTTGCCGGCCTTGCGCCGGGCGTTGCGCACGCCCTTGTCCGTCCACGAGCGCTGCATCTGCGCGCGGTCCTGGAGGGCGCCGCGCTTGTCGGCGTACTCCTCGTACTCCTCGCGGGCGTGCCGGCGGGCGACGTCGCGCTCCTCCAGGTAGGCCTCGTAGCCGCCGCCGTAGAGCTGGATCCGGCCCTGTGCCAGGTCCAGTTCGAGGACCTTGTCGACCGTGCGGGCGAGGAACTCGCGGTCGTGGCTGACGACCACGGTGCCCGGCCGCAGGCCGGTGACGAAGCGCTCCAGTCGTTCCAGTCCGTCCAGGTCCAGGTCGTTGGTGGGCTCGTCCAGGAGGAACACGTCGTAGCGGGAGAGCAGGAGGGAGGCGAGACCGGCGCGGGCCGCCTGGCCGCCGGACAGCGAGGTCATCGGCTGGTCGAGGCCCACCGTGAGGCCCAGCGAGTCGGCCACTTCGCCGGCGCGTTCCTCCAGGTCGGCACCGCCGAGGCCGAGCCAGCGCTCGAGGCTCGCCGCGTAGGCGTCGTCGGCGCCGGGTGCGCCGTCGACCAGCGCCTCGGTGGCCTCGTCCATCGCCCGCTGCGCCTCGGCGACACCGGTACGGCGGGCCAGGAACTCCCGGACGGTCTCCCCGGGCCTGCGCTCGGGCTCCTGCGGCAGATGGCCGACGGTCGCGGTAGGCGGGGAGAGCCACAGTTCGCCCTGCTCGGGCGGGGTCAGACCGGCGAGCAGGCGCAGCAGCGTGGACTTGCCGGCGCCGTTGACACCGACGAGACCGATCACGTCACCCGGCGCGACGACGAGGTCGAGCCCGGTGAAGAGGGAGCGGTCGCCGTGCCCGGCGGCGAGGTTCTTGGCGACGAGGGTGGCAGTCATCAGAGCGCCGATCCTAGTGCCGCCCGGCTTTCCGCCGTTCCGCGCGGCTCCCCGCCGAACGGGGCGGCGGCCCGCCGCTCACCTGCCGACCGGGCGCACCAGCACGCCCCCCGTGGTCCGGGCCACCACGAAGGACTCCCCGTTGACCGCCTCCCGGTCCAGCGGGACACGGTGCCGGCCCGGTTCCAGCAGGCCGTCGTAGACCTCCCGGACGCGGGTGCGGTGCAGCCGGTCGAGGCGGTACGCGGTCACCCGGACCCGGCAGGCGGAGGTCACCTCGACCTCGGCCGTGCCGCCGGCGGCGGCCAGCGAGGTGAGCCGGCGCGGCAGCGGACCGCGGTGCAGGGCCTGCTCGATCTGCGCGACGAGCAGCGGGACGATCGGGGCCAGGCCGTCCACCCTGGCGACCGCCACCCCGGCGCGCTCGAAGGCGCCCATCACGCCCGCCCGTTGCGGCTCGCTCACGGCACGGCCGAAGGCGACGGCACCGTAGCCGCGCAGTTCCTCGGCGGGCACGCCGGTGGCGTCCTGGGTGATGTCGGCGCCGATGCCGATGGTGCGCAGCGCGGCGGCCAGCCGGGCGAGCACGGCCACGCGCGCGCCGATCAGCAGCACCCGGCGGCGGGCCGGGAACGGGCCGCCGCCCGCGACGAGGGCGGCGAGCGCGGCCCGGTACTCGGCTCCGCGGAAGCGGAACGGCCCCATGCCGTGGTACCCGTTGAGTCCCGGATCGGCGTGCTCACCGGTCTGCCAGGCGAAGTCCCGCCAGACATAGTCCTCGCCGTCCCGCTCGATGACGGCGGTCACCGCGCCGCAGGCCAGGTCGGCGCACTCGGGGCAGCCGTAGATCACGAACCGGCCGCCGGGGAGCGGGGGTTCGGTCTCCCGCAGCAGGCCGCGCACCTGCTCGGTGAAGACGGCCGGGGGGACGTCGGAGGCGAGCGGGGAGACGGCGTCCAGGTCGGAGAGCCGGAACAGCAGTGGACGGCCGTCGACGACGAAGTCCACGAAATCGCGGTGGACCTCGTGGCCGCCGTCGGCGAGGACGCCGCCGGCGCGCATCGCCGGTGTCAGGCCGAAGGTCGCGTATGCGGCAGACATGCTGTGAGTATTGCCACACCCGCGGGCAGGTGAGCGCCACCCGGCGGGTTCGCCTAGCGTCTTGGTGTGACGCGCGAGTCGAGTGACGAAGTGATCGTGGTCGGTGGCGGGATCGCCGGGCTGACGACCGCCGTGGTGCTGGCCGAGTCCGGGCGGCGGGTGCGGGTGTGGGCGCGCGAGCCCGCCGGCCGTACGACCTCGGCGGTGGCGGGCGGGCTGTGGTGGCCCTACCGGATCGAGCCCGAGGCGCGGGTCGGTGCCTGGGCGCTGGAATCCCTCGCCGTGTACGGGGAACTGGCCGCCCGCCCGGGCGAGACGGGCGTACGCCTGGTCGAGGGCGTACACGCGGGGACGCGGCTGGACGAGCTGGGCGAGTGGGCGGGCCGGGTCCCGGGTCTGCGGGCGGTGCCCGATGGGCTGGCGGCGCGGCTGCCGGTGATCGACATGCCGGTCCATCTGGGATGGCTGCGGGAGCGGTTGGCGAAGGCCGGCGGGACGGCCGAGGAGCGGGAGGTGGCCGACCTGGCGGCCGTGCCCGCCGGTGCCGTGGTGAACTGCACGGGCCTGGGCTCCCGTTCGCTGGTGCCGGACCCGGCGGTGCGCCCGGTGCGCGGGCAGCTCGTGGTGGTGGAGAACCCCGGGATCACCACCTGGTACACGTCCGTCGACCACTCCTGCGCCGGCTCGGCGTACTTCATCCCGCAGCCGGGTGTGCTGCTCCTCGGCGGTACGGCGGAGGAGGACGACTGGTCGCTGGAACCGGATCGCGCGACCGCGGCGGCGATCGTCGCGCGGTGCGCGCGGATCCGGCCGGAGATCGCCGGTGCGCGGGTCCTGGCGCACCGGGTGGGTCTGCGGCCCGCCCGGGACGCGGTACGCCTGGAGCGGCGGTCGCTGCCCGACGGGCGGCCGCTGGTGCACAACTACGGCCACGGCGGGGCCGGGATCACGGTGGCCTGGGGATGCGCCCGTGAGGCGGCCGGGCTGGTGACGGACCCGGCCGCCTGACGGGTCAGGGCGCGGGGAGGTGCCCCGTCAGGTCCGGTGTGCCGACGCCGGTCAGCCGCCGGGGCGCCGGAGCGGCGGTCGTGCCGCCGGCGGTGGCCCGGGTGAACGCCGCGGTGCCTCCGGTCAGCGGCAGCCGGGCCGAGGTACGGGCCAGGTCGAGGGTGAGGGCCGGGCGGGTGGACGGCGGGTCGATGAGGTCCTTGTCCGTGCCGGCGACGACCAGTGCCAGCCGGTGGCCCCGGGGGACGACGTGGTCGGTGGCGGCCAGGTCCAGGGTCATCGTGACGGCCTTGCCCGGGGTGAGCGGCACGCCCCTGCGGAGCGAGGCGTGGTGGCCGAGGTCGGCCCAGCCCCGGCTGAACACCGTGTAGTCGGTACGGACCGTCCTGGCCGCGGTCTTCTTGAAACAGGCGCTGTCCCCGGCTGTGCTCTCGCCCCAGCAGGTGCGGCCGGTGAGCGTGGTGATGCCCTCGGCCGCGTCGGCGTAGTCGCGGACGGTGTCCGGACCGAGGTCCACCAGGACGGCGGACAGGTGGGCCGAGGTGGTGGTCGGGGTGACGGTGACGGTCACCCGGGAGGAACCGGACAGGCGCAGGTCGCGGCCGAGCGGTGCGGTCAGGAAGCCGGCCTTCTCCGGGGTGGGGGTGGTCAGCCGGGCGGCCCAGTCGGTCTCGCCCAGCGCCGGGTCGTCGGTGAAGGTCTCGGTGCCGGTGGCCGGGCGCAGCCCGAGGGTGCCGACACCCGCCCGTGCGCCCGCGGCCGGACGCAGGGTGGTCGTCCGGGTGCCGTGCGGCGGCCAGGCCCGGGAGGTGACCCACTGGTCGGGGTGGCGTTCGATGTCGGCCATCGGTTCGCGGTCCACGCCGTTGTCGTAGCCGAGCAGTTCGTGGTCGAACCAGCGGTGCAGGGTGTCGACCCAGGCACCGCGCCGGTAGTCGAAGGGGTCGACGTGTCCGGTCTGGGAGAGCCAGATCTTGCGCTGGACACCGTGCGCGGCCAGCGCGTCCCACCACTGCCCGAAGTGCTTGGTGCGCACGTTGAGGTCCTGCATGCCGTGCGCGAGGAACACGCTCGCGCGCACCTCGGCCGCGTCCTTGACGTAGTCGCGTCCGGTCCACAGCGGTGTCCAGTCGCCGCTTCGCGGGCTGCCGTCGGCGAGTTCCTTCCGGACGGCCGCGCAGTAGGCGTGGGCGGCGTCGTTCTCGACGTAGCCGGCCAGTTCGTCGGGTCCGCCGTCGTACAGCGGGGCGCCCTGGGCGAAGTAGTAGTCGTACCAGGAGGAGATGGCACTGATCGGGACGATGGTCCGCAGGCCCCGTACGCCGGTGGCGGCGACGCCGTTGGCGATGGTGCCGTCCCAGCTCTTGCCGATCATGCCGGTCCGGCCGTTGGTCCAGCCGGCCCCGACGGTCCTGGATCCGGTGCGGCTGGTGTACGCCCTGGCGCGGCCGTTCAGCCAGTCGATCACGGCCTTGGCGGACTGGATCTCGGCGCGGCCACCGACGTCGACGCAGCCGTCCGAACGGTTGGTACCGGTCAGGTCGACGCCGACGAACGCGTACCCCCGGGGCACGAAGTAGTTGTCGTAGAACAGCGGCATCCGGACCACGCGGCCCTGCGCGTCGTACGTCTTGCGCTGGCTCTCGTTGCCGCGTCCGCAGCACGAGTAGTACGGGCTGGCGTCCATGATGACCGGCACCTTGCGGCCCTGCCGGGCCGGTTCGGAGGGCCGGACGATGTCGGCGGCCACCCGGTCGGTCCGTCCGTCGCCGTCGGCGTCGAGGCCGGTGTCCACCCAGACGGCCTCGCGGACGGCGTGTGCGTACGAGTAGACCGGACGGCTCTCCCGCGACGCGGCGTGGGCGCCCGACGGGGCGGGGAAGACGGCCGCCAGGGCTGCGACGGCCGCGGTCGCGAGCGTTCTCCGGATCGTGAAGCGCATGCGTGTCGGCATGGGCGGACGGTACCCCCGGCAACTCCCGCGCATAAGGCGGCTTCACGGCAGCCGGGTGGCGTGTCGCGGCCGAATGGCGCTCCCGTGGCGGCGGGTGCCGTGGACAGGCCGGGGGCCACAGCGACTCAATGGGCTCCGAACAGACTTCCTGTCCCGAAGACTTGGAGCTGACGTGCACCGCAGAATCATCACGCCGGGCGTACTGGCGGCGGCCTCCCTCCTGCTGGCGATCCCGGCGTCGGCCACGAGTGGCACCCCGGGCGCGCCGGGCATCGGCGACCCCTACTACCCGGACTACGGCAACGGCGGCTACGACGTCTCGCACTACGACCTGCGGCTGCGGTACCGGCCGGGGACGGACGAGTTGCAGGGCACCGCCACCATCCTGGCACGGACCACGCAGGACCTGTCCGGCTTCGACCTGGACTTCCTGCTGGACGTGAGCGAGGTACGGGTCAACGGCAGCCGGGCGGCCTTCGCGAGGTCGGGTGAGCACGAACTCGTCGTCACCCCGGGGACACCGCTGGCGAAGGGCACCCCGGTCACCATCGTGGTCCGCTACGGCGGGGTGCCCTCGGCCAAGAGCGCCTACGGGTTCACCACCTGGCACCGCACCCCGGACGGTGCGGTGGCCGCCGACGAGCCCGAGGCCGCCTGGTGGTGGTTCCCGAGCAACGACCACCCCGGCGACAAGGCCACCTACGACGTGTCGGTGGCCGTGCCCGACGGCACGCAGGCCATCTCCAACGGCACGCTGCAGTCGACCACGTCGAAGCTCGGCTGGACCACCTACAACTGGCGGCAGAACAAGCCGCAGGCCACGTATCTGGCCACACTCGCCCTCGGGCGGTTCGACATCACCACCGGCACCTCCGACGGCGGGGTGCCGGTCCTCAACGCCTACAGCAGGGACCTCGGTGACGACGACGGTGCCGCACGCGCGAGCGTGGAGCGCACCGGGGAACTCGTGGACTGGCTGAGCGGGTACTTCGGGCCGTACCCGTTCGCCTCGGCCGGCGGCTACGTTCCCCGCACCACCACCGGGTACGCGCTGGAGACGCAGACGCGGGTCTACTACAGCCCGAAGCAGTTCAGGAACGGCTCCAACACCTCGGTCGTCGTGCACGAGCTTGCCCACCAGTGGTACGGCGACGACGTGTCGCTGAAGGGCTGGAAGGACATCTGGATCAACGAGGGCTTCGCGCGATACGCCCAGTGGCTGTGGTCCGAGCACGAGGGCGAGGGCACCCCGCGGGAACTCGCCGACTACGTGTACGCCTCCCACCCGGCCGACGACGCGTTCTGGACGGTCGCGCCCGGTGACCCGGGCCCGGACCACCAGTTCGACGCCGCCGTCTACGACCGGGGCGCGCTCGCCATCCAGGCGCTGCGCGAGGAGATCGGTGACGACGCGTTCTTCGCCGTCCTGAAGGGCTGGCCGAAGGAGCACGCGTACGGCAACGCCTCGGTGGCCGACTTCCAGGAGTACGCCGAGCGGGTGTCGGGCAGGCCGCTGGCCGCGCTGTTCGGCACCTGGCTGTTCGCGCCGTCGAAGCCGGCCGTGCCCGCTGCCCGCGCGGCCTCGCTCGCCGGGACGGGCACGCGGGTCGCGCGGCCCCGTTCGTGGCGGCGCATCGAGGCGACGAACGACGTGCACCGGCACTGACGCCGGCACGGCTCACACGGTGCCGGCCGTCCGCGCGAGGAGGGCGTCACGGCCCATCGGCTCGGCGCGGGTGGCCGGGACCGTGCAGGCGTGGGCGCCGGCCACCGCCCCGTACCGGGCGCACCGCGGGGGCGGCTCGCCGGCCAGCCGGCCGTAGAGGAAGGCGGCGGCGAAGGCGTCCCCCGCGCCGTTGGAGTCGACCACGGGTCCGGGCGGGGCCACCGCCGGTATCCGGGTCGGCTCGCCGTCGGCCAGCAGATAGGCGCCCTCGGCCCCGGCGGTGGCGACGACGACCTCGGCCCGCCCCCGCTCGGCGATCCGGCGTAGGGTCCGCTCGGGGTCGCAGAGCGCCGCCACGGAGAGGAAGACGACGTCCGCCGCGAGTGCGAACGGCTCGTGGTACGGGTTCTCGCCGTCCCAGTCGTGCAGGTCGGTGGAGAGGGGCACGCCCGACTCCACCAGCACGGGCAGGGCCTGGGCGCAGGGCTGGGTGATGGTCACGTGGACGTGCCGGCTCGCCCCGGCGAGCGCCCGCAGCGTGTCCTCCGGAAAACGGTCGCCGGGGTGGGCGCGGCTGGTGTCGTACAGGGACAGCCGCCGGCCGTCGGGGCCGACGAGGTTGACCGCCCGCTTGGTCCCGGCGGGGGCCGGGAGCGCGGTCAGCCCGATGCCCCGCTCCCGGTGCAGGGCGCGCACGAGGTCGCCCTCCGGGTCGTCGCCGACCAGGTCCAGGTGGTGGGTGCGCAGGCCCAGCGCGTCCAGCCCCAGGGCCACGAAGTCGCCGGTCTGCCCGGCGCGGGTGAGGATGCCGGAGTCGATCCCGTAGCTGTCGGCGTACGGCAGGGGGAGCTCCGGGACGTACACGATCGTGTCCACCCCGGCCCCGCCCAGCACCAGCACGTCGATCGCTCCGGCCGCTTCGGGCACTCCGGTCCGTCCGGTCATCCCCCGCCCTCCCCGTGGCCGTACCCCGCCGTCGGGGTCCCGCCGGACCGCAGCCTACGCGGGGCGGGTGCGCGGACGCACCGAGTTCGATCACTCGGCCGCCCGGGCGGCCGAGTACCGTGGCGGTCGAGGCCCTCGCGACGGGGCGGACCTCGGCTGCCGCGGCACCGGGAGGGGGCGGCTCGCGGCCGTCCCCCTCCTCACCACTACGTCAGCCGGGACAGCTCCTGGTCCGTGTCCCGGGTCACGCGGCGGCGGACGCCGAACCAGCCGGCGACCAGGAGGACGGCGATCAGGGGGATGAGCAGGAGGGTCTTGCGGCCGACGTCGGGGTCGTTCCACATCATGCCGAGGCAGGCCAGCAGGAAGGCGATCGTGGCGATCTCGGTGACCGGGCTGAACCTGAGCCGGAAGTGCGGCCGGGTCACCAGGCCCGCGCGGGCGCGGCGGACGAAGACCAGGTGGCAGACCATGATGATCACCCAGGTGCTCACGATGCCGAGGGAGGCGACGTTCAGCACGATCTCGAAGGCCTGGCTGGGCATCAGGTAGTTCAGGCCGACACCGAGCACGCAGACCGCGCAGGTCAGCAGGATGCCCCCGTAGGGCACCTGGCTGCGGTTCATGCGCGCCGTGAACTTCGGCGCCGAACCGGCCGTGGCCATCGAGCGCAGGATGCGGCCCGTGGAGTACAGGCCGGAGTTGAGCGAGGACATGGCGGCGGTCAGCACGACCAGGTTCATCACGTCGCCGGCCGCCGGGACACCGATCTTCGACAGGACGGTGACGAACGGGCTCTGGTCGGCGGAGTACACCGAGCCGGGCAGCAGCAGGGCGAGCAGCACGACCGAGCCGACGTAGAACAGGCCCACGCGCCACATGATCGAGTTCACCGCGCGCGGGACGACCTTCTCCGGCTCGGCGGTCTCGCCGGCGGCGACGCCGACCAGTTCGAGGGCGGCGTACGCGAAGATCACGCCCTGCATGACCAGGACGACCGGCATCGTGCCCTGCGGCAGGAGGCCGCCGTGGTCGGTGATGACGCTCAGACCGGGCTTCTCGCCGCCGACCTCGTGCTGGGTGGCGAGCAGGAAGATGCCCACGAGCATGAAGGCGACCAGGGTCGCGACCTTGATGATCGCGAACCAGAACTCCATCTCGCCGAAGATCTTCACCGAGATCAGGTTCACCGCCAGCACCACCGCGAGGGCGATCAGCGCCAGCACCCACTGCGGGATCGCGGTGAACATGCTCCAGTAGTGCGTGTACAGGGCGATCGCGGTGATGTCGGCGATGCCCGTGGTCGACCAGTTCAGGAAGTACATCCAGCCGGCGACATAGGCGCCCTTCTCACCGAGGAACTCGCGCGCGTAGCTCACGAAGGACCCCGAGGACGGCCGGTACAGCACCAGCTCGCCGAGGGCCCGTACGACGAAGAAGGCGAAGACGCCGCAGACCAGGTAGGCCAGGGCGAGTGCCGGGCCCGCGGTGTGCAGGCGGCCGCCGGCGCCCAGGAAGAGGCCCGTGCCGATGGCACCGCCGATGGCGATCATGTTGACGTGGCGGGCCTTGAGGTCCTTGCTGTAGCCGGCGTCCCCCGCGTCCGCGGGGGTCGGGTCCGCCTGGGGGCGGACGGTGGCCTGTGCCGATTCCACGGCTTCCTTGCTCACGGGTGGTTCCACTTCCTGGTGCGCCCGGACCTCGTGGGTCCGGGGTTCGTGCGGGTCCTGGCCCGCACCACCCCTGGTGAGTCGCGGTACAGACCAAAGCAGCAACTTCCCAGGGAGATCACCGTCCATGCGATGGTTCATGTCACACCGGGGCTCTTCTCACATGGTCGACACATGTTTCACACCACTGGTGGGACAGCGATACTGCTGCACATGACGACGGACGCCACGACCGGGGACGGCGAGCCGGCCCTCACCATCGACGAGCTGGCCGCGCGGACGGGCGTCACGGTCCGCACCGTCCGCTTCTACGGCAGCAGGGGCCTGCTCCCGCCGCCGGAGATCGGCCCGCGCCGAGTGGGGCACTACGGCCCCGGGCACGTGGCGCGGCTGGCCCTGATCGAGGAGCTCCAGCAGCAGGGCATGACCCTGGCGGCGATCGAGCGGTACCTGCGGCAGCTTCCGCCCGACCTCGGCCCGCACGACCTGGCCATCCACCGCGCGGTGGTCGCGTCCTGGGCACCGGAGGCGCCGGAGAGGGTGTCGCGCCGGGAACTGGAGCGGCGGGCGGGACGGCCGCTGGCGTCCGGGGACATGGAGCGGCTGGCCGCGATGGACGTCGTGCGTCAGGAGGGCGAGGACGTCTTCCGCGTCGACACCGGGCTGCTCCGGCTCGGCCTGCGACTGCTGGACGTACCGCTGTCGCAGGACGCGATCCTCGCGGCGCGCAAGGTGCTCGTCGAGCACTCGCGCGCCGCGGCCCGTGAGCTGGCCCAGCTCTTCCGCGGCGAGGTGGCCGAGCGTGACGCGCGGGACGTGCAGTCCCTGTCGGCGCACATGCACCCGCTGGTGGTGCAGGCGCTGCTGTCGACGTTCCAGCGCTCGCTGCGGGAAGAGCTGAGCGAGTGGCTCACCGGGTCATGAGCGGGAGTCGCCGAACCGCTCCCCCTTCTCCGCCTTGGCCACCAGCAGCGCGGGCGGGGTGAACCGCTCGCCGTAGCGCTCGGCGAGCTCACGCGCGCGTGCGACGAATCCGGGCAGGCCGCCCTCGTAGCCGTTGATGTACTGCAGCACGCCGCCGGTCCAGCCCGGGAAGCCGATGCCGAGGATGGAGCCGATGTTGGCGTCGGCGACCGAGGTCAGCACGCCCTCCTCCAGGAGCCGCACGGTGTCGAGCGCCTCGGCGAAGAGCATCCGCTCCTGCATGTCCCGGAACGGGATCTCGTGCCCGGCCTGCGTGAAGTGCTCGCGCAGGCCCGGCCAGAGGCCGGCCCGCCCGCCGTCCTCCGTGTAGTCGTAGAAGCCGGCGCCGCCGCTGCGCCCGGTGCGGCCGAACTCGTCGACCAGTCGGTCGATGACCGCCTCCGCCGGGTGCGCGCTCCAGGTGCCGCCCGCCTCCTCGACCGCCCGCCTCGACTCGTTCCGGATCTTGCGCGGGAGGGTGAGGGTCAGCTCGTCCATGAGGGAGAGCACCTTGGCCGGGTAGCCGGCCTGGGCGGCGGCCTGCTCCACGGAGGCGGGCTCGACGCCCTCGCCGACCATCGCCACACCCTCGTTGATGAAGTGGCCGATCACGCGGGAGGTGAAGAAGCCGCGCGAGTCGTTGACGACGATCGGCGTCTTGTTGATCTGCCGGACCAGGTCGAAGGCCCGGGCCAGGGCCTCGTCGCCGGTGCGCTCCCCCTTGATGATCTCGACCAGCGGCATCTTGTCGACGGGCGAGAAGAAGTGCAGTCCGATGAAGTCGCCCTGGCGCTGCACGCCCTCGGCCAGCGCGGTGATGGGCAGGGTGGAGGTGTTCGAGCACAGCAGCGCGTCGGGCGCGACGACGGACTCGATCTCCTGGAAGACCTTGTGCTTGAGCGAGGTGTCCTCGAAGACGGCCTCGATGACCGCGTCGCAGCCCGCGAGGTCGGCCGCCTCGGCGGTGGGCGTGATCCGGGCGAGCAGCGCGTCGGCCTTCTCCTGGCTGGTGCGGCCCCTGGCGACGGCCTTGGCGCACAGCTTCTCGGAGTAGCCCTTGCCCTTGAGGGCGGCCTCCGGCGAAACGTCCTTCAGGACGACCTCGATGCCCGCCCGGGCACAGGAGTAGGCGATCCCGGCGCCCATCATCCCGGCGCCGAGCACGGCGACCCTGCGGACCGTGCGGGGCTCGACGCCCTTCGGGCGGTTGGCGCCCGAGTTCACGGCCTGGAGGTCGAAGAAGAAGGCCTGGATCATGTTCTTCGAGGTCTGTCCGGCGGCCAGCTCCACGAAGTAGCGGGCCTCGATGACCTGGGCGGTCTCGAAGTCGACCTGGGAACCCTCGACGGCCGCGGCCAGGATGGCGCGCGGGGCCGGGTAGGGGGCGCCGTTCGTCTGCTTGCGCAGGTTCGCCGGGAAGGCGGGCAGGTTGGCGGCGAACTTCGGGTTGGCGGGCGTGCCGCCGGGGATCCGGTAGCCGGGCCGGTCCCAGGGCTGCTGCGCCGCGGGATTGGCGTCGATGAAGGCGCGGGCCTTGGCGAGCAGTTCCTCGGGGGTGGCGGCGACCTCGTGGACCAGGCCGTTCTCCTGGGCGCGGCGCGCGTTGTACTGCTGCCCCTGGAGGAGCACCTTGAGCAGGGCGTCGGCGATGCCCAGCAGCCGGACGGTGCGCACGACGCCGCCTCCGCCGGGGAGCAGGCCGAGGGTGACCTCGGGGCAGCCGATCCTGGTGCCGGAGGTGTCGAGGGCGACACGGTGGTGGCAGGCGAGGGCGAGTTCGTAGCCGCCGCCGAGGGCCGCGCCGTTGATGGCGGCGACCACGGGCTTGCCGAGGGTCTCGATACGGCGCAGGTTCCGCTTGATGGCGAGCCCGCCCTCGAAGAGCTCCTGGGCGGTCTCCGGGGTGACCCGGATCAGGTCGCGCAGGTCGCCGCCGGCGAAGAACGTCTTCTTGGCGGAGGTGAGGATGACGCCGCGGATGGAGTCCTTCTCGGCCTCCAGCCGGTCGGTGACCGCGGCCAGGGAGGCGCGGAACGCCTGGTTCATGGTGTTCGCGGACTGGTCGGGATCGTCGAGGACGAGGGTGACGACACCGGTGTCGTCCTGCTCCCAGCGGATGGTGGTGCTCTCGGTCATGACAGTCGTCTCCGTTGAGGTCTCGTGGTTCCGCGGGGAGTTCAGACGCGCTCGACGATGGTGGCGATGCCCATGCCACCGCCCACGCACAGGGTGGCCAGGCCGTAGCGCTTGTCCTGGCGCTCCAGCTCGTCGATGAGCGAGCCGAGGATGATGGCGCCGGTCGCGCCGAGCGGGTGGCCGAGGGCGATGGCTCCGCCGTTGACGTTGACCTTGTCCAGGGACAGGCCCATGTCCTTCACGAAGCGCAGCACGACCGCCGCGAACGCCTCGTTGATCTCGACCAGGTCGATGTCGTCGATGGTCAGCCCGGCCCTGGCGAGCGCCTTGCGGGCCGCCGGGGCGGGGCCGGTGAGCATGATGGTCGGCTCGGAGCCCGAGACGGCGGCGGAGACGATCCGGGCGCGGGGGGTCAGGCCGTACCGCTCGCCGGTCTCCTTGGAGCCGATCGCGACGAGGGAGGCACCGTCGACGATGCCGGAGGAGTTGCCGGCGTGGTGGACGTGATCGATCCGCTCCACCCAGTGGTACTTCTGCAGGGCGACCGCGTCGAAGCCGCCCAGCTCGCCGATGTCCGCGAACGACGGCTTGAGCCCGGCGAGCGAGTCGGCGGTGGTGCCGGGGCGCATGTGCTCGTCGTGGTCGAGGACGACCAGGCCGCTGCGGTCCCTGACGGGGACGACGGAGCGGTCGAAGCGGCCCTCCTTCCAGGCGGTGGCGGCGCGCTCCTGGGAGAGGGCGGCGTACTCGTCGACGTCCCGGCGGGAGAAGCCCTCGATGGTGGCGATGAGGTCGGCGCCGATGCCCTGCGGCACGAAGTTGACGGACAGGTTGGTCATCGGGTCGTTGAACCAGGCGCCGCCGTCCGAGGCCATCGGCACGCGCGACATGGACTCCACGCCGCCCGCCAGGACCATGTCCTCCCAGCCCGAGCGGATCTTGGCCGCGGCCAGGTTGACAGCCTCCAGGCCGGACGCGCAGAAGCGGTTCTCCTGGAGGCCCGCGACGGTGTCCGGCAGCCCTGCGGCGATCGCGGCGATCCGGGCGATGTCGGAACCCTGGTCGCCCACGGGTCCGACGACGCCGAGCACGATGTCGTCGATCGCGGCCGGGTCGAGGTCCGGGAAGCGGTCACGGATCTCGTGGATGAGACCGACGACCAGGTCGATGGGCTTCGTGCCGTGCAGGGCGCCGTTCGCCTTGCCGCGGCCGCGCGGGGTGCGGATCGCGTCGTACACGTACGCTTCGGTGCTCACTGATGTGCCTTTCGGGAGGGTGGGCCGAGCGGGACTCGGTCGCCGAGGGCGGGGGGCGTCGGGGCCCGGTGGCCGGGGTCAGCCGGCGTCCGGGACGAGGTCGTCGCTCACGAGGTCGGGTATGCCCCAGTCCCGCGCCACCGTCCCGCTGTCGGCACCGGGCCGGGCGGGGCCGGTGCGGACGCCGGTGGGGGTCGCGGAGAAGCGGGGGGCGGGGGCCGGCTGGGTGATGCCGCCGTGGTCGGTGAAGGTGCCGCGGGCGGCCAGGTGCGGGTGGTGCGGGGCCTCGCGCAGGGACAGCACCGGGGCCACGCACGCGTCCGAGCCCTCGAAGAGGGCCGTCCACTCGTCCCGGGTGCGGGTTCTGAAACGGGCGGCGACCTGTTCGCGCAGCTCGCCCCAGCGGGCCCAGTCGTCCCGGGCCCCGGCCAGGTGGTCCAGGCCGAGCAGGTGCAGGAACTCCGCGCAGAACCGCGCCTCCAGGGCGCCCACCGCCATGTGGCCGCCGTCGGCGGTCTCGTAGGTGCCGTAGTACGGACAGCCGCCGTCCAGGAGGTTGACGCCGCGCCGGTCCTGCCAGCCGCCGGCGGACAGCATGCCGTGGATCATCGTCGACAGGTGCGCGGTGCCGTCCACGATGGCCGCGTCCACGACCTGGCCGGTGCCGGTGGCGCGCGCGTGGTGCAGGGCCGCCAGGACTCCGACGACCAGGTAGAGGGAGCCGCCCGCGTAGTCGCCGAGCAGGTTGGCGGGGACGGCCGGGGGCTCGCCGGGGCGGCCGATCATGCCGAGGGTGCCGGTGAGCGCGATGTACGTCACGTCGTGGCCGGCGCGGTCGGCGAGGGGGCCGTCCTGGCCCCAGCCGGTCATCCGGCCGTAGACCAGCCGGGGGTTGCGGGCATGGCAGGCGGCGGGGCCGACGCCGAGCCGTTCGGCGACGCCGGGGCGGTAGCCCTCGACGAGGATGTCGGCGCGTTCGGCGAGGTCGAGCACGCGCGCGGCGCCGTCCGGTGCCTTGAGGTCGACGACGACCGAGCGCTTGTTGCGGTTGGTCACGTCGTGCGCGGGGTCGATCCCGAGACCCGGGCCGCCCGGGCGGTCCACCCGCACCACGTCGGCGCCCAGGTCGGCGAGGAGCATGGCGGCGAACGGGCCCGGCCCGATGCCGGCCAGTTCGACCACACGCACACCGCGGAGCGGACCGTGGCCCGGCGTCGCTGCCGTCGTCATGCCGTCCTGCCCCCAAGTCCATGTGACACAACCGATGTAACACCGAGGATGCTAAGAACACGTTCCACTCGGCACAAGACCTGAACGAGCAAGCGCTTAGCCAAGTGCCCGGCACCGTCGTTCCCGGGGCGGCCCTCCGGCCCGCCACCACTCACGCTAGCCTCAGCCACCGACAGCGGCGCGGGCTGCGGAGGCAAGGGGTGACATGAGCAGGCTAAAGAGGACGGATCGTCCCTACGACCTGGTGCTCTTCGGGGCCACCGGCTTCGTCGGCACGCTCACCGCGGAGTACCTGGCGGCACACGCGCCCGAGGATCTGCGCTGGGCGGTCGCGGGCCGCGACGAACTCGCCCTGGAGCGGCTGCGGGCGCGGCTGCCCGGCGGTTCCGGCGTCGGGACGCTCCGCGCGGACGTACGGGATCCGGCCACCCTGCGCGCTCTCGCCGAGCACGCGCGCGTGGTGGCCACGACCGTGGGCCCGTACCTGGAGTACGGCGAGGACCTGGTGGCCGCCTGCGCGGACGCCGGGACCGACTACCTGGACCTCACCGGCGAGCCCGAGTTCGTCGACCTGATGTACGTCCGGCACGACGCACGCGCGCGGGAGACCGGCGCCCGTCTGGTGCACGCCTGCGGTTTCGACTCCGTACCGCACGACCTGGGCGTGCACTTCACGGTCCGGCAGCTCCCGGAGGGCGTGCCGCTGACCGTGGACGGGTTCGTGACGGCTGACGCCGCCTTCTCCGGCGGCACGCTGGCCTCGGCGCTGAACCAGTTCGCGCGCGGCCGGCAGATGGCGGCCGCGGCCCGGGAGCGGCGGCGGCACGAGCCGCGGCTGCTGGGGCGCCGGGTGTCGGCGCCTGCGGGGACGCCCCGGTTCGCCCGGGAGGTGGGCGCCTGGGCACTGCCGCTGCCGACCATCGACCCGCAGATCGTGCGCCGCTCGGCGAAGGCGCTGGAGCGGTACGGTCCCGACTTCCGCTACCGCCACTACGCGGCCGTCCGGCGCCTGCCGGTGGCCGCGGGCGGAGCCGCCGCCGTGGGCGCGATCGCCGCGGCCGCCCAGGTGCCGCCCGTCCGGCACTGGCTCTCGGACCGGCTCAGGCCCGGGGACGGACCGAGCGCCGAGAAGCGGGCGCGGAGCTGGTTCCGGGTCCGCTTCGTCGGCGAGGGCGGCGGGCGGCGCGTGTACACCGAGGTCTCGGGCGGCGATCCGGGCTACGGGGAGACGGCGAAGATGTTCGCCGAGTCGGCGCTCTGCCTGGCCTTCGACGATCTCCCGCCGACGGCCGGGCAGGTCACCACCGCGGTGGCGATGGGTGACGCGCTCACCGGGCGGCTGCGCGGGGCCGGCATCCGCTTCCGTGTGGCGGCCGGCCGCTGACCGGCGCTGGAGGGGTCATTCGCGCCGAGGTGCGGACCACCCGGAGATCCGGCCGAGCCCGGCGGGCACCACGAGCCCGGGGGCGGCGTCCTCGCGGGCGGCGTTCACGACCCGCTCGACGGGCCGACGCCCCCCTCCCCCGCGACCGCCTGCTTCAGCGCCCGTCTGCACAGCGAATCCGCCCGGCGGGTCGACTCCGGCAGGCGGTACCGGGGGGTCAGTGCCAGGGTGTGCGCCAGGGCGTTGTCCAGCGTGGTGCGATGCCCCACGGAGACGAAGACCGGTTTGACGTGGGACCGGGTCCGCAGCGCCCGGCCCACCTCCTCGGGTCCGGCGAGGAGCGGGGCGGAGCCGCCGCGGAGGAGGGCGGGCTCGGCGTGGGTGAAGGCGAAGGGGCTTTTGGCGACGCCGATCGTCGGCAGGCCGGTGAGGACGCCGAGGTGGCTGGCGAGGCCGAAGCGGCGCGGGTGGGCGAGGCCGTAGCCGTCGCAGACCACCAGGCCGGGCGGGCAGGGCAGGGCGTCCAGGGCCGCCCGCACGGTCGGGATCTCGCGGAAGGCCAGCAGCCCGGGTACGTAGGGGAAGGAGATCCGGCCGACCGCCGTGGCCTCGGCGACGACCTCCAGGGTGGCCGCGTCCAGGACGACGGCCGCCGCGGCGACGAGGTCGCGTTCGTCGTCGTACGCGACGTCCACGCCCGTCACCCGCCCCGACCCGGGCGGCGGCCCCGGCTCGTCGAGGACCACCCGCCCGCGCAGTGCGTCCTGTACGGCGCGGGCCTCCTCCTCGGTCGCCGGCCAGTTCGCGGGCACGCCTACGGTTCTCATGGTGGACCGGACTGTACGACCCGGGGACGGCCCGGCGGGTGCCGGGGTAGGCTCGTGATCATGTTCGTACTGGAGCTGACGTACACCGCCCCGCTCGACGAGGTCGACGCCGCGCTGCCGGCGCACCGGGCCTGGCTGGACGAGCAGTACGAGAACGGCCACTTCCTGGCCTCGGGTCGCAAGGAGCCCCGCGACGGCGGAGTGATCCTCGCCGTCGCGGAGGACCGCGCCCGCATCGAGGAGGTCACCGGGGGCGACCCGTTCGTCGCCGCCGGGGTGTGCGCGTACCGCATCACGGAGTTCCGCGCCACGAAGACGGCCCCGGAGCTGGACCGCCACCGGCAGCCGGCGGACTGACCGGAGCCGGTCAGCCCTTCCCTTCCTCGTCCAGCGCGCGCCGCAACTGGTCCTTGTCCATGTGGGAGCGGCCCTCGACACCGCGCCGCCTGGCCTCGTCGTAGAGCTGGTCGCGGGTCGGCCCTCGGGAGCCGGCCCGGCTGCCCGACCGCAGGCCGCCGCGCCTGCCGGACGACAGGTCCTGCGTGGAGCTGCGGCCGGCGGTCCGGGACTCGCCGGACCGCGCGCGTTCCTTGTTCACGGTCCGCGCGGCGATCTCCTTCGCGCGCTCGGTGCTTTCGCCCCGCTCCCGCGCGCTCTCCTTGATGTGCTCGTACTGGCGTTCGCGTTTGGGGCTGGACCCGGCCGGCATGATCGCTCCCTCCTGCCGTGCGTGGTGGGACGGGGTACGAGTACCCGGGTCGGGCCCGGCCACGTCAGCGTTCCAGCCGGGCCACCCGCCCCTTCTCGCCGGCCGCCCAGCAGCTCAGGTCGGGGGCGCAGGCCACGGTGTCGTACGAACCGGTGCCGACGGTGCGCCAACTACGACCCCCGTCCGTGGTCACGTCCGTGCCGGTCGGTCCGACGGCCAGCGCGGTGGTACGGCTGTGCGGGAGCCAGGCGGCGCCCGAGCGGTACGCGGGCGGCGCGGTGGCGGCGGGGCGCCAGGTGCGGCCGCCGTCGGCGGTCACCGCGGCGGCCCGCGGCGAGGACTGGTCGGGGCGGTAGTCACCGCCGACGGCGAGGCCGTGGGCGCGGTCGCGGAAGGCGAGCGCGAAGACGCCCTTGGCGGGATCACCCGCCGGCACCGGCGTGTCGGCGGCCGTCCAGGTCAGCCCGCGGTCGGCGGAGTGCAGCACGCGCGCGCGGGCGGCACCGCCGGTGGCCAGCCAGACGTCCTTCGGTCCTGCGGTGACCAGGCACTGGCCGCTCGCGGCGAAGCCGGCCTCGCCGTCCAGGGCGGGCGGCATGCCCGCCGAGGGCAGCACGCGCCAGGAGCGACCGCCGTCGCCCGTGGACAGGATGCGGAACCGGCCGTCCACCGGGTCGCTCATGGCGAGGCCGCGGCGGCGGTCGAAGAAGGTGAGGCAGTCGTAGAAGGCCCTCGGGTCGGTGTTGCGGAACGACTCCGCCCATGTGCTGCCCCCGTCCTCGGTGCGGTAGATCCGGGAGGCCTCGCCCTCGCCGATCGCCAGCACCACCGCGCGCCGCCCGTCGAACGCCTCGACGTCCCGGAACTGCAGGCCGGCGGCGCCGGGCGGGGAGACGTTCCGCCAGCTCGTCCCGCCGTCGGTGGTGCGCAGTACGGTGCCGCCGGTACCGGCCAGCCAGGCGGTCCGGCGGTCGACGGCCGCCAGGCCCCGGAAGCGGACCTGCGGGGTGCCGCTGTCCTTCTCCGCCCAGTGCGCACCGGCCGCCGCCGGGGCCGCGGCCCCGGCGGCGGCCGGTGCCGCCGGCGCGGCCAGTACCGCCACGCAGGCCAGCCCCGCCGCCGGCAGCCGATGTGTCCGTCCCCCGCGTCGTGTGCTCCCCGAGCGCCTCATGGCGGGCGAAGTTAGCGGACCGCCCCGGCACCGTCCAGAGGGCCCGGCGGCGTCCTGGCGGGCCGCCCCACCCGCCTCACCGGTCCCGAAGCATGAAGGCGGTGACCGAGGTCACTCGTGTCTCGTGTGCACGGACTGGCCGGATCCGACGTCTCCTCCAGTACCGGGTTCCACACCTGCAGCACGTCCAGCCGTCACAAGGGAGCAAGGCGTTGTCCACCATGATCGAGCAGCCCGTAGAGGCACGCCTCGTCGCCGCCGCACCACGCATGCTGAGCATCCCCGCCACGCTGTGCTACGACCGGCGCGATCCGTTCGCCGTCCGGATGGCCTTCCCCGCGCCGGCCACCCTGGAGGGCGTCGACGTCTGCTGGACCTTCTCCCGTGAACTCCTCGCGGCGGGCCTCGAGGGTCCGGAGGGCCACGGGGACGTCCGCGTCCGGCCGTACGGCTACGACCGCACCGTGCTGGAGTTCCACGCCCCCGAGGGCACGGCGGTCGTGCACGTGCGCTCGGGCGAGATACGCCGGTTCCTGGAGGCGACGGCCGGCCTCGTGCCGGTCGGCCTGGAACACCTCCAGTTCGACCTCGACCACGACCTTGCCGTCCTGATGCGGGACGCCTGCTGAGGTCGCAGGCGCGGGGACCGGGGTGCGGGCGGCCCGGGCGGACTCGTGAGCGGGTGCCGGTGCACCGCTGCGCGCCTGTCGGCGGCCAATTCCGTTGACAGCGTTTCACCCCCCTCGTACGTTGTACGCGGTCCTGTTGCCGCCGATTGGAGAAGGACGTTGCTCGTCTGAGGTCCTGAGACACCGCGCTCACACCGCTGAGGTGTGCGTGGTTGTACGACCTCGGCGCCCGACCCTCCGTCCTCCGGCACAGGCCCTTCTCCATGGGCTCCCTGCCGCCCAGGCCTTCGGTTTCCGCCTCGCGGTGTCTCGACACGCGTCCGCACAGACCGCACCCGGCAATCGCGAGGCCCTTATGTCAATGTCCCTCACCTGCACGTCCCTGTCCTTCGCCTGGCCCGACGGCACCTCCGTCTTCGACGGCCTCGACGTCGCCTTCGGCCCCGGCCGGACGGGTCTCGTCGGCGTCAACGGTTCCGGGAAGTCGACCCTGTTGAGACTGCTCGCCGGTGAACTGCTCCCGGCCGACGGCACCGTCAAGGTGACCGGTGAGATCGGCCATCTGCCGCAGAACGTCACGCTCGACACCACGCTCCGGGTCGACGAGGTCCTGGGCATCGCCGCTCAGCGAGGCGCCCTGCACGCCATCGAGGCGGGCGACGCCGCCGAGGAGCACTTCGAGGCGGTCGGCGACGACTGGGACGTCGAGGAGCGCGCCCTGGTCACCCTGGGCGAGCTGGGCCTCGGCGGCATCGGCCTGGACCGTAGCGTCGGCGAGGTGTCCGGCGGCGAGTCCGTACTGCTGCGGCTGGCCGCGCTGCTGCTGCGCCGCCCGGACGTCCTGCTGCTCGACGAGCCCACCAACAACCTGGACCTGTACGCGCGCCGCCGGCTGTACGCGGCCGTCACCGCCTGGCCCGGTGTGCTGGTGGTCGTCAGCCACGACCGCGAACTGCTCGACCTGGTCGACCAGATCGCCGATCTGCGCTCCGGCGAGATCGTCCGGTACGGCGGCAACTTCTCGGCGTACGAGGAGGCCCTCGCGGTCGAACAGGAGGCTGCCGAGCGGATGGTGCGGGTCGCCGAGTCGGACGTGCGCAAGCAGAAGCGCGAACTGGCCGACGCCCAGGTCAAACTGGCCCGGCGCAAGCGGTACGGGCAGAAGATGTTCGAGACCAAGCGGGAACCGAAGATCGTCATGGGCGCGCGCAGACGCGCCGCGCAGGAGTCCGCGGGCAAACACCGCATCATGCACGAGGAACGGCTCGCCGAGGCCAGGGACCGGCTGGACGAAGCGGTCGAGGCGGTGCGGGACGACGACGAGATCCGCGTCGAACTGCCCTTCACCGCCGTGCCGCCCGGCCGCCAGGTGCTCACCCTGGAGAACCTGGAGACGGCCTACGGGTCCCGTGTCGAGGGCATCCTCGATCTGCGCGGGCCGGAGCGGATCGCGCTCGTGGGACGCAACGGCGCCGGCAAGACGACGCTGCTGCGGACCATCACCGGGGAGCTGCCGGCGGTGGCCGGCGAGGCGCTGACGCACGTCCCGCTGCGGTTCCTGCCGCAGCGCCTGGACGTTCTCGACGACGAGGCGACCGTCGCCGAGAACGTGGCCCGGTTCGCGCCGGGCGCCACCAACAACCGGGTCCGGGCGCGCCTGGCCCGCTTCCTGTTCCGTGGCGCACGGGCCGACCAGAAGGCGGGCACGCTGTCCGGCGGCGAGCGGTTCCGGGCGGCCCTGGCCGCGCTGATGCTCGCCGAACCGGCGCCCCAGCTCCTTCTGCTGGACGAGCCGACCAACAACCTCGACATGGCGAGCGTCCGGCAGCTGACCTCGGCCCTGGAGTCGTACCAGGGCGCACTGCTCGTCGCCAGCCACGACCTGCCGTTCCTGGAGTCGATCGGCATCACCCGCTGGCTGCTGATGGAGGGAGGGAAGCTGAGGGAGACCACGCCCGAGGAGCTCGCGAACCCGGGCCGGCCGGTACCGCCCGAGGTCTCAGGAGGGGAACAGCCTGCTAACGCGGCAGGATGAGGGTTTTGTCCTGGCCATGCCGCGCTGCATGATGGCGGTCCGGCCCCCGTACCCCGGGCGCCGGACCGCACCGCCGATCAGGAAAGGCCCCTCGTGCCCAGCAAGAAGGCCCTCGTCCGCCGCCCCGGCCCGCTGCTCGCCGAGGGGCTGGTGACGCACATCGAGCGGGAGAAGGCCGACGTGGACCTCGCGGCCGAGCAGTGGGACGCCTACGTCGAGGCGCTCGGCGCGCACGGCTGGGAGACGATCGAGGTCGACCCCGCCGACGACTGCCCCGACTCGGTGTTCGTCGAGGACACCGTGGTCATGTACCGGAACGTGGCGCTGATCACCCGGCCCGGCGCGGAGTCCCGGCGCGCGGAGACCGCGGGCGTCGAGGAGGCCGTGGCCCGGCTCGGCTGCTCGGTGAACTGGATCTGGGAGCCGGGCACGCTGGACGGCGGCGACGTCCTCAAGGTGGGCGACACCGTCTACGTCGGCCGGGGCGGACGCACCAACGCGGCCGGGGTGCAGCAGCTCCGGGCCGCGTTCGAGCCCCTGGGCGCACGGGTGGTGGCCGTGCCGGTCAGCAAGGTGCTGCACCTGAAGTCGGCCGTCACCGCGCTGCCGGACGGGACGGTGATCGGGCACATCCCGATGGTGGACCGGCCGTCGCTGTTCCCGGGGTTCCTGTCCGTGCCGGAGGAGTCCGGTGCGCACGTGGTGCTGCTGGGCGGCCACAAGCTGCTCATGGCGGCGAGCGCCCCGAAGACGGCGGAGCTGCTGACCGATCTCGGCCACGAGGTGGTCACGGTGGACATATCGGAGTTCGAGAAGCTCGAGGGGTGTGTGACGTGTCTCTCGGTCCGGCTCCGGGAGCTGTACGCCTGACGGAGTGACGCCCTGCCTCGAACAGCCCCGGGACCTGCGGGTCCCGGGGCTGTTCGGCACACCCGTGAAGGGCCCGCGCCAGGGCATCTGATCAGCGATCTTTACGGAGACCTTAACCTACGGCTTCGTAACCTACGGGTTCGTAGCCTACGATCACGTAGGTTTCCCGGCACCGCTCGCCGGACCGTCCCCCAACCCCCGCATCTGCTCGGCGTCCCCCTGGAGTTCCCGTGACGATCACCTCCCCTCACCTCGGCAGCCCGTCCGCCTGGACCGACGCGCGGCTGCTGTACGCGCTGGAGGAAGTGGTCGAGAAGGAGCTGAACCGGCATCTGAAGATCGCCAAGGACTGGATGCCGCACGAGTACGTGCCCTGGAGCGACGGCCGCAACTTCCCCGGCGTGTTCGAGGACGGCGAGGCCTGGGGCAAGGAGCAGTCCGGTGTGACGGAGATCGGCCGTATCGCCCTCGTCGTCAACCTGCTGACCGAGGACAACCTCCCGAGCTACCACCACGAGATCGCCTCGCTGTTCGGCCGCGACGGCGCGTGGGGTACGTGGGTGCACCGCTGGACGGCCGAGGAGGGCCGGCACGGCATCGTGATGCGCGACTACCTGCTCACCTCGCGCGCGGTGGACCCGGACAAGCTGGAGCAGTTCCGGATGTCCCACATGAGCGAGGGCTTCGAGTCCGACAACCGGCACTCGATGCTGCACTCGATCGCTTACGTGGCCTTCCAGGAACTGGCCACCCGGATCTCGCACCGCAACACCGGCCACCAGTCCGGTGACCCGGTCTGCGACCGCATGCTGGCCCGTATCGCGACCGACGAGAACCTGCACATGGTCTTCTACCGCAACCTGCTGAAGGCCGCCTTCGAACTCGCCCCCGACCTCACCATGCAGGCGGTCCGGGACGTCGTCGTCGACTTCCGCATGCCCGGGCACGGCATCCCCGGCTTCGAGCGGGCGGCGGCGCAGATGGCGATCGGCGAGGTCTACAACCTGCGCATCCACCACGACGACGTGCTGCAGCCCGTGCTGCGCTTCCTGAAGGTCATGGAGATCGACGGGCTGGGCCCGGAGGGCCTGCGGGCCCAGGAGGAGCTGGGTCTGTTCATGGGCGGCCTGGACACCGAGGCCACCCGGTTCGACGAGCGGCTGGCGGCGCGCAAGGCCCGGATGGCGGCCCGGGCGGCCGGCTGAGGACTCCCTCCGCGGGCGGTCAGCCCGAGGTGCGCCTCATCGCGAGGCGCTCCTTCTCGGACAGACCGCCCCAGACGCCGAAGCGTTCGTCGTTGGCCAGCGCGTAGTCGAGGCAGGCCGGGCGCATCTCGCACATGCCGCAGATGCGCTTCGCCTCGCGGACCGAGCTGCCGGGCTCGGGGAAGAAGAAGTCGGCCCCGGTCTGCGCGCACAGGGCCTGGGCCTGCCAGGCGGTGTCGGCCGGGGTGATCGTGTCGATGTGCATGGCCAGGATCGTGCCGTGCGGCGAAAAACGTTCGATCAACACCGCATCAACGCCGCGTCGACCCGGCTCTCGGCACGGCGGCCGGCACGCGCGGAAGGCGTGGACCGTCCCGATGATGCGCCGTGCGACACGCCCGTGCACGGCGGCGCGCGGCGGCGGCGCCGAATCCCGTGGATCCCCCGGGCCCGGCAGGGCCGGCCGCGCACGTGGGCCCGGCACGCCGCGGCACCTCGGCGGCGGTTGCCGGTGGGCGGTGCCAGACTCGGCAGAGCAGAGGACGGGACCCGGTTCACGGTCCCCCTGTCGAGGAGGGCGAAGATGCTCACCACCCGTTTCGTCAACGGCGCTCCGAACTGGGTCGATGTCGGCACCCCCGACCTGGACGGCGCCCTCTCCTTCTACGGCGGTCTCTTCGGCTGGCAGTTCCGGTCGGCGGGGCCGGACGCCGGCGGCTACGGCTTCTTCCAGCTCGACGGCAGGACCGTGGCCGGCGGCATGCCGACCGGACCGGAGCAGGGCCCGCCGGCCTGGACCGTGTACTTCCGGAGCGAGGACGCGCAGGACACCGCCGCACTGGCCGAACAGGCGCACGGCGGGGTGCTGTTCCGGCCCGTCGACGTGAGGGGCGAGGGGCACATGGCGATCCTCGCCGACCGGGCGCGGGTGCCGTTCGGCGTCTGGCAGCCCGGGCGGACGGAAGGAGTCGACATGGCGAACGAGCCGGGCGCGCTGTGCTGGGTCGAGTTGTACACGGCGGACGTCGCGGCGGCCGCCGCCTTTTACCACAGGGTCCTCGGTCTGGAGACCTCCGGCGTGCCCCTTCCCGGCGGCACGTACACCTGCGTCAATGCCGGCGGGGCCGGCGAGGGCGAGATGTTCGGCGGGATGGTGCCGCTGGCCGACGACCCGGCCGAGGCGGAGGCCGGCCCGTACTGGCTGCCGTACTTCGAGGTCGACGACACCGACGCCGTGGCCGAGAAGGCGCGGCGGCTCGGCGGCACGGTGCGCGTGCCACCGAGCACGCTGGAGGGCGTCGGACGCATGGCCAGAATCGCCGACCCCTACGGGGCACGCTTCGCGGTGATCACAAGCGCGTCGCCACCCGGCTGACGGTGAGGGGAGCTGGGAGCCGCCTGCCGGGGGCGTGCCGGGCGTCGCGGGGCAGGCGGGGCCCCACAACGGCACGAGGACGGCCTCAACCCCGCGCCGCACCGCGTCCGACGCCGTGCTCCGGCCCACCGGGGACCACGGGACGGCCCTCAGGCGGACGCGCGGCGGATCAGTGTGGTCGGCAGGACCACGCCGGCCGCCGGCGGACCCGTGCGGTCCCACGCGGCGCCCGGCCCGGCAGGGCCCGCCAGCAGCAGGCGGGCCATCAGCCGGCCCATCTCCTCGATGTCCTGACGGACCGTGGTCAGCGGCGGATCGCACTCCTCGGCGACGGGCAGGACGTCGTCGAAGCCGATCACGGCCACGTCCCCGGGCACCCGCAGTCCCCGCTCGCGCAGCACGCGCAGGGCGCCGAGCGCGGTGAGGTCGTTGGCCGCGAACAAGGCGTCCACGTCCGGGCGGCGGTCGAGCAGTTCCCGCATGGCCCGTTCCCCGCCGCCCGGGGTGAAGTCGCTCTCCACCACGAGCCCGGGGTCGGCGTCGCCCATGACGTCCCGGTAGCCGTCGAGCCGGTCCACGGCGGAGGTCTGGTCCAGCGCGCCGGTGATGTGCGCGATCCGGGTCCGGCCGAGGCCCACGAGATGGCGTACGGCGGCGCGGGCGCCGCCCCGGTTGTCGCTGTCGACGTACAACGGCCCGGGGGCGCCGCCACCGTCGCTCCAGTCGGGCCGGCCGCCGAACACGGTGGGTACGCCCGCGGTGCGGATCAGGCCGGGCAGTGGGTCGTCGAGGTGCAGGGAGAAGACGAGCGCGCCGTCGACGTGGCCCCCGGCGAGATAGCGGGCCACGCGCGCGTGGTCGGCGCGGCCCTCGGTCAGCAGCAGCACGAGCTGGTTGTCACGGGCCGTCAGTTCCTTGCTGATGCCGCGCAGTTGCAGGGCGAAGAAGGGGTCGGCGAACACCCGGGCCTCGGGCTCGGCGATGACGACGGCGATGGCGTCGTGCCGCTTGGTGACCAGGCTCCGCGCGGCCTGGTTGGGTACGTACCCGAGTTCCTCGACCGCCCGCCGGACCCGCTCGACCAGCGGCTCCCGGAC
Organism: Streptomyces cellostaticus; assembly: GCF_023630175.1. Taxonomy (GTDB): domain Bacteria; phylum Actinomycetota; class Actinomycetes; order Streptomycetales; family Streptomycetaceae; genus Streptomyces; species Streptomyces cellostaticus_A. The sequence goes on along the minus strand of NZ_JALLIN010000030.1, from coordinate 31,899 downwards.
TCCGTTCCCGCCGTTGACCACCCGTGACACGGTGGCCCGGGACACCCCGGCCCGGGCGGCCACGGCCTCCAGCGTGGGACGCGACACTGCCTCGGTCACTTCGGGACTCCTCATCGGCGGCTGACGGTCAGGATAGCCGCGGTCCGTCGGTCCGGACGGGCCGGAGCGGGCCCGCCGGCACCGGGCCGGGCGGCGTCGCCGGGGCCGGTGTCCCGGTCCGTCAGGAGGCCTGCTCCCGGCGGGCCCGGCTCGGCTGGACCCGCTTGGGCTCGCCCGGCATCTTCGGGTACTCCGGCGGGTACGGCAGGTCGCCCAGGCCGTGGTCGCGCTCGTCGCGGCGGGCCAGCTCCAGCAGGGCCTCGAGGGAGTGGGCGTGGTCGTCCATGCCGGCGTGCACGTCGCCGAGTTCGGCGAAGCGGGCCGGCATGGTGGCGAGGTCGAAGTCCCGGGGCTCGGCCACACCGACCTCGTCCCAGCGCAGCGGCGCGGAGACGGGGGCGTGCGGGCGGGGCCGCACGGAGTACACGGAGGCGATGGTGCGGTCGCGGGCGGTCTGGTTGTAGTCGACGAAGATGCGCTCGCCGCGTTCCTCCTTCCACCACTTGGTGGTCACCCGGTCCGGCATCCGGCGTTCCATCTCCCGGCCGACCGCGATCGCGGCGCGGCGGACCTGGGTGAAGGTCCAGCGCGGTTCGATGGGGACGAAGACGTGCAGACCCCGGCCGCCGGAGGTCTTGGGCCAGCCGCGCAGGCCGCCGTGCTCCTCCAGGACGGCGCGCAGTTCGTGGGCGGCGCGGACGGCGTCGGCGTAGTCGGTGCCGGGCTGCGGGTCGAGGTCGATGCGCAGTTCGTCGGGGTGGTCGACGTCGCCGCGGCGCACCGGCCAGGGGTGGAAGGTGAGCGTGCCGTACTGGGCGGCCCACACCACGGCGGCCTCCTCGGTGGGGCACATCTCGTCGGCGCTGCGGCCGCTGGGGAAGGTGATGTGGGCGGTCGGGATCCAGTCGGGCATGCCCTTGGGGGCCCGCTTCTGGTAGAACCACTCGCCGCCCACGCCGTCCGGGTGGCGCTCCAGGGTGGTGGGGCGCTCGCGCAGGGCGCGCAGGATGCCGGGACCGACGGCGGCGTAGTACCGGGCGAGGTCCAGCTTGGTGAAGCCGCGCTCGGGGAAGAACACCTTGTCCGGGCTGGACAGCCGGACGGTCCGGCCGGCCACCTCCAGTTCCACCGCATCACCCATGCGGCCACGGTAGGCGCGCCCCGCACAGCACGCATACCGGGCGCACCCGTACGTATACGAGCAGAATCGTTCACATGGATCTCCCGGTGATGCCGCCCGTGAAGCCGATGCTCGCCAAGTCGGTGGCGAGGATCCCACCGGGCATGCACTACGAGGCGAAGTGGGACGGGTTCCGGGCGATCGTGTTCCGCGACGGCGACGAGGTCGAGTTGGGCAGCCGTACCGGCAAGCCCCTGACCCGGTACTTCCCGGAGCTGGTGGCGGCGCTGCGGGAGCGGGTGCCCCGGCGGTGCGTGCTGGACGGGGAGATCGTGATCGCGCGGGAGGGCCGGCTGGACTTCGACGCGCTGACCGAGCGCATCCATCCGGCTGACTCCCGGGTGCGGACGCTGGCGGAGCGGACGCCGGCCTCGTTCGTGGCGTTCGATCTGCTGGCCCTCGACGACCGGTCCCTGATGGACGCGCCCCTCACCGACCGGCGGGCCCTGCTGGACCGGGCGCTGGCCGGCGTGTCGGCGCCGGTCCACCTGGCCCCCGCGACGACGGACACCGAGGTGGCCGAGCGGTGGTTCGAGCAGTACGAGGGGGCCGGTCTGGACGGGATCGTCGCCAAGCCGCCGACCTTGCGCTACCGGCAGGACGAGCGGGCCATGTTCAAGATCAAGCACGAGCGGACCGCCGACGTGGTGGTGGCGGGCTACCGGTTCCACAGGAGCGGACCGGTGGTGGGCTCGCTCCTGCTCGGGCTGTACGACGACCGGGGCGCGCTGCAGCACGTGGGCGTGTCGGCCGCCTTCCCGATGAAGCGGCGCGCCGAGTTGGTCGAGGAACTCGAGCCGCTGCGGATGGACGACGCGAGCGGGCACCCGTGGGCGGCCTGGGGCGAGGAGGCGGCGCACGAGACGGCCCGGCTGCCGGGGGCACCGAGCCGCTGGTCGGGCGGGAAGGACCTGTCCTGGGTGCCGCTGCGTCCCGACCGGGTCGCCGAGGTCGCCTACGACCACATGGAGAACGGCGCCCGCTTCCGGCACACGGCGCGCTTCCGCCGCTGGCGCCCGGACCGCACACCGCGGAGCTGCACCTACGCCCAGTTGGAGGAGCCGGTGCGCTACGACCTGGCCGAGATCCTGGGCACCGGGGGCGGCAGCTCCCCGGCCCGCACCGGACCCTAGGGCCGCATGAGGATCTTGACCACGCGAACCACCCGCCCGGCCCCCGCGGCCGGCGCCCCGGCCCCTCCCCCGCCGCCCGCCGGGGTCACACCAGGAGCCCGATCGGCCCAGTGCACGCGCGCGGAACCCGTTGACCGGGTATGGCCCGCACTGTCCTGGCGAGCACACAATCGGCACATACGACGGGGAGACGACGGTGGGCATGCGACATGCGGCGCGCACGCGCCGCGCCGCGCTGGCGGCGGCACTGGTCGCCGTGACGACGGCGGCCTCACTCACGGCGGGCTGCACCCGGCACCGGCCGCCCGACGACGCCCGTGCCCCCGCGCGGACCGTCGCACCGAGCGCCTCCGGGACGCCCACGCCCACACCCACACCCACACCCGCGTCCAGGGCCGGTTCACCGCTCGCGGTGAAGATCGACAACGTGGCGGCGGCCCGTCCGCAGACCGGACTCGGCGCGGCCGACGTGGTGTACGCGGAGCAGGTCGAGGGCGGCCTGAGCCGCCTGATGGCGGTGTACGCCACCCGGCTGCCGAAGGCGGTCGGACCGGTGCGCAGCGCTCGCGAGTCGGATCTGGAGCTGCTGCGCCAGTTCCATGAGCCGACGCTGGCCTACTCGGGCGCCCAGCACAGGCTGCTGCCGCTGATCGGCCGGGCTCCGCTGCGGGCCGAGTCCCCGGACGACAGCGCGGACGCGTACTACCGGGGCGCCGGCCGGGCCGCACCGCACAACCTCTTTCTGCGTCCCGCCCGGCTGCTGCCCGCGGCCCCCGGCCGGCCCGCCCTGACCACGGGGTTCAGGTACGGCCCCGCACCCTCCGGCGGCTCCCCGGCCACGACGCGTACCGTGCGCTATCCGGCCGCGAGCTTCGCCTTCACCTGGTCCGCACGGCGGGGCGGCTGGCTGGTGTCGCTGGACGGCGGGCCCGCGGCGACGACGGACGCCGGGCGCCCGGCACCGGCGACCGTGGTCGTCCAGTACGTGAGGGTCCGCTCCTCGAGGTACCACGACATGCTCGGCAACCACACTCCCTACACCGAGACGGTCGGCTCGGGCAGGGCCGAGGTACTGCGGGACGGGCGGTCGTTCCAGGCGCGCTGGTCCCGGCCGGCCGCGACGGACGGCACGGAGTTCACCACGGTGGACGGCGGCCCGATGAACTTCGCCGACGGGCAGGTGTGGGTGGTGTTCGCCGCCGCCTCCCGCTGACCCGCCCGCCGGCCCCGCTGGAGGTTCCGCGGCACCCGCCGGTCCTCAGCGCAGCCCGCGCCCCGTCTCCAGCGCCTGCCGCGCCTGCGCCGCCAGACCGTCCGCCCCGCAGGAACGCGCCAGGGTCAGGCCCCGCTCGAGCTCCGCGACCGAGCGGGTCGCGATGCCGTACTCGACCCGGGCGGCCGCGTGCTCGTACTGGCAGGGCGAGGCCTCCAGATAGGCGACGGCCTGGGCGGCCAGGCGCACCGCGCGCTGGCCGGTCTCCAGGGCGGCGCACAGACGCAGGGCCTCGCCGATGGCGGTGTCGGTGCCGAACCGCTCGGCCTGCCGGCGGGCGTCCGCGGCGAGCCGGGCCGCGCGCGGCGGGTCCTGCACGGCCAGTGCCCTGGCGAGGTCGAGGGACCAGGGGGCGAGCACCGGGTTGTGACCGCCGCGGGACGTGGCGGTCTTCTCGGCGGCCTCCAGTTCGTTGATGCCGTCCTCGGTGCGGCCGACCGCGAGCAGCAGCCGTCCCCGCACGGAGCGGATGTCGGGCAGCACGATGGTGGACGGGTAGGGCGGGGCGAAGCCGTACCGCCCGGCGACGGACCAGGCCTCCTCGACGTCGCCGCGGGCCAGCAGGGTGTCGACCAGGCCGCAGGTCGCGGACCAGTACAGCGGCAGGCCGCGGCCGACGCGCTCGGCGAGCGCCAGCGCCTCGCGCAGCGTGGTCTCCGCGTCGCGCAGCCGGCCCTGCCGGCGGTAGGCGAGACCGAGGAAGGCGTTGGCCAGGGAGAGGTGGCCGCCTCGCCAGCCGGCACCGGTGTAGGCGCGCAGGGCCTCGGCGAACAGGCTCTCGGCGCGGTCGAGCCGGTCGGCGTAGGCGTACGCGCTGCCGAGCATCATCAGCAGCTCGATGCCCCACTCGCCGTCGGTCCAGCCGAGCCCGGGTGCCAGGCGGCCGTTGACCAGGGCACGGTCGCAGGACTGGACGACGTCCTCGGCGCTCTCGCCATGGGTCATGGCGTCGAAGCCGCGCAGGATCAGCAGGGCGCGCTCGGAGTTGTCCCGGCCGGTGCAGGTGGCGGCCAGTTGGGCCAGGCGCCGGGACCGTTCCTGGGAGACGGTCTCGCCGTGGATGCCCTCCCACATGAACTGCACGGCCTGCAGCCGCATCCGGACCGGGGACTCGGGGTGCCGGGCCGCCTCGGCCTCCACCGTGCGGACGGCCTCCTCCAGTTCGTCGTTGTGCAGCAGCGCCTGGGAGAGCCGGATGACGGCGTCGACCCGCTGCGTGTCGTCGAGACCGGGCATGGCCAGAGCGCTGCGCAGGTGGTCGACGGTGACGGCGGGCGCGGTCAGCAGGGTGGCCCGGCCCAGTTCGTAGAGCACGTGGGCGTGGACCTCGGAGCGCGGCGGCTCGCGCAGGGCGCGTTCCAGACAGCGGCGGGCCGCGTCCGGCGCGCCGACGGCCAGGTGCTCGCGGGCCGCCTCGCGGAGCTGCTCGACGAGTTCCTCGTCGTCGTCCGGGTGCACCTTCAGCAGGTGCCGGGACGCCTCCGCGGCGCCGTGCCCGGTCTCGGTGAGGATCTGGGCGGCGACCCCGTGCATCGCGGTGCACACCCCGGCCGGGATGGAGTCGTACACGGCGGACGCGATCAGCGGGTGCACGAACTCCAGTTCGCCGTCGCCGGACTCGGTGCCGGCCACCGGCTCGGGCTCGGTGAGGATACGGGCGGTGCCGAGCAGTTCGGCGCAGCTCCGGGCGACGTCGGTGCGCATTCCGGCGAGCCGGGCGACGAGGTCGACGGAGATGCCGGTGCCGAGGATGGCGGCCGCCCAGGCGAACCGGGTGGCCTCGATGCCGAGCCCCTTGAGCCGGTCGACGAGGCCGCCGCCGCGGGCGGAGCGGTTCAGGGCGCGCAGTTCGCCGGCCCGGGCCTCGACCGGCTCGACCTCGCTGTCCCGGACCTTGGCGAGGAGTTCGACGGTGTCGTAGGGGTTGCCGCCGGTGACGGCCCAGACCTCGCGGCAGAACGGGGCGTCGGCGTGCCGGCCGACGGTGGCGCGGGTCAGGCCCGCGGTGGCGTCCGGGGTGAGGGCGCTGAGGTTGACCGGTCGGGCCGCGGCGGCGGCCACCGCGTCGAGGTGCCGGGCGCTGTCGCCGCTCACGTCGCCGGGGCGGCGGGCGACCACGACCAGCACGGGCAGGTCGTCCATGCGCTCGGTGAACGCGGAGAGCCAGCGCAGCGTCTCGTGGTCGGCCCAGTGCGCGTCGTCGACCAGCAGGACCAGCGGCCACTCGCGCCGGGCGAGGCGGCGCACGGCGGCGACCAGTCCGTCGCACACGTACTGCGGGTCGGCGGTGCCCTCAAGGGGGTCCACTATGCCGAGGGCCGGCCCCGCGATGTCGTACCAGTCGCCCAGGTACTCCCGGGCCTCCCCCGGCAGCAGAGAGACCAGCGCGGGCTGCAGCAACTGCCGGACCACGTTGAACGGTACCGGCCTCAGCGTCTCGCCGCCCCGGGCGGACCACACGGTGCAGCCGCGGCGTTCGGCCATACGGCGGGTCTCGTTCAGCAGCGCGGTCTTGCCCAGACCGGCCTCGCCCCGGAAGACGAGCAGGCTGCCCGTGGACGACCCGTCGGCGCACAGGGCGTCGAGCGCCCTGGTGACCGTGGCGATCTCCGTGTCCCGCTCCCACAGGGGAGCCGAGCCGGTCGCCGACGGCCGTCCCTCCGTCATCCCGTTACCTCCCCGGGTCGCCCGAATGACGTACAGACCCCGAGCGTAGCCGTCCGGTGGGACGCGTGGTGACCGGTCGGGACACGTGTTGCCCCGTCGGGTGAAGAAAGTCGCGAGCGGGCGACGCGCGCCCCGCCCGCACGGCCGGTGCGCGGCGGACGCACCGTCAACAGGACGCGTGGTGAGCCGCTTTGCGAAGTGCCCGGCGCTGCCCGGGCCCGGGGCGCGCGACCGCGTGGCGCGCCGGGTGCCGACGGTCCGCGCGCCGGCGGCGGCAGCGGCGGGCGACCGCGTCGAGCGGTGACCGGTGCCGCCGCGGCCGAGGTTGCCCCGCCGCGGCACCGGTCCGGTGTCCACGGCCCCCGCCGTGCTCGGCGACCGGTTCCGCACCCCCGGGGCCGCGAGCGCGGCCGACTGGCCGGTACGGACGTACACCTCCTTCGCGTCCCCTGTCCCCCGGACCGGCCCGGGGCTCGCCCACTCCCTGTCCAACGCGGTGTTCTCCGGCTCGCGGGGCCGATCATCACGGAGGCGGTGCGGCGCACCGGGAATCCGGAGGTGCCCGCCCACCACGTGGCGGGGCCCGCGCGCCCAGCGCGCCGGCCCCGCTCAGGCGGCTCTCGGGAGAGGCGGGTTGAACGTGCGGGTGATCGGGCTGATGTCGGGGACGTCGTACGACGCCGTGGACGCGGCGGCGGCGGATCTGCGCCTCGACGGCGACACACTGGTGCTGGAGCCGCTGGGGATGGTGAGCACGCCGTACGGGGGTGGACTGCGGGCCGCTCTCGCGGCGGCGCTGCCGCCGTCCGCCGTCCCGCTCGCCGAGGTGTGCCGGCTCGACACCAGGATCGGGCAGGCGTTCGCCGCGGCGGCCGTCCGCGCCGACCGTGAACTCTGCGCCGGTCGCGGCGAGCTGGTGGCCTCGCACGGCCAGACCGTGCACCACTGGGCGGACGCGGGCCGGGTGCACGGCACGCTCCAGCTCGGGCAGCCCGCGTGGATCGCCGAGGCGACCGGGCTGCCGGTGGTCTCCGACTTCCGCGCCCGGGACGTGGCCGCCGGCGGTCAGGGCGCGCCGCTGGTGAGCCTGGTCGACCTGCTGTGGCTGCGGGGCAGGCCGGGCAGGCCCGTGGCGCTGAACATCGGCGGGATCGCCAACCTGACCGCGCCCGACGGCACGGCGTTCGACACCGGGCCGGGCTGCGCGCTGCTCGACGCGGCGGCCCGGCACTTCAGCGGCGGGCGGCTGGCCTGTGACACCGACGGCGCGCTGGCCGCGCGGGGCCGGCCGGACGGGGCGCTGCTCGACCGTCTGCTGGCGGAGCCCTACTACGCGCTCGAACCACCCAAGACGACCGGCAAGGAACTGTTCCACGCCGGGTATCTGCGGGCGGCCGGGGTGGACGCGCTGGCCGCCGAGGACGCGCTGGCCACGCTCACCTGGCTGACGGCCCGGACGGTGGCCGACGCGGTGCGCCGCGTCGGGGCGGGCGAGGTGGTGGCCTCGGGCGGGGGCACCCGCAACCCGGTGCTCATGTCCGCGCTGCGGGACGGGCTCCCCGGCGTGGCGGTGCGCGGCTCCGACGAGCTGGGCCTGCCCGCCCCCGCGAAGGAGGCGTACGCCTTCGCGGTGCTCGGCTTCCTCACCGCGCACGGCCTGCCCGGCACCGATCCGCGCAGCACCGGCGCCCGCCACCCGAGTGTGCTCGGCTCGGTGACTCCGGGGCGGGGCGGCCTGCGGCTGCCGCCGGCGGCGGGACGCGGGCCGGTGCGACTGGTCGTGGCCCGGTGACGGCGGCCGGCGGGCACCGGCGAGGAAATCTTCGAAGAAATGTCCCGGTACGAGAAGTTGGCTGCGGATCCTCTCATCCCGCTTTCACCGTCGCCTCATACGGTGGGGTCATGACGCAGGTGACTCCTCCCGGGTGGTACCCCGACCCCGGGCAGACGAATGACGGTCCGCCCACCGAGCGCTGGTGGGACGGCAAGGCCTGGACGGACCAGACCCGCCCCGCCGGTACGGCCGCCGCGTGGGGTCCTCCGGCGCAGCAGCCGGCCGGCACCGCGCAGCCGGGATATCCGGCGTACCAGCCGTACGGGGCGCAGCCGGGGCATCCGGCGTACCCGGCGTATCCGGCCCAGGCCCCCGCCGCTCCCCGGCGCGGGCTGCGCACGGGCATAGCCGTGGGAGCCGCCGCCGCGGTCCTGGTGAGCATCGGGGTCGGGGTGTACGCCCTGGCCCGGGGCGACGACGGCGGCGGCCGCGAGCGCGCGGGATCCCAGCAGGGGCAGGGCGGCCGGCCCGGCGGTCGGGGCGGCCCCGACGGCGGTCCCGGGGGCTCCGGCCGTGACGGCGGGCCGGGCGGGTCGCCCGCGCCCCGGGGCCCCGGGGCCCCGAAGATCCAGGGTGGCGGCAGCGTGCCCGATCCGTTCAACGGCATCAGTCTGCCGGTACCGAAGGGGTGGACCGGGGAGTCGATCGGCGTCGGCGCCCAGGTGACCTCAGGCGACTCCTACAAGTGCCCCGGCGACAGGGCACAGACCTGTACCGCGGGCGGCGCCTACACCGCGCCCGCCGTCGCCCTCAAGGCGAAGGGCGACAGCGCCGAGGAGGTCGCCAGGGCGGACATCGCGGCCAACGCCAAGCGCTCCTACGGCGGCACCACCTACGGCGGCATCACCTCGCACGAGGAGCTGGCGGCCAAGGCGGTGACGGTGGCCGGGCAGAAGGGCTACGCGGTGCGCTGGAAGGCGGTCACCAGCAAGGGCGCCGACGGCTACGTCGAGTCGGTGGCGTTCCCCTCGCCCAACGACGCCGAGCGGATGGTCGTGGTGCGCTTCGGCGTGGACGTCGGCCAGGACGTGTCGGTCATCGACGAGATCCTCAAGGGCATCAAGGTCTCGGCGGGCGGCGGGAGCGGCCGGGACGTCTGAGTCCCGAGTCCGTCCCGGTGAGAAGGTCGGCCGGGTGGGGCGCCCCTCCGCTCAAGGGGAACCCCACCCGGCCGGGGGGTGTGCGCCGCCCCCGTCCCCACGGTGCGGCGCCGGCAGGTCACCGTTCAGTCATCCCGTGAACGGCGGCCTGGGTCCGGTGTCAGTCCGAGCGCGGGCAGCACGGCGGCCTCCACGAAGCGGACGAGGTAGTCGGCGTCGGCGTACTGGCCACTCAGCACCGGCCGGACGCGCAGCACGCCGAACATCATGGCCGGGACGTACTCCAGCGCGGGATGGTCCGCGGGCACCTCGCCGCGCTCCACGCCCCGCGCCAGCATCTCCCGCAGCTCGGCGATCTCGGGCAGGACCAGTGCCTCGCGCAGCGCCTGCGCCAGTTCGTGGTCGGCCGTGACCGCGTGGCCCAGCGCCTGCAGCAGCCGGGTGTCCTTGTCGGACCAGTCGCCCGCGGCCCGCGCGGCCAGCCGCAGGTCCTCGGCGAGCGATCCGGTGTCGATGCCGGCGAAGCGCACCTTGCGGTTGGCCCGCAGCGCGGCCGCCACGAACTGGGGTTTGGTCTTCCACTGCCGGTAGAGCGTGGACTTGCTGCACCGGGTGGTGTGGGCGACGCCCTCCATGGTCACGGAGTCGTAGCCGCACTCGCGGATCTGCTCCAGCACGGCGTCGAAGAACTCCCGCTCACGCTCGGGCGTGATCTTGGAGCGGCGCGAGGCGGCGACCGTGTCCGGTCCGTCTTCGGCCTGCGACGTCATGCGGTGCCTCTCCTCGGTCCGTGCCGGGTCGTGCCCGGGTCTCCAGTGTGTCGCACTTCAATCGATACGCCAGTGTACCGGTACTCAAGCGTATCGGTACACTGGCGTATCGGTACGGAGACGTATCGATGAGTTCGGGCCCGGAGACGGGGCCCGGCCCGCACCACCACCCGCACGACCGTCAGCGAAGGGGCCGGGGGATGAATGCCCGAACCGAGCCTGCGACAGCGGAGCCGGCCGCGACAGCGCCCGCGCGCCCGCCGCTCACCCGCGAGCTCCTGCTCGTCGCCGGACTCTTCCTCGTCTACAAACTCGGGCGGCAGCTCGCCGTCGGCCACACCGCGGCCGCCTTCCACAACGCCCACCGCGTCTGGGACCTCGAACGGGCCGCGCACCTGCCCGACGAGACCTCCGTGCAGTCCGCGCTCCTCCACGGCGACCTCCTCGTCCACCTGGCGAACACCTACTACGCGGCCGTCCACTTCCCGGCCACCCTGGCCTTCCTGGTCTGGCTCTACGTCAAGCGCCCCGCCCACTACGTCTGGGCCCGGCGGGTACTGGCGGCGGTCACCGCGGCCGCCCTGGTACTGCCGTTCACGTTCCCGCTGGCTCCGCCGCGGATGCTGACCGGCACCGGCCTGCTGGACACCGCCCGGATATACGGGCCCTCGGTCTACGGACCGCCGGCCGGCGACCATCTGTCCAACCAGTTCGCGGCGATGCCCTCGCTGCACTTCGGCTGGGCGCTGATGGTGGCGGTGGGCCTCATGTCGGCCACCCGCTCGCGGCTGCGCCGGCTGTGGCTGCTGCATCCGCTGGTCACCCTGCTGGTGATCGTGGGCACGGCCAACCACTACTGGGTCGACGCACTGGCGGCGGCCGCCATGCTCGGCATCGCGCTCGCGGTCGTCCGGGCGCCGCGGCACACCCCGGGCAGGACCGGAGGCGGCCCGCGACTGCCCGCCCAGCGCCGGCCGGTCCTGGCGGGAGCCGGCCGATGAGCGCCGCCACCCTGCTGGCCCTCGGCCTGTCCCTGGTCTCCGCCGTCGCCTACGCGGCGGCCGCCGTGGCCCAGGAGCGCCTCGCCTCCCGCGGCCCCGGCACGGGCCTGGTGCGACTGCTCGGCACCGGCGCGTGGTGGGCGGCGGTCGGCCTGAACGCCGGCGCCGCGCTGCTGCACGTGGTCGCCCTCAAGTACGGTCCGCTGACCGCCGTCCAGCCGCTCGGGGCGCTCACCCTGGTCGCGGCCGTGCCGCTCGGAGCGCGGGCGGCCGGGCGGCGGGTCAGCACGGTGGAGTGGCGCGGCACGGCGCTCACCCTGCTGGGGCTCGCGGCGGTGCTGGTCAGCGCCTCGGGTCCGGCGCCCGAACAGATACTGAGCCTGCCCGAGGCGCTGGCGGTCGCCGGCACGACGGCCACCCTGATCGGCCTGCTGTCCCGGCCGGGTGCCCGGCCGGGCCTGCGGCACGCCACCGCCTCGGGCTTCGCCTCGGGGGTCGCCTCGGCCCTCACCCAGACGGTGACGGTGGCGGCCACGGACCACTCCGGTTCCGGCCCGGGTCTCGAGGTGATCGTGGTCGCGGTCCTCGTCGCGGCGTTCTCCACCGGCGGACTGCTGCTGTCCCAGACGGCCTACCGCGGCGGCCTCGGCGCCCCGCTGGCGATGGTCACCCTGGCCAACCCGGTGGCCGCCGCGGTCATCGGACTGACCCTGCTCGGGCAGGGCCTGCGGGGAGGTGCCGGCGGAGTGCTGCTGGCGCTGGGCGGGGCCGGTCTGGCCGCCCGGGGCGTGCTCCTGCTGACCCGGGCCGCATCCGCGCCCGGCGGCCCCGCGCCGCACGACGACGAGCACCCGGTCGCGGCGGTCCTGGCCCTGGAGCCGGGCACGGCGGCACCGGAACCGGCGCTGGTGCCCCGGCAGCCGGGGCAGCCGGGGCACCTCACCGCGCTCTGAACGCCGGCCGGCGGCGGCCGGTGCCCGCGGGTCCTCCGCACGCACCGGCCGCCGCCGGGCTTCCCTCGGGACCGTGTCCCGGCGGGACGGTCAGCCCCAGCCGCGCGAGTCCTGCTTGAGGGCGGTGTCGACGGTCAGGGCCGTCGCCACCACGAGGCTCAGCAGCGGCTCGGGGAGCTGGTAGTGGATCTGCAGGACGTAGTTGTCCGCGGTCGTGAACAGCGTCTTGGCGAGGCCTTCCCAGGTCTTGGTGATCCGGGCGACCTCGTTGTCGGCGTGGTCGACGATGGCGAAGTTCCAAGCCCGCCAGTTCTCCGCCTTGATCGCGCCGACCTGCTGGCCGTTCGCGTTCATCGCGAAGTTGATCTTCCCGATCATGTTCTTCTGCACGATCTCGCCGACCGGCGAGCCGTCCGGGCGGGTCACGATGACCCGGGACTTGAAGATCTTCGCGGGCCGGGTGAGCACGAGCTGCGGCCGGCCCTGGGCGTCGCGGATCTCCAGCTTGTGGGTCATGAACTGGTCGAGGCTGGAGACGAAGCGCAGGATCTTCTTCAGCGCGCTCTGGCCGACCTCGGTGACCGCGCCGAGCTCGCGGCCGCTCTGATCCATGACCTTGTACTCGTTGGTCAGCTCGATCAGCTTGGCCTTCTGGTTCACCACCAGGACCGGTTCGGTGAAGAGAGTCCCGCCGCCGGGACCGCCGGCCGCGACGCCCGCCTGCTTCTGCACCTGGCGCTGCACCTTGGCGTCACCGGTCTGCTGCGGCGGGATGTGGGCGGCCGGCTGCTGCGGAGCGGCCGGCGGAGCCTGGCCGGCGCCCTGCTGCGCCGGGTTGGTGTGCTCGGTCCACTGGGTGCCGTCCCAGTAGCGCAGCGTCTGGGCCGCTCCGTGCGGATCGGGGTACCAGCCTGCAGGAGTGTTCGATTGCGTGGTCACCGGGGCACACTACCCTGATGTGACCAGTACCTGACCAGCCCGCCCGGAGCGGCGCTCATCGCCCGTTCACTCCGTGATGACGGCCGGGTCGCTGACGCCGGGGCGCCCGTTCTCCACGTGACCGGCGAAGCCGCGCAGGAACGCCGGGTCGGCGTCCGTGGTGACGGTGAGGTCGTACCAGCGCCGGCTGGACGCGAGCCGCACGGTCCGCCGCACGGTGGCTCCGGCCCGCACCGTCACCGTGACCGGGTCGCCGCCGTAGCCGTCGAAGAGCTTCAGCCGTGCCGTGCCGGAGCCCCGGTTGGTGAAGGCGAGCTCCACGTCGTCACCGGTGTGCCGGGCCGTGACCTCCGGTCCGGCCGTGCCGTTGCGCCCCTTGAACAGCCGCAGGAAGCCGTTCGGACCGTGCACGGCGAGGTCGTAGGAGCCGCCCGAGTACACCGAGTTCCAGGTGTCGGCGAGGCTCTCGCCGGCCTCGGTGGTGTACGTCCAGGGGCCGTCGCCGCGGTTGCCCGAGGTGACGAGGAACGCGGCTCCCGCGTGCGCGCCGGAGGCGAAGGTGAGGGTGAACCTGCCGGCCGCCGGGTCCGCCGAGCCGTCCACCGCGGGGGCGTACTTGAGCGGACGGGTGGGCCGGCTGCCGCGCTCCTGCCGGGGCAGCGCGGGCGTGGCGGGCGGAGTGGGCACGTAGTCGGGGTGACGGGCGTGGTCCGGCGGCCGGTAGCCGTCCGTGGACGGCAGCGCCACCGGAGCGGTGTCCCTGCGGGAGAAGTCGAAGGCGGAGGTCAGGTCCCCGCATATGGCCCGGCGCCAGGGCGAGATGTTCGGCTCCCGGACGCCGAAGCGGTTCTCGATGAACCGGATGATCGAGGTGTGGTCGAAGGTCTCGGAGCAGACGTAACCACCCCTGCTCCAGGGGGAGACGACCAGCATCGGGACCCGCTGGCCCAGTCCGTAGGGGCCGGCGGCGTGGCTGCCGTCCCCCCTGAACAGGTCCGGCGCGGGGTCGACGGTCGACCGGCCGCGGGCGGCGGAGGCCGGCGGGAAGGGCGGGATGACGTGGTCGAAGAAGCCGTCGTTCTCGTCGTAGGTGATGAACAGCGCCGTCCTCGCCCACACCTCCGGGTCGGAGGTGAGCGCGTCGAGCACCTGGGAGATGTACCAGGCGCCGTAGTTGGCCGGCCAGTTGGGGTGCTCGGTGAAGGCCTCGGGGGCGACGATCCAGGAGACCTGCGGCAGCTTCCCGGAGCCCACGTCGGCGCGGAGCCGGTCGAAGAAGCCCTCTCCCTTGCGCGCGTCGGTGCCGGTGCGGGCCTTGTCGTGGAGCGGACTGCCCGGCTCGGCGTTCCGGTACCGGTCGAAGTACAGCAGTGAGTTGTCGCCGTAGTTGCCGCGGTAGGCGTCGTCGATCCAGCCCCATCCGCCGTGCGCGTCCAGCCCGTCGCCGACGTCCTGGTAGATCCGCCAGGAGATCCCGGCCCGCTCCAGGCGCTCGGGGTACGTGGTCCAGCCGTAGCCCGCCTCCTCGTTGCCGAGGACCGGGCCGCCGCCCTCGCCGTCGTTCCCGGTGTAGCCGGTCCACATGTAGTAGCGGTTGGGGTCGGTGGAACCGATGAACGAGCAGTGGTAGGCGTCGCAGACGGTGAAGGCGTCGGCGAGCGCGTAGTGGAAGGGGATGTCGTCGCGCGTCAGGTACGCCATCGTCGTCGGGGACTTGGCGGGCACCCACATGTCGTACCTGCCGCCGGCGAACGCGGTGTGGCCGTCGTTCCAGCCGTGCGGGAGGTCCTGGATGAAGGCGAGACCGAGGTCGTCCGCGTCCGGGTGGAACGGGAGGATGTCCTTCGTGCCGTCGGACTGCTGCCAGACGGACCTGCCGTTCTGGGTGACCGGCCGGGGGTCGCCGAAGCCCCGGACGCCCCTGAGCTTGCCGAAGTAGTGGTCGAACGAACGGTTCTCCTGCATCAGGACGACGATGTGCTCGACGTCCCGGACCGAACCCGTGCGGTGGTGGGCGGGCAGTGCGGCCGCTCGCTGGATGCTGCCGGACAGCGCGGTGAACGCCGTCGTGGCGCCCGCGAGCTGCAGGAAGCGGCGCCGGTTGACTTCGGACATGGGTGAGGTCCTCTCATCCTGACGTGGGGGCTGCCGTCAGATGACGGAATCTGCGCGAAGTGAGTGTTCCAAGAGCAGCAAACGTCAGGGAAGTATCTGGTGGCACCCGTGTGAAACCCGGCGGTCCGCCCGGGGCCGCCGGACGCGGTGGGGTGCTGCGCGCACCCGGCGCGCCTCAGTTCGCCGGGCACGCCTCCGCCTCGCCGAACTGCCCGGCCGGCCGGTGCGTGTGGGCACTGGCGGACAGCCGGAGCCGGCGCGGGTCCGTACCGCTCGGGAGGGAGACGGTGGCGGTGTCGCCAGTGGCGGGGCCGAAGCGGTAGCCCCGCGCGGACGGGTGCCGCGGGACCGGCGGTGGAGCCTTCCGGCCCGGTCCCGTCGGCGACCTGAACGCCGACGGAACCGGGTCAGTCCACGGGGGCCGGAACGACCGCCAGATGCGTTCCGGCGCCACGGGTGCGACGCTGACGGCGGGCGGTACCGGCCGGGCGGCGGGTGTCGCGCAGCACCATCGTCAGCCGGGTGCAGCCGATCTCCTGGAGGGTGCGGGGCGTCTCGTCGACGATCCGGCACTCGGTGGCGCCCCGGCGGGGGTCGGGGTGGTGCAGCAGGCGTACGGCGCCGTCGATCCGGGTCGCGGCCTCGCCGACGGCACGGATCCAGTGCGGCAGGCCCTGCCGGTAGGCCGCATCCATGATCGGGTCCTGGCCGATGTCCCGGCGGATGGCCTGGAGTTCGCGGTCGTGGCCCGAGCCGTCCAGTGCGGCCTTCAGCTGGGCCAGCATCGGCAGGCACCAGCTCTGCTCGTGGTCACCGAGGATGCCGCCGGCGTCGGGGTGGAACAGTACGAAGCGCAGGAAGTTGCCCTCGGGCATGGCGGTCGGGTGCGGGCGCACACCGCCGAACAGCGTCCCGTAGGCGCCGTTGGCCAGCATGACGTTCCAGCGATGGTCGACGACCAGGGACGGGAAGGGGACGGCCTCCACCAGCTCGGCGTAGTCCTGGAGGTACGCCTGGACCTCGCAGCCCTCGGAGACGGGTCGCGGCGCCGGCCACCGTCCTCCTGCCTGATGTGCCATCGGGAGGTCATCACCCCTCTTGCCTCTGCCGGCCTTCGCGCGGCGATGCGATCCTGCTGCCCCGACGAGAGTCGTGTCAACTATCGTGGCATTTCCTGTCGGTTGACGGCTGAAATTCGCCACAGTTGTGGCGAGACCTGGATGCGGGTTCGAAGCACCCGCTACTCTCCGGGAAGTTCACGACACCCGCTTGTGGGAAGCACGGAACGCACCCGAGACCTTCGAGAGACGTAGGAGTTCTGTCGGTGACGGATGGCTACGAGGATCCGGGCGCCACCGAGACCGCACAGCTGTCGGCCGTCGCCGCCCGCGTCACCGCGCTCGCAGACCGGCTCGGCGTGCCGCACCCGGAGGTCTTCGACGTGGGGCGGCTCTCCATCGCCTGCGGTGTCCCGGAGGCGGTGGTCAAGGCTCTGCTCAGCGGCCGCCCGGCGGGCGAACCGGACGTGCAGGCCCGCTTCCTGCAACGCCTGGACCTGCTGCGCCGCTCCCGGCTGAAGCCGAACGGCCGCAAGTACACCCAGCAGGAGATCGCGGACGGCGCGGGCATGTCCCGGCAGCAGGCGGGCGCGCTGATCAACGGCGACCGGCGGCCGACCATGGAGCACTGCGACGCACTGCAGCGGTTCTTCCGGGTGCACGCCGGATTCCTCACCGCGGAGGACGCCGAGGCGCTGGCAAGTGCCCTGCAGCGCACCGAGCAGGAACTGCTGCAGCAGCTCGCCGACCGGGAGCGGGCCGCCGCCGAGGCCACGGAGGACCCGCTGGAACGGCTGCTGCAGGACCACGGGGTCCGCGGGATCGCCTGGCGGGCCGCGCAACTGCCCACCGACCAGCACCGGGACAAGGTCGCCGAGTGGCTCGACATGCTCCTGGAGAGCGTCCAGCGGCCGGAGGCGTAGACCGGCCCCGGGACCTGCCGGACCGGGATGCCCCGCCGGCCCCGTGGGCCGTCCGCGAGGACCTCTGCGACGGCCGATCGCCGTGTCCTGGGAGGGGACGGCCTCCGCTGTGCGGGCGAACCCGGGCCCGTCCGCACGGCGTTGTCAGTGGCGGGCGGCAAGCTGGTGCTCCGTACGACGCGGCGCACGGCGCCGCAGCGCGCGCGATCCGTGACGCCGAACCGGGGAGATCCGACCGATGACCACCGCCGTACCGACCGACCGTGAGCGCACCGCCGTCCAGGCCTACCTGCGGCTGCTGCACACCGTGCGCGCGGCCTTCGACGGACCCCCGGAGGGGCCCCGGCCCGTCCTGGTGCCGCCCGGCGTGCTCGCCGAGGCCGACGCCGCGCTGGCGCGGGCCGGGCTCGCGGGGAACGAGGAGGAGTTCTTCGGGCTGCTGTCCCACTGGTGCCCGCAGGAGTGAGCCGCGGTCGCGGGTGGCCGTGCCGCTCAGGGGTGCGGGACGGTCACCGCGGACAGCACCAGCCCGTCCCGGACGAGCCAGCTTCCCTCGAACGCGTCCACCCGGACACCGCCGACCAGCGGGCCGGGGACGAGCAGCCGGGCGCGGAAACCGCCTCGCGCGTCCTGCCCGGGGGCGGCGGTGAGTTCGATGTCGGCCTCGGAGAAGTCCAGCCAGGCGCGGGTGAGGGGGAACCACGCCTTGTAGACCGATTCTTTGGCGCTGAACAGCAGCCGGTCCCAGCACACGGCGGGCCGGGCGGCGGACAGCTCCCGGTGCCGGTCCTGCTCGGCGGGGAGCGCGATGGTGCCGAAGACGCCCTCCGGCAGCGGGGCGTGTGGTTCGGCGTCGATGCCGAGGGAGGCCAGGTCGGTGGCGCGGACCAGCGCGGCGGCACGGTAGCCCTCGCAGTGGGTCATGCTGCCGGCCAGTCCGGCCGGCCAGACGGGGGCGCCGCGCTCGCCGGTCAGGACGGGCTGCGGCGGTACGCCGAGCTTCTCCATGGCCCGCCGGGCGCAGGCCCGCGCCGCGGTGAACTCCTGGCGGCGCTTGCTCACCGCCCGCGCGACGAGGGGGCGCTCCTGCGGGTACAGCAGGGCCTCGTCGGTGTCCTGGTCACCGTGCGACTCCACGGCCACCACCGACTCCGGGAGCAGCTCCTCGATCACCGGGTCCGACCTCCATCGGCAGTATGCGGCGCGGCCGCCCCGGCGGGACCGGGCGCTCGCGCCATTCTCGGGGGTATCCCACGGACACCTCTTCGAAGCGGACTCCCTCGTGCCAGGTGGTCCGCGGGATGTGCAGATGGCCGTAGACCATCGTCTCGACCCGGAACCGGTGGTGCCAGTCGGCGGTGAGGGTGGTGCCGCACCACATGGCGAACTCGGGGTGCCACAGCACGTCCGTGGGGTGCCGGTCGAGCGGGTAGTGCCCGGCCAGGACGGTCGGCAGGTCCGCGGGCAGCTCGGCGAGCCTGCGCTCGGTCTCGGCGACGCGTGCGCGGCACCAGTCCTCGCGGGTCGGATAGGGGTCGGGGTGCAGCAGGTACTCGTCGTTGCAGACGATGCCCGTGCTGTGCGCGTAGGCCAGGCCGTCGGTCTTGGTGGCGCAGCCGTCCGGCAGGAAGGAGTAGTCGTACAGCAGGAACAGCGGGGCGACGGCGACCGGGCCGCCCGGGCCGCGCCACACCGGGTACGGGTCCTCGGGCGTGAGCACACCCAGCTCCCGGCACACGGTGACGAGGTGCTCGTAGCGGGCGACGCCGCGCAGGGTGACGGGGTCCTTCGGGTGGGTCCACAGCTCGTGGTTGCCGGGTGCCCAGATCACCTTGGCGAAGCGGTCCGCGAGAGTGGCGAGCGCCCAGCGGATGTCCTCGACGGTCTCCGCGACGTCCCCGGCCACGATCAGCCAGTCGTCGGCCGTGGCGGGGTGCAGCCGCTCCACGAGCGCGCGGTTCTCCGGGTACGAGATGTGCAGATCGCTGATGGCCAGCAGCTGTCCGGCCCCGGCCGTCGACTCCACCCCGTGCCCCTTCCGATCTTGCCGTGGGCACCACCAGAACACATTCACCGGGCCGGGGCAAGGGGCTCTTCGGCCAGTGCCGGGCCGCCCGGACCGGGGGGAATCCGTAACCTGGGCGTTGCACGCGCGGGCGTTTGAAAGCCGTATGATCGCCCCGACACCGGCACCCCCAACTCCCCCTTGAGCAGGGCCGTTTGGTGTCCCTCCCTCCCTCCTGCCCGGGCACGGGCCGCCGCGCCCTGCCCGAACGCCCCGAAAGGCGGCCCGCATGCCCTCTCGCGTACGCGTCTGGCTCAACCGCACGTACGCGGAGAACGTCTTCTTCATGGATCAGCTCCGGAGGAATCCCGCCGACCGGGCGGTCGAGATCCACGCCACGCACGGTGACGCCGACTCCCCCGTGCTGGCCGCCGCCGACACCGCCGACCTCGAGCCGGAGGGCCTGTCGCCGGCCGGGTACGTGGAGTACGCCCTGGACCAGTGCGCCCGGCGCGGGATCGACGTGTTCGTGCCCCGGCTGCACCAGGCGGCGGTGGTGGCGCACCGCGCGGAGTTCCGGGCGGCCGGCACGGCGCTGCTGGCACCGACGCCCGAGGCGGTGGCCGTGTTCGAGGACAAGGCGACCGCCTACGAGGCGGCGCGTGCGGTCGGTGTGCCGGTGCCGCCCTGGTGGCGGGTGCGCACGGTGGACGAACTCGTATGTGCCGTGGAGGAGTTGGAAGCGGCCGGAGAGCGGGCGTGCTTCAAGCCGGCGTCCGGGGCGGGCGGGGCCGGCTTCCGGATGATCACACGCGCGCCGTTCTCGCTCGCGCATCTGAGCGGGTTCCCGGGGCCGTACGTCCAGCTCGACCTGGTGGTCGAGGCGCTGCGGCGGGCGGAGGAGCCGGTGGACTGGCTGGTGATGCCGCGGCTGGAACAGCCGGAGGTGTCGGTGGACTGCCTGACCGGGCCGGACAACCGGCTCCGGCTCGCGGTGGGCCGCACCAAGCACGGCCGCCGCCGGGGCTTCACCGTGCGCGAGCGGTGGCTGGCACCGGCCCGGATGCTCGCGGAGGGCTTCGGGCTGCACTACCTGTCCAACATCCAGTTCCGCATGCACGGCGACCGCCCGGTGCTGATGGACGTCAACACCAGGCCGGCCGGGGGGCTGCACCAGCTCTCGCTGTGCGGGATCAACGCCCCGTGGGCGGCCGTGCAACTGGCGCTGGGCGAGGACCCGGGTGTGATCGAGCCCCCGTTCCTGGGCCAGGACTACACGGTGGTGCCGGCGCCGCGAACGCTGCGGCCGGCACCCGTGCCGCGGCAACGGACCGCGGCCGCCCCGTCCCCCGCCGTACCGGCGCCCGCCGAGACGGCCGCCCGGGAGGCCGGCACCCCCGCCACCGCCCCGGCGTGACGCCCTCGCCCCGGCG
The DNA here is from genome assembly GCF_023630175.1 of Streptomyces cellostaticus. GTDB lineage: Bacteria > Actinomycetota > Actinomycetes > Streptomycetales > Streptomycetaceae > Streptomyces > Streptomyces cellostaticus_A. The sequence continues at coordinate 11,416 of NZ_JALLIN010000030.1, read as the reverse complement.
CACACCGGCCCGGGCCCAGGGCCCGTTCGGCTCGCCCTCTTGACACCTCGATTGGTCCATACCAACTTTGGTGACGCACCTGCAGCATTCCCTTGCACTCCCGAACACCCCCATCCCCACAGGGAGATCGCGTGCGCCACATACTCGGGCGTCCCAGACGCCGGCTTCTCGCCCTGCTCGGCTCCGCCGCTCTGGCCCTCGGCGGGGCCGTCGCCCTTCCGGGCACCGCACAGGCGGCCAACGTCCTCACCAACCCCGGCTTCGAGTCGGGCGGCCTCTCCCCCTGGACCTGCACCGGCAACCTCGGCTCGGTCGTCTCCTCCCCCGTGCACAGCGGCTCCAAGGCCCTTCAGGGGGCGGTGAGTTCGAGCGACAACGCACGGTGCAGCCAGACGGTGGCGGTCAAGCCGGGCACCGCGTACACCCTGAGCGGCTGGGTCCGGGGTTCCTACGTGTACCTCGGCGTCGACGGCGGCGCCTCCACCTGGACCACGTCCCCGTCGGCGTACAGCCGGCTCAGCGTCTCCTTCACCACCGGCGCCGCGCAGACCAGCGCCACGATCTACGTGCACGGCTGGTACGCGCAGGGCTCCTACCACGCCGACGACGTCCAGCTCGACGGCCCGGGCGGCTCGGACGGCGGGGACACCCAGGCGCCCACCGCGCCGAGCGGGCTCACCTCGACCGGCAAGTCCTCCTCCAGCGTGTCGCTGAAGTGGAACGCGGCCTCGGACAACGTGGGCGTGACCGCGTACGACGTCTACACCGGGCCGAACCGGGTGCTCAGCGTCTCCGGCACCTCCGCCACGGTCGGCGGGCTGTCGCCGAGCACCTCGTACACCTTCACCGTGAGGGCGCGGGACGCGGCCGGGAACATGTCGCCGGCCTCCGGCCCGGTGTCGGTCACGACAGACGCCGGGACCGGCGGGGGCGGCGGGTTCAAGCAGGCGGCCCCCTACCTGTACGAGGGCTGGGGCGATCCGCCGAACCCGACCACGGTGATGAGCGCGACCGGCGTCAAGTGGTTCACCATGGCTTTCGTGCTGGACTCGGGCGGCTGCAACCCGGCCTGGGACGGCAGCCGCGCGCTGACGGGCGGCGCGGACCAGACCGCCGTCAACCAGATCCGTTCGGCGGGCGGTGACGTCGTCCCGTCGTTCGGCGGCTGGCAGGGCAGCAAGCTCGGTGCCAACTGCTCCTCGGCGAGCGCGCTCGCCGGGGCGCTGCAGAAGGTGATCGACGCCTACTCGCTGAAGGCGATCGACATGGACATCGAGAACACGGACGAGTTCGAGAACGAGGCGGTGCAGGCGCGGATCCTCACCGCGCTGAAGACGGTCAAGGCCAACAACCCCGGTCTCCGGACCATCGTCACCTTCGGCACCTCGACCACCGGCCCGACCTACTACGGCAACCGGCTCATCGAGCAGGCGAAGTCGCTGGGCGCCGACATCGACGTCTTCACGATCATGCCGTTCGACTTCGGCGGCGGCTCCGACATGTACGGCAACACCGTGAACGCGGCCGAGGGGCTGAAGAACAAGCTGAAGTCGACGTTCGGCTGGAACGACGCGACCGCGTACGCACACATCGGCATCTCCGGCATGAACGGCCTGTCCGACCAGCAGGAGAACACCACCCCGGCGATCTGGACCCAGGTCCGTGACTGGGCCAACTCGCACCACATCGCGCGGCTCGCCTACTGGGCGGTCAACCGCGACCGGCCCTGCCCGGGCGGCGGTGTGGTGAGCAACTGCTCCGGCATCAGCCAGAGCACCTGGCAGTTCACCTCCATCACGGCCGGCTTCACCGGCTGAGCACGGCGGCACCCGGCGACATCCCCCCGGCTTCCCGGCCGGGGGGATTTCTTCTCCGCTCGGGGTGTATCAGGAGGTGGTGCCGCGACTCTCAATGACAGGAACACGGGGGAAGCACGGGGGAACGGGGGAAGCACGGGGGAACGGGGGAAGCACGGGGGAACGGGGGAAGCACGGGGGAACGGGGGAAGCACGGGGGAACGGGGGAAGCACGGGGGAACGGGGGATCGGACCGGCCGGCCGCTGTCACGGGGAGCGGCCGGCCGGTCCGCCGAACGCTCCTCGGCCGCGTCGGGCGGACGGGGCGGGGTCAGGCGCCGGGGCCAAGGGCCGTCCCGTGATCCCCGGTGGGTCGGCGCGCGGCGCCGGACGCGGTGCGTCGCACGGCGGAGGGTCGTCCTCGTACGGGGCGTATGCGGGCGATCCGACACCGCGGTGAGCTGCCGTGGCCGTCGTCGTGCGCCCGCCGGGGATCGCGGGACAGCCCTCAGGTCAGGTACCCGAGCCCGGGATGGACGGCCGTGTACCCCTCCACCAGGCGACGGGCCACGTGGACCGAGTCGACCAGCGGATGCAGCGCGAAGGCCTTCACGGCTGTGGCGCGCGACCCGGTTCCGGCGGCGGCGAGCACCTCACGCTCGACGGCCTTCACCGCGCACACCAGGCCGGTGGCGTGGCCCGGCAGCGGGGCGGCCGCGACGGGGTGGGCACCGTTGGCGTCCACCAGGCAGGGCACCTCGACGACGGCCTCGTCGTCCAGGACGGACAGGGCGCCCCGGTTGCGGACGTTGAGGATCAGCGTGGTGCGCTCGTCCCGGGCGATGGCCCGCATCAGAGCGAGGGCCACCTGCTCGTAGCCGCCCGAGAGGTCCTCGGCCTCGCGCTCGCCGGCGCCCGCCGCCTCCCGGTTCTGCGCCATGTAGGTCGCCTCCCGCTCTGCCCGGGTGCGCTCCCAGGTGTCGAGGGCGGAGACGTCCGTGCGGCGGACCTCGTCGTAGAAGCGCGCCTGCTGCTCGCGCAGGAAGGCGCCGCGGGTCCTGTCCGCCTCCTGGTAGGCGCGCACCGCCTCGCGGTTGAAGTAGTAGTAGTGCAGGTACTCGTTGGGGATCGCGCCCAGCGACTGCAGCCAGTCGGCGCCGAAGAGCCTGCCCTCCTCGAAGGAGCCGAGCAGTCCCGGGTCGGCGAGCAGGCGCGGCAGTTCGTCGCGGCCCTCCACGCGCAGACCGCGCAGCCAGCCGAGGTGGTTGAGCCCGACGTAGTCGACCCAGGCGTCCTCGGCCCGCACCCCGAGCACCCGGGCCACCCGGCGGCCGAGACCGACCGGCGAGTCGCAGATGCCGATCACGCGGTCGCCGAGGTGGCGGGACATGGCCTCGGTGACCAGCCCCGCCGGGTTGGTGAAGTTGATGACCCAGGCCTCCGGGGCCAGACGGGCCACCCGTCGCGCGATGTCGACGGCGACCGGTACCGTCCGCAGGCCGTACGCGATTCCGCCCGCGCCGACCGTCTCCTGCCCGAGGACACCTTCGGCCAGGGCCACCCGCTCGTCGTCCGCCCGGCCCCGGAGACCGCCGACGCGGATCGCGGAGAAGACGAAGTCGACGCCGCGCAGGGCCTCGTCGAGATCGGTGGTGGTGGTCACGCGAGGGGCGTCGGCGACGGCGGACGCCTGTTCGGCCAGCACCCGGGCCACCGCGTGCAGTCTGCCGTCGTCCGGATCGTGCAGCACGACCTCGGTGACCCGGCCCGCGCCGCGGTCGGCCAGCAGCGCTTGGTACACGAGCGGAACCCGGAAGCCGCCCCCGCCCAGAATCGTCAGTCTCACGTCTGCACCCTCGCACATCGACGCCTCCGACGGGGCGGCCCCCGCGCCGGCGCACGGGACCGGCGGACGGGCGGACGGGCGGACCGGCTGGGGGCCGTGCCGCAGCACCCCGACCGGGCCCCGCCGGGGCAGCACGGTCTGCTCCGGTACGGGTGGCTTCATGCGGTGAACTCTCCGACCCGTCACGGAGTTTCTCTGTTTCAACTCTTGACGGCCGTGGAGCCGGGGAGCACATTGGCGGCACCCTGAGAGCGCTCTCACTACCAGCGTGGGAGCGCTTCCAAGGTTCGCCCCGCACACGACTCCCGCACTCGAGAGGCTCTCCCCATGAGCGATCCCTCCGGCATGTCCGGACCTCGGCTGTTCCGCCGCACACTGGTCGCGGTCCTCGCGACGCTCGGTCTGGCCACGGCGGTCGCGACGGCCGCCACCGCCCCGGCGAGCGCGTCCGCGCCCACTCCGCCGTCCGGCTGGACCCAGGTGTTCCTCGACGACTTCAACGGCTCGGCCGGCTCCGGTGTCAACACCTCCGACTGGTTGTACGACACCGGAACCTCCTACCCGGGCGGCGCCGCCAACTGGGGCACCGGCGAGGTCGAGACGATGACCTCCAGCACCAGCAACGTCGCGCTGGACGGCGGCGGCAACCTGCTCATCACCCCACGCCGCGACGCCGCCGGCCGCTGGACCTCGGGCCGTATCGAGACCAGGCGCACCGACTTCGAGCCCCCGGCGGGCGGCAAGCTGCGGGTGCAGGCCCGCATCCAGATGCCCAATGTCACGGGCGCGGCCGCCAAGGGCTACTGGCCGGCGTTCTGGATGCTCGGCTCGCCGTTCCGCGGCAACTACCAGAACTGGCCGGGCGTCGGCGAGCTGGACATCATGGAGAACGTCCAGGGCCTCAACACCGACTGGTCGACCATGCACTGCGGCACCAACCCGGGCGGCCCCTGCAACGAGACCTCCGGCATCGGCGGCTCCACCTCCTGCGGCGGCAGCACCTGTCAGGCCGGCTTCCACACCTACTCGATGGAGTGGGACCGCTCGACCGGCCTCGAGGAGATCCGCTTCTACCTCGACGGTGTCAACTTCCACACGGTGCGGGCCAACCAGGTCGACGCGAACACCTGGGCCAACGCCACCGAACACGGCTACTTCGTCATCCTCAACGTGGCCATGGGCGGCGGCTTCCCGGGGGCGTTCGGCGGCGGACCCGACGGCGGCACCGAGCCGAACCACCCGATGGTCGTGGACTACGTACAGGTCCTGCAGTCCTCGGGCGGCGGTGGCGGCACCACTCCCCCGCCCGCCGGCCGGCGGGACGCCTACAGCGCCATCCAGGCCGAGTCCTACGACAGCCAGTCCGGCGTGGTCCCCGAGCACACCACCGACTCCGGCGGCGGGCGGGATCTCGGTTCCCTCGCGAACGGCGACTGGGCGCTGTACAAGGGCGTCGACTTCGGCTCCACCGCGGCCAGGCAGTTCTACGCCCGGGTGGCCAGCGGCGCCGCGGCCGGGGTGAGCGGGCTGGTGGAGGTACGGCTGGACAGCCGGAGCAACGCCCCCGCCGGCAGCTTCGCAGTGGCGGACACCGGAGGCTGGCAGTCGTGGCGCACCGTCCCGGCGAACATCAGCGCGGTGACCGGTACGCACGACGTCTACCTCACCTTCACCAGCGGCCAGCCGGCCGACTTCGTGAACGTCAACTGGTTCGACTTCGGTCACTGACGGGAGGATCACGCGCCCGGACCCGTGAGCGCCCACCGGTGACGGGTCCGGGCACCGTCGGCCGGCCACCGGCACGCCACTCCCGCACGCCGGCCGCGCGGGGCGGCGCCCCTTCGTCGGACTCGACCGATGAGTTCGCGCGGGCCGCGGGGTCGGTAACGGCATGACTGATGTGAACACGCCGCCGGTCGCCTCCCGCCGGGAGTGGCTGGCCGCCGTCGACACCCTGCGCACCCGGGAGAAGGCACACACCCGGGAGGGCGACGCGATAGCCGCCGCACGACGACGCCTGCCCATGACCGAGACGGATCCGTCCACCCCGCTCGTCACGGGCGACGGAACCGTCCCCCTGATCGCCGCCTTCGAGGGCCGCACTCAGCTCTTCGTCTCGTACCACATGTGGCACGACGGCCGCCCAGCCGCCGAACAGTGCGAGGGCTGCACCTTCTTCACCGGCGAGGTCCGCGAACTGTCCTACCTGCACCAGCGTGACGTCACCTTCGCGGCGTTCTGCCAGGGACCCTTCGACGAGTCCGACCGGTACCGCCGCTTCATGGGCTGGGACGTGCCCTGGTACTCGGTGCCCGCCGAGTCGCACGAACGGCTCCTCGCGGGCCGCGGCTTCGGGATGAAGGCCAGCTATCTCCGCGACGGCGACCGGGTGTACGAGACCTACTGGACCACCGGCCGCGGCGTCGAACCGCTGGCCCCCTCCTACGGCATCCTCGACCTGACCGTCTACGGCCGGCAGGAGACCTGGGAGGACTCCCCGGCGGGCTGGCCGCAACCGTACGAGACCCTGGGCCAGCAGTTCCGCAAGGGCGGGCGGCCGACCGCGCAGTGGGCACGGATCGCCGCGGGCCACGACGACGACCTCCACAACGGGCGGCCCCGCGCGGACGGCTCGGGCTGCTGCTCCTCGGCCTCCTGAGGGGCGCTCGGCGGCCGGGGGCGGTATCCCGCGAGGCCGTGGACGACGTCGTGCGGCGGGTGTGAGGCGGTAGCCGTACCGGGAGCCCGGGTCGCGGTTCCCCGGTTCCCCCCGACGCCGCCCCCGGCCCCGCCGTTCGGATCGTTCCGCGCCACCGGCGCCGTAGCGCGGCTCCCCAGGTCCCCGCACGGCCCCCGCGTGCCGCTCCCGGCGCGTCCCGGGCCGGCGCACCACCGGCGGCAGCGGCCGCCCGGCCAGGGTCCCGGGGCCGGTGCGGTTCGGCCGGGAAGGCCACCGGGGTGGAACCGGTGTGGAGCCGGAAGAACGTGGAGAAGTCGGCCGCGCCGGGGAAGCCCGCCGCGACCCCGACGCGGCCGATCGGCAGGTCCGTGTCGCGAGCAGGCGCTTGGCCTCCAGCACCACCCGCTTGTCGGTGAATCCCTTGGGCGTCCCGCCGGTGGCCGCCCGGACCGCGCGGACGAGCGTACGGCGGGAGCAGCCGAGCGCGTCCGCGTAGGCGCTGACGCTGTGCCGGGTGGCGAAGCCCCTCTCGACCGCGTCGCGGAAGGGCGTGACGGTGCTGTCCGCCGGCCGCCCGGGCCGCCTCGGCCGAGCCGGCGGCGAGGTGGGCCGGGCGCGGCAGGAACGCCGTCGGGGTGTGCCGCGGCACGGCCGTGCGCAGGCTGCCCTCGTCGCCCTCGGCCCCGGCTCGGGGTGCTTGGTCCGCCATGTGCTCCGTGTGCCGTTCCGCTCACGCGACCGCGGTCCCGGATTCACCACAGGTTGACGCATCCCGACCTGCCTTCAATAAAATCAGACTTTTAGATTTGAAGGCGTCCGACCAGTAGACTCGCATGGAGGAGGACTTCTTGAAGATGAGTACGCGGACGTCGCAGGGCTTCGAGTGGACCGACCTCGCCCTCCGCACCGTGGACACCGCCCGCCCTATAGCCGCCGACGCGGTGCAGAAGGTCGACCCGGCACCGCGATGAGCCGGGCACCTGTCGCGTACACAATCCTTCAAAAAGTGATGACACACGATCCGGCCGCCTCGGAGTGGACCGCGTCCGGCAAGGTGCTGCGGGTCCTCGGCGCGGTGATCCCGGAGCTGTGGGGCGGTTCCGCCGGCCTCGCCGGGTCGAACAACACCACCATCGGCAAGAACGGCTCCCTCCTGCCCGCCGGCAACCCGCTGCCCGGGGCGTACCCGTACGGCCGCACGATCCACTTCGGCATCCGCGAGCACTCCATGGCCGCGATGGCCTCGCCGCGCGCGATCCCCGGCCCGAACGTCGTCCGCCCGGCGGACGCCAACGAGACCGCGATCGCCTGGGCCGAGATCCTGAAGAGGCACGCCACCGACCCTGCCCCGCACGGACTCGCGCTCACCCGTCAGGGCGTGCCCGCCCACGCGCCGAACGAGGACGCGGCCAAGGGCGGCTACGTGCTGCGCGAGTCCTCGACCGAGACCCAGGAGGTGATCATCATCGCGACCGGTTCCGAGGTGCAGCCCGCGGTCGCCGCGCGGGAACTGCCGGAGGCCGAGGGGATCCGCACCCGGGTGGTGCCCGTGCCGTGCGTGGAGCGGTTCGATGAGCAGCCGCCCGCCTACCGGGAGCAGGTGCTGCCGCCGACCGTGCGGGACCGGGTCGCCGTCGCGGCCGGCATCGGCCTGACCTGGCACCGCTTCCTGGACGACGCCGGGCCGGACCGTCTCCCTCGAACGCGTCGGCGCCTCCGCCGACGCGGCCACGCTCCTCGCCGAGCTCGGCTTCACCCCCGAGAGCGTCGTCGCCGCCGCCCGCGAGTCACCGGCCGCCACGCACGCCTGACACCGGCGCGACAGGAAAGAAGGTCACTGTGACCGAAGCAGACGCCACTCCGGGAACTCCGGAGCGCCTCGCCGACGAGAGGATGCCGGTCTGGCTGGACGACCTGTCGCGCAGCCGCGTCACCTCGGGCGGCCCGGCCGGTGTCGTGGCCGGCGGTGGCGTCGTCGGCGTCACCGCCAACCCCTCGGTCCTCCAGTCGGCCATGGGCGCCGGCGAGGGTCACGAGGAGCAGCTCACCGAGCTCGCGGTGCGGGGGGTGACGGTCGACGGGGCCGTGCGGATGATGACGACGGCCCACGTGCGGGCGGCCGCCGACCACGGCGAGATCACCGGCGACGCGGTGACCGGCCGCCACGAGCGGGCCCGCGCGGACCTCCCGGCCGTCGAGGGGGCTCGGCGTCTGCCACGCCGAGGCCGTCCGGCAGCTCGAGGACGAGGATGTCGCCACGTTCGAGACGGCCCGGCAGGAACTGCTGGACGCCGTCACCGAGTCGTTGAAGAACAAGGGAGTTGAGGCGTGATGACGACCGACGCCCAGCAGCCGGAGAATCCGGCCGCAACCGAGGAGGTGCCCGTCCCGGTCGGCCCGGCCGTCGACGCCGCCGACTGGGCGAACCCGCTGCGGGACGCCGACGACCGCCGGCTGCCCCGCATCGCGGGCCCCTCCGGGCTGGTCATCTTCGGCGTGACCGGTGACCTTTCCCGCAAGAAACTGATGCCGGCCGTCTACGACCTGGCCAACCGGGGCCTGCTGCCGCCCGGATTCTCCCTGGTCGGCTTCGCCCGCCGGGACTGGGAGGACCAGGACTTCGCGCAGGTCGTGCACGACGCGGTGCGCGAGCACTCGCGCACCCCGTTCCGGGAGGAGGTCTGGCAGCAGCTCTCCGAGGGCATGCGGTTCATCCCCGGGGACTTCGACGACGACACCGCGTTCAAGCAGCTCAAGGACGCCGTCGACGAACTGGACGCCTCCCGGGGCACCGGCGGCAACTTCGCGTTCTACCTCTCGGTGCCGCCGAAGTTCTTCCCCAAGGTCGTGCGGCAGCTCAAGAAGCACGGCCTGGCCTCCCCTCCCCGGGGCGCCTGGCGGCGCGCGGTCATCGAGAAGCCGTTCGGCCACGACCTCGCCAGCGCCCGCGACCTGAACGCGGTCCTGCACGACGTGTTCGACCCGGACCAGGTGTTCCGGATCGACCACTACCTCGGCAAGGAGACGGTCCAGAACATCCTGGCGCTGCGCTTCGCCAACCAGATGTACGAACCGATCTGGAACCGGTCCTTCGTGGACCACGTGCAGATCACCATGGCCGAGGACATCGGCATCGGGGGCCGCGCCGGCTACTACGACGGCATCGGCGCCGCCCGCGACGTCATCCAGAACCACCTGCTGCAACTGATGGCCCTCACGGCCATGGAGGAGCCCATCGCGTTCGACGCGGAGGCGCTGCTCACCGAGAAGCTGAAGGTGCTGAAGTCGGTGCGGCTGCCGGAGGACCTCGGCCGCCACACCGTGCGCGGCCAGTACACGGCCGGCTGGCAGGGCGGCGAGAACGTCGTCGGCTACCTCGACGAGGACGGCATCGACGCCAGGTCGAAGACCGACACCTTCGCCGCGATCAAGCTGGGCATCGGCAACCGCCGCTGGGCGGGCGTCCCCTTCTACCTGCGCACCGGCAAGCGTCTGGGCCGCCGGGTCACCGAGATCGCGGTGGTCTTCCAGCGGGCCCCGCACTCCCCCTTCGACCACACGGCGACGGAGGAGCTGGGCCAGAACGCCATCGTGATCCGCGTCCAGCCGGACGAGGGCATGACCGTGCGGTTCGGGTCCAAGGTGCCGGGCACGTCCATGGAGATCCGGGACGTGTCCATGGACTTCGCCTACGGCGAGTCGTTCACGGAGTCCAGCCCGGAGGCGTACGAGCGGCTCATCCTGGACGTGCTGCTCGGCGACGCCAACCTGTTCCCCCGTCACCAGGAAGTGGAAGAGTCCTGGAAGATCCTCGACCCGATCGAGGAGTACTGGTCCCGGCACGGCAGGCCGGCCCGGTACCCGGCGGGTACCTGGGGACCGGAAGAGGCAGACGAGATGCTCGCACGAGACGGACGGAGCTGGCGCAGGCCATGAAGATCGACCTGACCGACACCACGGCAAGCAAGATCAACAAGGCTCTGGTACGGGGCCGCCGGGCCATCGGCACCCCGGCCGTGGGCATGGTCCTGACGATGGTCATCGTCACGGACGAGGAGAACGCGTACGACTCGCTCCGGGCCGCCGAGGAGGCCTCGCACGAGCATCCCTCGCGGACCCTGGTGGTCATCAAGCGGCACGCCCGCACCCTGCGCGACCGCACCACCTCCCGGCTGGACGCCGAGGTCCGGGTCGGCTCCGAGGCCGGCACCGGCGAGACGGTGGTGCTGCGCACCTACGGCGAGGTGTCCGACCACGCCGACTCGGTGGTCCTGCCACTGCTGCTGCCCGACGCACCGGTCGTCGTGTGGTGGCCGGTGGACGCGCCCGAGACCCCGTCCAGGGACCCGCTCGGCGCGCTGGCCCAGCGCCGGATCACCGACCTGTACGCCGTGGAACGCCCGCTGGAGGTCCTGGAGACCCGGGTCCGCCACTACGCGCCCGGCGACACCGACCTCGCGTGGACCCGGCTCACGCCGTGGCGCTCCATGCTGGCGGCCGCGCTCGACCAGGCCCGGATGGAGGTGACCTCGGCGGCCGTCGAGGCCGAACGGGAGAACCCCAGCGCCGAGCTCCTCTCCCGCTGGCTGGAGGCCCGCCTCGGTGTGACGGTGGACCGCGTGGTCACGGCGGGGCCGGTCGTCACCGCCGTCCGGCTCGGCACCGGGAACGGGGAGATCGTCATCGACCGCCCCGAGGGACCCATCGCGACGCTGAGCCTGCCGGGGCAGCCGCCGCGCACCCTCGCCCTGAAGGTCCGCCCCACCTCCGAACTCATCGCCGAGGAGCTGCGCCGCCTCGACGCCGACGAGATGTACGCCGTCGCCCTCGGCGGCAAGGCCACCAAGGAGCACGCCTGACATGCCCGACGCACCGTCAGACCCCCCCGAGCTCACCCGCCGCCCCGAGTGGACGGCCCTGGAGGACCACCGGGCCGCGGGCCGGCCCACCCTGCGCGAGCTGTTCGCCACGGACCCCGGCCGCGCCGAGCGCTACGCCGTCCGGGTCGGCGACCTGCACATCGACTACAGCAAGCACCTGGTCACCGACGAAACCCTGGCCCTGCTGCGTGAACTCGCCACGGCCACCGATGTG
>NZ_JALLIN010000003.1 GCF_023630175.1 Streptomyces cellostaticus | reverse complement strand
CGCGACGCGGTCACGCCGGGGTCAGCAGGTCCCCGTGGTGCCGCCGGGCCGCCAGCGGGTGGGCCCTGAGCTTGCCCTTGAGTTCGTTGTAGCCGTACTCGGCGTACAGGGGGTTGGCCGGGTCGGTGGTGATGCCGGGGGCCGCGGAGGCGTGCGGGAAGGGCAGCGGCTCGACCCGGGCGTCCAGGCGGGGGTTGTAGAAGAACGGGACGGAGAAGCGTTCCGTCGCTCCGGGCGGGCTGACCACGCGGTGGTTGGTGGCGCGCAGGTAGCCGTCGGTCGCGACTTCGAGGAGTTCGCCCAGGTTGACGACGAAGGCACCCTCGATCGGCGGCACGTCGTGGAAGCGGCCGTCCGCGCGCTCGACCTGGAGGCCGCCGACGGTGTCCTGCAGCAGCAGGGTGAGGAAGCCGTAGTCCTTGTGGGCGCCGACGCCCTGGCCGATGCCGTCGCCGGCGCTGCCGGGGTAGCGGACGAGCTTGAGGTGCGGGTGGGCGTGCTCGCCGAGGAGGGGGTCGTAGAAGTCGGCGGGTGCGCCGACGGCGGCCAGCAGTTCGCGCAGCAGGCGCTGGGCGACGGCGCTCAGCCGGTCGATCCAGGCGAGGGCGGCGGTGCGCAGTTCGGGGAGGGCGGCGGGCCACTGGTTGGGGCCCTGCAGCCACCAGTAGGGCGGTTCGCCGGGACCGGGGACGTGGGCGGGGCGTTCGGCGCCTATGTCGAGCTGGTCGCGCCAGTCGCGGGCACCGGCGGTGCGTTCGTCGCCGGTGCGGGTGTAGCCGCGGAAGTGCGGGGAGCCGGTGTTGTCGAGGGCGAGCCGGTCGGCCTCGGGGAGGTCGAAGAAGGCGCGCATGGTGGTGAGCAGCGCGCCGGTCTCGGCCGGGGTCACGCCGTGTCCGACGAGCTGGAAGAAGCCGACGTCGTGGGCGGCGCCGTGCAGCCGGGCGTGGAGCAGGGCCCGGTCCCGGGGGCCGCGCCGGGCGGCCGAGAGGTCGATGATGGGGAGCTGGGCGTACGACGGGTTCGTCGCGGTGTGCGTCGTCATGGGGTGCGTCCGCTGGGTGTACGGGGCACGGGCGGCCGCCGGGGGTGTGGCGGCCCCAGGGTGCCGGACGAGGAGGAAGCTCGGAGGGGCTGGATCAGGCGGAGAAGCGCCGACAGCCCGTGCTCGTGACGCGCACGTAGTCCACGTGGCGGCGTCGGACGAGCATCGGAAGCATGGGGCAAGGGTACTGCGGCCCGCGGGATGCGCCTGTGGCCCGCGTCACATGACCCGTGGCCTGGCGGACAGGGCCGGCGGCCCGCCGTCGACGGCGCGGCCGGAGGGTTCCCACGCCTCGTCGATCCGGTCCGACGCGTCGGTGCGGACCGACAGCCGCCGGAGGCGGGCGGTGGTGGGGCGGCGGGGGGGTGGCGGGGCCGTTCGGCGTCTCCGCGGCCGCCGGTGAGGGCGGTGCGTCCGGTGTGCACGGCCGTGCCGTCGCACGGCCCGTCGCACGGCTCACCGGTGCGCCCGCACGGTGCCGGTCGGGGCCGGGCGGCTGTCCCGGCACCGTGGCTTCGGCCTCCGACAGCGGGTCAGTCCAGGGCCGTGTCCACGAGTGCCGCCCACTGGGCGACCACGCGCTCGCGGCGGGCGGTGTCGTCGGTGAGGAGGTTGGCGAGGCCGAGGCCGCGGGCCATGTCGAGCAGGCCCTGGACGGTTTCCCGCACCCCGGGACGGGACTCGTCGGCGCCCAGGAGTTCGACGGCGATGCGGTGCGACTCGCGGCCCACCCGGGCCTCCAGTTCGGTCACGCGCGCGTGGAGCTGTTCCTCGTCGCCGGCGGCCACCCACAGGTGCAGCGCGGCACGGAAGAGGGGGCCGGTGTAGAGGCCGACGACGGCGGAGACGACGGCGCGCCGGTCGGCGGGGCCGTCCGGGAAGAGTTCGCGCAGGGCGGTGGAGCGCTGCTCGGCGACGTACTCGACGGCCGCCGTGAACAGGTCCTCGCGGGTGGGGAAGTGGTGCTGGGCGGCGCCCCGGGAGACGCCGGCGCGTTCGGCGACGACGGCGACCGTGGAGCCCGCCCAGCCGTGTTCGGCGAGGCAGGCCACGGCGGCCTCCAGGAGCCGCTGCCGGGTGGCCCGGCTGCGGTCCTGCTTGGGTACGCGGTCGCGTTCCGCCGTACTCACACCACCCATGCCGCATCCCGTCTTTCCAGGAAGGCCGTCATCCCCTCCCGGGCGTCGGGCGAGGAGAACAGCCGGGCCGAGAGCGCGGTCAGGGCGGCCGCGTCCCGGTCGAAGGTCTCCAGAACCCTAGCCGTGAGCAGTCGTTTCGTCTCGGCCAGGGCTCGGGGCGAGGAGCGGCGCAGGCCGTCCAGGACGGGGGTGAGGGCTTCGTCGACGTCGTCGGCGGCCACGGTGAGCAGGCCGAGGCGTACGGCTTCGGCGGGGTCGAAGCGTTCGCCGGTGAGGTAGTGGCGGGCCAGGGCGCGCGGGTCGGCGCGGGGCATCACGGGCAGGGAGATCACCGCCGGGGCGACGCCGATGCGGACCTCGGTGAAGGCGAAGGTGGCGGTGGTGGCGGCGGCGGTGATGTCGCAGGCGGCGAGCAGACCGAGGCCGCCGGCCCGGACGTGCCCGGTGACCCGGGCGACGACGGGTCTGGGCAGCTCCACGATCTGCCGCAGCAGGCCCACCAGGGCGTCGGGGTGCGGCGGGTCGCGCAGATCGGCGCCGGCGCTGAAGGTGGTGCCGGTGTGGGTGAGGACCACGGCGCGTACGTCGGGGTCCTCGGCGCACTCGGCGAGCGCGCCGGAGAGGGCGTCCACCAGGGCGGCGGAGAGCGCGTTGCGGGTGTCGGTGGCGTCGAGGCTGAGGGTTTCGACGGCACGCGCGCGTGTGCGTGAGACGAGGGTGCTCAAGGGTGCTCCCGGAGCTGTCGGCGGAGGATCTTCCCGGAGGCGGCGCGGGGCACGCTGTCGATGAAGGTGACGCGGCGGACGCGCTTGTAGGGCGCGACCCGTTCGGCGACGTGCAGCATGACCTCGTTCTCGCTCAGCTCCGCGGCGGCGGGCTGGCGGACGACGAAGGCCTGCGGGATCTCGTTGCCGTCGTCGTCGCGGGCACCGACGACGGCGGCGTCGGCGATGCCGGGATGGGTGAGCAGCAGGGCCTCCAGTTCGGCCGGGGCCACCTGGAAGCCCTTGTACTTGATGAGTTCCTTCACCCGGTCGACGACGAAGAGCCAGCCGTCGTCGTCGACGTGCCCGACGTCGCCGGTGTGCAGCCAGCCATCGGTGTCGATCATGGCGGCGGTGGCGTCGGGGCGGCCGAGGTAGCCCTTCATCACCTGCGGGCCGCGGATGAGGACCTCGCCGGGCTCGCCGGCGCCGAGGTCCTTGCCGGGGTCGTCGAGGGAGACGATGCGCATCTCGGTGCCGGCGATGAGCCGGCCGACGGTGCCGGCGGGGGCGTGCCGCAGGGCGTCGAGCGGGACGACGTGGGTGCCGGGCGACAGTTCGGTCATGCCGTAGGCCTGGCCGATCGGCGGCAGGCCGAGGCGTTCGGCGCAGGCGGCGGCGAGTCGCGCGTCGAGGGGGGCGGCGGCGCTGATGACGTACCGGAGGGAGGAGAGGTCGTAGCGGGCGACCGCCGGGTGCTTGGCGAGGGCGAGGACGATCGGCGGGGCGACGTACAGGCCGGTGATGCGGTGGGTCTCGATGGCGGCGAGGAAGGTCTCGAGGTCGAAGCGGGGCAGGACGACGACGGTGGCGCCCTTGCGCAGGGGGGCGTTCATCAAAGCGGTGAGGCCGTAGATGTGGAAGAACGGCAGCACGGCGAGGATGCGGTCGCCCGGTCCGGCCGGGACGGGGGCTTCGAGCTGGGCGAGGTTGGTGGCGATCTGCCGGTGGGTGAGCATCACGCCCTTGGGGACGCCGGTGGTGCCGGAGGAGTACGGCAGGGCGGCAACGTCCTCGGCCGGGTCGAAGCCGATCTCCGGTTCGGGAGCGGTGGTGGCGAGCAGGTCGGTGAGCGAGCGGTGCCCGGGCGCGCTGTCGCAGACGAGTATCTCCCGTACGCCGCCCGCGAGTTCGGCGGCGCGGCGGGCGGTCCCCAGCAGTGGGGAGATGGTGATGATCCAGCGGGCGGCGCAGTCGGCGAGCTGTTTGGCGAACTCCTCGGGGGTGGCGAGCGGGTGCACCGTGGTGACGGAGGCGCCCGCTCGCGTGGCCGCGTAGAAGGCGATCGGGAAGGCGACGGTGTTGGGGCTGTGCAGGGCGAGGACGTCGCCCTTGCGGAGGCCGGCCTCGGCGAGGGCTGCGGCGAGCCGCCGGTGGGACCGGTCCACCTGCTCGTACGTGAGGGTGGTGCCGTCCGTGCCGTCGACGAGGGCGGGATGGTCGCCGTAGCCGGCGGCCGGGCCCAGCACGACGTCGTGGATCGGGAGTTCTACGGGCGGGACGTCTGCGTACGCGCTGCGGAACACGGTTCCTCCAAGCGGCCGCCGCTGCGGCCTAGTACGACTTGGGCAGGCCCAGGCTCTGGTGGGAGACGTAGTTGAGAATCATCTCCCGGCTCACCGGTGCGATACGAGACACGCGCGAGGCCGTTATCAGCGAGGCGAGGCCGAACTCGCGTGTGAGGCCGTTGCCGCCGAGGGTGTGCACGGACTGGTCGACGGCCTTCACGCAGGCCTCGGCGGCCGCGTACTTGGCCATGTTGGCGGCCTCGCCCGCGCCGGTGTCGTCGCCGGCGTCGTAGAGGTGGGCCGCCTTCTGCATCATGAGCCGGGCCAGTTCCAGGTCGATGTGCGCCTGGGCGAGGGGGTGGGCGATGGCCTGGTGGGCGCCGATGGGGGCCTTCCAGACGGTGCGCTCGCGGGCGTACTCGACCGCCCTGGCGAGCGCGTACCGGCCCATGCCGATCGCGAACGCGGCCGTCATGATGCGCTCGGGGTTGAGCCCGGCGAAGAGCTGGAGCAGGCCGGCGTCCTCGTCGCCCACGAGCGCGTCGGCGGGCAGCCGTACGTCGTCCAGCACGAGTTCGAACTGCTTCTCCGCGGCGTTGAGTTCCATGTCGATGGGGTGCCGCTGGAAGCCCTCGGCGTCCCTGGGCACGATGAACAGGCAGGGCTTGAGGCGTCCGGTGCGGGCGTCCTCGGTGCGGCCGACGATCAGCACGGCGTCGGCCATGTCGACACCGGAGACGAAGACCTTGCGGCCGGTGAGGAGCCAGTCGGCGCCGTCCTTGCGGGCCGTGGTGGTGATGCGGTGCGAGTTGGAGCCGGCGTCGGGCTCGGTGATGCCGAAGGCCATGAGGCGGGTGCCGTCGGCGAGTCCGGGGAGCCAGGTCCGCTTCTGCTCCTGTGTGCCGAAGCGGGAGATCACCGTGCCGCAGATGGCCGGGGAGACGACGAGCATGAGGAGCGGGGAGCCGGCCGCGCCCAGTTCCTCCAGGACGATGGAGAGTTCGGTGATGCCGCCGCCTCCGCCCCCGTGCTCCTCGGGGAGGTTGACGCCGAGGTAGCCGAGCTTCCCGGCCTCCGACCAGAGTTCGGTGGGGTGGCGGCCCTCGGCGAGGGTCCGGGCGACGTAGTCGCGGCCGTAGCGTTTGCCGAGGGCGGCCACCGCGGCGCGCAGTGCCGTGTGCTCTTCGGACTCGATGAGAGTGCTCATGGTGTCTCCTGGAGTTCGTGTACGACCGCCAGCAGCGTTCCTGGTTCCACCTGCCGGCCCGTGGTGGCGTGCAGGGCGGTGAGCGTGCCCGTGACGGGCGCCGAGATCTGGTGCTGCATCTTCATCGCCTCCAGCCAGATCAGCGGCTGGCCGGCCCGCACCGTCGCGCCCTCGGTCAGCCCGTCGGCGACGCGGACGACCGTGCCGGGCATCGGCGCGAGCAGGGAGCCCGGGGCGATCTGGGCCGCCGGGTCAGGGAAGCGGGGCAGGGCGGTGAGCGCCGTGGAGTTCACGTACACCTGGTCCGTGCCGTACCGCGACACCTCGAACCGGCGCTGGACGCCGTCCACGTCGAGCACGACCAGACGCGCGTCGGCGTGCACCACCCGGACCCCGTCGGCGGTGGGGCCCCGCCGGGTGTGCCGGTAGTGGACCTCGTGCTCCTCGCCGGCCATCCCGTACCGCTTGGCCTGCGGCTGCGAGGACACGTTGCGCCAGCCGCCGAAGCGGGAGCGGCCGTGGGCGTCGGCCAGGGCCGCGGCGAGCGGGGCGTGCGGGTCGGGGGCCGGGGCGGTGAGGGCGGTGAGGTGGCGGTCGTAGAAGCCCGTGTCCATGCGGCCGGCGGTGAACTCGGGGTGGCGCAGGGAGTTCAGCAGCAGGTCCCGGTTGGTGACCGGGCCGTGCAGCGTGGCGCGGTCCAGGGCGCCCGCGAGCCTGCGGATCGCCTCCGCGCGGGTGGGGGCGTGGGCGACGACCTTGGCGAGCATCGGATCGTAGTGGACGCCGATGGTGTCGCCGTCGGTGTAGCCGGTGTCGAGGCGGACCCCGGCGGGTACGGCGAGGCGGTGCAGGGTGCCGGTCTGGGGGGCCCAGTCGCGGGCGGGGTCCTCGGCGTACAGGCGCACCTCGACGGCGTGGCCGCTCGCCGGTGGCGGCTCGCTCGCCAGCGGGCGGCCCTCGGCGACGCGGATCTGCTCCGCGACCAGGTCGACGCCGAACACCGCCTCGGTGACGGGGTGTTCGACCTGGAGGCGGGTGTTCATCTCCAGGAAGTGCGCGCGGCCGTCGGCGACCAGGAACTCCACGGTGCCGGCGCCGACGTAGGACACCGCGCGCGCGGCGCGTACGGCGAGCGTGCGCAGCTCGTCCTGGAGTCCCGCGGTCAGTCCGGGCGCCGGGGCCTCCTCGACCACCTTCTGGTGGCGGCGCTGGAGGGAGCAGTCGCGGGTGCCCAGCGTCCACACCGTGCCGTGGGTGTCGGCGAGGATCTGCACCTCGACGTGGCGGCCCCGTTCGAGGTAGGGCTCGGCGAAGACCTCGCCGTCGCCGAAGGCGCTCGCGGCCTCGGCGCGGGCGCCCTCCAGGGCGGCCGGCAGGTCCTCCAGGCGGCGCACGATCCGCATCCCGCGCCCGCCGCCGCCCGCGGCGGCCTTCACCAGCACCGGCAGGTCCGCCGCGGTGACCTCGCCGAGGGGTGCGATGCCCATCAGCTCCTTGGCGCGTGTCTTGGACGCCATCGCCTCGATCGCCTCAGCGGGCGGGCCGATCCAGACGAGTCCGGCGTCGAGGACGGCCCTGGCGAACGCGGGGTTCTCGGAGAGGAAGCCGTAGCCGGGGTGGACGGCGTCGGCTCCGGCCGCCAGGGCGGCCTTGACGATCAGGTCGCCGCGCAGATAGGTCTCGGCGGGCGTCGCGCCCGGCAGCCGTACGGCGGTGTCGGCCACGCGCGCGTGCAGCGCGTTCTCGTCCGCGTCGGAGTGCACCGCGACCGTGCGGATGCCCAGTTCGGCACAGGTGCGGAAGATCCGGCAGGCGATCTCGCCGCGGTTGGCGACCAGCAGGGTCGAAATCATGAGCCTCACATCCGGAAGACGCCGAAGCCGCCGCGCGCGCCTTCGAACGGGGCGGTGTGGATGGCGGACAGGCACAGGCCGAGAACGGTGCGGGTGTCGCGCGGGTCGATGACGCCGTCGTCGTAGAGCCGCCCGGAGAGGAACATCGGCAGCGACTCGGACTCGATCTGCTGCTCCACCATGGCGCGCAGGGCGGCGTCCGCGTCGTCGTCGTACGGCCGGCCCTTCGCCGCCGCCGACTGCCGGGCGACGATAGAGAGCACGCCCGCGAGCTGCTGGGGACCCATCACGGCCGACTTGGCGCTGGGCCAGGCGAACAGGAAGCGGGGGTCGTAGGCGCGGCCGCACATGCCGTAGTGCCCGGCGCCGTACGACGCGCCCATGAGGACGGACAGATGGGGCACGCGGCTGTTGCTGACCGCGTTGATCATCATGGCGCCGTGCTTGATGATGCCGCCCTGCTCGTACTCCCTGCCGACCATGTAGCCGGTGGTGTTGTGCAGGAAGAGCAGCGGGATGTCGCGCTGGTTGGCGAGCTGGATGAACTGGGCGGCCTTCTGCGACTCCGCGCTGAACAGCACGCCCTGGGCGTTGGCCAGGATGCCGACCGGGTAGCCGTGCAGCGCGGCCCAGCCGGTCGTCAGGCTCGTCCCGTACAGCGGCTTGAACTCGTCGAAGTCGGAGCCGTCGACGAGCCGGGCGATGACCTCGCGGGGGTCGAAGGGGATCTTCAGGTCCCCGGGAACGATGCCGAGGAGTTCCTCGTCGTCGTACGCGGGCGGTTGTGCGCGGGGAGGGTCCGGGTGGGCCTTGCGGTGGTTGAGGCGGGCGACGACCCGGCGGGCCTGCCGGAGCGCGTCCCGCTCGTCGACGGCGAAGTGGTCGGCGAGGCCCGACACGCGCGCGTGCATCTCGGCGCCGCCGAGGGACTCGTCGTCGCTCTCCTCGCCGGTAGCCATCTTCACCAGCGGGGGACCGCCGAGGAACACCTTGGCACGTTCCTTGACCATGATCACGTGGTCGGACATCCCGGGGACGTAGGCGCCGCCGGCGGTGGAGTTGCCGAAGACGACGGCGACGGTCGGGATGCCGGCCGCCGAGAGCCTGGTGAGATCGCGGAAGACGGCGCCCCCGGGGATGAAGATCTCCTTCTGGGACGGCAGGTCGGCTCCGCCGGACTCCACCAGGCTGACGCAGGGCAGCCGGTTGGCCAGCGCGATGTCGTTGGCGCGCAGCGCCTTCCTCAGACTCCAGGGATTGCTGGCGCCGCCGCGCACGGTCGGGTCGTTGGCGGTGATCACGCACTCCACGCCCTCGACGACGCCGATGCCGGTGACCAGCGAGGCACCCACCGCGTAGTCGCTGCCCCAGGCGGCGAGCGGGGACAGTTCGAGGAACGGGGTGTCCGGGTCGAGGAGCAGCTCGATGCGCTCGCGGGCGAGCAGTTTGCCGCGCTCGCGGTGCCGCTCGACGTATTTCGCTCCGCCGCCCGCGAGCGCCTTGGCGTGCTCGGTCTCCAGGTCGGCGAGTCTGGCGAGCATGGCCTCGCGGTTGGCGAGGTAGTCGGGGCCGCCGGTGTCGAGGGCGGAGGGCAGGACGGTCACAGCAGGGCCTCCGGGATGTCCAGGTGGCGGGAGCGCAGCCATTCGCCGAGGGCCTTGGCCTGCGGGTCGAAGCGGGCCTGCGCGGCGACACCGGCGCCGAGGATGCCGGTCACGACGAAGTTGAGGGCTCGCAGGTTGGGCAGCACGTGGCGGGTGACGGGCAGCGTCCGGCTCTCGGGGATCAGTTCCCGGAACCGGTCGGCGGTCAGCTCGTGGGCGAGCCACCGCCAGGCCTCGTCCGACCGCGCCCACACGCCCACGTTGGCGTTTCCGCCCTTGTCGCCGCTGCGGGCTCCGGCCACCAGGCCGAGGGGCGCCCGGCGGACCGGCCCGGACGGCGGGGGTTCGGGCAGCGGCGGCTCCGGTACGGGGTGCAGCGCGGCCGTGTCCGCGGCCGGTGCCACTGGTACACGGCTGCCGTCGTGGAGGACGGCCACATGGTCGACGGCGCCATGGGGCACGTACACGTCCTCGAAGACACCGTAGGGTGCGCCCTTCCCCGGTGGGGCGAGCACATGGAATCCGGGGTAGCTGGCCAGTGCCAGCTCCACGGCGGCCCCGCTCAGCGCCCGTCCCACGAGCCGCTGGTCCGGGTCACGGACGACCAGGCGCAGCAGGGCGCTCGCGGTCTCCTCGGTGTCGGCGTCGGCTCGGTCGGTGCGCACGAGGTCCCAGCGGATCTCCTGGGGCGGCGACGAGGCGAGCGCGGCCTCGAGCTGCTCGCGCACGAGGGCGGCCTTGGCCTCGATGTCGAGGCCGGTGAGGACGAAGACGACCTCGTTGCGGAAGCCGCCGAGCCGGTTGAGCCCGACCTTGAGCGTCGGCGGCGGAGCCTCCCCGCGCACCCCCTCGATCCGCACCCGGTCCGGCCCGTCCTGGCTCAGCCGTACGGTGTCCAGCCGGGCGGTGACGTCCGGCCCGGCGTACCGGCCGCCGGCCGTCTCGTAGAGCAGTTGGGCGGTGACCGTGCCGACGTCGACGAGACCGCCGGTGCCGGGGTGCTTGCCGATGACGCTGGTGCCGTCGGCGTGGATCTCGGCCAGCGGGAAGCCGGGACGGCGCACGTCCCCCTGCCCGAAGAACGCGTAGTTGCCGCCGGTGGCCTGGGTCCCGCACTCCAGGACATGACCGGCGACGACGGCGCCGGCGAGCCGGTCGTACTCCCCCGGCTGCCAGCCGAAGTGGGCGGCGGCGGGTCCGGTGACCAGCGCCGCATCCGTCACCCGTCCGGTCACCACGACGTCCGCGCCCGCCCGCAGGCACTCGGCGATCCCGAAACCGCCCAGGTAGGCGTGGGCGGCCAGGGTGCCGGGGTGGGCGGCGCCGAGGTCGTCGCCCGCCACCTGGGCGACCCGCACCGGTGTGCCGAGCCGTTCGCCCAACTCCCGTATCCGCTCGGCGAGTCCGGCCGGGTTCAGGCCGCCGGCGTTGGTGACGATCCGCACCCCGCGCTCCCGGGCGAGGCCGAGGCACTCCTCCAACTGGCGCAGGAAGGTGCGGGCGTACCCGGCGGAGGGGTCCTTCAGGCGGTCGCGGCCGAGGATGAGCATGGTGAGTTCGGCGAGGTAGTCACCGGTGAGGACGTCGACCTCGCCGCCGGTGAGCATCTCGCGCAGCGCGTCGAAGCGGTCGCCGTAGAAGCCGGAGAAGTTGCCGATGCGCAACGGGTTCACCGGGTGTCCTCCCGCGGCGGGCGGCCGGTGCCGGGCGGGCCCGCGAAGGCCTGGGCGATGCCGAGCCAGCGGTCGGCGTCCGGTCCTTCGGCGCGCAGCGCGAGATCGGCGCGGTGGGCGCGCTGGGTGACGAGCAGGCAGAAGTCCAGTGCGGGCCCGGTGACGCGCTGGGAGGCGTCCTCCGGCCCGTACACCCACAGGTCACCGGAGGGCGCCCGCAGCTCGACCCGGAACTCCTCGGCGGGCGGGGTGAGTCCGTGGGCCAGGTGGGCGAAGTCGCGGGTGCGCACGCCGAGTCGTGCCACATGCCTGAGCCGGTCGGTGGGCGGGCGGTCCACTCCGAGGGCGTCGGCGATGTCCAGCCCGTGCGCCCAGCTCTCCATGAGGCGGGCGGTGGCCATGGAGGCGGCCGACATGGGCGGCCCGTACCAGGGGAACCGGCTGCCGGCCGGTGCGGCGCGCAGGGCCCGCCGCAGGGCGTCCCGTCCGGCGCGCCAGCCGGCCAGCAGTTCGGCGGGCGGCAGGCGCGCGCCTTCCTCCGCGCCCTCGTCCACGAACGAGCCGGGGGCGGCCAGCGCCTTCTCGACCAGCGCCTGGAAGGCCCCGGTGTCGGTGACGGACAGCAGGGCCGAGCGGTCGGTCCAGGCGAGGTGGGCGATCTGGTGGGCGACGGTCCAGCCGGGCGCGGGAGTGGGCCGGGCCCACTGCTCGGGTCTCAAGTCCGCGACCAACAGGTCGAGTTCGTCGCTTTCGGCACGCAGGTCGTCGATGACGGGCGTCGGGTCGGCCATGAGGGGGAGCATGGCAGCGGGCCCAGAAACAATCAAGCATGCTTGCATGAATTTCTGCGGGACATGGCCGCGAAGGGGCCGCGCGGCGCCCGGCGGCCCGCCCCCACCGTCGGGGAGGAAGGGGGGCTGGACTCCGCCAGGTACGACGGGGCGACGCGGTCGCCCGGCGCGCGCCGGGCGCGGGTGGGAGGGGCGGCCGGGCGACGTGCCGCTCGATCCAGCTCCGTCACTCGCGGCCCGCGGAGCCGGACCCGATGGCCCGCCTCGCGGGGCCGCGGTCGCGCTCGCGGTGGGACGGCTGGACGCGGGAGCCCTTCACGAGCGGCAGCCGGCGGCACGTGACGGTGCGGGAGAGGCCGGCCGGACTCCGGGCCGCGGCGGGCGCGCGACGGTCAGGCCTCGGGGGCCGGGGCCGGTACCTTGCCGCGCCCGGACTGGGACCGCACCGCGCCGATGGTCGCCGCGATCACCAGGGCGATGGCGGCGGCCTCCGTCACGGACAGAGCCTGGCCGAGCACCAGGAAGCCCGCGGTGGCCGCGATGGCCGGCTCCAGACTCATGAGGATGGCGAAGGTGTGCGCGGGCAGGCGGCGCAGCGCCAGGAGTTCGAGGGTGTAGGGCAGCACCGAGGAGAGCACCGCCACCGCCGAGCCGAGGGCGACGGTGGTCGGGTTCAGCAGACGGCTGCCGGCCTCCGCGAGGCCGAGCGGGAGGAAGAGCAGGGCGGCCACCGCCATCGCCAGCGCCAGACCGTCCGCCTGCGGGAAGCGGCGGCCCGTGCGGGCACTGAAGACTATGTAGGTCGCCCACATGGCTCCGGCACCGAGGGCGAAGGCGACACCTGCGGGGTCCAGGCCGCTGAAGCCTCCGCCGCCCAGGAGGAAGACCCCCGCCAGGGCGAGCGCCGCCCACAGCGCGTTGATCGCCCGGCGGGACGCCAGCACGGACAGCGCCAGCGGGCCGAGCACCTCCAGGGTGACCGCGGGACCCAGCGGGATACGGGCCACGGCCTGGTAGAACAGGCCGTTCATCCCGCCCATGGCGACACCGAAGACGATCACGGTGCCCCAGTCGGTCCTCGAGTGGCCGCGCAGCCGGGGCCGGCAGAGCGCCAGCAGGACCACGGCCGCCGCGAGGAGCCGCAGGGTGACGACGCCCAGCGCGCCGGTCCGCGGCATCAGGGTCACCGCGAGCGCCGCGCCGAACTGCACCGAGATCCCGCCGGCCAGCACCAGACCGACCGGCCCGAGCGAGCCGAGCGGACCGGACCGGCGGGGCGCGCCCTTCGGGAGGACCGGCGTGTGCCGCGTCGCGGGGGCGGTGTGGCTGGAGGTGCTCACGGGCGGTCCTGGGGCTGGCTGGGAACAGGGGGTCGGAGTCGAGGATCAGATCATGTTCATCTCGATGTACTTCCAAGTCCAGGGTAATGGACTCCGTCAGGAGTGTGAACTCGATATGCAACTGTTCCGCATGCTGGGACGCCCGAGGTTCAGATACCGGAGTTCCGCCCGTCCACCGCCCCGGAGTCCAGCCCGTCCAGCGCGTCCGCCAGCACCTCCGCCAGATGCCGCCCGCGCACCCCGGCCAACTGCTCGAGCTGGGTGCGGCAGGAGAAGCCGTCCGCCAGGATCACCGCCTCCTCGGCCGCCGCCCGCACCGAGGGCAGCAGTTGTTCCTCCGCGCAGGCCCGGGAGATCTCGAAGTGCCCCTTCGTGAAGCCGAAGTCGCCCGCGAGGCCGCAGCAGCCGCCGCTCAGCTCGCCGGTCAGGCCCGCGGACTCGCGCAGCGCGCGGTCGGCGGCGTCACCGAGGACCGCGTGCTGATGGCAGTGGGTCTGACCGGCGACCGGGCGGCCGACGTCGGGCGGGGTCCAGCCGGGGGCGTGCCGCCGCAGCGCCTCGGCGAAGGTGAGGACCGCCGCCGACAGCCGGGCCGCGCGCGGGTCGTCCGGCAGGAGTTCCGGGAGGTCGGTGCGCAGGGCCGCGGCGCAGCTCGGTTCCAGGACGACGACGGGGGTGCCCCTGCGCAGCACCGGTTCCATCAGGTCCAGGGTGCGGCGCAGCACCGTGCGCGCCTGGTCGAGCCGGCCGGTGGAGACGTAGGTCAGGCCGCAGCAGACCCCGCCGCCGGCCGGCCGGGACGGCGGCAGCACCGCTCTGAGGCCGGCGGCCTCCAGCACCCGCACGGCCGCCTGTCCGACCGAGGGCGAGAGGTGCTCGGTGAAGGTGTCGGGCCACAGCACGACCAGGTCCCCCGTGCCGCGCCGCTCGCGCCGCCGCCACCAGCGGCTGAACGTCAGCGGCGCCAGCCGGGGCAGGTCGCGCTCCGGGGCGATCCCCGCCAGCCGCTTGCCGATCCGGGCCGGCAGCCGCAGCGAGGCGAGGCGGTTCAGCAGCCGCGCCGTGCCGGTCCGGGCCGCCCAGCGCAGCCACACCGGCAGCAGGCCCATGCTGTAGTGGGCGGCCGGTCGGCGCCGGCCCCGGTAGTGGTGGTGCAGGAACTCCGCCTTGTAGGTGGCCATGTCGACGCCGACCGGGCAGTCCGAGCGGCAGCCCTTGCAGGACAGGCACAGGTCCAGCGCGTCCCGGACCTCGGTGGAGCGCCAGCCGTCCGTGACCAGTTCGCCCGCGAGCATCTCGTGCAGCAGGCGGGCCCGCCCCCGGGTGGAGTGCTGCTCCTCGCCCGTCGCCCGGAACGAGGGACACATCACGGCGGGCCCGGACGCCGCGGTCGTACGGCACTTGGCGACGCCGACGCAGCGGCGGACGGCGGCCCGGAAGTCCCCGCCGTCGGCCGGGTAGCCGAAGGCGACGTCCACCGGGCGGCGGGGCAGCACGGAGAAGCGGAGGTTGGCGTCCAGCGGCGCCGGGCGGACCAGCATCCCGGGGTTGAGCAGGTCGTCGGGGTCCCAGACCCCCTTGGCCCGCTCGAAGAGCCGCACCGTCTCCGCGCCGTACATCCGCGGCAGCAGCTCCGCGCGTGCCTGACCGTCCCCGTGCTCCCCGGACAGGGAGCCGCCGTGGGCCACCACCAGGTCGGCGAGGTCGCCGGAGAAGCGCCGGAACCGCCCCACGCCGGCCTCGGTGAGCAGGTCGAAGTCGATGCGGACGTGGATGCAGCCGTCACCGAAGTGGCCGTAGGGAGTGCCGCGCAGGCCGTGCGAGGACAGCAGGGCGCGGAAGTCCCGGAGATAGGCGCCGAGCCGGTCCGGTGGCACCGCGCAGTCCTCCCAGCCGGGCCAGGCCTCCGTGCCGTCGGGCATCCGGGTCGCCGTGCCGCTCGCGTCCTCGCGGACGCGCCACAGGGCCCGCTGCGCCGCGGGGTCGGTGACCACGAGGGAGTCGACGACGTCGGCCGCGCGGACGATCGCCTCCGCACGCGCGCGTGCCTCGGCCGCGGTCCCACCGCCGGTCTCCACGAACAGCCAGGCGTCCCCCCTGGGCAGCACGGCCGGTGAGGGCACCAGGTCGGCCGCCATGCCCTCCACCGTGAGCGGCCCGAACGGGAGCAGCCCCGCGGCGGCCTCGGCGGCCGCGCTCTCGTCGCCGTACCCGAGCACCGCGAGCGCACGCGCGCGCGGGTCCTCCACCAGCCCCAGGACCGCCTCGGTGAGGATGCCGAGGGTGCCCTCGGAACCGCAGAAGGAGCGGGCGACATCGGCGCCCCGCTCGGGCAGCAGGGCGTCGAGCGCGTATCCGGAGATGCGGCGGGGCAGTTCGGGGAAGCCGGTGCGCAGCCGGGCGAGCTCGCCCGACACCAGCTCGCGCAGTCCCTCGGGCGCCCCGGACCAGTCCCGCCCGAGCCGCAGCCGCTGCCCGCGCCCGGTGACGACGGAGAGCCGGCGCACGCTGTCCGCGGTGGTGCCCCAGGCGACCGAGTGGGAGCCGCACGAGTTGTTCCCGATCATCCCACCGAGCGTGCACCGGCTGTGCGTGGAGGGATCGGGGCCGAACCGCAGGCCGTGCGGGGCGGCGGCCTGCTGGAGGCGGTCCAGGACGAGCCCGGGCTGGACCACGGCGGTCCGCGTGCCCGGGTCCAGCTCCAGCAGGGCGTTCATGTGCCGGGTGAAGTCCAGCACCACGCCCGTCCCCGTCGCCTGCCCCGCGATCGACGTGCCCCCGCCGCGCGCCACCACCGGCACCCCGCGCGCCCGGCACACCTCCAGCGCGGCCGCGACGTCGTCGGCGTCCCGGGGGGCGACCACCCCCGCCGGCACCCGCCGGTAGTTGGACGCGTCCATCGTCACCAGCGCCCGGGAGGTGGTGTCGAAGCCGACCTCGCCCCGGACGGCGCCGCGCAGTTCCGCCGCGAGACCCGTTAGATCCGTCATGCGTCCAGGATGCATCCGCTCACGCACAGTCACCGAAGGTTTTCCACAGCCGCCCCCATTTCGTCGTACAACCGCACAAGTTTATGACCCGGTGGACTCGTCTCATCGGACGGACACGGTTCCGTACCGTTTCGCGCAGCGGATACCCTCCGAAGCGTGGCCGACATCCAGATCCCCGCTGACATCAAGCCCGCCGACGGACGCTTCGGCGCTGGCCCCTCCAAGGTGCGGACCGAGGCGCTGGACGCCCTCGCCGCCACTGGCACGTCCCTCCTGGGTACCTCCCACCGCCAGGCGCCCGTGAAGAACCTGGTCGGCAAGGTCCGTGAGGGCATCTCCGAGCTGTTCTCGCTCCCCGAGGGCTACGAGGTGGTCCTCGGCAACGGCGGCTCCACCGCCTTCTGGGACATCGCCACCCACGGACTGATCGAGAACAGGTCCCAGCACCTCAACTTCGGCGAGTTCTCCTCGAAGTTCGCCAAGGCCGCCAAGCTCGCCCCCTGGCTGGCCGACCCCACCGTCGTCGCCG
The DNA here is from genome assembly GCF_023630175.1 of Streptomyces cellostaticus. Classification (GTDB taxonomy): domain Bacteria; phylum Actinomycetota; class Actinomycetes; order Streptomycetales; family Streptomycetaceae; genus Streptomyces; species Streptomyces cellostaticus_A. The sequence continues at coordinate 199,857 of NZ_JALLIN010000003.1, read as the reverse complement.
CCGACCCCGGCACCCACCCCGAGGCGCACGCCGAGGCGGGTGTCGACGTCTACGCGTTCACCCACAACGAGACCTCCACCGGTGTGGCCATGCCGATCAGGCGGGTGGCCGGCGCCGACGAGGGCGCGCTCGTCCTGGTCGACGCCACCTCCGGCGCGGGCGGCCTCCCGGTCGACATCGCCGAGACGGACGTCTACTACTTCGCCCCGCAGAAGTCCTTCGCCTCCGACGGCGGGCTGTGGATCGGCGTGTTCTCCCCGGCCGCGATCGAGCGCGCCGAGCGCGTCCACGCCTCCGGCCGGCACGTCCCGGAGTTCTTCAGCCTGCCGACGGCGATCGACAACTCCCGCAAGAACCAGACGTACAACACCCCGGCCCTCGCCACCCTCTTCCTGCTGAACGAGCAGCTCGAGTGGATCAACGGCCAGGGCGGCCTGGACTGGTCCACGGCCCGGACCAAGGACTCCTCGACCCGTCTGTACGGCTGGGCGGAGGAGTCCAAGTACGCCACCCCGTTCGTCACCGACCCGGCCAAGCGCTCGCAGGTCATCGGCACCATCGACTTCTCCGACGAGATCGACGCGGCCGCCGTCGCCAAGGTGCTGCGCGCCAACGGCATCGTGGACACCGAGCCGTACCGCAAGCTCGGCCGCAACCAGCTTCGTGTCGCGATGTTCCCGGCGATCGACCCGGCGGACGTCGAGGCGCTGACGAAGTGCGTGGACCACGTGATCGAGAAGCTCTGACCCCACGGGTACGAGCGCGAGGGCGCCCGGTGCGACAGGCACCGGGCGCCCTTTTCCCGTGCACCACGGGACGGCCGCGTTCCGGTGCCACCGCCCGGCGGCCGCGTTCCCGCGCCACCGCGGGACGGCGCCGGGATCCGCCGTGCCCGGCGGACCGACCCCGCCGAAGGCGGGCGCTCAGCCGCGCCGGCGCAGCAGCCGCAGTCCGAGCAGGACGACCGCGCCCACTGCGACGACGGCGGCCGTGACCTTGAGGCGCCCGCCGCCGCCATCGGTCCCACCGGACGCCGAACCGCCGTTCCCGGAAGGGGATTCGGCGGAGTGGTCACCCGGCGCGTCCTGCGCCTGCACCGAGCTTTTGGCGCCCTCGCTGCCGTACATCAGCCTGGTGCCGTCGGCGGAGTACGTCAGGGACTCCCCCTGCCCCTGCAGGGGGACGTCGAGCCGGCCCTCGCGCTTGATCCGCCCGCCGTTCCAGTCGTAGTAGATCCCGCCGAAGTACCCGCGCACCGCCAGTTGCCCGCCGTCCGGGGAGAAGGCGGCGTCGGTGGCCCACAGGTCGACCGGCGCGACGGGCCGGAAGACGTTCGTCCCTGAGGTGGAGAGCCTCGCGGGCCCCTCGAACAGGTGCCCGCCGTCCTCCTTCTTGTCGATGATGTACACGCGCCCGGTCTTCGGGTGGACGAGCAGCGACTCGGCGTCGCGCGGTCCGTCGGAGTACTTCACCACGTACTGCTCGGCCGTGACCGTCTGGTCCTTCAGCACCTTCGGCTCGGGCAGCCGGTAGATCCACACGTACGGCCATCGGCCGTCGAAGTTGTCCCCGATGTCGCCGACATAGATCTCGTTGTGCGGGCCGATGGAGATGGACTCCACGTCGCGCGGGGAGCCGATGCCGCGCAGGGTCACGGTCGCGACGGTGTTGCCGGTCGCGCTGTCCACGGCGTAGAGGTACGGCCCGTCGTCACTGTCGTTGTGCGTCCAGTAGATGCCGGGGTGCAGCCGGGAGGCGGCCAGGCCGCTGGACTCGGTGATCCTCGGGTCCTTGATGGTGAAACCCCGATCACCGTCTGCGGCATGGGCGGGCAGCGCACAGGCACCCGCGAGCAGGGCCCCGGCAAGCAGGGCGAACGGTCGACGCATGCCCCAAGCCTGCCATTCGGCCCACGGCTCCGGTGCACGTGTCGGGCCTCACATCCCAACGCCCCCGGTGATCGTCCATCATGAGCGGGTGCTCAGGTTCATGCCCGTGGGGGACTCGATGACGATCGGGAGCGCGGGCGAACACACGTGGCGCTACCGTCTGTGGCAGCACCTGCGCGACTCGTACGGCGGCCCGTTCACCCTCGTGGGCCCGCGCGAGGAGCTGTACGACAAGGCGGCCGAGGCACCGGTGTCCTCCGCGTACGCGGAGCCCGACTTCCCCCGGGCCCATCTGGCCGGCTGGGGAGAGGGCTGGCTGCACATGGCGCCGCTGATAGGCGGGGCGGTGCGCGAGCACCGGGCCGACGTGCTGCTGGTCTCCCTGGGCCTGATCGACCTCGGCTTCTACACCAACGCCGAGCAGACGGCGGAGAACGTGCGGGCGTTCGTCGCCGGGGCCCGCGAGGCCCGGCCGCGCGTCCGCATGGTGATGCTGCCGGTGATCCCGAACATCCGCGCCCACGCGGACGAGGCCTTCGCGACCCAGGTCGACCGGTTCAACGTGCTGCTCGCCAAGACGGTGGCCGACCTGGACGAGCCCCGCTCCCCCCTGCTGCTGGCCTCGCCGCCCGAGGCGTACGACGTCCACGCGGACACCTACGACGGCACCCATCCCAACCCGAGCGGCGAGCACCGGATCGCGGAGGCGTTCGCCGCCGCGATGTGGGAGGCCTGGGGCATCGGACAGGCGTACGCGACGGGCACGGGCTGACCTGATTCCGTCGTTTCCCCGTCACCGTGCGTATCGTTGAACCGCGCGGCCGCACTTGTCCACGGGGCGGCCGGGGAGGAGCGCCACGATGACCGTCCTCGAAGACAGGATCGCGATGGCCGACACCGACGCCTGCACCCAGCGTTTGGACGACTGGTTCGAGCGCCTCGAGCGGATGCCCGTCCCCGAAGGATTCAGGGTCGAGATCGTCGGGGGCAACGTCTTCATGACGCCGCAGCGGAACACTCATTGGCAGATCATCTTCCATATCGCGGGCGCGGTCGCGGAGAAGTACGGGATGGACAGGGTCTTCTCGGACGTACGCATCGACTTTCCCGGGCATGAGAACGGCTTCTGCCCGGACGTCGCCCTGCTCAAGAACTCGGCGAAGCCGGACGGCGGCGGCCACTGGCGCCACCAGGACGTCGAGTTCGTCGCCGAGGTCGTCTCAAGGGGCACCGCCGCCAACGACTACGGCCCCAAGAGGACCGCCTACGCCGTCGCCGAGGTTCCCGTCTACGTCATCGCCGATCCCTACCAGGGTCGCTGCCTCGTGTACACCGACCCCAAGGACGGCGACTACGCCGAGCCGGCGAAGGTGGACTTCGGCACCGACATCGATCTGACCGGCACGGTGGTCGACCTCGTCCTGAAGACGGGCGCGTTCCCCCGCGACTGAGGGTTGTCCCGTACTCCCCGGTGGATCAGCGCACGGCGTCGGACGCGGTGCGTCGCAGGGCGGAGGGTCGCCCTCAATACTCGGGCGCGTACGGGCGATCCGGCAGCGCGGCGAGGCGCCGCAGCCCTCGTCGAGTGCCCGCCGGGATGCACCCGGGCCCTCGACCGGTGCGGCGAGCGTGCCCGCCGGGCGCGGCGGCGGAGCGAACCCGGCCTGACGCGGCCGGCTCCCCTTGCTTCGAGCACACTTCAAGCCGTTGGCTGGCTCCATGAAGTACACGCAGCTAGGACGCACGGGACTCAAGGTCAGCCGACTCGTCCTCGGCACCATGAACTTCGGCCCGCAGACGGACGAGGCGGACAGCCACGCCATCATGGACGCGGCGCTGGACGCGGGCATCAACTTCTTCGACACGGCCAACGTCTACGGCTGGGGCGAGAACAAGGGCCGTACGGAATCGATCATCGGCGACTGGTTCGCCCGGGGCGGCGACCGGCGCGACAAGGTCGTCCTCGCCACCAAGGTGTACGCCAACATGGCCGCCGACGGCGAGCCGTGGCCCAACCACGACAAGCTCTCCGCCGTCAACATCCGGCGCGCGGTGGACGCCAGCCTGAAGCGCCTGCGGACCGACCACATCGACCTCTACCAGTTCCACCACGTCGACCGGAACACTCCCTTCGAGGAGATCTGGCAGGCGATCGACGTCCTGGTCCAGCAGGGCAAGATCCTCTACGCTGGCTCCTCCAACTTCCCCGGCTACAAGATCGCCCAGGCCAACGAGATCGCCGCCCGCCGCGGCGGCACCATCGGTCTCGTCAGCGAGCAGTGCCTGTACAACCTCGCCGAGCGCCGCGCCGAGATGGAGGTCGTCCCGGCCGCGCGGGAGTACGGCCTCGGGGTCATCCCCTGGTCGCCGCTGCACGGCGGTCTGCTGGGCGGGGTCATCAAGAAGGAGGTGCAGGGCGGGCGCCGTGCCTCCGGACGGGCCGCCGAGACCCTCGCCGACCCGGCCGCCCGCGCGCGGATCCAGTCCTACGAGGACCTGCTCGACAAGCACGGCCTCGAACCCGGCGAGGCCGCCCTGGCCTGGCTGCTGACCCGGCCCGGCGTCACCGGCCCGATCGTCGGCCCGCGCACCGCCGAGCAGCTCGGGTCGGCGCTGCGGGCCGTCGAACTGGAGCTGGGCGAGGACCTGCTCACCGGCCTCGACGAGATCTTCCCGGGCCCGGGCCCGTCACCGGAGGCCTTCGCCTGGTGAGCCGCGCCCGTCACTGATCGCCTCCGCGGCCGCGCCCGCGCGCCCGGGCCTCACCTGCCGAGCGCGGCCGCGAGGGCGACGACGGCGAACATCAGCACGAGCACAAAGGCCATGATCCGGTTACGGGTCTTCGGGTCCACGTATCCGAGGTTAACCGGCCGCGCCGAGTGCCCAGCGGGCGACCGGCTCGTAGCGGGGCTGCTCGCCGGGCATCCCGGACCTCGGCAGGTGGCTGCGGACGAGGACCAGCTCGTCCACGGTCCAGGTACGGCTGCGGAAGTCGTGCAGCGCCGTCACGTACGGCCGCACGTCCACCGCCGACCGGCTGCGGGCGATCGTCAGGTGCGCCTGGTAGCGGCGGTGCTCCCCCGTCTCGATGCCGCTCCTGCGGGCCGCCGCCTCCGCGCGCCCGGCCAGCAGCCCCAGGGCGCGCAGGTCGCCGTCGGCGCCCGTCCACAGCGCCTTCCCGCCCCCGAACCGGCCGCCGCCGCGCAGTGCCAGCCCGAAGGCCGGGGTGCGGCGCGCCGCGCGCTCCAGGCGGTCCCGCAGCTCCGGCAGCGGCTCCTCGTCGACCTCGCCGTAGAAGGCGAGCGTGAAGTGCCAGCCGGGACGCCCGGTCCAGCGCAGCCCCTCGGCACCGGGCAGCCCGCGCAGCGCGGCCACCTCCCGGGCGAGCGCGTCGGCGACGTCGTCCGGGAGCAGCAGGGCGGCGAAGAGTCTCATGCCGCAAGTCTCCCGCGCACACACCGGCGTGTGCGGATGACCGTGCGTATCGTTGTACCGCGCGGCCGCGTTCGCTCGTGAGGCGGCCGGGGAGGAGCGCCACGGTGACCGTCCTCGAAGACGGGAGACCACGGACCGAAGAAGACCGCCTACGCCGAGGACGGGGTTCCCGTCCACCTCGTCGCCGACCCCGACCGGGGTGAGTGCCGCGTCCTCACCCCTCCCGGGGACGGGCAGGTACGCCCTGGAGGTGAAGGCCGACCTCGGGGAGGAGCTGGACCTCACGGGCACCCCTTCGGTCTCGTCCTCAAGACCGACGAGCTCCCCCGCGGCCGAGTCCCGCTCCTCTCCCGGGTCAGGCCGCCGGGGCCAGTTGCTCCCGGGGGACGAGGCGGACCTGGGGATGACCGCGGTGCCAGCCGACCGAGAGGCGCAGGCCGCCGACGCGGGCGAGGACCAGGCCGATCACGGCGGCGGCCACGGCCGAGATCACTCCGCCGAAGGCGAAGCCGACCCGGGCGCCGTAGGTGTCCGTGATCCAGCCGACGACCGGCGCGCCCAGCGGCGTACCGCCCACGAAGACCATCATGAACAGGGCCATCACCCGCCCGCGCATGGCCGGGTCGGTGGCCATCTGGACCGCCGTGTTGGCGGTGACGTTGACCGTCAGGCCGAAGACCCCGATCGGGACCATGAGCAGCGCGAACAGCCGGTAGGACGGGGCCAGCGCGGCCACCGTCTCCAACGTGCCGAAGGCCAGCCCGGCGGCGATCAGCAGCCGCAGCCGGGCCGTGCCGCGGCGGGCGGCCAGCAGGGCGCCGCCGAGCGAGCCGACGGCCATCAGGGTGTTGAAGAGGCTGTAGGCACCGGCGCCCGCGTGGAAGACGTCGTCGGCGTAGGCCGACAGCCACACCGGGAAGTTGAATCCGAAGGTGCCGATGAACCCGACGAGGACGATCGGCCAGATGAGCTCGGGGCGCCCGGCGACGTAGCGCAGGCCCTCCCGTAGCTGGCCCCTGCCGCGCGGCGCGCGCTCCACGACGTGCAGTTCGCGCGAGCGCATCAGCAGCAGCCCGGCGATGGGCGCGGCGAAGGACAGGCCGTTGGCGAGGAACGCCCAGCCTGTGCCCACGCCGGTGATCATGAGTCCGGCGACGGCGGGGCCGACGAGCCGGGCGGACTGGAAGTTCGCGGAGTTCAGGCTGACCGCGTTCTGGAGCTGGCCGGGGCCGACCATCTCCGAGACGAAGGACTGCCGGGCCGGGTTGTCGACCACCGTGGCGAGTCCGACGGCGAAGGCGGCGACGTAGACGTGCCAGACCTGGACGTGACCGGAGAGGGTCAGGAAGGCGAGCGCGAGGCCGGTCACGGCCATGGCCGTCTGGGTGACCAGGAGGGTGGGCCGCTTGGGCAGCCGGTCGACCAGGACGCCGCCGTACAGGCCGAACAGCAGCATCGGCAGGAACTGCAGGGCCGTGGTGATGCCGACGGCGGCGGAGGAGCCGGTGAGGCTGAGCACCAGCCAGTCCTGGGCGATGCGCTGCATCCAGGTGCCCGTGTTGGAGACGACCTGGCCGGCGAAGAACAGCCGGTAGTTCCGGACCCTCAGCGAGCTGAACATCGAGGACCTGCGGGCGGTGGGGGTAGTAGGGGTCGGTGCGGGGGCGGAAGCTGCTCCGGATCCCGTACTCAAACGAGTTCGCCTCCTTGGGTGGCTTGCTTACAGGTGCGCGAGCTTCTCCAGCACCGGGGCGGCGGCGCGGAGGGTGGCCCACTCGTCCTCGTCGAGGGCGTCGACCAGGCCGGCCAGGAAGGCGTTGCGCTTGCGGCGGCTCTCCTCGAGCATCGCCTCGGCCTGCTCGGTCCGGGTGACGACCTTCTGGCGACGGTCCTCGGGGTGCGGTTCGAGCCGGACCAGTCCCTTGGCCTCCAGCAGCGCGACGATGCGGGTCATGGACGGTGGCTGCACGTGCTCCTTGCGGGCGAGTTCGCCCGGGGTGGCGGTGCCACAGCGGGAGAGGGTGCCCAGCACCGACATCTCGGTGGGGCTCAGCGACTCGTCGACCCGCTGGTGCTTGAGCCGACGGGACAGCCGCATCACGGCGGAGCGCAGGGAGTTCACGGCGGCGGCGTCGACGCCATGGTTGAGGTCCGGCATGTTCCTTAGCGTAACTCATTACCCTCCCTAAGGACCACCCGGAGAGGGGGACACGCGCCCGTGACGCCCGCCACTCGTCCTGTTCATCACCCGTTAGAGTGAGACAATTCCGGAAAGTGACGCACGGGGTGGCCGGATGTGGCCACCCTCGTACGCATGGGGACCACTGTGCTCAGCCTGCGGATAGACGGGGAGCTGCTCGAACGGCTCCGGCACCACGCGGCGAGAAGAGGAATGAGCGTGCAGGACTACGTGGTCCGCACGCTCACTCGGGACGACTTCGACGAACGGTTCCAGACCGCCGTCGAGGAGACGGAGAGGTTCTACGGCGTCACCTGACGCCCGCGCCTCAGGTGAGACCCAGGGCCGGCATCAGGTAGTAGAAGGCGAAGACCGCGGCGACGACGTACATCGCGACCGGGACGTCACGGAACCGCCCGGCCGCCAGGCGCAGCACCACGAACGTGATGAAGCCCATGCCGATGCCGTTGGTGATCGAGTAGGTGAACGGCATCATCATCATGGTCACGAAGGCCGGGACGGCGATGGTGTAGTCCGCCCAGTCGATCTCCTTGACGGAGTTCGAGAGGATCAGGAAGCCCACCGCGACCAGCGCCGGCGTGGCCGCCTGGGACGGGACCATGGTGGCGACCGGGGTGAGGAAGAGGGCCGCCGCGAACAGGGCGCCCGTGACAACGTTCGCGAAACCGGTGCGCGCGCCCTCCCCGACACCCGCCGTGGACTCCACGAACGCCGTGGTGGCCGAGGAGGAGCTGGCGCCGCCCGCCGCGACCGCGACGCCGTCGACGAAGAGGACCTTGTTGATGCCCGGCATGTAGCCCTGGGCATCGGTCAGCTTGGCCTCGTCGCCGACGCCCATGATCGTGCCCATCGCGTCGAAGAAGCACGACAGCAGGACCGTGAAGACGAAGAGGACGCCGGTCAGCACGCCGACCTTGGCGAAGCCACCGAAGAGGCTGAACTGGCCGATCAGCCCGAAGTCGGGGGTGTCCACCGGGTTGCCGGGCCACTCCGGGACCGTCAGGCCCCAGGTGGTCACGTGCGCGACCGAGTTGACGACCAGCGCGAGCACGGTCATCCCGACGATGGAGATCAGGATCGCGCCCGGCACCCTGCGGACGATCAGCGCGAAGGTGAGCAGCGCGCCCAGGATGAAGACCAGTACCGGCCAGCCGGTGAGGTGGCCGCCGACACCGAGCTGGAGCGGGACGGTGGTCTGCGCGGCGTCCGGCATACGGGTGACGAAGCCGGAGTCGACCAGACCGATCAGCATGATGAACAGGCCGATACCGATCGAGATCGCCTTGCGCAGCCCGAACGGCACGGCGTTCATCACCCGCTCGCGCAGCCCGGTGGCGACCAGCAGCATGACCACGAAGCCGGCCAGCACGACCATGCCCATGGCGTCCGGCCAGGACATCCGGGGGGCGAGCTGGAGCGCGACGACGGAGTTCACGCCGAGACCGGCGGCGAGCGCGATCGGCACGTTGCCGATGACGCCCATCAGCAGGGTGGTGAACGCGGCCGTCACCGCGGTCGCGGTCACCAACTGGCCGTTGTCCAGGTGGTGCCCGTACATGTCCTTCGCGCTGCCCAGGATGATCGGGTTCAGCACGATGATGTACGCCATCGCGAAGAAGGTGGCGAGACCGCCCCGGATCTCGCGGCCGAGCGTGCTGCCGCGCTCGGAGATCCGGAAGTAGCGGTCGAGAGCGCCGTAGGCGGGAGTGCCGCCCGGCTGCTCGGGGGCGGGAACCTTGGCAGGTGCCGAGGTGGGCATGAGGACCTCATCACCAGCGGGGTTCCCCCGAGCCCCGTTGGAGTTTCATACGAACAGAAGCGGCCAAAGACAAACGGTTTCAGTATGAACGTATGAACGATAAAACGCCATCTCCGCGCGTAGATCTGATCGCCTCGTAAGCTGTTCCCATGACGAAGTGGACCCCGAAGCACGAGGCGCCGGAGCCCCTGGAGGGGCCCGTGGTCGCCACCATCACCGGCGGCACGATCGTGTGGTTCGTCCTCTTCCTGGTCCAGCTCCCCTTCTACGGCTGGTTCGACGACCACGGCCACCTGTGGTGGCTGTGGACCTGCCTGGCCGGCGGCGGTCTCGGCCTGATCGGCGTCTGGTACGTCCGCAGGCGCGACGCGGCGATCAAGCGGGACGCGGCGCTGAAGGCTGCCACCGCGGGCCGGTAGCGGCAGGGCTCTGCAACCGGCGCAGGACGCCCCTCCTCCCCAGGTCGGATCTTCCGCCACTCGGCAGGTGAAGCCGCAGATCCGCACGTAACGTCGAATGCATGACGCACATCGACGCGGGGGCCGAACTCGACCCGGTGCACCCGGTGGCCCTGCCCGGGGGCCGGTCGGCGGGACTGACCCGGGCCGAGGTCGCCGAGCGCGTCGCGCGGGGCGAGGTCAACGACGTACCGGTGCGCAGCAGCCGCTCGATGGGCGAGATCGTCCGCGCGAACGTCTTCACCCGGTTCAACGCGATCATCGGCGTGCTGTGGCTGGTCATGCTGGTCGTCGCGCCGATCCAGGACAGCCTCTTCGGGTTCGTGATCCTCGCCAACACCGGTATCGGCATCGTGCAGGAGTGGCGGGCCAAGCAGACCCTGGACTCGCTCGCCGTGATCGGCGAGGCCCGGCCCACCGTCCGCCGCGACGGGGCCGCCGTCGAAGTGGCCACGAACGAGATCGTCCTGGACGACCTCGTGGAGACGGGCCCCGGCGACAAGATCGTCGTGGACGGGGTGTGCGCGGAGGCCGACGGCCTGGAGATCGACGAGTCACTGCTCACCGGTGAGGCCGACCCGGTACTCAAACGCCCCGGCGACCAGGTCATGTCGGGCAGCTTCGTCGTGGCCGGCGGCGGCGCGTTCCGGGCGACCAAGGTGGGCCGGGAGGCGTACGCGGCCCAGCTCGCCGAGGAGGCGTCCCGCTTCACGCTCGTCCACTCCGAGCTGCGCTCCGGTATCTCCACGATCCTCAAGTACGTGACCTGGATGATGGTCCCGGCCGCGATCGGCCTGGTCATCACCCAGTTGGTGGTCAAGAACAACAACCTCAACGACGCGGTCGCCCGCACGATCGGCGGCATCGTCCCGATGGTCCCGGAGGGGCTGGTGCTGCTCACCTCCGTGGCCTTCGCCATCGGGGTCATCCGGCTCGGGCGCCGGCAGTGCCTGGTGCAGGAACTGCCCGCGATCGAGGGTCTGGCCCGGGTGGACACCGTCTGCCTGGACAAGACCGGCACGCTGACCGAGGGCGGCATGGACGTGACCGGGCTGCGGGCGCTGAACGGGGCCGCCGAGCCGTATGTGCGCAAGGTGCTCGGTGCCCTCGGCGAGTCCGACCCGCACCCCAACGCCTCGCTCCAGGCGATCATCGACGCCTATCCGGACAGCGAGGAGTGGCGCTGCGTCGAGTCGCTGCCCTTCTCCTCCGCCCGCAAGTACAGCGGTGCCGCCTTCAGCGAGGGCGACGGCGAGGCCAGCACCTGGCTGCTGGGCGCCCCCGACGTACTGCTCCCCGCGGACGACCCCGCCCTGTCCGAGACCGAGCGGCTGAACGAACAGGGGCTGCGGGTCCTGCTGCTGGCCCGGGCCACCCGCGACCTGGACGACCCCGAGCCCGCCCGGGGCGCCCGCCCGACCGCGCTGGTCGTGCTGGAGCAGCGGCTGCGCCCCGACGCCGGCGACACCCTGCGCTACTTCGCCGACCAGCAGGTCCACGCCAAGGTCATCTCCGGTGACAACGCGGTGTCCGTCGGCGCGGTCGCGGCCAAACTGGGGCTGACCGGTACGGCGGTGGACGCGCGCCGGCTGCCGGCCGACCGGCGGGGCATGGCGGCGGCCCTGGACGAGGGGACCGTCTTCGGCCGGGTCACCCCGCAGCAGAAGCGGGACATGGTCGGCGCGCTCCAGTCGGGCGGGCACACGGTCGCGATGACCGGGGACGGCGTGAACGACGTGCTGGCCCTGAAGGACGCGGACATCGGCGTCTCCATGGGCTCGGGCTCGGAGGCGACCCGGGCGGTGGCGCAGATCGTGCTGCTGAACAACAGCTTCGCCACGCTGCCCTCGGTGGTCGCCGAGGGCCGCCGGGTGATCGGCAACATCACGCGCGTGGCGACGCTGTTCCTGGTCAAGACGGTGTACTCGGTGCTGCTTGCGCTGCTGGTGGTGTGCTGGCAGGTGGAGTACCCGTTCCTGCCGCGTCACCTGACCCTGCTGTCCACCCTCACCATCGGCGTCCCGGCCTTCTTCCTGGCCCTGGCCCCCAACAAGGAGCGGGCGCACCCGCACTTCGTCCGCAGGGTCATGCGGTACGCGGTGCCCGGCGGTGTGGTGGCGGGGGCGACGACCTTCGCGACGTACCTGCTGGCCCGGCACTACTACACCGGCCCGGGCTCCCTGGAGGCGGAGACCAGCGCGGCCACCCTGACGCTGTTCCTGATCGCCATGTGGGTCCTGGTGATCATCGCCCGCCCGTACACGTGGTGGCGGATCGCCCTGGTGGCCGCGATGGGCGCGGCCTTCCTGCTGGTCCTCGCCGTACCGGCCCTGCAGGACTTCTTCGCCCTCAAGCTGGTCGGCGTCACCATGCCGTGGACCGCGGTGGCCTTCTCGGCGGTGGCGGCGGCCGCCCTTGAGTTCCTGTGGAAATGGGTCGGCCGCCGCTTTCCGGCTTGAGGTTCAAGTAGCTCGGCAACGACGTCAGGTCGCGCGGCCGTTCGCTTTCGGGCCGGGCTACTTCACGTCGACGTAGTCACCCGTGGCGCTGACCGCCGGGGTGGTCGAGGTGCCCGCGAAGCTGAAGCGCCAGTATCCGTCGTAGAGGGCCGTCGTGGTGGTCTTCAGGTTGCCCGCCGAGTCGGAGTGGACCGTCTTGGCGGTGGTGTACGTGCTCGTGCCCGCCTTGCGGAACTGGAGCTTGACCGGCTGGCTGGTGTAGCCGTGGTACCGGTGGTCCTCCCAGTTGGCCCGGGAGAGTTTGCCGGTGACGGTGAGTGTCTTGCCCTTGTCGCGAGAATGCATTCGGGCCGGATTTTGGGCCCCGAATGCCGCCCCGTTACCCAGGTGGGATGATCCCTTGGCAAAAGTGAGAGAAAACGTTCCGGCCCCGGAAACGGCAGGTTTCCGGGGCCGGAGCGGTGCTGTCTACCTCACGTCGACGTAGTCACCCGCGGCGTTGACCGCCGGGGTGGTGGTGGTGCCCGCGAAGGAGTAGCGGTAGTAGCCGTCGGCCTTGGCCGTGGTGGTGGTCTTCAGGTTGCCCGTGGAGTTGGACGTGATGGTCTTCAGCGTGGTGTAGGTGCTGGAGCCCTTCTTGCGGTACTGCAGCTTCACCGACTGCTTGGTGTAGCCGTGGTACTTGTTGTCCTCCCAGTTGGCCCGGGAGAGCTTGCCGGTGACCGTGATGGTCTTGCCCTTGGTGACCGGCTCCGGGGAGGCGTTGACGGTGAGCTTGGAGTAGCGCTGGACCTTGGTGGTGCCCAGGCCGTCCGTCTCGGAGAAGTCGCCGGTGCTGTACTGCAGGGCCAGCGCGCCGGCCTTCCACGTACCGGCGTCGATGTTGAGCAGGTCGCCCTCGGCCGGGTAGATGTCGACGAGCCCCTTGCAGCTCGCGGTCGTCGCCGAGGTGGCGGAGCAGGTGGCCGCGTTCTCACCCATCAGGAAACCGCCCGTGGACGGCTTGTAGATGAACGGCCCGTTGTCGAAGTCGTCGGAGCCGACGACGTAGTTGTCGCCGTGGGTCATCGTGTAGGTGACCGTGGCGGTGACGTGGTTGCTGACACCGACCTTGACCGCGGAGGCGATCTTGAGGTTCGAGAAGGTGACGCCCAGGTCCGCGGGATCGTCGGCGGCGGCAGCGCTGAAGGCGTTCTTGCCGGACGTGGCGTGCGAGTGGGCCTTCTCGGCCGCGGCCCGGTACGACGGCGCGGAGTCGGCGGCCTGCGCGGCCGGCACGACAAGGGCGGAGAGGGCCAGGGCGCCGGTGACGGCGGCCACGGTGGCACGTATACGCATGCGTTCCCCTGTGTGGAGAGGGTGGGCACGAAATTGCCCAAATGATCGTGGAGTCAGTCGACTCGATGATCAGACCCACCACGCAGGGGAACGGTTGTAGGAATTCTGAAGATTTTGCGAGCGGCTTACGAATCAGCGCTGAACGTCAGTCGAACCAGCGGTCACGGGCCAGTTCCTCCGTCCTCGACGGGTCCTCCAGCAGGGCCGCCACCTCGAAGCGGCGGGGCCACTGGCCGGCCGCCCAGGCCAGGCCCGCCGCGACCCCCTCCAGGGTGGCCGCGTGCAACGTGCCGTCGTCGGTGAGGCGCCAGTCGATCTCGACGCCGTCCACGACCAGTTCCTCGTGCTCCACATAGGTGCCGGGCGTGCGCGGCCCGAGCAGCACCCGCACCGCGTCCGGTACGTCGTGCTCGGCGCCCTCGGAGTCGACCGATCCGGTGACGGACTCGCTCAGCCGCCGCACCTGGAACAGCTCGGCCAGATCGGCGGCCCGGGCCGGGCGGACCGGCAGCAGCGGGACGCCGGAGGTGAAGGGCAGCAGGTCCGGGGAGTCCACGACGACCGCGTCGGCCGCGTCCACCACCTCGGTCCGGCCGTCCACGACCGCCCGCAGCTCGTCCGGCAGGGTCACCTGGTCCGGGTCCAGCTCCGCCAGCGCGCCGTAGAGGCCGTGCAGTTGGACGGGGCTCACGGACCTCTCGGGGTCGGACAGGCGGTCCAGGAGTTCCGCGGCGCCGCCGGGTTCGTCGAGCAGGGCGGCGACGGAGGTCCGCACGCCCAGCGCGCGCAGCACCTGCTCGTCCTCGAAGCCGGTCGCGTCGGCCTCCTCGTACAGACCGTGCAGGAGCGGGTCGCCGCCGGCGGCGAGCAGGCCCGCCGGGCGGCGGCCGTCGAGCACCGGGTGCCCGCGCAGCCACCATGCGGTGTACGGGCGCACCAGCTCGTGCGTGCCGTCGGGCAGCAGGACGCGCACCGGCTGGGTGAGGGCGTCGCGCAGCGGAGGCTGGGCGAGCAGCGCCAGCGCCTGCGGCCACCGGCCGTCGTCCACCAGGTCGAGGTCACGGACGGCGACCAGCTCGGTGGCGACCGGTGGCACGGGTGTGTCCGGGAAGCGGTCGAGCACGTCCTCGCTCCACACGTCCACGGCGTCCAGCAGACCGGCGTCGTCCGGCTCGGCGAAGTCGCCCTCGCGGGGCTCCAGTTCGTCCGGGTCGAGGACGACGTCCGTGGCCCGGACGAGCGCGAAGTCCGCGAGCACGCCGCAGGCGGTGAGCGGCTGCTCGCCCCACTTCTCGGCCAGGTCGCGGTCGACGGCGGCCAGCTCGTCCTCGCGGATCACCCGGGCGAACGGGCTGCCGGACAGCACCAGTTCGCCCGCCGGGGCGAGTTCGCCGTCCTCGTCGGGCAGCGCGAGCGCGCCCAGCCAGGGCTCGTCACCGGGTTCGAGGGCGGCGTCGCGGACGAGCGCGAGGACCGTGTCGGCCAGTTCCTCCGCGTCCGGCGCGTCCTCCTCCCACATCGCCCCGCCCTCGTCGTCCAGCGAGGCCGCGACCGCGGCCCGGACCTGCGGGGTGGTCAGTACCGCGCGCGGGGTCGCGGGCAGCGCGCCCAGCTTCTCCAGCAGCGGGTGGGCGGCGTCCTGGTGCGCGACCTTAAGACCGAGCCGGCCGAGCACGTCCGGGTCGAGGACGGTGGCGTCGGGGCCGGGCAGCAGTACCTGCCGCGGGCCGAGCGTGGTGCGGCCGTCGGCGAGGGGCACCGGCAGCCCCGAGAGCCGGTCGGGGTCGACCCCGGCGAGGCTGTCGTAGAGCCGCCACCACCACGCGGGGTCCTTCTCCAGGCCGGCGAGCCGGTCGACGGCGTCGGCGAGGGGCAGCCGGGCGACCCCCAGGGTGCGCAGCTCCACGCGGCGCTCGAGCCCGGCGGGCAGCAGGGTGGGCAGCACCTCGGCGAGGACCCGCACGGTGTCCGCCCCGGCGCCCTCCACGATCTCGGCGTCCCTCGGCCGCAGCGCCTCGGGGAGGTCGTCGTCCTCCCTGTGGTCGGCGGCCGGGGGCAGGAAGGCGGTGCGCGGCAGCCGCTCCAGGATCGCCTGGCGCAGCGCACCGTCCAGCTCGCCCTTGCCCAGCGGTCCGGGCACCAGGTCGATGGCGCCCTCGGTCACCGGGCGCCACTGGGCGAGCAGTTCGGCGTACGCGTCCGCCGCCCGCCCCACCAGGAAGTCGGTCAGCGGGCCGGGCGCCGCGTGCCGGCGGGTGGTGTCCAGCGGGAAGGACGCGATGAGCAGTGCGGGGACGCCGAGGGGCTCGTCGCTGGGGGTGGGAGCGTGCACGACGGCGGCGGTGCGCGGCCGGACCGGGCGGCCCCGGTCGTCCGCCGGTACCGCCCAGGTCACCGACCAGTGCGGGCGCAGGCGCTCCTCCACCGGCCGGTCGGCGAGCAGTTCGGCGGTGAGCGGCCCGTGCGCGGCGACGGTGTGCCAGCGGGTGGCGCCGTCCCGCGAGTCCTCCACGACGGTGACGGCGTCCTCGGTACGGCGGCGCAGGGTGCGCGGTGCTCCGTCGCCGACCTCGATCACGACCTCGTCGAGGCCGGGCAGGGCGAGGAGCAGGGCGTCGTCCACGGCGTCGAGGAGGCGTTCGGCGAGGTCGGCCGCGGCCGTGTCGCGCAACGGCAGGATGACGGCGGTGTCGTAGGGGTCCGGGGCGGAGCCCTCGGCGGCGAACGGGAGCCGCAGCAGCGGCACGTGTCCGTCCCGGCGCCGGACCTCGTCCCCGAGTCCGGGGCTGTGCCGGGCGGTGTCGGCGGCCAGCGACCGGGCCTCGGCCAGCGACCAGCGGACCCCGCCGTGCCGGCCGACGATCGCCGGCTCGTCGGTGACGGACAGCACGGCGGCGAAGCCCACGCCGAACCGGCCGACGGCGCCGCGGGTGTCATCGGCGCCCCGCTTGGCGGACGCCCGCAGGGTGGACAGCGACTCGACACCGGCCGCGTCCAGGCCGGCGCCGGTGTTCGCGGCGACCAGGACACCGTCGCGCAGAGTGAGGCGCAGCCGCCCCGGCACCTTCGCCCGGGCGGCGGCGTCGGCGGCGTTCTGGGCCAGCTCGATGACGAGCCGGTCCCGGTAGCCGCCGAGGACCAGGTCCTCCTCGGCGTTGGCGTCCTCGCGGAACCGGGCGGGGCTGGTGGCCCAGGCGTCGAGGACACCGCGGCGAAGACGGGCGGTGCCGAAGGGGTCGGCGCCCTCGGTCGCCGGCCGCACGTACTTGCTCACGTTCACTCTCCTCGTCTGCGTGAGGACGAAGGTACAGCCCCGTGAGCGGGTGGCCGTCCGGCCCCGGGGTCAGTGGTGGGAGGCGTATGCGACGAAGGTCGCCCAGGTGGCGGGGGCGACGGTCAGCAGGGGGCCGTCGGTCTGCTTGGAGTCTCGTATGTGGATGGTGGCGGGGGTGGGGGCGACTTCGACGCAGGAGTCGGCTTCGCTGCTGCTGCTGTAGCTGCTCTTGAACCAGTCGAGGGCCACTTCGACGCAGGAGTCGCCCTCGGGGCCGTCACTGTGACTGCTCTTGAACCAGACCAACTCGCGGATCATGCCTCTCCCAGCAAGCGCTCGATGAAGGCTGCCGACTCCCGTGGGGAGAGAGCCTGAGCCCGAATGGTGCTGTACCGCAGCTCAAGAATGCGGAGATGTCTCGGGTCGGTGGTCGGACGGCCGTTGTACGCCCCTTCGGAGCGTCCCAGTGCCGTACCGTCTCCGAACTTCAGCACCTCGATCTTGCCGCTCAACCCCGGGTGAGCCCCTGAGTCGGTCGGCATCACCTGCAGTGTGACGTTACGGAGCTGGGCGACACCCAGTAGGTGTTCGAGCTGTTGGCGCCACACCATTGTGCCTCCCACCTTGCGGCGCAGCGTCACCTCCTCCTGGACGAAGCTGAGCGCCGGCGCCGGAGAGCGGTCGAAGATCGATTTCCGTGCCATGCGAGCGGATACCAGGCTCTCCGACTGATCCTCCGTATAGGCGGACTGCGACACCTCGAACAGCGCGCGAGCATGCTCCGGGATCTGCAACAAGCCATGGACGCTCAGCCCGACGTACGCCCCGTACTCGACTGCCTTCGCCTCCATGTCGGCCAGCTCCCGCACCCGCTTCGGGTACCGGACCTTGGCCACGTCCTCCTTCATCGCGGCCAGCAGCCCACCCGCGCTCAGCACCTCGTCCGCCTTGTCCAGGAACTCCGGGCGCGGGATCCGCTTGCCGCCCTCGACCTTGTGGACCAGGTCCTCGCCGTAGCCCACGACCCTGCCGAACTCGGCGGCGCGCATGCCCACCGCCTCGCGGCGCAGCCGGAGCTGGCGTCCCACGGTGGTGATGACGGCGACTCCCCAGTCGTCGTCCGGGTCGGCCTCCCAGCCCGGTTCCGCTTCCTCGCCCATGGCGCGCTCCCCTTCCCGTCCCCGCCGTCCCGACAGACCGGACACCACCGGACAGGCCCGGACAGTGACCCTACGTACCGGCATCGTCACTGTTCACGGTAGGCGCGCGCCGTCACGCTCAGTGGCGTGAACCAGCAAATCTCCACCCGCATCCCGAACTTCGGCGTGCGACTCTCCCCCACACCGCGCGGTGCCCGTCTGGCCCGGCTGCTCGCCTCGGAGCAACTCGGCTCCTGGGGGGCGCCGTTGGATCCGGCGGTGCTGATCGTGGCCGAGCTGGCGGCGAACGCGGCCACGCACGGGCGGGTGACGGGCCGGGACTTCCGGCTCACGCTCTACGTCGTCGCGGACGTCCTGCGGATCGAGGTGACGGACACCCGCGGCGACCGGCTCCCCCACGTCGGGGACGGGGACCCGGAGAGCACGTCCGGGCGCGGGTTACTGCTGGTCGACGCGCTGGCCGACCGCTGGGGCGTCACGCCGGGACCGGCGCCCCGCAAGACCGTGTGGGCGGAGGTCACCCTGCCACCGCGACCCGGGAACCCGTGCTCCGGTCCGAGTGGCGCTCTTTGTCCAAGGACCACGGGTGGGAAAGAACCCGACCAAGCCCCACCCCTCCCGCCCACGACGGCGCACGCTCACTCGCCAGGGTGAACATCGCCAACACGGCTGGCGTGGCGCCCGGTTGATCGCTCTACGCTCGGCGCAGCAAGCACGACGCATTTGGTGAACCGGCAAAAATAACGGCCCCCGGCCGGGACTAGCGATCCCGATCGAGGGCCTGACCACCAAGGAACAACACCTTCCCGATGGATACCGAGAACCGTAGCGCGCCCCTGCGCGCCCAGTCCCGAGTTGTCGCCAAGAACCACCCGAACCGGCGGTCGGCCGCCGGCGGGCTGATCCATGACAACACCCGCCACTCCACCCGCTTCACGGTGATCGGCAACCACCTGGCCCAGCATCCGCGGATGTCCGGTCTCGCCATCGGGCTCGGGGTGCACATCCAGTCGCTGCCGGCGGGCTCCCGCGTGGACATCCGGACCCTGACCGCCCGCTTCCCCGAGGGGGCGGTCCGGATCGCCGCCGCGCTGCGGGAGCTGGAGGCCCACGGATACCTGCGGCGCGAGCGCAAGCGCGGGTCCGACGGCCGTATCGTCACGCGCACGGTCTCCTGCAACCAGCCGGGTCTCACCGGGGACACCTCCTCGGCGCCACCGTCCCGGAAGGCGTCACCACCGAGGAAGAAGAAGGCCGTGCACAGGGCGCTGCCGCCCGTACCGGGCCCCGCCCGGCCCTCCCCCGCCCTCGTCCGGCAGGCCACGGACCTGCTCGCGGAACTCCGCCGGCACGACTTCCGCCTGCTGCTGTCGGCCCGGGACACCGCCCATCTGGCGCCGGGAGTCGCCGCCTGGCTGGAGCGCGAGGCGACACCCTCGGCCGTACGGCACGCGCTGACCACGAATCTGCCGGACGAGCCCCTGTGCCGCCCCGCGGCCCTGCTGGCCCACCGGCTGGCGGCCGGGTTGCCCGCACCGCCCCCGTTCCGCGCCCCGGCGCCCCCACCGGCGGTCCGGCACCCGCTCCAGAACTGCGAAGGGTGCGACCGCGCCTTCCGCTCCCCGGACCCGGGACTCTGCTCCGCCTGCCGCCCCACTCCTCCGCAGGCCGCCCAGCGTGAGCGCGACGACCCTCGTCGGAGGACCTGATCCGCGCCGGGCGCGCCGCGGCGGTTCAGCGGGAGCGGCGCCGGGTCACCAGGGCGACGGTCGTGCCGACCCCCGCGAAGACCAGCCCGATGCCGCCGAAGATCAGCGGCAGCAGCCACAGCGAGGCGAAGCCCTTGATCCGCGCGTCGCCGGGGGAGTCGGCGTCGTAGAGGACCTCGACGTGCTCGCCGGTCTCGTACGACGGCGGATCGGAGCCGAAGGAACCGCGGAACGTCCGGTGCTCGCCGTCCGCCGAGGTGAACGCGACCACCGGGTACGCCACCGGTCCGTCGTGCGCCCGCTTCCTGCGGGACCCGCCGCCGTGGTCCTCGCGCCACTCCAGCGCGACCACCGTGCCCGGGGCGTGCTTCGCGTCCGACAGGAACGAGACCGACACACCCGTGAGGATCAGCCCGACGAGCAGGAAGAGCGAGCCGAGCGCGATCGCCCCGAACGTGACCCACCGGGCGACGCGCCCGTGCACCCCCACCCGCACGACGCCCGCCCTCAGCTGTGGCCGAGTTCCGCGGTCTCCGCGTCGCCCGCCTCCGGCACCGAGCCCGAGTCGCGGGCCGGGCGGAGCGGGAAGACGTCGACCCGGGTCTCGTCCACGACCGGCGGGGGCGGCTGCGGTGCCTTCGGCATGACGGCCGCCTCGGAGTGGCCGCCGCAGCCGTAGGACAGGGAGACCACACGGCCGTCGGCCGGGGAGAACTCGTTCGCGCAGACACCGAAGGCCTGGCCGAGCGAACCGCCGATCGGGGTGAGGAAACCGCAGCTCAGGCAGGTCGCGGGGGCCGCCTGGGCCATCGGGGTCTGGGCGCCGAACGACTCCTCCCAGCGGTCCGCCGCGACATGCAGGCCGTAGCGGGAGAGGACCCGCGCCCGCCGCATGCCCAGCTCTTCCGCCACCGAGGCGATCGAGCCGCGGGCGGGCACCGTGGACTGGACGGCCGGGGCACCGGGAGAGACCTCCGCGTCCTCGGCCTCCGCCAGTTCCGCCATCTCCCCGGACACGACCGAGTTCGGCGCGGGCTCCTCCTCGCCCGTGAAACCGGGCTCCAGGCGCAGGTCCTCCTGGTCGGTGGGGAGCAGGTCGCCGGGGCCGAGGTCGCCCGGGCGCAGACGCTCGCTCCACGGCACCCACTCGGGGGCGAGGAGGGCGTCGGGGCCGGGGAGCAGGACCACCTCGTCCAAGGTCACGATCTTGGCACGGGAGGCGCGGGCGACCGTCGCGGCCCAGCGCCAGCCCCGGTAGCCCATCTCCTTGCACTCGAAGAGGTGTGTGACAACGCGGTCACCCTCCGACACCAGACCGACGTGCTCACCCACCACTCCGGGTGCGGCGGCCTCCTCGGCGGCGGCGCGGGCGAGGTCGACGGCCTCGGCACACAGACGGTCGGGGGTGCGGCTTCGCGTTGTCGCTGCGCTCACAGGTATCGCTTCTCTCCTACGCCGTCTGCAATGAGTGCGGCTGCCTCCGGCGGTTGGGGGGACGGAGCGGACCTGGGGGCCGCATCGACGTCCGCATCCGATCGCGCTCGGGCGCACCTCTGCCATCCATTCTGCGTTATGGCTGAGATACGCACGCTACCCGGTCGCCGGTGGTCGGGGACAGTCCGCCGCTGCCCGGCGATGTTTCCCGACCGGCCGTGCGCGCCGGTTGGCCGAGATCCGTCCCCGCCGAACGGCCCGGTTGACCGAAAAACGACCGGTCCGGGAGTTTCCGGGAGTCGGTGTCCGGCATGGGGTGATCGGGTGGCGAGCGGGGCCGGCACCGGGTGGCCGGCCGACTCGCTTGAATTCAAACCGCACTATCGGGCGGGGTCTCGGGGCACTATGAACGACGTGGCAGCCACGGACAGGAGCAGTGTTCGCGGTGGCGGTTCGGGCCGGGTCGGCGGTGCCGTCCGCGCGGTCGGCCGTGCCCTGCACCTCCCCGTGACCGGCACGGCGCGCGGCATCCGCAAGGTCACGCACGCGCACGGCGCCGGTGAGTCGGGGCTCGGCAAGCTGATCGAGCTGCACGCGGTGAACGGCGCCGGGGACGTCATGATCACGGTCGCGCTCGCGTCGACCGTGTTCTTCTCGGTGCCGACCGACGAGGCCCGCGGTCGTGTCGCGCTCTACCTGGCCATCACCATGGCCCCGTTCACCGTGCTGGCGCCCGTCGTCGGCCCCCTGCTGGACCGGCTGCCGCACGGGCGGCGGGCCGCGATGGCCGGGGCGATGCTGGCCCGGGCCCTGCTGGCGCTGATCATCTCGGGAGCCGTGGCGAGCGGAAGCCTGGAGCTGTATCCCGCGGCGCTGGGGGTGCTCGTCGCCTCCAAGGCCTACGGAGTGGTCCGCAGCGCGGTCGTGCCCCGGCTGCTGCCGCCCGCCTTCTCCCTGGTGAAGGCGAACTCCCGGGTCACCCTGGCCGGGCTGCTGGCCACCGGGGTGGCCGCGCCGATCGGGGCGGGCCTGCACGCCCTCGGTGACCCCTGGCCGCTGTACGGCGCGTTCGTGATCTTCATCGCGGGTACGTTCCTGTCCTTCTCCCTGCCCCCCAAGGTCGACTCCGCCAAGGGCGAGGGCGTGGCGCTGCTCGCGGCCGACGAACAGCATCTGCACGGGCCGCGACGCAAGCAGCAGGCCAAACGGCCGGGGCTGCGGACCGTCGGGCCCGCCGTCACACACGCCCTCGCCGCCAACGCGGCGCTGCGCTGCCTGTCCGGGTTCCTGATCTTCTTCCTCGCCTTCCTGCTGCGCGAGCACCCGCTGACCGGCGAGAGCGCGGCGGTCTCGCTGGGGATCGTCGGCGTCTCGGCCGGGGCGGGGAACGCGCTCGGCACCGCGGTGGGCTCCTGGCTGAAGTCGAGAGCGCCGGAGATCATCATCGTGACGGTCGTCGCGGTGGCGCTCGGCACGGCCGTCGTGGCCGCCGTGTTCTTCGGGGCGCTGCTCGTGGCCTGCCTCGCCGCCGTCGCCGGGTTCGCCCAGGCGCTGGCCAAGCTGTCGCTGGACGCGCTGATCCAGCGGGACGTGCCGGAGCAGGTGCGCACCTCGGCGTTCGCCCGGTCCGAGACGCTGCTGCAGATGGCGTGGGTGTTCGGCGGCGCGGTCGGCATCGTGATGCCGCTCAACGGCACCCTGGGCCTCGCGGTGGCCGCGGCGTTCGTGGCCACCGGCTGGCTGGGCACGTTGCGCGGGCTGCTCGCCTCGGCCCGGCACGGCGGCCGGGCCAGGGCGCGAGTGGCGTAACGAACCGGGCACGCCGTACCCCACGTGGGCGGACGGCCACAGGCGCCCGATAGCCTTCGGCCATGACCACGCTGCCCCGCGGCGAAGCCGCTGATGTAACACGTGCTGTGCGACGCCGCCGCGCCGTCGCCGCCGCCGGCGCCGTTACCGCCGGACTGCTCGTCCTGTCGGCCTGCGACAAGCCGACGCCCGTCGCGACCGTCACCGTTGGCCGGGACTCGGTCAACGCGGAGGCGCTCTGCTACAACGACGGCAAGGCGCTGGACGCCAAGTCGGTGGCGAAGTGCGCGAAGAACGCCAAGGACATCAAGTCCATCAAGGTGGGCCAGGACCAGGAGGTCCGCTTCGGCGTCGACCCGAAGATCGCGGACGCCGGCTGGACGATCCTGGTGAACGGCAACCCGTTCTCCGAGTCCAGCCACCTGACCACCCGTACGCTCCCGTACAACGCGTTCTTCAACCAGCAGTACGGCACCCAGGGCGACACCAACACCGTGTCCGTGCAGATGGGCGCCAACCCGCCCAAGGGACTGTGGTCCTTCAAGGTGAAGAAGGCGGGCTGACCACGCCTTCCGCACGCATCCTCGTCGCCACCGCCGTCCCGGCCGAACGGGACGCGGTGGCGGG
This sequence comes from Streptomyces cellostaticus, assembly GCF_023630175.1. Classification (GTDB taxonomy): domain Bacteria; phylum Actinomycetota; class Actinomycetes; order Streptomycetales; family Streptomycetaceae; genus Streptomyces; species Streptomyces cellostaticus_A. The sequence goes on along the minus strand of NZ_JALLIN010000003.1, from coordinate 176,306 downwards.
CGCGTTCCCCGGCGAGGCGGTGGCGGTCCGGCTGCCGGGCGCCGGTCTCGTCCGGGTCCGCGGCGGCCACGACCTGCTGGCGGCCGGAGTCGGACCGGCGCTCGCCGCCGCCTCCACGGCCACCGCGCTCACCGCGGCCGCGCTCACCGGGAGGCCGTACGACCTCGTGATCTCCGCCGGGATCGGCGGCGGCTTCCCGCCCGAGGCGCCGCTCGGCTCACTCGTCGTCGCCGACGCGATCACGGTGGCCGATCTGGGCGCCCGGACCGCGGACGGCTTCCTCCCGGTCACCGAACTCGGTTTCGGAACCGTCACCCACCGGCCGCCGGAATCACTCGTACGAGGAATCTCGCGCGCCACCGGCGCGCACACCGGCACCATCCTCACCGTCTCCACCGTGACCGGCACCGCCGCCCGCGCCGCCGAGCTGCGCACCCGTCATCCGCACGCCCTCGCCGAGGGCATGGAGGGGTTCGGCGTGGCCGAGGCGGCCGCCGCGCACGGCGTTCCCGTGCTGGAGATCCGCGCGGTGTCCAACCCGGTCGGCCCGCGCGACCGCGCCGCCTGGCGCATCGGCGAGGCCCTCACCGCCCTCACCGAGGGCTTCGGGAAGCTCACGCCCGTACTGGAGAGTTGGAACCCTCATGACCGCTGAGCTGCAGATCGCCTACTCGCCCTGCCCGAACGACACCTTCGTCTTCGACGCCCTCGCGCACGGCCGCGTCCCCGGCGCACCCGCGCTGGACGTGACCTTCGCCGACATCGACATCACCAACGGCATGGCCGAACGCGGCGAGTTCGACGTGCTGAAGGTGTCGTACGCGGTGCTGCCGTACGTCCTCGACGAGTACGCGCTGCTGCCGTGCGGCGGCGCGCTGGGCCGGGGCTGCGGACCACTGGTGCTGACCCGCGAGGCGGATGCCGGGGACACCTCCCACGCCTTCGGCGGTGGGGACCTGTCGGGCCGCACGGTCGCGGTGCCCAGCGAGAGGTCCACCGCCTACCTGCTGTTCCGGCTGTGGGCCGCGGACACCCTGCCCGGCGGTGTGGGCGAGATCGTCGTCATGCCGTTCCACGAGATCATGCCGGCCGTGCGGGACGGCAAGGTCGACGCCGGACTCGTCATCCACGAGGCGCGCTTCACCTACCAGAACTACGGGCTGCGCAAGGTGGCCGACATGGGTGAGCACTGGGAGCGCACGACCGGGCTGCCGATCCCACTGGGCGCGATCATCGCCAAGCGCTCGCTGGGCGCGGAGACGCTGGGCAGGCTCGCCGAGTCCGTGCGCGCCTCCGTGCAGGCCGCCTGGGACGACCCGCAGGCGTCCCGGCCGTACGTGATGGAGCACGCCCAGGAGATGGACCCGGCCGTCGCGGACCAGCACATCGGGCTGTACGTGAACGAGTTCACCGCCGCCCTCGGCGAGGACGGCTACGCGGCGGTCCGCGGGCTGCTCACCCGGGCGGCGGCCGAGGGGCTCGTACCGCCCCTCGGTCCGGACGCGCTCAGCTTCCCCTGAGGGCCCTTCGGTTCGGATTCCGCCTGGCGTGATTCGAACGAAAGACCCCGAGGCCGGGGTCAGACGTCGAGCTGGTCGGCGACCGCGCGCAGCAGGCCGGCGATCTTCTTGCCGGAGGTCTTCTCCGGGTAGCGGCCCCGCTCCAGGCCCGGCGTGATGTTCTCGAGGAGGGTCGTCAGGTCCTGCACGATCGAGGCCAGCTCGTCGGGCTTCTTGCGCTGGGCCGCCGCGACCGAGGGCGCCGGGTCGAGCACGGTCACCGAAAGCGCCTGGTCGCCGCGCTGACCGGCGACGACACCGAACTCCACGCGCTGTCCCGGCTTGAGCACATCCACTCCGGCGGGAAGGACCGAGGAATGGACGAAGACGTCGCCGCCGTCGTCGCGGGAGAGAAAGCCGAAGCCCTTCTCACTGTTGAACCACTTGACCTTGCCAGTCGGCAAAGCACACACTCCCTCGATCCGTCCCGGACTGGCCGGACGCCCTTGAACTGCCGTCGCGACAGCCTACCGGGGGTCTCTCCACCCGGATACGCCTTAAAACGGCTATGAGCGCATGCCTGTGGCGACGGGGGCTCAAAGTGGCGGGAGAAGTGTGACGGCCGGCCGACGCGGACCCTCCGCCCCCAACCCTGGGCCATGTGCGGGACCTCCGTCGGGCCCGTGGCGAGACGGCCCACGATCCGCCGCAGCTCATCCGCCGTCAGCTTGGCTCGATCGCCGGCCGCGGGCCGCGGCAACTCCTCGCGGGCGGTCGCGATTTCGTTCCGCCGGCTTTCGGTCCTGCCGGCCGGTGGCGACAGCGGCGCGGGTGCGCCGTAAGTGATGGGTGCGCCGACTTCCGATCCGGCCCCGCTACGGCAGCAGCCGGACACGGCCGGGCCGACCCACCGCCATTTCTTTGCACCTCTTTCTTTCATGTCGCTTCGAATGCTTTCAGAATTGTCGATACTTCATCCGTGGCGCATTTCCTCGATTGGGGGCAGCCCCGGCACCCCGGCACGTTACGGCCTTTCCCCCCTTGAGCCTCCGCGGAGTCCCCGGTGAATGTCCAGAAACCTCCTCCTGCCACCGTCCACGGCCTTGACGCGGCAGCCGGTGGGCGGAGCACGGTCGGCCATCCCCCTGCAACCGGGGCGACGGTCTTCGGGCGGGTGCCGAGGCGCCCCGCGGCCGATCTCTCGCGCCGGGAACTACCCTGGTCCGGTGCGTGAGAGAACCCAACCGAATTCCGCCGGGCCCGGTGACCGACTGATCCGCGCCGGTGCCGTCGTGTTCTTCGTCGGAGCGCTGGCCACCCTCGTCACCGTGGCCCCGCTGCTCCTCGGCACCAAGCCCTTCCCGACGTTCATGTTCGGCCTGAGCATGCTCATGGCCGTCGGCTTCCTGATCGCCGGCGCGGGGATACTGCGCTCGGTGGCCGCCGGGCGGCGTCAGGCCAGGAAGGCGGCGCCGGGCGCCGCGCGATAGCCGGCCAGCCACGACGGGAACGCGGCGAGGTCGTCGAGCACGACGTCCGCCCCGGCGGCCCGCAGCTCGTCCCCGTCACAGGGCCCGGTGGCCACGGCCACGGACAGCGCGCCCGCCGTACGGGCGCCGCGGACGTCACCCACGTGGTCGCCGACGTACACGCGCGCGCCGTGCTCGCGCAGGGCCGACGCCTTCTGCTCCGCCCACAGGCCGCCGACCACCACGTCCGGTTCCAGGCCCAGGTGGTCGAGGTGCAGCCTGGCGTTCGGCTCGTACTTCGCCGTGACCACCACCGTCCGCCCGCCCGCCGCGCGCACCGCCTCCATCGCCTGCCGGGCCCCGGCCATCGCGGGGGTCGTGGTGATCGCGGTCGTCGGGTACATCTCCCGGTACAGGTCGGCCACCGCGGCGACCTGCTCCGCGGGGAACCAGTTGACCAGCTCCTCCGCGAGGGGCGGGCCCAGCCGGGTCACCGCGAGGTCGGCGTCGATGTACGTGCCCGTCCGCTCCGACAGCGCGAGGTAGCAGGCGCGGATGCCGGGGCGGGAGTCGATGAGGGTCATGTCCAGGTCGAAGCCGACGGTGAGGGTCATGGGCGTCATTGTGCCCGGGCGGGCGGGGCCCGTCGGAGGCGGGTACGTGTAGCGGGCAACCGGCCCCGGCCGGGTCCCGGGTCCCGGGGCACACCACCCGTGCGGGTCGCGTGGCCGGGCGCGGGTGGCGCCGCTGAACGCCTCCTCCGCCGCCGGCGGATGCGGGACCCGTCGCGGTGGACTCGGGTGCGCGGCCCCTGTCTCAGCGGGACCGCTGGGAGCGCCAGACCAGGTAGAGGGCGGAGGCCACCGCCGCGCCCCGGACCACCCAGGGCCAGGTCTCGGTGAGCGCGTCGTTCATGTGGCCCCGGGCGATGGGGTCGCCCCAGCGACCGGTGTTCCTGCCCCACAGCCAGACCAGGCCCGCCACCGCCGCCGAACCGGGCAGGACCAGCACCGCCCACTTGGACTCGGCCGGGGTCAGGCGCCGGGAGCCGTAGGCGATCAGCCAGCCCAGGAGCAGGGCGAACCAGTTGCCGAGCACGGCGCCCGCGACCAGCGCGGCGGCGGCCAGCAGCAGGAGCGGGTTGGTCCAGCCGGCGGCCGGGCGGGCGAGCGCGAGGAGGCGGCGGCGCGCGGGGGCCGGGGCCCCGTCGACCGCCTCCCGCGCCTCCTCCGGCTCGTCCGGGGCGGGCCGGTCCGTCTCCTCGGGGTCCTTCGGGGGGCGTTTGAGCAGGTCCGGGATCTCCACACCGCCCACGAAACCCGGCACCGCGTCACCCGCCGCGGTGCCGAACGGGCTGTCCTTGACCTGCCACCAGTCGAGCCGCGCCGCGCTGTCCCCGAGCTCGTGCGCGGCGGCCAGGTGCGGCGGTGAGGCGCCGGTGCGCGGCGCGGGCCGCTCCGGTTCGGCGGGGCGCGGGCGCGGTACGACCCGGCGCAGCCCCTTGGGCCGTTCCTCCGGCTCCGGCTCGCGCTGCTCGGGCACGGCGGTGACCGGCGGCTGCGGGGCCGCCGCGGTGCCGCCCGCGGCCTCGACCACCTCGTCCGGTGTGCCGAGCCGGTCCAGGATGCGGCGCACGGCGGCCGGGCTGTCCACCGCCGTCCTGGCGCGGTGCCGGTCGATCTCGTCGCGCAGTCGCGACACCAGCCGCATCCGGGTGGACGACGGCAACTGCCTCTGCTGAGCCACGTCCCCGACGCGGCTCAGATACTCGTAGACGACCTGATCGCTCTCGATCCCCACGGAACCCCTCCGGGGCGACGCCGATGAAACCCCTTGCCGATGAAACCCGTTGAGGAAGGTAGCGCAGACCGGCGTCGAACAGCCCGTCCGGCGTGCGGCACGGCACCCGCTAACGTGGGTCAGATGAGCCCCGAGGCCAACCCAGCCCCCCGTTCCCTCGCCGAATCGCTCCGCATGAGGGACGACGCCTCGCTGGCCGCGCTGCTGCGCAGCCGCCCCGATCTCATCACCCCCGTCCCCACCGACCTCACCCAGCTCGCGACCCGCGCCGGCACCCGCGCCTCGGTGCTGCGGGCGCTGGAACGCCTGGACCGGTTCGCCCTGCAGACGGCGGAGGCGCTGGCGGTGGCCCCGGACCCGGCGTCGTACGGGACGCTGCTCGGCCTGATGGCGGGGGACGCGGGCGACGCGGCCGTGGCCGCCGCGCTGCCCCGCGCCGTCGCCGTCCTGCGCGAACAGGCGCTGGTGTGGGGCGACGACGACCGGCTGCGGCTGGTGCGCACCGCTCAGGAACTGCTGGCGCCCTCCGCGCAGCACCCCTCCCCCACCGGACTCGGCCCGAGTGTGCAGGAGGCCACCTCGGGCATGTCGCCGGGGCGGATCCAGGAGATCGTCGCCCGCGCCGGACTGCCCTCCACACACGACTCGGTCTCCGCGGTGACCGCGCTGACCGCCCTGTTCACCGACCGCCGGAAGATGGCCAAGCTGCTCGCCCAGGCGCCGGACGCCTCCCTGGAGGTGCTGTCCAGGCTGGTGTGGGGGCCGCCGTACGGGCAGGTCACGCCGGACCCGGCGGCGCATCTGCGCTGGCTGCTGGACCGCGGTCTGCTGCTGCCGACCGCGCCCGGCACCGTGGTGCTGCCCCGCGAGGTGGCGCTGCACCTGCGCGAGGGCCGCGCCCACCGCGCGCCCGAGCCGCGGCCGCCCGCGCTGGAGCCCGTCGCCACGCACGGTGCGCAGGTGGTGGACGCCACCGCGGCCGGGCAGGCGTACACCGCTGTGGCCACCGTCGAGGAACTGCTGAAGGAGTGGGACGAGGGCGGGCCCGCCGTGCTGCGGGCGGGCGGCCTGAGCGTGCGGGACCTGAAGCGGACCGCCGTCGTCCTCGACGTGTCCGAACCGGTCGCCGCCTTCTGGATCGAGCTGGCCTACGCGGCCGGGCTGCTCGCCTCCGACGGCGAGGCCGACGAGCGGTACGCGGCCACGCCCGCCCACGACGACTGGCTGGAGCAGCCTCCCGCCGAACGCTGGGCCCGGCTGGCCCAGGCCTGGCTGAGGGCCACCCGGACGCCGGGTCTGATCGGCGGACGGGACGCCAAGGACCGTACGTTGTCGGCGCTGGGCCCGGGGCTCGACCGGTCCGCCGCGCCCGAGGTACGGCACCGGGTGCTGACCCTGCTGGCCGGGCTCCCGGCGGGCGCGGCGCCGGCGGCCGAGCCGGTCCTGGCCCGGCTGCGCTGGGAGCGGCCGCTGCGCGGTCCCCGGCCGGACGACGCGGAGGATCCGCGGTCCCGGCTCGCCCGCTGGACCCTGGCGGAGGCGGAACTCCTCGGGATCACCGGGCGTGGTGCGCTGTCCGGGCACGGCCGGGCGCTGCTGGGGGCGGGCGCGGCCGAGCAGACGGCGGCCGCGGCGGAGGACCGCGGTCCCGGTGACAAGCTGCCCGTCCACCACCGCGCGGCCGCCCCGGCCGAGCCGCTGACCGCCGCCGAGCAGGCCGTCGCCACCGGCGCCGCCGCCCGGCTCCTCGCGCCGCTGCTGCCCGAACCCCTGGACCACGTGCTGCTCCAGGCCGACCTGACGGCGGTGGCACCGGGCCCGCTGCGGCGGCCGCTCGCCGAGGCGCTCGGGGTCCTCGCGGACGTCGAGTCCAAGGGCGGGGCGACCGTCTACCGCTTCACCCCGGCCTCCGTCCGCCGCGCACTCGACGCCGGGCGGACCGCCACCGACCTGCACGCCTTCCTCGCCGCGCACTCCAGAACACCGGTGCCGCAGCCGCTGGCCTATCTCATCGACGACGTGGCCCGCAGGCACGGTCACCTCCGGGTGGGCGCGGCCTCCGCGTACGTGCGCTGCGACGACGACGCGCTGCTGAACGAGATCCTCGCCGACAAGCGGTCGGCCGCCCTGCGGCTGCGCCGGCTGGCGCCGACCGTCCTCGCCACCCAGGCGGACCCGGCCACGCTGCTGGAGGGGCTGCGCGCCATGGGGTACGCGCCGGCGGCGGAGTCCGCCGAGGGCGACGTGCTCATCGCCCGCGCCCACGCCCACCGCACCCCGCCGCGCGGCGCGCCCGAACCGGTGCCGGACGGTCCACCGCCGCCCGACGCCACGCTGCTCTCGGCGGCGATCCGGGCCATCCGGGCGGGTGACCTGGCGGCCACGGCGCCGCGCAAGGCCACCGGTGCCGCTCCGGCCCCGGGCGAACTGCCGCGCACCGGCTCCGCCGAGACCCTGGCCACCGTGCAGGCCGCGGTTCTGACCGGTGAGGCCCTGTGGATCGGCTACGTCAACGCCGAGGGCAGCGCCAGCCAGCGGGTGATCGCCCCGATCCGGGTCGAGGGCGGCTTCGTCACGGCGTACGACCACACGGCCGACGAGGTGAGGACCTATCCGCTGCACCGCATCACGGGGGTCGCCGAACTGGAGGAGTAGGCCCGGCGGGCGGCCGTTCCCCGCCCGCCGGGCGTCGCGCCGCGGAGCGCCCGCCGGCCGGTCAGCAGGCCCGGACGGGAGCGCCCGCGGGCAGGCCGAAGTGGTCGCGGGCGGTGGCTTCCAGGGCGGTGTCCTGCATCGGGTCACCGCCGTCGGCGGCGGCCCGGCGGGCGAAGTGGGCGTCCACCCACCGGCCGTACTCCGCGCCGTCGGGCGGGCGCTGCGTCGACACCACGCGGTAGCCGCCGGTCGCGCCCGCGTCCCGCCGCAGCCGCAGCACCCGGGGGCCCCGGGCGCCGCCGCACTCCAGCAGCGCTCCCGCCCGCACCCCGTACTCCAGGCACAGCGTGCTCACGCCCGCCCGTACCAGGCCGTCGTGTTCCTCGAGGTCCTGTGCCTGCGCCCGGCAGAACCACCGCGCCCTGAGCCCGGGCACCGCCTCCCCGTACCCGCCGCCCCGGGAATCGGCCACCAGCCGGGCCTCGATCACCGGCCGCACCCCGCTCCAGAGGTGTTCGTCGACGCCCGCCCGCCCGTGCTCGCCGTCGGCGCCGGGCCCCATCGCCCACATCCCGGTCGCCACCAGCACGCCCGTGGCCGCCAGACCGGTCCCCCACCTGCCCGCAGTCATCGTCCCGACCTCCTCACCGGGCCGCGCCGCCGCGCCGCACCCGCAGGTGAAGACCCACGGCGGGTACCGGGGGTTGCAGGCGGCCCCGCCAGGATCACCCGCCAGTAGGGCACACTGGACGTTTGGCCGTACGGAAGGGATGTGCGTAGGTGAACGGACCGCTTATCGTCCAGTCGGACAAAACCCTGCTCCTGGAAGTCGACCACGAGCGGGCCGACGAGTGCCGTCGGGCCATCGCGCCCTTCGCCGAGCTGGAGCGGGCCCCCGAGCACATCCACACCTACCGGCTCACCCCGCTCGGCCTGTGGAACGCGCGGGCCGCCGGGCACGACGCCGAGCAGGTCGTGGACGCGCTGGTGGAGTACAGCCGCTACCCGGTGCCGCACGCGCTGCTCGTGGACATCGCCGAGACGATGGACCGGTACGGCCGTCTCACCCTCACCAAGCACCCCGCGCACGGACTCGTGCTCACCACGACCGACCGCCCGGTGCTGGAGGAGGTGCTGAAGTCCAGGCGGATCACCCCGCTGGTCGGCGCGCGCATCGACCCGGACAGCGTGGTCGTGCACCCCTCCGAGCGCGGCCAGATCAAGCAGACCCTGCTGAAGCTGGGCTGGCCGGCCGAGGACCTCGCCGGATACGTGGACGGCGAGGCGCACCCGATCGAGCTGCGGCAGGACGGCTGGGCGCTGCGCCCGTACCAGAAGCAGGCGGTGGAGAACTTCTGGCACGGCGGCAGCGGTGTGGTCGTGCTGCCCTGCGGCGCCGGGAAGACCCTGGTCGGCGCCGGATCGATGGCGCAGGCCAAGTCCACCACCCTGATCCTGGTCACCAACACCGTCTCGGCCCGGCAGTGGAAGCACGAGCTGGTGAAGCGGACCTCGCTGACCGAGGACGAGATCGGCGAGTACAGCGGGACGAGGAAGGAGATCCGCCCGGTCACCATCGCCACCTACCAGGTGCTGACGACCCGGCGGAAGGGCGTCTACCCGCACCTGGAGCTCTTCGACTCCCGGGACTGGGGGCTCATCGTCTACGACGAGGTGCATCTGCTGCCCGCCCCGGTCTTCAAGTTCACCGCCGATCTCCAGGCGCGCCGGCGACTGGGGCTCACCGCGACCCTGGTGCGCGAGGACGGCCGCGAGTCGGACGTGTTCTCCCTCATCGGGCCCAAGCGGTTCGACGCCCCCTGGAAGGAGATCGAGGCGCAGGGCTACATCGCGCCGGCCGACTGCGTCGAGGTCCGCGTCAACCTGACCGACTCCGAGCGGCTGGCGTACGCGACCGCCGAGACGGAGGAGAAGTACCGCTTCTGCGCCACCACCGCGACCAAGCGGAGGGTCACGGAGGCGATCGTGCGCCGTTTCGCCGGGCAGCAGATCCTCGTGATCGGCCAGTACATCGACCAGCTCGACGAGCTGGGCGAGCACCTGGGCGCCCCGGTCATCAAGGGGGAGACCTCCAACGCCCAGCGCGAGAAGCTCTTCGACGCCTTCCGCGAGGGTGAGATCAGCGTGCTGGTCGTCTCCAAGGTCGCCAACTTCTCCATCGACCTGCCCGAGGCCACCGTCGCCGTCCAGGTGTCCGGCACCTTCGGCTCCCGCCAGGAGGAGGCCCAGCGCCTCGGCCGCGTCCTGCGTCCCAAGGCCGACGGCCACCAGGCCCACTTCTACTCGGTCGTCGCCCGCGACACCATCGACCAGGACTTCGCCGCCCACCGCCAGCGGTTCCTGGCGGAACAGGGCTACTCCTACCGGATCGTGGACGCCGACGAGATCCTGGCCGAGGGCACCGGCTGAGCGGCGGTGAGCGCCGCGCCCGCCAGTAGTGCGAGCCCCAGCAGCGGATAGGGCGAGGCCAGAGGCTGCTGCCACCAGGGCAGGCGCAGGTCGCCGTCGCCCTGGTGGGGGACCAGCCAGAGCGTGCGGGCGGTGAAGACGGCCGCCGTCGCGGCCGCGAGCCGCGGACGGCCGTCGGCCAGCAGCACCGCGAGCAGCGGCACGCACCACACCCAGTGGTGGGACCAACTGATCGGGGAGACCAGCAGGGCCGTGCACGCGGTCAGCAGGATGCCGTGGCGGTCCTGCCGGGCCCGGGCCGCCAGGCAGAGCCCGGCCGCGCCCGCGGCCGCCGCCGTGAGGACCCAGCAGGCCCCCGGCGCCGGGTCGTGCAGTGCGCGGGCGACCAGCCCCTGCAGGGACTGGTTGTCCACGATCCACGCCTTGCCCACCCGGCCGGTCTCGTACAGTCGCCGCGTCCAGAACTCGGCGCTCGCGGCGGGAAGCAGCAGGGCGCCGAGCAGGACGGTGGCGGTGAAGGCCGCCGCCGCCGTGGCCGCCTCCCGGGTGCGGCCCCTCAGCAGCAGGTAGGCGATGAAGATCGCCGGGGTGAGTTTGACGCCGGTCGCCAGGCCCAGGGCCAGGCCCTTCCCCCGGGCGCCCGGGGGGCGGGTCAGGTCCCACAGCACCAGGCAGGTGACGGCGAGATTGATCTGGCCGAACAGGAGGGTCTGGAAGACCGGTTCGAGCCAGAGGGCCAGGGCGGTGGCCGTGCAGAGACGGGCCGGGGGCAGGGGCCACCGGTGCACGGGGGCGGGCGTCCGCGTACGGGGCGGGGGCAGGGCGTCCGGCGCGGGCAGGGGGTGGGAGGCGAGGCGGGCGGAGAGGGAGACGAGGCCGGCGAGCAGGAGCACGTTGCCCGTGAGGAAGGCCGCCTTCAGAGCCGGTACCGCGATCCAGGTCGTCGGGACGAACAGCGCCGCCGCGAAGGGCGGATAGGTCGCCGGCAGCCGCCAGGGGGTGACCGTGAAGCCGTACAGGTCCCCGCCGTGGGAGGCGGCGGCACCCTCGGCCCGGTAGACCAGCAGATCGGCCATCGGAGCGCGTTGCAGCAGACACAGGGCGGCGAAGGAGCAGAGGGAGACCGCGAGGAGAAGCGGCGGGGCCAACGGCAGGAGACGAGGTGGCAGGGCAGGGAGGAGGGGCTTCACCGTCCGTTTCCGCACGGAGGTGACCCTATGCCGTCACTTACGGCGTACGCCCGCCTCCTCGCCGTACTCGCCGAGGATCACGACCCCGAACGCGGCCTCCACGAACACCTTGACGGCGCGCAGGGCGTTGCCGAGGAGGTGGCGATGGGGGCCGTCCATGGCCGTGGCGCCGGACGGGGGGCGGACAGGTGCTGGGGACACGGTCGCTGCGCTCATGTCTCCATGGTGGAACTTCGGGCGCGTGTCCGGAATCGGTCTCCGGGTCCGATTCCGCACACCGCGTCCAGTCCTCCGGGTGGAGCGCTCCCCTCCACCCGGCGGGTCTCACCCTCAGGGGTGCGGAACGCGCGGGGCGACGAAATCCATTGGCCCCCACCCCCGGCCCTCACCTAAAATCTCCGCTCTTGCCCGCCTCCCTCTCGGAGTGCCGCCGCCCGGCCGGAAACCGGACGGCAACGTCGCCGGCCCGAAACCGACGGCACTCGTCGTAGCCACGCAGCAGGCCCACCCGGAGGCACCCCCTTGTCCACGCCCGCCCACGAACAGCTCGACGGCCCGCCCGGCGACCCACTGGCCCGAGAGCGCTCCCACCTGGCGTCGTCCCGGTCGGCCCTGCGCGCCATGCGCGAGGACGTCGAGGCGCTGGACATCAGCGACGTCACCGCCAACTGGGTCAACGCAGCGGTGCTCGCCCGCCAGATCGACGAGCGCATCAAGGCACTGGCGGACCTCAGCGACACCCCGCTGTTCTTCGGCCGGCTCGACTACCTGCACGCCCCGGGGGCCTCGCGGGCCGAGGGTGCGGAGGGCGAGCAGTTCTACATCGGGCGGCGGCACGTGCACGACGCCGGCGGCGACCCCATGGTCATCGACTGGCGTGCCCCGGTGTCGCAGCCGTTCTACCGCGCGTCCAGGAAGAGCCCCATGGACGTCGCGCTGCGCCGCCGCTTCGGCTACACCGGCGGCGACCTCACCGCGTACGAGGACGAGCACCTGTCCGACCCGGCCGAGGCGGCCACCACCAGCAAACTGCTCCAGCAGGAGATCGAGCGGCCGCGTGTCGGCCCGATGCGGGACATCGTGGCCACCATCCAGCCCGAGCAGGACGAGATCGTCCGCAGCGGGCTCGGCGGGACCGTCTGTGTGCAGGGAGGCCCCGGCACCGGGAAGACGGCCGTCGGCCTGCACCGGGTCGCCTACCTCCTCTACGCCCACCGGGAGCGGCTCGCGCGCACCGGCACGCTGGTCATCGGACCGAACCGGTCGTTCCTGCACTACATCGAGCAGGTCCTGCCGGCACTCGGCGAGCTCTCCGTGCAGCAGGCGACCGTCGACGACCTGGTCGCGCAGGTGGAGGTGCGCGGCACGGACGACGCGGCCGCCGCCGTGGTCAAGGGCGACGCCCGGCTCGCCGAGGTGCTGCGCCGGGCCCTGTACTCCCATGTGAGCATGCCCGCCGAACCGGTCGTGGTGGTGCGCGGCTCGCGGCGCTGGCGGGTACCGGCGTACGAACTGGAGGAACTGGTCCGCGAGTTGCTGGACCGGGACATTCGCTACGGTGCCGCGCGCGCGGCCCTGCCGCAGCGGATCGCGCACGCGGTGCTGGTCCGGATGGAGCGGGCCGGGGAGGCGCCGGACGACCGGGTGCAGGACACGGTCGCCCGCAACGGCGCCGTCAAGGCGGCCGTGAAGGCGGTCTGGCCCGCCGTGGAACCGGCGAAGCTCGTCCTGCGGCTGCTGAGCGACGCCGACTTCCTCGCCGAGCACGCCGAGGGTCTCCTGGACGAGGACGAGCAGAAGGCGATCCTGTGGGCCAGGCCGGTGCGCGGCGTGAGGTCGGCGAGGTGGTCGGCGGCGGACGCGGTGCTGATCGACGAGGCGGCCGACCTGATCGAGCGCACGCACTCGCTGGGCCATGTCGTCCTGGACGAGGCGCAGGACCTGTCCCCCATGCAGTACCGGGCCGTCGGGCGCCGCTGCACCACGGGGAGCGCGACCGTCCTCGGCGACCTGGCGCAGGGCACCACGCCGTGGGCGACCCGGAGCTGGGAGGAGGCGCTGGCCCATCTCGGCAAGCGCGAGGGGGTCGTCGAGGAGCTGACGGCCGGTTTCCGCGTCCCCACCGACGTCATCGCCTACGCCTCCCGGCTGCTCCCGCACATCGCCCCGGGCCTCACGCCGGTCGCCTCGGTCCGGGAGAACCCGGGCTTCTTCGAGGTCCGCACGATCTCCGGACCGGCCGAAGTGGTCACCGCCTGCGAGGAGTCGCTGCGGCACGAGGGCTCGACGGGCCTGATCGCCGCGGACGCCCGTATCCCGGTTCTGGCCGGGGCGCTGGCCGCGGCCGGGATCGCCCATCTCTCCCCGGGCGAGGAGACCACCCGCGAGACCCGCCTCACCCTGGTGCCGGCCTCCCTCGCCAAGGGCCTGGAGTACGACTACGTCGTACTGGACGAGCCGCAGGCGGTGGTGGACGGCGAACCGGACGAGCGCACCGGGCTGCGCCGCCTGTACGTGGCCCTGACCCGAGCGGTGTCCGGCCTGACGGTGACGCACACCGCCCCGCTGCCCGGGCAGCTCGCCGGCCGGGTTCCGTCCGGCGGATGAGGCCGCGCGCGGCGGGCACCTTCACCGGCCGCCGCTCCTCGGGGGGCGAATCCCGGCCGCCGCGGCACCACGGGCCGTCCCGCGGTCCCCGGCGGGCGCACGCCGGCCGCCACGGCACCTCGCCGCGTCGGCGGATCGCCCGAATCCGCCCGGTCCGGCACGAGGACGCCCCGCCGTCTCGCGGCGCACCGCCTCCGGCGCCGTGCGCCGATTGACCGGTGACCACGGGACGGCCCTCAGGAACGGGCCAGGGCCACGTCCTCGTCGAGCACCGACCGCCACTGCTCGACCGCCGTCGCCGAGACGGGCCCGAGCCACCCGTCGGGGCGGGCCGCCCCGCCGATGTGGAACGCCTCGATCCCGGCGGCGCGCAGCCGCGGCACATGGTCGAGGCGCAGCCCGCCGCCCACCATGATCTGCGGCTCGTAGCCCGGCCTGCCGCCGAGCGCCGCCTCGGCGAGCAGCGTCGGCAGCCCCTCGTCCACGCCCCCGGCGGCTCCGGCCGTCAGATAGGTGTCCAGGCCGGGCAGACCGGCGACGCCGCGGCGCAGGGTGTCGCGGTCGGTGGTGCGGTCGATCGCCCGGTGGAAGGTCCAGCGGCAGCCGTCCAGCGCGTCCACCAGCCGCTCGACGGCGGCCAGGTCCACCCCGCCCGCCGGGTCGAGGAACCCGAGCACGAACTGGTCCGCGCCGGCCTCCCGCATCTCGTGCGCGACCCGGACCAGCCGGTCCACGTCGCCGGCCGCGAACCCGTCCGCGAGCCGCAGCATCACGCGCAGGTCGATGCCGACGGCGGCCCGGATCCCGGCGACGGTGGCGGCGGGCGGGGTGAGTCCGTCGGCCGCCATCTCGGTGACCAGCTCCAGGCGGTCCGCGCCTCCGGCCTGGGCCGCGACCGCGTCCTCGACGTCGAGGGCGATCACCTCCAGGACTGCACGCTTGCTCATGGCACCCCATTCATCGGCGTTGCGCGTCGGCGGTTCAGCGACGGCTACAGGTCTAGTCCAATCCAAGACTACGCCGATCCGGGTGCGCCCTTCAGCCGAAGATGTTCAGCTCCCCCTCCCGCGCCCCCGCCAGCTCGTACTCCGCCCCGGAGACCGGCCGCCCGGAGTACAGCCGTACGAGGGTGGGCGCGTCGCCGATGTACCGGGCCGGCGGGCCGTCCCCCGCCACGGCGCCCAGCCGCAGCGGCTCGTCCGTGTCGTCGAGGTCGGCGTGCAGCGGCAGGTGCCCCTTCTCACGCGTGACGTACGCCAGCAGCGCCAGCGCGTCCGGCAGCCCGGCACCCGCGTACGCCCCCGGCTCGCCCAGGACCTCCCGTACGTCCCCGGCGTGCACCCACTCCCCGAGCGCGATCACGTCCAGCACCCCGCCGGCCTCGGCGATCACGGGTCCCGCCTCGGTCATCCCGCGCTCCAGTTCGTCCACGATCCGGGCGTTCGTCCACCCGGCGCGCTCGGCGACGTCCCGGTCGTTCGACTCGGGCGAGAACACGCCCCGCTCGAACCGGCCCTCCACCACCCGCGTCAACGCGGCCGAGCAGTGCGCCAGCACGTCCCGCACCGTCCACCCCGGACACCCGGTGGTCGGCAGCGCGAAGTCCGCGTCCTCCCGTGCCCGCAACAGCGGTATCAACACGTCCCTCTCGGTGCTCAGCAGCCGGCCGGGCAGCTCGGGGTCCCGTACGTCGTGCACATCCGCAGGAGTCGTCATGGAGGTCACGCTAGGCCCTGTCGTCCACTCCCGTCCTCCGTCCGGTGGATGGGCCCCGCCGCGTCGGGTGCGTGCCCCGGCACCCCCCGCTCCTCGGCCAGGGGTGCCGGGCCCCGAGCCTCGTACCGGACGCGCGCGGGCCGGGGACCGGTGCGGCCCCCGTGCCTGCGGGGCGTCGCGAGACGGGCGGGACCGCGGCGACGGCGACGGGCCCGAGGGTTCCGGCCGGCACGCGTCGCGGAACAATGGGGGCATGGCCGACCTCGACACCCTGCGTGCCCGATTCGCCCGCGCCCTGGAGGGGGCCCGCGGCCCCGGCGGCGGTCCCGATCCCACCCCGTACGCCGACAACCTGCTGGGCCGCTGGCAGGAGCCGCAGCGCCGCTACCACACGCTGACCCACCTCACCGCGGTCCTGGACCACATCGACGTGCTGGAGAGGTACGCGGCCGACCCGGACGCGGTCCGGCTGGCCGCCTGGTTCCACGACGCGGTCTACCTGCCCGAGCGCTCCGAGAACGAGGAACGCTCCGCCTCCCTGGCCGAACGCGCGCTGCCCGAGGCGGGGGTGCCGGCGCCGAGGACGGCCGAGGTCGCCCGCCTGGTCCGCCTCACCGTCACCCACGACCCCGCGGACGACGACCCCGACGGCCAGGTCCTGTGCGACGCCGACCTGGCGATCCTGGCCGCACCCCCGTCGGCGTACGCCCACTACACGGCCGAGGTCCGCGAGGAGTACCACTTCGTCCCCAGCGATGTCTTCCGCGAGGGCCGAGCCGCCGTCCTGCGCCAACTCCTGGACCTGCCCCGCCTGTTCCACACCCCCCACGGCCGGGAGCACTGGGAGCGCACGGCTCGCCACAACCTCGGGGGCGAACTGGACCTGCTCTCGGGCTGAACGGCTCCGCCCCGCGGCCGGAAATCCGGAAATGCTGTCGCCCCCCGGCCCACCGCACCCCTACTGTTCGCCCCATGCGACCTGTGAGCGGGGACGACGTGACGAAGGCCGTCGAGGGGTGCCTGGCGGTGCTGGGGCCGGTGGCGGAACGGGACTGGGCAGGGGTGCGGGGTGCCGGGCTGGAGTGGAGCTGCCGGGCGACCGTGGAGCACATCGCGAGTGATCTGATCGCCTACGCGGGGCAGTTGGCCGGGCGGCCGCGGGACGCCTACGTCCCCTTCGACATCAGGCTCGACGAGGGCACCGGCAACGCCGCCCTGCTGGACGTCGTGCGGACGACCGGTGTGCTGCTCGCCGCCGCCGTCCACACCACCCCGCCGCACGTCCGCGCCTTCCACCCCTACCCCTTCCGCGCCGCGGACCGCGCGGGCTTCGCCGCGATGGGCGTCGCCGAGGTGGTGCTGCACACGCACGACGTCGCCCGGGCACTCGGCGTCGAGTACACGCCGCGGGAGGGTCTCGCCGAGGCCGTGCTCGGCTGGCTCTTCCCCCATGTGCAGCCCGGTCCGGCGGCCTGGCCGACCCTGCTCTGGGCGACCGGCCGGGGCGAGCTGCCGGGAAGGGCGCCGGTCACCGAGTGGCGCTGGCGCAACAACCTCGTCATCCCGGCCGAGCGGTTCGATCTGGTCGGCGTGCGTCCGGCCGTCGCACGGGATCTTCGGCTGGGCGGCGACGGAGGCCTGGACTGGCTCGGGGGCGAACCCTACGAGGGCACGCGGGAGGCCGCCGGCTTCCTGGTGAAGGCGTACGAAGGCGGGGTGCACCGACCGGAGTTCGGGGTCTTCGCCCTCGTACGCGAGGAGGACGGCCGCGCGATCGGCGGTATCGGCTTCCACAGCGCGCCGGACGAGGACGGCCGGGTGGAGATCGGCTACGACCTGGTGGAGGGTGCCCGCGGGCAGGGGTACGCCACGGAGGCCGTGCGCGCGCTGGCGGACTGGGCGCTGGCCCGGGACGACGTCGACGCCCTGTTCGCCACCGTCGAGCGGGAGAACACCGCCTCCCAGGCCGTGCTGGGCCGGGCCGGCTTCACGCGGGTGAGCGAGGAGGACGGCAGCGGCGCCGAGCTGGCCTACGAACTGCGGCGCTGAGCGGCCCGCTTGCGCCTGCGCAGCCCGGACGCACGCAGCAGCCGCACCACCTCACGGCTGCTGACCTGCACCGCCCCGGCGGCCACCGCGTCCGCGTACCGGTGCGACGGGAGGTCGTAGTGGTCGCGCTCGAAGGCCCGCCGGGGCATGCCCAACCCGGCTGCGAACAGGTGCAGTTCGTCGTAGGACACGTCGCTGACCAGGTGCGACCACATGCGGCCGTGGCCGGGCCAGGCCGGCGGGTCGACGTAGACGGTCACGGGCGCCTCACGAGGACTGCGCCTCGCCCAGGGCACGCCCCAGCGACCCCACCGAGGCGACCTGGACGCCCGCCTCGTGGCACACCCAGTACGGGTCGGGCCCCAGTTCCGGTTCCACGTCCAGGGCGTGCGGGTCGCCCGAGCCGCACACCGGGCACAACGGCCAGCGGCCGTACCGCTCCAGCAGCGCGTCCTGGACGTCCTGCGCCACCAGTCCGGGCAGGAAGGGCGCGCCGTCCGGCCACTGCTCGACCCACCAGCGCCGTTCGGCCACGGAGTTCTCCACCAGGGAGACCACGTCGGCCTCGGCGACCCGGCCCGCGACCAGATCGGCGAGTACCAGCGCGCGGGCCGCGTGCAGGGCCTGCTCGAGCGGGGTGAGTGACTCCATGGGTCCCATTGTGCGCACTCTTGACCGCGGGACCGAAACGAAAATATCTTTCATGGGTGACCCAGGACGTGAAGGAAATTTTCGGCGGTCCGGGCGGCTCCCTCGCCGCGAAGGTGCGCACCCTCGCCCCCTCCATGACCCGTTCCATGCAGCGCGTCGCCGAGGCCGTCGCGGGCGACCCGGCCGGCTGCGCCGCCCTCACGGTCACCGGCCTCGCCGAACTCACCGGCACCAGCGAGGCGACGGTCGTCCGCACCGCCCGCCTGCTCGGCTACCCCGGATACCGTGATCTGCGCCTCGCCCTCGCCGGCCTCGCCGCCCAGCAGCAGTCGGGCCGCGCACCCGCGATCACGACGGACATCGCGGTGGACGACCCCATCGCCGACGTCGTGGCCAAGCTCGCCTACGAGGAGCAGCAGACCCTCGCCGACACCGCCGCCGGACTCGACACCGCGCAGCTCGGCGCGGCCGTCACCGCACTCGCGGGCGCCCGCCGCACCGATGTGTACGGGATCGGCGCCTCCGGGCTCGTCGCCCAGGACCTCACCCAGAAGCTGCTGCGGATCGGGCTCATAGCCCACGCGCACAGCGATCCGCACCTCGCCGTGACCAACGCGGTGCAACTGCGCCCGGGTGATGTGGCGATCGCCATCACCCACTCGGGTTCCACCGGCGACGTCATCGAGCCGCTCCGGGTCGCGTTCGACCGCGGGGCGACCACCGTCGCCATCACCGGCAGGCCCGACTCGCCGGTGACGCAGTACGCCGACCACGTACTGACGACGTCCACGTCACGGGAGACGGAGCTGCGGCCCGCCGCGATGTCCTCCCGGACGAGTCAGCTCCTGGTGGTGGACTGCCTGTTCGTCGGGGTGGCACAGCGGACGTACGACAGTGCGGCGCCCGCGCTGGCCGCGTCCTACGAGGCGCTGGCGCACCGGCACCGCTCCACCCCCAGGTGAGTGCAAGCACGCGAATCGGAGAGAGCCACCCCCCATGACCTCCCATGACCTGCACAACGAGCTGGAGTCCCTCACCACCGAAGCCTTCCGGCCGGAACTCGCGGAGATCGACCGGCTGCCCACCCTCGACATCGCCCGCCTCATGAACGGCGAGGACACCGGTGTGCCCGCCGCCGTCGCCGCGCGCCTGCCGCAGATCGCCGCCGCCATCGACGCCCTGGCCGAGCGCATGGCGCACGGCGGGCGCCTGGTCTACGCGGGCGCCGGCACCGCCGGGCGGCTCGGCGTCCTCGACGCCTCCGAGTGCCCGCCCACCTTCAACACCGAGCCCGGCCAGGTGGCCGGCCTGATCGCGGGCGGCCCCGAGGCGATGGTCACCTCGGTCGAGGGCGCCGAGGACTCCGCGGAACTGGCCCAGGAGGACCTGGACGCGCTGAAGATCCGGCCCGAGGACACCGTGGTCGGCGTCTCCGCCTCCGGCCGCACCCCGTACGCCGTCGGCGCCGTCGAGCACGCCCGCTCGCTCGGCGCCCTGACCGTCGGCCTGTCCTGCAACGCCCACAGCCCGCTCGCGGCCGCCGCGGAGCATGGCATCGAGGTCGTCGTCGGGCCCGAACTGCTCACCGGATCCACCCGGTTGAAGGCCGGCACGGCACAGAAACTGGTGCTCAACATGCTGTCGACGATCACGATGATCCGGCTCGGCAAGACGTACGGGAACCTGATGGTCGACGTCCGCGCCTCCAACGCCAAGCTGCGGGCCCGCTCCCGGCGCATCGTGTCCCTGGCCACCGGGGCCTGCGACGAGGAGATCGAGCGGGCGCTCACCGAGGCCGGCGGCGAGGTGAAGACCGCGATCCTGATCGTCCTCGCCGGTGTCGACGGCCCCACGGCCGTCCGGCGCCTGGCGGACTCCGCCGGCCATCTGCGCGCGGCGCTGGGAGCCACGGCCACGTGACCGGCGCTCCGCGGGAGGCGTACCGATGCCGCCGGGGCGTTACCGTCGAACCGCCGGCCCCGGCCGGCACCACCCTGGCCCCGGAAGAAGCCGAAGGACTGCGCGGACCGACATGAACCACGCCCAGCTCACCGCCCTCGGACGCGCTCTCAGGCTGCTCGGGGAGCACGGGGAGAACCTCTCCGCCGACACCCCGGACGCCCGGCTGCACGAGGTCAAGGCCGATCTGCGGCGCGCCCTGGACCTGCTGGACGAGACCGTGGGGGCGGGGGCGCCCAGCACCCGCTGCCCCGAGCATCCGCACGGACCCGTCGACAGGAGCGCGCCCGACCTGTGCCTGCTCTGCGAGACCCGCAGGCGGGCCGCACGGCGCTCGGAGTACCAGAGCGGGGGCCGGGCGCCGGCCGGAGAGGCGCCCGCCGGCACGTCCTCGCGCTACGGAGTGCGCGCCGACCGCCCCCAGCCCCAGCAGCGGTGGCTGCCGGAGGCGTGGAACGGGCGGGAGTGGCAGCTCTGCGGGACACCCCGGCGGGACCGGCGGGAGGCGGAGGCGTATCTCGCCGCCCAGCGGCGCGGGTCCCGGCCGGCGATGGCGTACCGGCTGGTGCACGAGTTCACCGACTACGAGGTGCTGCGCGTGTGGGGGACGCCCGTCCAGGTAGACATCGAGCCGATGGGCAACCTCTAGTGCTGTGACCGGAGGGGTGGTCCGCCCGTCGGGGAGCGGCGTCCGCAGGGTGCTCCCGGCGTGCCGGCCGGAAGCCCCCGTACCGGACGTGCCGGGACCCTCGGCCGGCGCGCGGCGAGCGCAGTGCCCCGGTACCGGACCCCGCTCCCTGATCAGGCCCGATCAGGCCCGATCAGGGATCCGGCCTGATCCGGGCGGAAGGCCCCCGGGCCTCCCCTGGCCGTCAGCTCAGGGTCTGCAGGGCCGCCGCGTCGTACGGCTTCAGCTCGTCGAAGCGGTCGTCGAGCACCTTGGCCGCCCATTCGGGGTCCTGGAGCAGGGCGCGGCCGACGGCGACCATGTCGAACTCCTCGTCCTCCAGGCGGTCCAGCAGGTTGTCGATGCCCTTGACCTCGGAGCCCTGGCCCTGGAAGGCGGTGATGAAGTCGCCGTCGAGGCCGACCGAGCCGACGCTGATGACCGGCTTGCCGGTGAGCTTCTTCGTCCAGCCGGCGAGGTTCAGGTCGGAGCCCTCGAACTCGGGGACCCAGTAGCGGCGGGTGGAGGCGTGGAAGACGTCGACACCGGCGGCGACCAGCGGGGCGAGGATGGCCTCCAGCTCCTCGGGGGTCTCGGCGAGACGGGCGTCGTAGGCCTCCTGCTTCCACTGCGAGAAGCGGAAGATGACCGGGAAGTCCGGGGAGACGGCGGCGCGGACGGCCGCCACGATCTGCGCGGCGAAGGTGGTGCGGGCGACCGGGTCGCCGCCGTAGGCGTCGGTACGGCGGTTGGTGCCCTCCCACAGGAACTGGTCGAGCAGGTAGCCGTGGGCGCCGTGCAGCTCCACGCCGTCGAAGCCGATGCGCTCGGCGTCGGCCGCGGCCTGGGCGAAGGCGCCGACGACGGCGTCGATGTCGTCCTGGGTCATCGGCGTGGCGTCCTCGGCGCCGTCGACGCGCAGCCCGGAGGGGCCGTGCGAGGGGGCGTCCGGGTTGGGGTTCTGGCCCTGCTTGCGCACCGTGCCGATGTGCCAGAGCTGCGGCACGATGGTGCCGCCCGCCTCGTGCACCGCCTCGACGACCTTCGCCCAGCCGGCGAGCTGCTCCTCGCCGTGGAACCGGGGCACACGGCTGCTGCCGCCGGCCGACTCGTGGCCGACGTAGGTGCCCTCGGTGACGATCAGGCCGACGCCCGCCGCGGCACGCCGGGCGTAGTAGGACACCACGTCCTCGCCGGGAACGCCGCCCGGGGAGAACATCCGGGTCATCGGCGCCATCACGATGCGGTTGGGGACGGTGAGACCGCCCAGGGTGATCGGGCGGGAGAGGATCTGGGCCGCGCGGGACGCGGGAGGCGGCGTGACGGTCACGTGGGGGCTCCTCGGGGACGACTCGGTAAACCGACTGGTATGTGCGCACGCATTGTTGCAGCTCCTTAAGCAACCTCCCAGCGGCGGTCGCGCATTCCCGTCGGGGCCGGGGAGCGCTGTGATCCCGGACACGCCCGAGGGCGGCACCCCCTGCCGTGGCAGGGAGTGCCGCCCTCGGAAAGGACAGGCCGATCCGCGCGGGATCAGAAGTCCATGTCACCGCCCGGCATGCCGCCCGGAGCGGCCGCGGGGGCCTTCTCCGGCTTGTCGGCGATGACGGCCTCGGTGGTGAGGAACAGCGCGGCGATGGAAGCGGCGTTCTGCAGCGCGGAACGGGTCACCTTCGCCGGGTCGATGATGCCCTCGGCGACCAGGTCGACGTACTCGCCGGTCGCGGCGTTCAGGCCGTGGCCCGGGGTCAGGTTGCGCACCTTCTCCACCACGACACCGCCCTCGAGGCCGGCGTTGACGGCGATCTGCTTCAGCGGGGCCTCGAGCGCGAGCTTCACGGCCTGGGCGCCGGTCGCCTCGTCACCCTCGAGCTCCAGCTTCTCGAAGACCTGGGAGGCCTGCAGCAGGGCCACGCCACCACCGGCGACGATGCCCTCCTCGACGGCGGCCTTCGCGTTGCGGACGGCGTCCTCGATGCGGTGCTTGCGCTCCTTGAGCTCCACCTCGGTGGCGGCACCGGCCTTGATGACCGCGACACCGCCGGCGAGCTTCGCCAGGCGCTCCTGCAGCTTCTCGCGGTCGTAGTCCGAGTCGCTGTTCTCGATCTCGGCGCGGATCTGGTTCACACGGCCGTTGACCTGGTCCGAGGAGCCGGCACCGTCGACGATGGTGGTCTCGTCCTTGGTGATGACGACCTTGCGGGCGCGGCCCAGGAGGTCCAGGGTCGCGTTCTCCAGCTTGAGGCCGACCTCCTCGGAGATGACCTCGCCGCCCGTGAGGATGGCGATGTCGCCGAGCATGGCCTTGCGGCGGTCGCCGAAGCCCGGAGCCTTGACGGCGACGGACTTGAAGGTGCCGCGGATCTTGTTGACCACCAGGGTCGACAGGGCCTCGCCCTCGACGTCCTCGGCGATGATCAGCAGCGGCTTGCCCGACTGCATGACCTTCTCCAGCAGCGGGAGCAGGTCCTTGACGGAGCCGATCTTGGAGTTGGCGATGAGGATGTACGGGTCCTCGAGCGACGCCTCCATGCGCTCCATGTCGGTCGCGAAGTAGGCGGAGATGTAGCCCTTGTCGAAGCGCATGCCCTCGGTGAGCTCGAGCTCGAGACCGAAGGTCTGCGACTCCTCGACGGTGATGACGCCTTCCTTGCCGACCTTGTCCATGGCCTCGGCGATCAGCTCGCCGATCTGGGTGTCGGCGGCGGAGATGGACGCGGTGGAGGCGATCTGCTCCTTGGTCTCGACGTCCTTCGCCTGCTCCAGCAGGGCGGCGGAGACGGACTCGACGGCCTTCTCGATACCGCGCTTCAGGGCCATCGGGTTGGCGCCGGCGGCGACGTTGCGCAGGCCTTCCCGGACGAGGGCCTGGGCGAGCACGGTCGCGGTGGTCGTACCGTCACCGGCGACGTCGTCTGTCTTCTTGGCGACTTCCTTGACCAGCTCGGCGCCGATCTTCTCGTACGGGTCCTCGAGCTCGATCTCCTTGGCGATGGAGACACCATCGTTGGTGATCGTGGGGGCGCCCCACTTCTTCTCGAGGACGACGTTGCGGCCCTTGGGGCCGAGCGTCACCTTGACGGCGTCCGCGAGCTGGTTCATGCCGCGCTCGAGGCCGCGCCGCGCCTCCTCGTCGAACGCGATGATCTTGGCCATGTGAAGTGGTCCCTCCAGGACTGGGGGTGATTCCTTCGGACCGCGCCCGCGCCCGCGACGGACGGCTCGCCGGCCGCGTGGTTCCTTGCCCCACTTGGCCCGCGGGCCTCACCGACCCGGTCCTTCTGTCACTCTCACCTTCAGAGTGCTAACGCAATGATTAGCACTCGGCATGGTCGAGTGCAAGCGCCTCCCGGGGGTTGCGGACACACTCAGCCCCGGGCGAACAGGGGGGCGCGCCCCGGGGCCCCGCGGGCGCCGCCGGCCCCGCGGGCGAGGTCCCGCCGCGGGCACGGCGAAGGGCCCGCACCCTGTGCGAGGTGCGGGCCCTTCGTGCAAGCAGCGTTCAGGCGCTGAGGCGAACCATGTCGGCCTGCGGGCCCTTCTGGCCCTGCGAGATCTCGAACTCCACCCGCTGACCCTCTTCCAGGGTGCGGTAGCCGTCCATCTGAATGGCGCTGTAGTGGACGAATACGTCCGCACCACCGTCGACCGCGATGAAGCCGTACCCCTTCTCCGCGTTGAACCACTTGACGGTGCCCTGAGCCATGCCTAACTCCCCTATTACTGGCCCTTGCACAGATCCACACTTCGCGGACCCGGGTCAGACCTCACCCCCCATTGGTCGGGGGCGTGCGCCGGAACGCGTCGACCGCCGCTGAATGTATCTGCCCAACTGCCCTCTGCAACAGGTCAATCGGACGAGAAATATGGACGTCAACGGTCCGGAATGTAGCGTAAATTCGTCCGAATTCAGGGCAAGTCGGGCCCCATGAAATGCGCAAAAGCCGCATAAAACACCCACAGTTTGGCTACTTCTCGCCGGGTGCGCCGCGGTGAATCCAAGGCCCCCGTCCCACGGCCCGGGAGCGGGTTCCCCAACTCTACCGTGCTCAATCACATAGATTGGCCCCCTCCGCTTCTCTCGCGGAGGGGGCCATTCAATGAACAATCGGTAACCGGCGTTACCAAAGGTAATGATCGGTCATTCTGTCAGCCGCCGGCGACGGCCGGAATGATGGAGACACCGGCGCCGTCCGGGGTCGCCGTCTGCAGCCCCTGCTCGAAACGGACGTCGTCGTCGTTGACGTACACGTTGACGAAGCGGCGCAGCCTGCCCTGGTCGTCCAGCACCCGCGCGGCGATCCCGGTGTGGTTCTTCTCCAGGTTCTCGATGACCTCGGCGAGGTTCGCGCCCTCGGCGGCGACCTCGGCCTGCCCGCCGGTGTAGGTGCGCAGGATGGTGGGGATGCGAACGGTCACGCTCATGCGAGGCCAGCCTCTCGGAAGGAGTCCAGGTTCGGGCGGATGGTGGCGGTGAGGCCGGTGCCGGCCACCGCGTCGAGGGTCTTGAGGCCGTCGCCGGTGTTGAGGACGACGGTGGTCTTCGCCGGATCCAGCACACCCTCCTTGAGCAGCTTGCGGGTGACGCCGACGGTCACCCCGCCCGCCGTCTCCGCGAAGATGCCCTCGGTCCGGGCCAGCAGCTTGATGGCGTCCACGACCTCCTCGTCCGTCACGTCCTCCACCGCTCCGCCGGTGCGGCGGGCGATGTCCAGGACGTACGGCCCGTCGGCCGGGTTGCCGATGGCGAGGGACTTGGCGATGGTGTCGGGCTTCTGCGGCCGCACGACGTCGTGGCCCGCCTTGTACGCGGTCGACACCGGCGAGCAGCCCGCGGCCTGGGCGCCGAAGATCTTGTACGGCCTGTCCTCGACCAGGCCGAGCCCGATCAGCTCCTGCAGACCCTTGTCGATCTTGGTGAGCTGGGAGCCGGAGGCGATCGGGACCACGATCTGGTCCGGCAGCCGCCAGCCGAGCTGCTCGCAGATCTCGTACGCCAGCGTCTTGGAGCCCTCGGCGTAGTACGGCCGCAGGTTGACGTTGACGAAGCCCCAGCCCTCACCGGCGGGATCGCCGATCAGCTCGGAGCAGAAACGGTTCACGTCGTCGTAGTTGCCCTCGATGCCGACGAGTTCGCCGCCGTACACCGCGGCCATGACGACCTTGCCCTGCTCCAGGTCGTGCGGGATGAACACGCAGGAACGGAAGCCGGCCCGGGCGGCGGCGGCGCCGACGGCGCCGGCGAGGTTGCCGGTGGAGGAGCAGGACAGGGTGGTGAAGCCGAAGGCGCGCGCGGCCTCCAGGGCCTGGGCGACGACGCGGTCCTTGAAGGAGTGCGTCGGGTTGCCGGAGTCGTCCTTCACGTACAGCCCGCCGGTGACGCCCAGCTCGCGGGCCAGGTTGTCGGCCTTGACGAGCTCGGTCCAGCCGGGGTTGAGGTTCGGCTTCCCGGCCACGTCGGAGGGGACGGGCAGCAGGGGCGCGTAGCGCCAGATGTTCGCGGGGCCCGCCTCGATGCGCCGGCGCAGTTCCTCGCTGTCGTAGGCGGAGAAGTCGTAGGCGATCTCCAGCGGGCCGAAACACTCCTCGCACGCGAAGACCGGTCCGAGGGGTACCCGGTGGCCGCATTCGCGACAGCTCAGGGCAGCGGCGGGACCGAGGTCGACGGCGGGATTGCTGGTGCTTGCAACTGTCTGCACAGCCATGGAGGCGAGGCCCTTTCTCCTCATCTTCCTCACGACGCATCTCGCCGTGAGACGGATTTGGCACCTTCCCTGGCCGGGAGCCTCGCGCGAAACGAGTGCGGCTCAGGGGGGTTGCCGGGGCTTCATCGGGCCGTGTCCCTCTGCCCCTCTGGATGAGCGGTATTCGGTTGTGGACGCCGGTCGGACCACGACATGCGATGGTCACCGGCGTTGTTCAAGACTGTAACCGACGGCCGGGACAGTTGAGATAGTCGTCCGAACCGCGAGATGCATCACCCCCCGCAACAGGTGTGATCACGACAGTGAGGAGCCGCAGACCGTGCTGGAAGAAGTCGAGCGCTGGCTGGCCACCCGCTCCTGGTCCGTGGCCGACCGCCCGCTGCACGGCGTCCTGGCCGCCAAGCAGCGCACCGGGCAGTCCGTCTCCGTCGTCCTGCCCGCGCTCAACGAGGAGGAGACGGTCGGCGACATCGTCGCCGTCATCCGTCGCGACCTCGTGCGGCAGGCCCCCCTGGTCGACGAGGTCGTCGTCGTCGACTCCGGCTCCACCGACCGCACCGCGGAGGTCGCCGCCGCGGCCGGCGCCCGGGTGGTGCACCGCGACAGCGTCCTGCCGCGCATACCGGCCGTCCCCGGCAAGGGCGAGGTGCTGTGGCGCTCGC
This sequence comes from Streptomyces cellostaticus, assembly GCF_023630175.1. Lineage (GTDB taxonomy): Bacteria > Actinomycetota > Actinomycetes > Streptomycetales > Streptomycetaceae > Streptomyces > Streptomyces cellostaticus_A. The sequence continues at coordinate 149,247 of NZ_JALLIN010000003.1, read as the reverse complement.
TGCTGGCGACGAGCGGGGACATCGTCTGCTTCGTCGACGCCGACCTGAGGGAGTTCTCCTCCGACTTCGTCCTGGGCATCGTCGGCCCACTGCTCACCGATCCGGACGTCGACCTGGTCAAGGCCATGTACGACCGTCCGCTGACCGTGCCCGCCGGGCCCGCCCCCGGCACGACCGCCGCCGGGCAGGGCGGCCGGGTCACCGAGCTGATGGCCCGCCCGCTGCTGAACATGCACTGGCCGCAGCTCGCCGGCTTCGTGCAGCCGCTGGGCGGGGAGTACGCGGCCCGCCGCGCGCTGCTGGAGCAGCTTCCGTTCCCGGTGGGCTACGGCGTGGAGCTGGGCATGCTGGTGGACGCGCTGCACCTGGTGGGCCTGGACGCGCTGGCCCAGGTGGACGTCGGGGTGCGCAGGCACCGGCACCAGGACGGGCAGGCGCTCGGCCGGATGGCGGCGGCGATCTACCGCACCGCCCAGCTCCGGCTGGCCCGCGGCCACCTCGTACGGCCCTCGCTCACCCAGTTCGAGCGGGGCGAGGACGGGTTCGAGCCGCGCACCCACCCGGTGGACACCGAGGAGCGGCCGCCGATGGTGGAGATCGCGGAGTACGCGCACCGCAAGGTGGCGTGAGCGACCCGGGTGAGCGGTGCGGTGAACGCGGAAGAACGGCTGTATACGGCCCCCTTCCGGGGCGGAGCGTACGTTTGAGCGTTTCCGGGCCGGGCTAGGTTGAGAATCATGGCTTCCACGCAGGGTGCTGAGGTGCTGGTCGCGTCCAACCGCGGTCCGGTTTCGTACGAGGTGCTCGAGGACGGCTCGCTGAGCGCCAGACGGGGCGGGGGCGGGCTGGTCTCGGGGCTGTCGGCCATCGGGCCGGACACCGACGCGGTGTGGGTCTGCGCCGCGCTCGGCGACGGCGACCGGGAGGCGGCGCGGCGGGCGGGCGGCGGTCCGCTGCCGGCCGAGGACACCGGCGGGCAGCGGGTGCGGATGCTCGACATCGACGCGAGCGTGTTCGCCGACGCCTACAACGGCATCGCCAACTCGGTGCTCTGGTTCGTCCACCACATGCTGTACCAGACCCCGCTGGAGCCGGTCCTCGACGCCGGATTCCGCCGCCAGTGGGCCTCGTACCAGGCGTACAACCGGGCGTTCGCCGAGGCGCTGGCGCAGGAGGCGGCCGAGGGGGCCGCGGTGCTCGTCCAGGACTACCACCTGGCCCTCGCGCCCCGGATGCTCCGGCAGCTCCGTCCCGACCTGCGCATCGGCCACTTCTCGCACACCCCCTGGGCCCCGCCGGACTACTTCCGGCTGCTGCCCGACGACATCGCCGCCGAGCTGCTGACCGGCATCCTCGGCGCGGACCGGGCGGCGTTCCTGACCAGGCGCTGGGCGGACGCGTTCACGGACTGCTGCCACGCGGTGCTCGGCCCCGGCATCCCGTCCGGGACCCGGATCGGGGTGCACGGGCTCGGCGCGGACGCGGACTTCCTGCGCGAGCGGGCGCACCGGCCGGACGTGGACGAGCGGATGGCGGCCCTGCGCGCGGAGATCGGCGAGGGGCGCCGGACCGTCGTCCGGGTGGACCGCACCGAGCTGTCCAAGAACATCGTGCGCGGCCTGCTGGCCTACCGGCAGCTCCTGGAGGACCGCCCCGAGTGGCGCGAGCGGGTGGTGCACCTGGCGTTCGCCTACCCCTCGCGGCAGGACCTCGCCGTCTACCGCGACTACACGGCCGAGGTGCGGCGGGTAGCCGAAGAGATCAACTCCCGTTTCGGGACGCCCGGCTGGACGCCCGTGGTGCTGCACGTCAAGGACGACTTCGCCCGCTCCCTGGCCGCCTACCGGCTCGCCGACGTGGCCCTGGTCAACCCGATCCGGGACGGCATGAACCTGGTCGCCAAGGAGGTGCCGGTCGTCTCCGACGAGGGGTGCGCGCTGGTGCTGTCACGGGAGGCCGGGGCGTACGAGGAGCTGGGCGAGGACGCGATCGTGGTCAACCCCTACGACGTGGTGGGGACGGCGGACGCGCTGCACACGGCGCTGAGCCTGCCCCTGGACGAGCGCGCGGAGCGCTCCAAGCGGCTGGCCGCCGCCGCCACCGCGCTGCCGCCGGCGCAGTGGTTCCTGGATCAGCTCGGCGCGCTGACCGGCTGAGGCCGCGGCGCGGCGGGGCCTCCCCCGGCGGACCGGGGCACGGCCCGGGGCCGTGCCCCGGCAGGGGCTGCGGGAGGGACTACGGGAGTGCCCCGAGCCGCGCCGCCAGCGCCCGCAGAAGCGCGACGACGCCCTCCGGGCCGTCGACCACCAGGTCCGCCCGTTCGGCCAGCGCCGTGACCTCGGTGCTGCCGCTGCAGACCAGCAGGCCGGGGACGCCCGCGGCGCGCAGTTCCCCGACGGCCGCGAAGGCGGGCAGGTCGCCCAGGTCGTCGCCCGCGTAGAGGACGGACCCGGCGGCGGTGCGGCGGGCGTGGTCGAGGAGGGCGACGCCCTTGTCCATGCCGGGCGGGCGCAGTTCCAGGACCAGGCGGCCGGGTTCGACGATCAGCCCGTGCCGGGCGGCGAGTTCCGTCAGGGGCCCGCGCAGGGCCTCGAAGGCGGCCAGGGGGTCGTCCGCGCGGCGGGTGTGCACGGCGACGGCCCGGCCCTTGTCCTCGGTCCAGGTGCCGTGCCCGGCACCGGCGCGCTCCAGCAGTCCGGGCAGTTCGGCGCGGACCGCGGCGACACCGGGATGCGGCGGGGGCGCCGTGACCTCGCCGGTCGCGGCGTCCCAGCGCTCGGCGCCGTAGTGGCCGAGGACGGTGAGGTGTTCCAGGCCGGGCACGTCCGCGAAGCCCCCGTACCGCACCGCGACCTCGGCGGGCCGGCCGGTGACCACGGCGACGGAGGCCACCTCGGGGGCGAGTCCGGCGAGCGCGGGAACGGCGTCGGGATGGGCGCGGGCCCGTTCGGGGTCGGCGACGATCGGGGCGAGGGTGCCGTCGAAGTCGAGCCCGATCACCGCCGCGCGGGGCTTGGCCAGCAGCGTGCGCAGTCCGTCGCGGCCGGCCTGGGTCGCCGGGGTCGGCAGGAGGTCCATACAGGGACAGTATCCGGCGCGGGCCAGGGTCACTCCTGGAGCGTTCCGCCCGGCCCGCGCCGGGCCTCGGCGCTCGGCGCGGCGCGCCTCAGCGCTCGGCTCGGCGGGCCTCCCGCACCCTGCGCAGGCGGTTGACCGTGACCGGGTCCGCGGCGAGCGCCCGGGCGTCGTCCAGGAGGGCGTTGAGGAGCTGGTAGTAGCGCACCGGGGCGAGGCCCAGTTCCTCTCGGATGGCCCGTTCCTTCGCGCCGGGGCCGGCGAAGCCCCGGCGCTCCAGCGCCAGGATGGCCCGTTCGCGGCTGCCCAGTTCCTCCATGGAGGCAACCGTAGCGCCGGGCACCGACAGCCGGCCCGGGGCCTGTCCGGCGGAGCACACCGCAGACGCGGGGCCCACCGGGGCCGGCGTGCCACCGGCCCCGGCGCCCGCCCGGTCCGCCGGACGGGCCCGAGCCTGCCGCTTCGCGCCGGCGCGGTCCGCGGCACCCGTGCCGCGTCAGCCAGGCTCTGCCCGCCGAGGAGCGGGGTCCGCCGGGTGCTCCCGACGTGCCGGCCGGAAGCCCTCGTACCGGGCGTACCCGGGCTCTCGGCCGGTGCGGCGGGAGTGCCCGCCGGGCATCGCGACGGGGCGGGCCCCGGCCGACGCGGCACTGGCTGGTGCTGCGACCGGAAGGGTCCACCGGCTCGCGGCGTCCGGCACGGCACCGCGCCGCGTCGTCGCATCACCCGAGTACATCCGGTACGCGGACGACGCTCCGCCTTGCGCTGCACCGCACCGGACGCCGCGAGCCTTCCGGCAGACCCTTCCGGTCACAGCACTAGTTCACGTCGGCGCTGTCCGCGGCCGACGCCATCGACTGCAGCCGGGCCAGCACGTCGGCGGGGCTGCCGCCGGAGGTGACGGCCTGGCCGATGTTCTTCTTCACGGACGCGCTGACGGAGGCCCACGAGGTCTTGCCGACCGGGTAGAGCTCGGAGAGCGGGAGCTCGTCGAGGAAGGGGCGCAGGGCCCGGTCGCCGGCCGCGTCCGAGTCGGACATGGCTCTGGACGCGGAGTCGGTGACCGGCAGCAGCCCGTACTCGCGGGAGAAGGCGAGGACGTTCTTCCGCTCGTAGACGAAGTCGAGGAAGTCGCCGATCTCCCGGGCGTGCCCGTTCTGCCGGAAGCCCATCATCCAGTCGGCGACGCCCATGGAGGCCTTGGCCCGGCCGGTGCGGCCCGGCATCGGGACCGTGCCGAACTTCACGCCCTTCCTGGCGGCCTGCTGGATCAGTGTGGGGTGGCCGTTGAGCATGCCCACCTGGCCGTCGGCGAAGGCCGCGAAGGCGTCCGCGCGGTTGAGCTTGCCGGGGGCGACCGGGCCGGTCAGGCCCTTGCCGACCAGGTCGTCGCGGAGCCAGGTGAAGGTCTCTATGTTCTTCGCGGAGTCGATGCTGTAGGTGCCGATGTCGTCGGTGTAGCCGTCGCCGCCGCCCAGGAGCCACTGCATGGTCTCGGCCTGCGCCTCCTCGGGGCCGAGCGGCAGCGCGTAGGGGTACTTCACGCCCTTGTCCTTGAGCGCGCCGGCGTCGGCCGCCAGCTCGTCCCAGGTGGTGGGCGGGGTGATGCCGGCCTGGCTGAACAGGGTCTTGTTGTAGAAGAGCACCCGGGTGGAGGCCGCGAACGGGATGCCGTACTGCACGTGCTTCCACTGGCCGGCGTCGGAGAGCGCGGCGAGGAAGTCGGCCTGGGTGCGGATGGAGAGCAGGTCGGAGGCCTGGTACAGCTTTCCGTCGGCCGCGTAGTCGGCGTAGGCGCCGATCTGGGCCAGGTCCGGGGCGTTCCCGGCGTCGACCATCTCCTTGACCTCGCGGTCGACGTCGTTCCAGGAGTAGACGCTGACCTCGACCTTCACCCCGTGCTGGGCCTCGTACTCCTGGGCCAGCTCGTCCCAGTACTTCTTGGAGCCGTTCGCCGCCGAGTCGCCGTAGTCGGCCGCGACGAGTCTGAGGGTCACGTCGGAGTCCGTGCTCCCGCAGCCGCCGAGAACCGCCGTCATGCCCAGTGCGGACACCACCGCGATCATTTCTGCCGTACGCCGACGCACCCTCAAAGCCCCAACCCTGCTGTCTGACCGTTCCATTTGCGGACGCATAAGGTCTACACCACGCGAGTGGACTAGACCTCTTGTGGGTCAGGGGGCCACACTGTCCCCCGTGAGACATGTCATCGCCCTGGACGTCGGCGGTACCGGGATGAAGGCCGCCCTCGTCGGAGACGACGGCGAGCTGCTGCACCGTGCCCGCCGGGCGACGGGACGTGAGCGCGGACCGGACGCGGTGGTCGAGACGCTCCTCGGCTTCGCCGCGGAACTGCGCGCGTACGGCGTCGCGGCCTGCGGCGAGCCGGCCTCGGCGGCCGGTGTCGCGGTCCCCGGCATCGTCGACGACGAGCGCGGCATCGCCGTGTACGCCGCCAACCTCGGCTGGCGCGACGTCCCGCTGCGCACCCTGCTCGCCGAGCGCCTGGGCGTCCCGGTGGCGCTCGGCCACGACGTGCGCACCGGCGGGCTCGCCGAGGGACGGATCGGCGCGGGCAGGGGTGCCGACCGGTTCCTCTTCGTACCGCTGGGCACCGGGATCGCGGGCGCCATCGGCGTGGACGGCCGGGTGGAGGCGGGCGCGCACGGCTTCGCCGGCGAGGTCGGGCACATCGTCGTGCGGCCCGGCGGCACCCCGTGCCCCTGCGGGCAGCACGGCTGCCTGGAGCGGTACGCCTCCGCGTCCGCCGTCAGCGAGGCATGGGCCGCGGCCTGCGGGGACCCGGAGGCGGACGCGGCCGACTGCGCCAAGGCCGTCGCGTCCGGTGACCCGAACGCCGCCCGGGTGTGGCAGGAGGCGGTGGACGCGCTCGCCGACGGGCTCGTCACCGCGCTCACCCTGCTGGACCCGCGCAGGCTGATCATCGGTGGCGGCCTGGCCGAGGCGGGGGAAGTGTTGTTCCAGCCGCTGCGGGACGCCGTCCGGCGCCGGGTCACCTTCCAGAAACTGCCGTCCATCGTCCCCGCCGCCCTCGGCGACACCGCCGGCTGCCTGGGCGCGGGACTTCTCGCCCGGGATCTCCTCGACTCCACCGGCCCCACGACCGACCCCTCGGAGGTAACCGCCTGATGGCTCCCAGCTTGGTTCTCACAGGTGCTCGGGTGGTGCTGCCCACCGGGGTGGTGGACGACGGGCGCGTGGTCGTGGAGGGCACGAGGATCACCGCGGCCGGTGCGCCGGACACCGGGGGCACCGCGGCCCCGGCCGGCGCCGAGGTGGTCGACGTCAGCGGCCACTGGCTGGTCCCGGGGTTCGTGGACATCCACAACCACGGCGGCGGCGGGGCGTCCTTCGCCGGCTCGGCCGAGGAGATCCTCACCGCCGTCCGCACCCACCGGCGGCACGGCACCACCACGCTGGTCGCCTCCACCGTCACCGACGAGATGGACCTGCTGGTCCGGCAGGCCGGGCTGCTGAGCGAGCTGGCGGAGCAGGGGGACATCGCGGGCATCCACTTCGAGGGGCCCTTCATCTCGCCCTGCCGCAAGGGCGCGCACTCCGAGGAACTGCTGCGCGACCCTGATCCGGCCGAGGTGCGCAAGCTGATCGACGCGGGGCGCGGCCGGGCGAGGATGGTCACGCTCGCGACGGAACTGCCGGGCGGCATCGACTCGGTGCGGCTGCTCGCCGAGCACGGGGTCATCGCGGCGGTCGGGCACACGGACGCCACCTACGAGCAGACCGTCGCGGCCGTCGACGCGGGCGCCACCGTCGCCACCCACCTCTTCAACGCCATGCCCGTGCTGGGCCACCGGTCCCCCGGCCCGGTCGCCGCCCTGCTGGAGGACGAGCGGGTCACCGTCGAGCTGATCAACGACGGCACCCATCTGCACCCCGCCGCGCTGGAGCTGGCGTTCCGTCACGCGGGCGCCGACCGGGTCGCGTTCATCACGGACGCGATGGACGCGGCCGGCAGCGGCGACGGCCGCTACCTGCTCGGGCCGCTGGAGGTCGAGGTCAGCGAGGGCGTGGCCCGGCTGGTGCACGGCGGTTCCATCGCCGGCTCCACCCTGACCCTGGACCGCGCGTTCAAGCGGGCGGTGACGGTCGACGGGCTGACGGTACGGGACGCCGTCACCGCGCTGTCCGTGAACCCGGCCCGGCTGCTGGGCCTGTCCGGCCGCATCGGCTCCCTGGAGCCCGGGAAGGACGCCGACCTGGTGCTGCTGGACGCGGACTTCGACCTCAAGGGCGTGCTGCGCCAGGGGGAATGGGTCGTCACGCCCCAACTGCCCTGATCCATTCCCGCACCGGGAGACGGTGACCGACCCGCGCCCTGGGCCGGCCGCCGTCTCTTTGGCATGATCGGGTCCCCGCAAACCGATGGCGCGACGGACTTCGAGGGAGGTCGGACCTGGTGATCCTCACGGTCACGTTGAACACCGCTCTCGACATCACCTACCGCGTACGGTCGCTGCGGCCGCACGCCTCGCACCGGGTCACCCAGGTCCTCGAACGGCCGGGCGGCAAGGGCGTGAACGTGGCCCGGGTCCTGGCCGCCCTCGGCCACGAGGCGACCGCCACCGGCTTCGCGGGCGGCACCACCGGCCGGGTGCTGCGCGACCACCTCGCGGACGTACCCGGGGTGACGGACGCGCTGGTGCCGATCGGCGGGGCCACCCGGCGCACGGTCGCCGTCGTGGACGAACGGACCGGCGACACCACCCAGTTCAACGAGCCGGGCCCGCAGATAGCCCCGGCCGAGTGGAGCGCCTTCCAGGACCGGTACGCGCAACTGCTCGGCGGCGCCTCGGCGGTGGCGCTGTCCGGCAGCCTCCCGCCGGGCGTGCCGGTGGGCGCGTACGCGGGGCTGATCCGCGCGGCCCGGGCCCACGGTGTCCCCGTGCTGCTGGACTCCGGTGGGGAGCCGCTGCGCCGGGGGGTGGCGGCCCGCCCCGACATCATCAAGCCGAACGCCGACGAACTGGCCGAACTCACCGGCTCCCACGAGCCGTCGCGCGCCACCCAGGACGCCCGCCGGCGCGGCGCCCACGCGGTGGTCGCGTCACTGGGCCCGGAGGGCCTGCTCGCGGCCACCCCCGAGGGCCGCTGGCACGCCGCCCCACCGGCGCGCGTCCACGGCAACCCGACCGGCGCCGGCGACTCTGCGGTGGCGGCCCTGCTCTCGGGCCTCGTGGAACGACTCCCCTGGCCGGCCCGTCTGGCACGCGCCGCGGCCCTGTCGGCGGCAACGGTCCGGGCACCGGGCGCCGGCGAGTTCGACCCCGGGACCTACGAGGAGCTGCTGACCCGGGTCGCGGTGACCGGGGTGGCCAGCGCGGCGTGAGCGGTCAGCTCTTGACCTGGCCCTTCTTGATCCAGAACTGGTCCAGCAGGGCGTCGCACTTGTCGCCGGGCTGGCAGGAGACGGAGACCGTGTTGTGGCCCTTGTCGAGGGTGGGCCACACGAAGGTCGTGGTCCAGCCCTTGGAGAAGTCGCCGTCGTTGGTGTGCGTGTAGTTCTTCAGCGGCAGCTTGCTGCCGAACGGCTTGCCGTTGACGGTGACCGTCATCGCCTGGTCGTCGACCACGCTGAAGTGCGCGAAGAGGGTGTAGGCCCCCTGCTCGGGAACGTTGTCGAACGTCCAGGTGACCGAGGACCCGACGCTGTTCAGACCACCCACATAGGTGCCGCCCGCCGCCTGGGCGCCCTTGACGTCCGAGGCCTTGGTGGCGTTGCCGGCGAGCTGGAGGGCGGCGGCGTCCGTCTTCGGCAGTTCACCGGCCGGCGCCGAGGCGCTGGTGGACGAGCTGGGCTTCTCGGCCTGGGACTGGGCCGGGGAGGCGTCCGCCTGGCTGCCGGACTTGTCGTCGTCCGTGTTGCCGTTGATCATCGCCACGCCGATGCCGATGACGACCGCGGCGACCACCGCGATCGCGCCGATCAGCAGGCCCTTGGTGTTCGGGCCGCGGCGTCCGCCGCCGCCGCCGGTGGGCGGCATGGGCTGCCGGCTCGCCGGAGCGCCGCCGGGCAGCGTCTCCGGGGCCTGGTAGTGGGCGTTCGACTGACCGTAGGCGCCCTGCTGCGGGACCGTGGCCTGCGGCTGCGCGTACTGGCGCTCGCCGACCGTGCGCACTCTGCTGACCGAGTTCGGGTAGCCGTAGCCGCCCGACGGCGGCTGGGCTCCTCGGGCCTGGCCGTCGGCGTACAGGTAGCCGAACGGGTCGTCGTCCTCGGGCGTGCTCGCGCCGCGGTCGCCGGGCGTCATCCCTTGGTACTCCTCAACAGGTGCGGGTGAATGCGATACGGATGTGGAATGGCGAGCCTACCCGCTTCGTCTGGGCCAAACGGGTGACTCGCATCGCATCAGCTCACTGACCTGCGATTCATCCGGCGCGTCGATGCTGTTTGGGACGAGATCGTTTCTCTACGTACATCCGTTCGTCGGCGGACTTCAACACTTCGTCCGCCGTCATGCCGCAGTGCGCCCAGCCGATGCCGAAGCTCGCGCCCACCCGGACGGCCCGGCCCTCGGCGCGGATGGGCTGGATGATCTCGTTGCGCAGACGAACGGCCAGGTCCTGGGCGTCGGCCTTGCCCAGGCCGTCGGCGAGGATCACGAACTCGTCGCCGCCGAGCCGGGCGACCGTGTCGCCGTCGCGCACCCCGCGGGTCAGCCGCCGGGCGACCTCGATGAGCACCGCGTCGCCCGCGTTGTGGCCGAACCTGTCGTTGATCGACTTGAAGCCGTCCAGGTCGCAGAAGAGGACCGCGAGCCCCTTGGTGCCGTCGTCGCGGCCGTCCTCGGGGGCGACGGTGTGGACGTGGTGGTCGTAGCCGTCGTACGCCTCCGCGCCCTGCGCGAAGTCGAAGCCGTGCCCGGGCGGGGCGTCGAAGGCGGGGTGGCCGTAGGCCGCGTCCAGGGACTCCAGGGCGCCGGCGTGGGCCGGGCGGTGGCACAGGCGCGCGGACAGCCGGGAACGCAGCTCGGCGGAGTTCGGCAGCCCGGTGAGGGAGTCGTGGGAGGCCCGGTGGGCGAGCTGCAGCTCGCGGCGCTTGCGCTCCTCGATGTCCTCGACGTGGGTCAGCAGGAAGCGGGGCCCGTCGGCGGCGTCGGCGACGACGCTGTTGCGCAGGCTCACCCAGACGTAGCTGCCGTCACGGCGGCCCAGGCGGAGCTCGGCCCGGCCGCCCTCGGCGGACGTCCGGAGCAGCGTGCCGATGTCCTCGGGGTGGACCAGGTCGGAGAAGGAGTAGCGGCGCATCGCGGAGGCGGGGCGGCCCAGCAGCCGGCACAGGGCGTCGTTGGTGCGCAGGATGCGGCCGTGCTGGTCGCCGCCCATCTCGGCGATCGCCATGCCGGAGGGCGCGTACTCGAAGGCCTGCCGGAAGCTCTCCTCGCTGGCCCTGAGCGCCTGCTGCTCGCGCTCCAGGCGGACCAGGGCGCGCTGCATGTTGGAACGCAGGCGCGCGTTGCTGATCGCGATGGCGGCCTGGAAGGCGTACATCTGCAGGGCCTCTCGGCCCCAGGCGCCGGGGTGACGGCCGTTGCGCGGCCGGTCGACGGATATGACGCCGAGCAGTTCCCCGGAGGAGCCGCCGCCCTGCGCCCCGGGCGTGTACATGGGGGCGAAGAGGCGGTCGGAAGGGTGCCACTCGTCCTCGAAGCGGGGGGCGGGACCGTCGGTGTACCACTGCGGGACGTCGTCGTCGTCCAGCACCCAGCCCTCGGTGTGGGGTATGAACACGAGGTCGCCCCACTGCTCGCCCATGGCGAGCCGCCGCTCCCAGGACTCGCGGGAGCCGACCCGGCCGGTGATCAGGGCCTCGGCGGCGGAGTTTCCGGAGAAGGCGGCGATGACGAGGTCCCCGTCGGGCCGTACGAGGTTGACGCACGCCAGCTCGTAGCCCAGAGCGCTGACCGCGCCGTCGGCGACCGTCTGCAGTGTGTCCGCCAGGCTGCGCGCCGTGTTCATGTCGGCCATGACCTGGTGCAGCTGCCGCAGGGACGCAAGGCGGACGTACGGCTCGGACTCGGTCTCCATGCTCGCCCTCCCCCCGAGACCTCGCAGCGAATCAAGGGCTGTCTTCGGCGCTTCCCTACAGTGCGTCCCGTCGTCTCTCAGTGGTCTTCAGCCACTGAATCACAGCGCGCTGCCCACTCGGTACACAGGGTCAACAATATCTGTCCCTTGTGACTCAAGTCACAGGGGAACGTGAACAATTGAGTGGAGTTTCTGCATTTTCCCTGCGCGTTTACCGAACGCAAGCTTTGTCGTCGTGCGCACATGATGCACGAACCGTCACTTCGTGGTCCCCCGGTCCTAGGTCCCGGCTGGTCCCGGGGCCCGATGCGGACCGCCCGGAGCGGAGATTAGCGTTCACGGCGTGCTGAACACCTCCTCCCCCACCGCCACAGCAGTCACCGGGCATGCTGAGGGGGTGAGCAACGACGAGTTCCGGGCCGCCATGTCCCGGCTGGGCGCGGGCGTGGTCCTGGTGACCGCGCAGGAGCCGCCGCTCGACCCCGACGACCCGGACGCGCCCGGCGGCGAGGACGTCGGCATGACCGCGACCGCCTTCATGTCCGTGTCGCTGGACCCTCCGCTGGTGATGGTCAGCCTGCGGGAGGGCTCGCGCATGGACGACCTGCTCGGCGAACAGCCGCTGTGGGCGGTCTCGGTGCTCACCGAGGGCCAGCGCCACATCGCCGGGCGCTTCGCCATGAAGGGCCGCATCAGCGACCGGCTGCTCTTCCAGGACCTGCCGCGTGAACGCGGGGAGCTCACCGGCGCCCCCCTGCTGGGCGGCGCGCTGGCCACCCTGGAGTGCCGCACCGAGCAGCGGGTGACGGCCGGCGACCACACCCTGGTCATCGGCCGGGTACTGACCGCGCGGGCACCGGACACGGAGGGCGGCCCACTGATGTACTACCGGGGCCGCTACCGGCAGTTGGGCTGACGGCCGACCCGGATCGCCGCACCCCGGGACGGCCCGCACCCGCCTCAACTCGGCCCCAGGACGGGCGAACCTCCATGTGCGGGAGGTAGGCCCACGGGCAGCCCGTCCGGCCCTGGTAGAGGATCGAGTCCACGATCTCCCGCATGGCGTAGGCGCCCTGGTGGCCGCTGACCGAGCGATGCCGCTCCTTCCACGCCGCGATCACCGGCTCGTTCGACGACCACTGCGCACACACCACCGTCCCCGAATCGAGAGATCGCACGCAGCCGTATGAAGAGGCTGTGCCGATCAGGTGAACCAAGCGGAGGCGGACCGGGGCGGCGTCGAAGAGCGGGAAGGCCTGGCGACCAGCGGCAGGAGCCCGTCGCGTTCCGAGTGCCGGGGACCCCAGGAGGAGAGAGGTAGTCACATGCCTGATCCGCGTCCGTTCCGCTGCCGCGGGGGCGCACTGCTTGGCGGAGTCCTGACCGCCGTTCTGGCCCTTGCCCCCGCCACGGCCCACGCTGGCCAGGGCGACCATCCCGAAGGCCCTGACGGACGCGTCCCCTCTGTCGAGTCCTGGGGCTTGAACGACGGCGGGCAACTCGGTGACGGCACCACTACCGAGAGGCACACTCCGGTCACGGTTTCCGGGATCACCGCTGTCACCGGCCTCGGCACCGGCTCACAGGCCCTCCACGGCCTGGCCGTCCTGCCCAACCACACCGTCAAAGCCTGGGGACACAACTTCAACGGGCAAGTCGGTGACGGCACGACCGTCGACCACTCGACCCCCGGCACCGTCACCGACATCACCACCGCCACCCAGGCCGCCGCCGGACTCTCCCACAGCCTGGCGCTGCTGAAGGACGGCACCGCCAAGGCCTGGGGGCGCAATGACTTCGGGCAGCTCGGCGACGGCACCACCACCGACCGCACCACTCCCGTGACCGTGTCCGGCCTCACCAACGCGGTCGCCATCGCCGCCGGCGGCTCCCACGGCCTGGCGCTGCTGAAGGACGGCACCGCCAAGGCCTGGGGGCGCAATGACTTCGGGCAGCTCGGCGACGGCACCACCACCGACCGCACCACTCCCGTGACCGTGTCCGGCCTCACCAACGCGGTCGCCATCGCCGCCGGCGGCTCCTACAACCTGGCGCTGCTGAAGGACGGCACCGTCAAGGCCTGGGGTTTCAACAACAGCGGGCAGCTCGGCGACGGCACCACCACCAACCGCACCACTCCCGTGACCGTGTCCGGCCTCACCAACGCGGTCGCCATCGCCGCCGGCGGCTCCCACAGCCTCGCAGCCACAGATGGCCGCCGGACCACGGGCCCGCATACCGGCAGCGGCCTCTACACCTGGGGCGACAACAATTTCGGGCAACTCGGTGACGGCACCACCACCAACCGCAGCACCCCGACTCTCATCGCCACCGGACTGACCGCCTACACCCACCTCGCCGCGGGCCTCGCCCGCAGCCTCGCCGCGGGAGACGGCCCCGACGGGACTGCCTGATCAACGGATCCGCGGATCAAGGGAGAGACGCCGAGTGAGCGGGACGATCGAGCACGAGTCCGTGGAGGACCGGCCGGTGATGCGATGCCGTCGGCCCCGTCGGACGAGCGGCTCGCCGCGATGCCGGTCGACCGAGCCCGGAGCGAGGGCCTGCAACTGATCGGTGAGGGCGAGCTGTTGCAGATGCCGACCAAGCGGGTGCCGGAGTCCGCAGTCCGCCCTGGAGCAGGAGGAACAGCGAGCGCCCCTGCCCGGATCGCCACCCTCCGCCCGGCGCACGCCGGCCGCATGGGTTCCCACCCTCAGCCCCAGTCCCGCCCGGAGCGGCCGCGTTTGCGCTGCGAGTGCTGCTTCTTCTCACGCAGCCGGCGCTCGTTGATGCCGCGGGGGACGCGGGTGGGGCGGCGCGGCTTGGGCGGGGGCGCGGTGGCCTCGGCCAGGAGGGCGGCGAGGCGTACGGCGGCGGTCTCGCGGTTGCGCCACTGGGAGCGGTGCTCGGAGGACCGTACGACGACCACGCCGTCCACCAGCCGCCCGGCCAGCCGGCTCAGCGCCCGCTCCTTCCACACCGGCGGCAGCGCCTCGGTGCGCGCCAGGTCGAAGCGCAGCTCGACCTGCGAGTCACTGGTGTTGACGTGCTGCCCGCCCGGCCCGGAGGACCTCGAGAAACGCCACATCAGCTCGGCCTCGGGCAGCGAGACCGAACCGCGGATGACATGGGGACCGGACATGCCTTCCATGTTCCCGGTCCGGCCCGGCCCACGTCACCCGGTTTTCGCCCCGCGGCGGCCACATGGGTAAAAAAGGTAAAGGGACCCGGAACCACCGGGACCCCCCTCGACGTTCTCCCCGGTGACGGTAGCTTCGTCGGCACAGACGCGCACGAACAACTAGGGAAGGGACTCCCGAATCATGGCTGTAAGCCTGTCCAAGGGTGGCAACGTCTCGCTCACCAAGGAGGCTCCGGGCCTGACCGCCGTCACCGTGGGGCTCGGCTGGGACGTCCGCACCACCACCGGCACGGACTTCGACCTGGACGCCTCCGCCATCGCGGTCAACACGCAGGGCAAGGTCTACTCGGACGGCCACTTCGTCTTCTTCAACAACAAGCAGACGCCGGACAACTCCATCGTCCACACCGGTGACAACCGCACCGGCGAGGGCGCGGGCGACGACGAGGCGATCAACGTCAACCTGGCCGCGCTCCCGGCCGACGTCGACAAGATCGTCTTCCCGGTCTCCATCTACGACGCCGAGAACCGCGGCCAGAACTTCGGCCAGGTCCGCAACGCCTACATCCGCATCGTCAACCAGGCCGGCGGCACCGAGATCGCCCGCTACGACCTCTCCGAGGACGCCGCCACCGAGACGGCCATGGTCTTCGGCGAGCTGTACCGCAACGGCGCGGAGTGGAAGTTCCGCGCGGTGGGCCAGGGCTACGCCTCGGGCCTGGTGGGCATCGCCCAGGACTTCGGCGTGAACGTCTGACGCACCGCGCGTTCGAGCGGATCCCCCCGGCCGCCGGGCCGGGGGCTCCCGCGCCTTCCGGCGGGCACCCGGACATCCGGCAGGGCGCCTGCGGCCCGCGCGATACGTTGCCCGCGTGATCCTTCAACCCCTCGCCCTCACCGCCGATCATGACCTCCCGGCCCCGCTGCTCACCGAGCTGACGGCGCTCTACGCCTCCAACCACGTCTTCCACGCGCTCAGCGGCGACTTCCCCGACCCGGACGGCGTCCGGAGCGAGCAGGTGGCGGCGGCGCTGGCGGACGAGCTGGTCCAGCCGGGCGCCGAGGTGCTGCTGGCCCGGTCCGAGGGGCGCCTGTTCGCGATCGCGATCACACTGGCCCACCACCCCGACCCGGCCGACCCCGATCCGTGGATCGGGCTGCTGATGGTGGACGCCGCCGAGCAGGGCAAGGGCCACGGCCGCCGGGTCGCCACAGCGGTCGAGGAGCGCTTCCGGGCCGCCGGCCGACGGGCCGTGCGCCTCGCCGTCCTGGACAACAACCCCGGGGCGCTGGCCTTCTGGACCGCCCTCGGCTACGAGGTCGTCGACCACCGCCCCGACCGGGCCCTCGGCCGCCCCTGCACCGTGCTGCGCAAGGTGCTGCGGACACCCCGGCGGGCGGCCCGGGTCGCCGTCGTGGACCCCGACGGCGCGGTGCTGCTCTTCCGGTACGACAACGTCGAGGTCGGCGTCCACTGGGCGCTGCCCGGTGGCGGGCTGGAGCCGGGCGAGACCCCGCGCGAGGGCGCCCTGCGGGAACTGACCGAGGAGACCGGCTGGAGCGACCTGCGGCCGGGACCGCTGCTGTGCACCTGGGAACACGACTTCACGCACACCGGCGTCCCCGTCCACCAGCACGAGCACGTCTACGTCACCCGCGGCCCGCGTCGCGAGCCGGCCGGCCCGGACCTCGCCGCCGCGCACGCCGCCGACGGCATCCTCACCTGGCGCTGGTGGGGCAGGCGGGAACTGGCCGAGGAGCAGGAGCCGGTCTGGCCGCCCGGGCTGGCCCGGCTGCTGGACGAGTGGGAGGGCGGAGGGCGCCGCGGGCCTGCCGGAGCCCCGGGTGTGACATCCGAGGGCCCAAGTGCGCTGGAAGAGTGAGGAGTTGAGGGCTTCTCGGTCGTCCGGATAACGGTCTGCGGGGCACGGCATTCGGATACGAACACGTAAAGTCTTGTCGGCGCTCTGTCAAACAGGGCCTTACAGGTGTCACTCTCTCCGCACCCGCCGCAGCTTGTACGTCCCCCGTGCCCCAACTGAGTCTCCGGCCCCACCGGAGGCCAGCCATAAGGAGATCGAGTGACACAGCACCCCCGCGCCTCCCGCAGGACCGCCATGCGCACCGTCGCACTGGCCGGCTCGGCGGCGATGGTCGTCCTCGCGCTGCAGAACGGTTCCGCCACCGCCGCCCCCACGCACACCCCCGGCGCCACGGCCGTCCCGCTCAGCGCCCCGGCCCGGGCCGCCGCCATCGAGACGGCCCAGCGGCACGCCGGTGCCGCGGCCCGCGAACTCGGACTGGGCGCCAAGGAGAAGCTGGTCGTCCGGGACGTGGTCAAGGACGCGAACGGCACCGTCCACACCCGCTACGAGCGGACGTACGCGGGCCTTCCCGTACTCGGCGGCGACCTGGTCACCCACGTCGCCGCGAACGGCTCGCTCAAGGGCGTCAGCAAGGCGGCCAAGGCCCGCATATCCGTGCCGACCACCACGGCCGCCGTCTCCGCCACGAGCGCCGGGAAGACCGCCCTGAAGGCCGCGGACACCGCGAAGGCCACCGCCGCCTCCTCCCGCAAGGTGGTGTGGGCGGCCGGCGCCAAGCCGGTCCTCGCCTACGAGTCCGTCGTCAAGGGCGTCCAGCACGACGGCACCCCGAGCGAGCTGCACGTCGTCACCGACGCGCGGACCGGCAAGAAGATCTACTCCTACGAGGCCATCGAGACCGGAACGGGCACCAGCCAGTACAGCGGCACGGTCCCCCTCGGCACCACCGCCTCCGCGTCCGGCGGCTACGACCTGATCGACGGCGGCCGCGGCGGTCACAAGACCTACGACCTCAACGGCGGCACCAGCGGCACCGGCACCCTCTTCCACGACGCCGACGACGTCTGGGGCAACGGGTCCGTCTCCAACCGCCAGACCGCGGCCGTGGACGCCGCCTACGGCGCCGCCGTCACCTGGGACTTCTACAAGTCCGCCTTCAACCGCAACGGCATCGCGGGCGACGGCAAGGCCGCCTACTCCCGCGTCCACTACGGCAACGCCTACGTCAACGCCTTCTGGGACGACAGCTGCTTCTGCATGACCTACGGCGACGGCTCCGGCAACGCCGACCCGTTGACCTCGCTCGACGTCGCCGGTCACGAGATGAGCCACGGTCTGACCGCGGCCACGGCGAAGCTCAACTACCGGGGCGAGTCCGGCGGCCTGAACGAGGCCACCAGCGACATCTTCGGCACCGCGGTGGAGTTCTTCGCGAACAACTCCTCCGACCCCGGTGACTACCTCATCGGCGAGAAGATCGACATCAACGGCGACGGCACCCCGCTGCGCTACATGGACAAGCCCAGCAAGGACGGCGGTTCCGCCGACTACTGGTCGAAGTCCCTCCGCCGGCTCGACGTGCACTACTCGTCCGGTGTCGCCAACCACTTCTTCTACCTGCTGTCCGAGGGCAGCGGCGCGAAGACGATCAACGGAGTGTCCTACAACTCCCCGACGTACGACGGCTCCACCGTCACCGGCATCGGCCGGGACAAGGCGATTCAGATCTGGTACAAGGCCCTGAGCACGTACTTCACCTCGACCACCGACTACGCGGGCGCCCGCACCGGCACCCTGCAGGCCGCGGCCGCCCTGTACGGCTCGGGCAGCGCGGAGTACAACGCGGTGGCGGCGGCGTGGAAGGCGGTCAACGTCAACTAGCCCCGCGAGCTGCGCGGCGAGCCGGGCCGTCCGTCACGGACGGCCCGGCCTGCCGTCCCCGTAGAGCCAGTCCCTCCAGATCCCGCCGAAGTCCTTGTCCGGGGCCTTCCGCTCCACGTACGCGGTGAACTGGGCGGTGTCGGCGGTTCCGTGGCGGTGCGCGGCCGCCCAGCCCTGGATGATGTCGTGGAAGGTGTCGTCACCGGTCTTCTGCCGGATCTTCTGCAGCACCATCGCGCCGCGTTCGTAGACCGGGCTGCCGGAGATGTGCGCGGCGCCGGACGGCCTGGCCGGCGGGAAGTCCCAGATGGCGTCGTCGTCGCCGTCGTACAGGTCGGTGAAGGTCTGCTGGGCGCTCCTGCCGCCGTGGTCCTCCTGGTACAGCCACTCGGCGTACGTCGCGAAGCCCTCGTTGAGCCACATGTCCCGCCAGCTTCTCGGGGTGACCGAGTCGCCGTACCACTGGTGGGCGAGTTCGTGGACGAGCGTGCCGGTGTCGGGGGCGCCGGGGAAGACGGGGCGGGTCTGGGTCTCCAGGGCGTACCGGACGTCTCCCGGGCGGTCGACGACCGCCCCGGCGGAGGAGAAGGGGTACGGCCCGAAGTTGGACTCCTCCCAGTCGAGGATCTCCGGGATCCTCGCCAGGACGTCCTCGCTCGCCTTCGCCTGCTCCGGATCGACGGCGGTGAGGAGGGGCAGGCCGTGCGGCCCGGTGCCGCGGCCGATGTCGTAGCGGCCGACGGCGACGGTGGCCACGTAGCTCGCCATCGGCTGGGCGGTGTGCCAGGTGTACGCCGTCCGGCCGCCCTTGCTGCTCCGGCCGGTCAGCTCCCCGTTGGAGACGGCCTGCAGTCCGTCCGGGACGGTGACCGTGATGTCGTACGTCGCCTTGTCCGAGGGATGGTGGTTGCCGGGGAACCACGCCATCGAGCCGACCGGCTCACCGAGGCCGAGCGCGCCGTCCGCGGTGGCCAGCCAGCCCTCCTCGGAACCGTCGGGGTCGGTGAGGGTCCGCGGGGTGCCGGAGTAGCGGACGGTGGTGGTGAAGGTCTCGCCGTCACGGAGGTCGTCGTGGGGGCGGACGGTGAGTTCCTGTCCGGCACGGTTCCAGCGCGCGTCCCGGCCCTCGACGGTGACCGAGCCGACGTCCAGCCCGTCGAGGTCGAGGTCGAAGGCGGTCAGGTCCTGGGTGGCGCGGGCGGTGATCACGGCCCGGCCGGTGAGCCGGCGGCCGGCCGGGGTGTAGTCCAGGGTCAGGGCGTAGTGGGTGACGTCGTAGCCGCCGTTGCCCGCTCGCGGGAAGTAGGGGTCGTGCACGCCCGGGCCGCCCGGGGTACCGCGGACCCCGCCGTCGCACGCGGTGCCGGTGAGCGCGAGGACGGCCGCGAGGGCCGGGACAAGGCGTACGGATCTGGACATGTCAGTGATCCTACGGCGGCGGCGCGCACCGGAGCGGGGGCGCCGGGTCGGGGCGTGACACCATCTCCTGCGTGCTCGACATCGGCTACGCCCTCTCCAACCGCTTCCCGGACCCGCCGCAGACCGACTACCGCCGCGCGGACGTCCGCGCGCTGCGGCACGACCTGTTCTGCGGGGACGTCTATCTCGCGGACACGAAGTCGGACCGCGAGCTGTCCACGGCCTGGGGATGGGTGCCGGTGCTGGACTTCGCCTGGGCGCTGTGCGACATCGTGGAGCGGCTGGACCGGGACCCGATGGGCTCGCGCGCCTCCCGGCCGCAGCACGCGGAACTGGACTTCACCGAGTCCACCGACCGGATGCTCTTCGAGCGCCGCTTCGGCTGGGTGGACATCGAGGCCGACTGGATGCCGGCCGAGGAGGCCCCGCTGTCCTTCTCCCACTCGGAACTGCGCCGGGAGTCGCGCGACTTCCTGCACGATCTGATCGCCGACCTGGGCGATCTGCACGAGGACCTGGCGGAGAACCCGGCGATCTGGACCCTCCAGGCCCGCTTCCCCCGCCTGGCCTGAGCGCTCAGTCCGCCACCCTGATCCCCAGCTCGCCCGCCAGCGCCGGAGCCAGGTCCAGGAGCTGCCCCGTGCTGATCACCGCCCCCGCCAGCCGGTCCAGACCCCGGACGATCTCCAGCGGGGCGGCCCCGCGAAGATCGACGTCGTTCAGGGTGGCGCCGCCGAAGTCCGCCTCCTTCAGGGCGCAGCCGGTGAACTCCACCCGCTCGAGCCGGGCCCCGGCGAAGTCCGGCTCGACCAGGACGCAGGAGTCGAAGACCACGTCGCGGAGCCGGGAGCGGCGGAGGTTGAGGAAGTCGATCTTGCCGCCGCGGATCACGACCCGCTCCAGCACGGCGCCGTGCAACTGCGTGCCGCCGAGCCGGGGGTCGAGCAGCTCCACGTCCCGGAACGTGGCCTCGGCGAGGTCCGTGCCGACGCCCCGCAGGCCGCGCAGGACCGAGTCCAGCACGCGGGCACGGCGCAGCACCGCCTCGTCCACCGCGCAGTCCGTCAGCGCGCAGTCCATGAAGCGGGCGCCGGCGCCGTCCTGCCCGGCCAGGTCCGCCGCCCGGAACTCGAGACCGTCGTAGTCGCCGTCCGGCTCCAGTCCGCCGTCGTTCCAGGGCTCCAGGGGCGGCAGCCGCACCTCCGGCCGCCGCGCGGCCTTCACCCGTGCACCGTCCGCGCCCGTCGCTCTCGTCGCCATGCCCCCATGCTGCACCGTGCCACTGACAACCGGGCCGGCCCGGGGGAAGGTCCCGTGCCGGGGATCCCGAAGCACGCGGGTGCAATATCCACCGATTCATGATGTTCTGACCAGATGGATATCGGCCGAAAGGGTGAGGCCCCGCCGGCCTCCCCCGGCACCGGGCGGGCCGATCCCCACCGCTGGTGGGGCCTGGTCGTCATCGCCCTCGCGCAGCTCATGGTGGTCCTGGACGCGACGATCGTGAACATCGCGCTGCCCTCCGCACAGCACGACCTGCACATGTCCGACGCCGCCCGGCAGTGGGTGATCACCGCCTACACACTGGCCTTCGGCGGACTCCTGCTGCTGGGCGGCCGGGTCGCCGACCTCGTGGGCCGCAAGCGCACCTTCGTCGTCGGGCTCATCGGCTTCGCGGCCGCCTCCGCGCTCGGCGGCGCGGCCACCAGTTCCGGCATGCTGTTCGGGGCCCGTGCCCTCCAGGGCGTCTTCGCCGCCCTGCTCGCGCCGTCCGCGCTGAGCCTGCTGACCACGACGTTCACCGACCCGCGCGAGCGCGGCAAGGCCTTCGGCATCTACGGCGCCCTGGCCGGCAGCGGTTCGGCCATCGGGTTCATCGTCGGCGGCCTGCTCACCGAGTACCTGAACTGGCGCTGGTGCCTGTACGTCAACGTGCCCATCGCCGTCGTCGCGGTGCTCGGCGCCTTCGCCCTGCTGCACGACCACCCGGGCCACCGCGAGGCCCGGCTCGACGTGCCCGGCGTGCTGCTCGGCTGCGGGGGGCTCGTCGCGATCGTCTACGGCTTCGCCGAGGCCGAGCCGCGCGGCTGGACCGACCCGCTGGTGATCGCCCTGTTCGCGTCCGGCGCGGTGCTGCTCGCGGCGTTCGTCCGGTGGCAGACCCGGGCACCGAGCCCGCTGCTCCCGCTGCACATCGTCCGGGACCGCAACCGCGCGGGCTGCTTCCTGACCATGATGCTCGCGGTGATCGGCATGTTCGGGCTGTTCCTGTTCATGACCTACTACCTGCAGGTCATCCTCGGCTGGTCGCCGGTCCGGGCGGGCCTGGCCTTCCTGCCACTGACCGCCGCGATCATCATCGGCTCCACCCAGATCTCGGCCCGGCTGCTGCAGCGGGTGGCCCCGCGCCTGCTCATGGTGCCCGGCATGCTGCTGGCCGCGACCGGACTGCTGCTCCTGACCCGGATGACCGTCGGCTCCTCCTACACCGGCGAGATCCTGCCCGCGCTGATCCTCCTGGGCCTCGGCATGGGCCTGACCTTCATGCCGGTGTTCGCCACCGCCACCGCCGGTGTGGCCCCGCGCGACGCCGGCGTCACCTCGGCCACCGTCAACACCTCCCAGCAGGTGGGCGGCTCGATCGGCACGGCCCTGCTCAACACCATCGCCACCACCAGCGGCGCCGCCTACGTCAGCGCCCACCTGCGCGGCCCGGCCTCCAGGGCCGTGGTCGTCCCGGCGGGCGTGGTGCACGGCTACACGGTCGCGATCTGGTGGGCGGCGGGCGTGATGCTGCTGGCCGGCCTGGTGGCGGGCCTGATGGTGACCGCCCGGGCCCCGGGCCGGGCACCGGCCGGGACACCGGTGCCGGAGTCGGTGGGGTGAACCGCCCGGCCCGGCCGGCCGGCCGCCGGTGGGCCGGGGCCGGACGCGTCCGGCCCGGGCCCACCGGTCAGTTCCGGCCCGCGACCCGGTCGGCCACCCTCGCCAGCCGGGAGGAACCGGTACCCGGGCGGAGCAGCTCGCGCCGGTCGGCGGCGCGGTAGGTGGCGTACATGCCGTGCACGCCGAGCCAGCGGAAGGGTTCCGGCTCCCATTTGCGGACCCTGTGGTTCACCCAGGGCAGCTCCGTCAGCCCGGTGCCGCCGGCCTGGCCGGAGTCCCGCTGCACGAGGTCGCGCAGGGTGCGGGCGGCCAGATTGGCGGTGGCGACGCCGGAACCGACGTAGCCGCCCGCCCAGCCGAGCCCGGTGGCCCGGTCGAGGGTGACCGTGGCGCACCAGTCGCGCGGGACGCCGAGCACACCGGACCAGGCGTGCTCGATCCGCACCCCCGCGAGGGCCGGGAAGAAGCGGGTCAGGACCTCCCGCAGGGCCTCGACCGTCTCGGCCCGGGTGCGGCCGTCGTTGTCGGTCCGCGAGCCGAAGCGGTACGGCGCTCCGCGCCCGCCCAGGGCGATCCGGCCGTCGGCGGTGCGCTGCGCGTACACGTAGGCGTGCGCCATGTCGCCCAGCGCCTCCCGGCCGTCCCAGCCGACCGCCGCCCACTGCTCGTCGGTGAGCGGTTCGGTGGCGATCATCGAGGAGTTCATCGGCAGCCAGGTCCGCCGCTGGCCGCCGAGCGAGGCGGTGAAGCCCTCCGTGCAGCGCAGCACGTAGGGCGCGCGGACCGTGCCGTACGGGGTCACGGCGTGCTGGGGCCGGATCTCGGTGACCGGGGTCGACTCGTGGATGACCACCCCCAGCGCCTCCGCGGCCGCCGCGAGCCCCTTGACCAGCTTCACCGGATGCAGCCGCGCGCCGTGCGGGGTCCAGCTCGAGCCCACCGCGCCGGCCACCCTGATCCGCTCGGCGGTCTGCCGCGCCCCGTACAGCTCGCGGTCCTTCTCGCCGAACGACAGCTCGTGCTCGTGGAAGGCCCGCAGCCGCGCCAACTGGGCCGGGGTGGTCGCCACTTCCAGTACCCCGCCCTTGTGCACACCGGCGTCGATGCCCTCCGCCTCGGTGACGGCGACCACCTCGGCCACGGTGTCGTTCATCGCCCGCTGCAGGCGTACGGCGGCCTCGTGACCGTGCAGCCTGGCGTACCGGTCGCGGCCCGCGATCCCGTTGTAGAGCCAGCCGCCGTTGCGGCCGGAGGCGCCGTATCCGCAGAACTTCTGCTCCAGGACGGTGATCCGCAGGAAGGGGGCGGCCTTCTTCAGGTAGTACGCGGTCCACAGACCCGTGTAGCCGCCGCCCACGACGACGACGTCCGCCGAGGCGTCCCCGGACAGCGGCTCCCGCACCGCGGGGAGGCCGTCGTCCGCGTACCAGAAGGAGATCCCACCATTGACGACACTGGTTGCCGAGCTGCTCATGGCCGGGACGTTAGCCCCTGGGAGTGGCCAGTGTCTCCTTCGGATTTCGTGCTTTTCCGCGGCTCCTGACCAGGGGACGGCAGGCGAGACCGACCAGAACGGACAGGAAGTGGCCGAAGTCGGTGAAGGCCCGGCTCGCCACCAGCGGCACGGCGTAGAAGGCGAGCAGGCCGGCGAGGTACAGGTATCGCCACGGCGCCGCGATCCGGTAGGTGAGCACCGCCATCACTCCGGCCAGCGAGTAACTCACGCCGATGTCCAGCGAGTTGACGGCGGACGGCGGGGCGTGGCCGTCGTGGATCGCCTGGAGCAGGGCCAGCTCGCTGACCAGCGTGGCGAGCACGTGCGCGGCGACGCACACCGCGAGCCAGCGCAGGGTGCCCAGCCAGCGCTCGGCCTGGGCGTGGAAGACGGTGAACAGCACGGCGTACGGCAGCCAGTGCCCGCTGTCGATCCACATCGCGCTGGTGATCAGCACCCGCACGGGGTTCTGCGACAGCTCGTGGATGTTCGTCGAGCGCTGGCGCAGGAAGTCCTGCTCGAACGCCGGTGACATGTGGTGCAGGGCGACGGTGGTGAAGAACAGGACCGTGAGCCAGACGTAGGTACCCGGGGCGCTGCGCACATAGGCCGCGGCCGCCCGGAGCCCTCGCCGCGCGCGCATGACCCGGTTCACAAGCGACAGTATGGTCGCCCGGGGTGGCGGGGCGCCTGGCGAGTCCGGCCGCCGGCACCGCGCCGGACCCGGCCGCCGCACGCCCCGCCGCCTGCCCGGACGCACCCTCGCCAGGCCGCCGCGCGGGTGGTGCCGGGCGGGGCCGAACGGGTCACCGCGGCCCCCTGGCCCCGTCCGGCGCCCCCCCGGTTCCGGTCCGCCGTCCGCGCCGCTCCGGACACGCCGCCGGATGGCCTATCCGGCCATACAACGATAAAACGGCCATACCGTACGCAATATGAAGAGATGCCACATCGCTTATCTCGCGTGCACCGCGGCCCTCCTCGGCACCGCACTGGGCGCGGCCCCCTCGGTGGCCGCCCACTCGACCCTGGTGGTCCGCCCCGGCGAGTCGATCCAGAAGGCGGTCGACGCCGCCAAGGCCGGTGACACCGTGCTCGTGCTCGCCGGCACCTACCACGGGAGCGTGACGATCCGCACCCCCCGCGTGACCCTGCGGGGCGTGGGTTCCAGGACGGTCATCGAGCCCGCCGCCAAGAAGGCCGTGAAGAAGTCCGCCAAGAAGGTCACGAAGAGCTGCGCCGAGGGCGGCAACGGCATCTGCGTGCTGGGCACCAAGACCAAGGACGTCAAGGGCGTCACCGTCGCCGACCTGAAGGTGACCGGGTTCAGCCGCACCGGTGTGTTCGGCATGGCGACCGACGGCCTGACCGTGCGCAGGGTGAACGCCGCGAACAACGGCGTGTGGGGCATCGCCGAGGAGCGGTCGGTGCGCAGCCTGCTGCGGGACAACTACGCGCACGGCAACGGTGACGCGGGGGTGTTCCTCGCCAACACCATCCAGGAGGAGGCCGGCGCCTACGACGCCAAGCAGACCCTGGTGTCGCACAACCGGCTGGAGGGCAACCGGATCGGCGTCACCGTGCGCCGGCTGCGGAACCTGACCGTCGCCCGGAACTACGTGTCCGGCAACTGCGCCGGGGTGTTCGTGGTCGGTGACGAGAACAGGCCCAAGGCCGGTCACCTGGACGTCACCGCCAACCAGGTCGTCGCGAACAACAGGTCCTGCCCGAAGACCGAGCGGCTGCCCGCCCTCAAGGGCTCCGGCATCGTCCTGACCGGTACCGAGCAGACCCGGGTGTCCCGCAACTGGGTCATCGGCAACTCCGGCAAGTCCCCGCTGTCCGGCGGCATCGTGCTGTTCAAGAGCTTCGTGGGCGTGGCCGGCACCGACAACCGGGTCGACCGCAACGTGCTCTCCGGGAACTCCCCCGCCGACCTGGTGAGCACCGAGACCGGCAGGACCAACTCCTTCGAGCGCAACTCCTGCCGGGCTTCGAAGCCCGCGGGCCTGTGCTGACCGCACGGGCGCTGCCACTGCTGGACCGACGCAGGCCAAGGAAAGAGAGAGGGCGGCAGATGACCTCCGCTGAAACAGCACCACCGCCTCCCATGCGGCTGCGCGAACTCGTGTTCGGCGCGGCCTGTGCCGCCGCCGTCCGGGCCGCCGCCCGACTGGGTGTCGCCGACGCCCTCGACGACACCCCGATGACCGCCGAGGACCTCGCCGTGGCGGTCAAGACCGAACCGAAGCCGCTGCGCCGGCTGCTGCGGGCGCTGTCCTGCTACGACGTGTTCACCGAACGGCCGGACGGCACCTTCGCGCACACCGGCATGTCCCGGCTGCTGCGCGAGGACGACCCCAACAGCCTGCGCGCCATCGCCCTGTGGTGCACCGAACCGTGGACCTGGGACGCCTGGCCCAGGCTGGACGAGGCCGTGCGCACCGGCGACAACGTCGTGGAGGGCCTGTACGGCAAGGAGTTCTTCACCTATCTCAACGAGGACGCCCCGGAGTCCGCGGACGTCTTCAACCGCGCCATGACCCGCTCCAGCGAGCAGTCCGCGCGCGAGGTCGCGGCCCTGCTCGACCTGTCGGGGGCCAAGTCGGTCGCGGACGTCGGCGGCGGCCAGGGGCACGTGGTGGCCTGCCTGCTCGACAAGTACCCGGCGATGCGCGGCACCCTGCTCGACCTGCCCCGGGTCGTGGGGAACGCCCTGCCGCGGCTGCGCGAGGGCGGCGACCTCGCCGACCGCGCGCGGATCGTGCCCGGTGACGTCCGGGACGCGATCCCGGTCCAGGCCGACGTCTACGTCATCAAGAACATCCTGGAGTGGGACGACGAGAGCACCTCGCGCACGCTGCGCAACGTCGTCGAGGCGGGCGGCCCGGGCACCCGGGTCGTCGTCATCGAGAACCTGGTGGACGACACCCCCTCGATGCGTTTCAGCACCGCCATGGACCTGCTGCTGCTCCTCAACGTCGGCGGGGCCAAGCACACCACGGACTCCATGGTGAGCCGGCTGACCTCGGCGGGCCTGAAGGTGGGCGACATCCGTCCGGTCAACCCGTACCTGCACGCGTTCGACTGCCACGTGCCGGCGTGACGCGGACGTGACGACACAGGCCACCGGCCGCCGGGCCCGCGACGCTGCGGGCCCGGCGGCCGGTGGCCGTCCGGGGGTGCCGTACGGCTCAGTCGCGCTCCCAGACGTAGAAGCGCTGCGCCATCGCGTCCTTGGGGGACCGCCAGGTCTCCGGGTCGTACGCGCTGACGTACGCCGTCAGGCGCTCGCTGATGTCACGGAACTCGGGATGGCCGGTCACCTTGGCGATGGCCGGTCCCGGGTCGCGCTCGGACTCGACGAGGTGCATGTACACGTCGCCGAACTGGAAGAGGCTGCGCCGCACCACTCCGACGAGGCGGGGCAGCTCTCCCCGGTCGGACTCCTCGAACACCTTGGCGATGTCCGGGGCGGAGCCGGGGGCCATGCGCGCGACGATCAGTGCCTGGTGCATGGGCTCGGTCCTTCCTCCGGCTAGTCGGCCAGGGCCGGCGAGGGACGCCGTCCGGCGGCCGCCTTCTCGATCTTCTCCCGGATGAGGGCCATCTGGACCTTGGAGTTCCTGTTGATGTTGTCGGTCATCCAGTCGTCGTCGACCGGGGCGTCCGGCTTCATCGCGAAGTCCTGCGTCCAGACCATCCGGGTGCCCGCCGGGACCTCCTCGTACTGCCAGAGGATGTCCATGTGGGCGAACGGGCCGGTCTCGACCCGGCGTGCCTTCACGGTGCGGGCCCTGCGGTCGGGCTCACGCTCGGACACCCAGCTCCAGACGGTGCCGTTCTCGTCCGGGTGCATGGTCAGCCGGAACGTCGTCCTCATCCCCTCCTGGGCGAGGATCTCGACGGACGCGTACTCGCTGAAGAGCTGCGGCCACTTCTCCAGGTCGTTGGTCATGTCCCAGACCAGGTCGAGCGGCGCGGCGATGGTGATCTCGTTCTGTGTGTGTCCTGCCATCTCAGGCTCCTGCCATCAGAGTGCTGTTGACGAGGTTGAGGAACTGCTGGGGCGTCTTGCAGCGCTCCGCGTCGACCGGCATCGGGGTGCCGTGGGTGTTCTCCAGCTCGCCGACGATGCCGAGCAGGCCGAGCGAGTCGACGCCGAGGACGTCGAAGCCGGTGTCCGGCGTGTCCTGGAGCTGCTGCGGGCTGACGGTGACCCCGGCAGCCTTCTTCATCAGCGCGGCGAGTTCTTCCACGGTGATCTGAGGCATTGCTCTCCTCCTTTGCTGTCCTCACTGTCCGGCGCTGTGCCGGAGCACGAGCGCCGAGTTCGACCCCATGAGTCCGCGGCTGAGCACCAGCGCCGTACGCAGCTCGGCGACGCGGGCGCGGCCGGTCACGAGATCGAGGTCGTGGCAGACGTCGGCGACGTTGGGGGTGGGCGGGATGAGGCCGTGCTCCATCGCGAGCACCGCCGCCGCGGTGTCCAGTACCGGAGCCGCGCAGTAGCCCCGGCCGATGCCGGTCTTCGGAGCGGTGACCGGTACCCGGGTGCCGTGCGCGCCGAGGGCGTCGGCGAGCGCGAGGGCCTCGGCCCGGTCCGCCTCCGGCACCCCGAGGGCGTCGGCGAAGACGACGTCGACCTCCTCGGGGGCGCAGCCCGCCTCGTCCAGCGCCTGCCCGATGGCCTGCGCCAGACCCTCCCGGGAGCGGTCCCACCGGGAGGCGCCGGTGAAGGTCGCCGCGTGGCCCGCCACGTACGCCCGCACGTCCGCCCCGCGCTCGCGGGCCGACGTCTCCGCCTCCACCACGAGCATGGCGCCGCCCTCCGCCGGCACGAAGCCGCAGGCCGTGTCGGTGAACGGGCGGTAGGCGCGGGACGGGTCGGTGCCGGTGCTCAGTTCCTCGTAACCGAGCTGGCAGACCACCGAGTACGGCGCGAGCGGCGCCTCGGTGGAGCCGGCCACGATCACGTCGGTGCCGCGCCGCACCGCGCGGGCGGCGTGTGCGAGGGCGTCCAGACCGCCCGCCTCGTCGGAGGCGACGACCGAGCAGGGCCCCTTGAACTTCCGGCGGATGGAGATCTGGCCGGTGCTCGCGGCGTAGAACCAGGCGATGGACTGGTACGGGCCGACGAACCGGCTGCCCTTGCCCCACAGCTGCTGAAGCTCGCGCTGGCCGAACTCACCACCGCCGGAACCGGCCGCGGTGACCACCCCGATGGAGTACGGCTCCCCGGAGGTGTCGGCCTGGCCCAGCCGGGCGTCCTCCAGCGCGAAGTCGGCGGCGGCCAGGGCGAAGTGGGTGAACCGGTCGGTCTGGACGAGGAACCGCTCGTCGATGGTCCCCGCCGGTTCGAAGCCGCGGACCTCGCCGGCCACCTTCAGCGGAAGGTGCTCACAGCCCTCGCGGGTGACCCGGTCGAGGACGCTGAGGCCCTCCTGGGTGGCCTTCCAGAACGTGTCGGTGCTGGTTCCGTTGGGCGCGACCACCCCGATGCCGGTGACGGCCGCGCGGCGTTCATGCGGAGCACTCATCGTGTCCTCACTCCCTGGAACGGGTCAGGACCACCGCGGACTGGAAGCCGCCGAACCCGCTGCCCACGGACAGGACGCTGCTCAGCTTCCGGTCTCGGGCGACACGCGGGACGTAGTCCAGGTCGCACTCGGGGTCGGGGATCTCGTAGTTCGCGGTCGGGGGTACGACCTGCCGGGCGAGTGCCAGCACGCACGCGACCACCTCGATCGCCCCGATCGCCCCGAGGGAGTGCCCCACCATCGACTTGATGGAGCTCATGGGGGTGTCGTAGGCGTGGTGGCCGAGCGCCCGCTTGACGGCCGCCGTCTCGTGGCGGTCGTTCTGCCGGGTCCCGGAGCCGTGGGCGTTGACGTAGTCGATCGCCGTGGGGTCCAGCCGGGCGTGGCCGAGGGCCATGTCGATCGCCCGGGCCATCTCCAGTCCCTCGCTGGTCAGGCCGGTCATGTGGTAGGCGTTGCCGAAGGTGGCGTAGCCGCCCAGCTCGCAGTAGACGTGCGCGCCGCGGGCCCGGGCGTGCTCCAGCTCCTCCAGGACGAGCACCGCGCCGCCTTCGCCCATGACGAACCCGTCACGGTTGTTGTCGAAGGGCCTGGAGGCGTGCGCGGGATCGTCGTTGTTAGGGGAGGTGGCCTTGATCGCGTCGAAGCAGGCCATGGTGATCGGGGAGATCGGCGAGTCCGACGCGCCGGCTATGCAGATGTCGGCCCGGCCCTCCTCGACCGTGTGGAAGGCGTATCCGACGGCGTCCAGCCCCGAGGTGCAGCCGGTGGAGACGGTCTGCACCGGTCCCTGGGCACCGAACCGTTCCGCCACCGCGGAGGCGACCGTGCTCGGCGAGAACGCCCGGTGCAGATGCGGCTCCGCCTCCCGGTGGTCGACGTCCCAGCGCTCACCGCGGTGGCTGACCAGGACGTAGTCGTGCTCCAGCCGGGTGGTGCCGCCGACCGCGGTGCCCACCGAGACACCGACGCGCCACGGGTTCTCCGCGGACAGGTCGAGACCCGAGTCCCGGACCGCCTCCTGCCCGGCGACCAGGGCGAACTGGATGTACCGGTCCCCCCGCGCGGCCTGCTCCTCGTCCAGGCCGTGCGCCACCGGGTCGAAGTCGCACTCGGCCGCTATGCGCGACCGCAGCCCCGAGGGGTCGAAGAAGGTGATGCCTCGCGTCGCGGTCCGGCCGTTGGCGAGCAGATCCCAGAAAGCCGGTACGCCGATGCCGCCCGGAGCCACGATGCCTATGCCAGTGACCGCCACGCGCCGGGTCATGACCGGACCTGACCTCGGTCGTGGGCGGCACCCGCGGCGGCCGGCTCCGTGACGACCGCCGCGGCCCCGATGATCTCCGTCTCCTCGGTGTCGACGTGCCCGAGCTGCGGACGCGGCGCGAGCGGACCCAGGTGGAAGACGATCCGCGCCTCGACGTTCCCGACGTTGCGGAACCGGTGCCGCATGTGTGCCGGGATCATCAGGCCCTGCTCGGGCCGCAGCGGGTGCGGCTCGTTGTCCAGGTCCACCTCGAGCTGGCCGCAGAGGACGTAGACGAACTCCTCGGAGTACGGGTGGTAGTGCTCACCGATGCGGTCACCGGGCTGCACGATGGCCACGCCCATGAAGCCGCTGGTGGAACCGACCGTGGCGGGGGTGAGCATGGCGCGCAGGTCGCCACCGCGCCGGACGTTGGGCTCGATCTCGCTGAGGTCCACGATTTTCGGACGGGGTTTGATGGACAACGTTTCCTCCGGTGTCTGTGCCGCGAACGGCGCTGGGTGCTGGAAGGAGCCGCCGCGCCGGATCAGGCTCCGGGCGAACGGCGGTCGGTGATCAGGTCCATGCGCGCGGCCTCGGCGTCCAGCAGCTCACGCACCTCGGCGGCCACCCGCGCCGGCAGCGGCATCGCCTCGGCACCCTGCTCGGGCTGCACGTCGACCAGCCGCACCACGACGTCGTCACGCTGGAACACCGTGCTGCGCAGCACCGGGCTCGCCGGGTCGTCCGCGGACTGCGAGTCGGCCTGCGCGAGCAGCTCCGCCAGCCGCATCCCCCGGCCCGGCCGGGCCGCGTAGTACAGGGCCTGGCGCACACCTTCCTGGTGGCCGCCCGCGCTCACGTGGTGCACGGCCGGCAGCGCCGCACGGGTGAAGAACATCCGGGCCGACTCCTGGTCGTCGAGATCCCGGTCCTGCTCCAGATACGGGTTGATCGCCTGCTCCACGGCCCGCACCTCGGGCTGCCGGGCCACGTGCCGCAGCGCCGCGAGCAGGTCGCCCCGCACCTCGATGGCCCGCACCACCCGGTTGCCGTGCATGAACAGCGAGGTCCGGCACAGCCGCGTGGTGTCGTCCACCCGGGCCTCGGGCGAGGCGTAGTCCGAGAGGATCTTCGCGACCTTCTCCTCGCTGCCGGGCTTCACGGTGAAGGTCAGCGCGTGCCGGATCACCCCGTCACCGATGCGCGGGTGCGCCTGCAGCCGGCGCTGTCCCGGCTCGGCCTGCGACGCGCCACCGGTCTCGCGCACCACGTGGAACCGCAGCGACCGGGTGTCACGCACGCAGCTGTGCAGCGGCTCCACCATCCGCACGTGTTCCTCGCTGTTCACCCAGGTGAGGAACGGCGGCGCACTCTCCCACTCGCTCGTGATGAGCCACTGGGACGGGTTCTCGATGGACTGGCAGAGCTGGTCGCTCACATGGCCCGGCACCGAGGCGACCTGGTTGCAGAGCTGCTCGTAGGCCTCCAGGAACTGCTGCTGCGCTCCGTCATTGACGTCGACCAGCAGCACCACCCGGAGCCGCGAGCCGTCGAAGACGGACTGCGAGACACGCTTCGACACCTCACGGGCCGGCGTTGCTGAAGGACGTTCAGACGTCGTGGTCATCCGTACACATCTCCTTCGCGGGGCAGAGTCGATGCCGCGCGACTGAAGCGGCGGCAGCGTTCCTTGATCCTGTGCCGGACCCCTCACGCCCGCGACTCGTATGAACCACGTGGGTGATTGGGCACGCGGAGCCACCGCCACCGGGCAAGAACACACACAGGCCCCTCCCACTCCCGCCCCCCTTGCCTCTGGAGGCTTCGATGCATCAGAAAGCCGACCACCGGGTCCCCGTCCTCATCGTGGGCGGCTCCCTGGTGGGCCTGTCCACGTCCGTCTTCCTGGGCCGCCTCGGTGTCCGGCACATGCTCGTCGAGCGTCACTCGGGCACCTCCATCCACCCGCGCGGACGGGGCAACAACGTCCGCACCATGGAGCTCCTGCGGGTGGCCGGCATCGAACCGGCCATCAAGGCGGCGGCCTCACTCCTCGCCGACAACCACGGCATCCTGCAGACGCCCACCCTCGTGGGTGACGCGGGCGAGTGGCTCTTCAAGCACATCGACCCGGGTGGCGGACTCGCCAGGTTCAGCCCCACCGGCTGGTGCCTGTGCAGCCAGAACGACCTCGAGCCCGTCCTCGTCGACAGCGCCCGCGAACTCGGCGGCGACCTGCGCTACTTCCACCAGATGGAGTCCTTCGAACAGGACGCCGACGGGGTGACGGCCGTGATCCTCGACCGCGGCACCGAGGAGCGCTACACCGTGCGGGCGGACTACCTCGTCGCGGCCGACGGACCCCGCAGCCCCGTCCGCGGCGCCCTCGGCATCGGCCAGAGCGGCCCCGGCGAGCTCTTCGCCAACGTCAGTGTCACCTTCCGCTCCACCCGGCTGGCCGACACCGTCGGCGACCGCCGCTTCATCTGCTGCTACCTCACCGACCCCGAGGCCGACGGCGCCCTGCTCCCCGTCGACAACAAGGAGAACTGGGTCTTCCACGCCCCCTGGCACCCCGAGCACGGCGAGACCCTCGAGGAGTTCACCGAGGAACGTCTGCAGGACCACATCCGCCGGGCGGTCGGCGTATCCGGCCTCGACGTCGAGATCACCGGAAAGGCGTCCTGGCGCGCCGCCGAACGAGTGGCCGACCGCTACTCCCGCGGCCGCGTCTTCCTCGCCGGCGACTCCGCCCACGAGATGTCACCCACCGGCGCCTTCGGCTCCAACACCGGCATCCAGGACGCCCACAACCTCGCCTGGAAACTCGCCGCCGTCCTCGACGGCTGGGCCGACCCCGCCCTGCTCGCCACCTACGACAGCGAGCGCCGCCCGGTCGCGATCTCCACCAGCGCCCGCGCCTCGGCCCGCTCCGTCGAGCACAGCCACCCGGGCTTCGCCCCCGCCCCCGGCGTCGGCGCCGGCAAGCGCGGCGGCGTCCTCAACGTCGTCCTCGGCTACCACTACCCCCACGGCGCCGTCCTCGGCGCCGATCCCGACCGGCCGATCGTCGCCGACGCCCTCGACCTCACCGGCCGGCCCGGCACCCGCGCCCCGCACCTCTGGCTGCGCCGCGCCGGCCGCCGGCTGTCCACCCTCGACCTCTACGAGCGCTCGTTCGTCCTCCTCAGCGACGCCCCGGACGACGCGGGCTGGCACACGGCGGCCCGCAGGATCGCCGAGACGGACGGCGTACGCCTGGACGCCTACCGCATCGGCCCCGGCGCGGACGCCGACCTGACCTACGAGGACGACGCCGCCGACTGGGCCGAGCTGCACGGCGTCACCGCCGACGGCGCGGTCCTCGTCCGCCCGGACGGCTTCGTGGCCTGGCGCGCGACGAGCGCCGTACCGGACCCGGAGGGCGTGCTGCGCGAGGTGCTCCGGGCGCTGCTGCGCACCGGCTGACCCGGGACGGCGGGCAGGGCCGCCCGCACGCGTGCGGGCGGCCCTGCCGGGTGGATTTCCCTGCCGGACGCGAACGGACGGCCTTCGCTCCGCGCGTGGTGTCGAAACCGTGCCGCCGGGCAGCGCCGCGTACCGCTTCGGGATACTGTCCGGCCCGGTCAGCCGGGTGCGGCGGTACGTCCGATCCCTGTCGTGGACCGGCGGTGGCGGGGCAGTTCAGTTCCTGAGGTTCTTCAGGGCCGAGGTTCCGCCGAAGACCCGGTCCAGGGCCCGGTCGGGCAGCAGCCTGGAGAGGACCCGGCTGCCGGCCGCGTCGCGGCCGACGGTGTACCGCGTCCTGGGCCGCTCGGCGACAAGCGCGCGGAAGACCACCCGGGCGACGTCGTCGACGGTCGTGCGGCTGCTGCGGGCCGAGGTCTCGTTGGCTTCCATGAAGCCGAGGAACGAACTGCGGTAGAGCTCCCGGACCGGCTCGGACGCCCCCTCCAGCGCCCGGTTGCCCGTGTCGGACATCTTGGACCAGAGAGGGGTCAGGACGGCACCCGGCTGAATCACCACGACGGGGACGCCCTGCGGGGCCAGCTCGCGGCGGAGCGCGTCGCTGAGGGCCTCCTTGGCGAACTGGGAGGCGGCGTAGGCGCCGAGGTAGGGGAGGGCGACGTTCCCGAGGCCCGAGGAGACGTTGACGATCCGGCCGGTGCCGGCCCGCAGCAGCGGCAGGAAGCCCTGGACCATCTGCACCTGGCCGATCACGTTGATGTCGAGCTGCCGGCGCATCTGCTCCATGGGTACGCACTCCAGCGGAGCCGTGACCGCGATGCCCGCGTTGTTGACCAGTCCCCACAGCCCGGTCCCGCCGAGGAGCCCGGTCACCTCGTCCACGGCCGCCCGGACCGACTTCTCGTCCGTCACGTCGACGATCACCGGGGTCAGCCGGCCGGCCGCCGCCGCGCGCAGCCGTTCCCCGTCCTCGGGACGGCGGACCCCGGCGAGGACGTGGAAGCCGACCCTGGACATGTGGAGCGCGCAGGATTCCCCCAGGCCCGAGGAGGCCCCGGTGATCAGTACGGCCCGGCCTGCGGGCGGCATCGGCCCCGACGATTTCGACACGTGTTCACTCCGGTTGAGGGCTTGGAGGCGGACAGGACGGCGCCCCGCGGATCGGCCGGCGGGGCGCTCGGCCCCCTCGCCGTCGTGGCATCGGTGGCGCGGTCGACGTCCTCGCGCCTCGGAGCCGACGGCGTCGGACGAACCTGCGCGGCGGTCCGCTTCCGTGGGCGGGACTTCAGTATGTGCGGCGGTGCGTACCGAACGCACTCCTACGGGTGGCCCCTCTGGACCGAAGGAGTGAAAGGCGAGGATGAGTACTTTTGTGCGGGATGTACCTCGCGCAAAGGTGCTCGTGTACCCCCCTTCGCCACCAAGGAGGACACGTGACCGCCGCAACGCAGGACCTGATCACCGCCAAGCTCGAGCGCACCTTCGACACCATGGACGCCAACAACGACGGCTACCTGGACTGGACGGACTACCAGAAGCTCGCCGACCGCTACATCCAGGCGTACGGCCTGGACAAGAGCGACCGCCGGGCCAGGGCGCTGCAGACCTTCTGCCAGATCTACTGGCTGGAGCTGCTGCGCCACGCGGGCGTGGACGGCGACCGGCTGACGAAGGACCAGTTCGTCATGGCCAACCGCCTCGCAGTCATCGACACCAGCCGCCTCAACGTCACCGAGGGCGGCGGCCACGCGATCTTCGACGTCATCGACGTCGACGGCGACAACGAGATCAGCAAGGACGAGTTCGCGCGCTTCCTGCGGGACGTGTGGAAGAGCGAAGCCCCCGACGCCATGGACATGTTCACGAAGCTGGACACCGACGGCGACGGCGCGATCTCGCGCCACGAGTTCATCCGCGCCATCCGCGAGCACTTCCTGTCGAACGACCCGGAGGCGCCGGGCAGCCTGTTCTTCGGGCGCGTCTGAGCGGATCCGGCCGGTCCGTACGGGCCGGCGGCGTGACCGCTCCCACCGCACCCGCTCCGCCGGGCACGGCCTCGCACCCACCCGTTCGGGGGGCGACGGGCGTGCCCGGCGGGAGCGTGCGCCGGTACCGCCGGCGCCCTCCTCCGACCTGAGGCGGCCCCCACGGCTCCGCCCGCCGCTGCGCCGGACAGGTGAGACCCGTGCCCCCGAAACGGTGAAAGCGCGGTCGTGCAACCCGTTCCGACCGGCGCGCTTGGCACCATCGACACGCTCCCCGGAGGACCGGTCGCACAGGCCGTCCGGGCCCCTCCCCAGCCACGGCGCGTGGCTCGACCCATGGTGAAAGGCCTCCTCATGCTGACGCAGAACCGTCATACGTCCGGCGACGTGGGGACCTTCTACGACCGCCACACGGACGTGTACGACCATGCCCTCGGCGGCAACATCCACGTCGGCTACTGGGAGGACGACGCGGACGACAGCTCCATGCGGGAGGCGACCGACCGGCTGACGGACCTCGTCACCGAACGCCTCGCTCCCGCCGAGGGCCAGCACCTGCTCGACGTGGGCTGCGGCCACGGCAGCACCGCGGCGCGCATCGTCGCCCACCACGCCGTGCAGATCACCGGCATCAGCGTCAGCGACTACCAGGTGGACCTGGCCAACAACCGTCCCCTGTCCCCGGCCCTTCCCGGACGGGCCACGTTCCGGCTGGCCGACGCCATGGAGAACCCCTTCGAGGACGGCACCTTCGACGGCGCGTACGCCATCGAGTCCCTGATGCACATGAAGGACAAGCAGGCGGCCCTCGGGCACGTCGCGCGGGTCCTGCGCCCCGGCGGACGGCTGGTCATCGCCGAGCACAGCCTCGCGGGCGAGCCGACCGGGCCGGACGCGGCCCGCATGGCCGACGCATACGCGTACTTCAAGTTCTCGCTCACCACCGACATGTACGGGAAGCTGCTGCGGGAGGCCGGTCTGGAGGTGGTGGACCACACCGACATCACCGAGAACGTCCGGCGCTGCTACGGCAGCATGATCAGCGGCTGGCGGGACGCCGCGGACAACTCCGGCGGCGAGACGTCGCGCGAGTGGTCGACGGCGGCCGACCTGGGCCACTGGTTCTTCTTCGAGGTCCCCCAGCTCCGCTACGGGCTCCTGACCGCCGTCCGCCGCTGAGCGCCGAGTACCGCCGGTCGTCACCGAGCACCCGCCACCACCGTCCGCCACCGAGCACCGACTACCGCCGCCGAGGTCCTCAGCCATGCCCTCCCCGCCCTCCCGCGACCGCTGCCCCTACCGCCTGGACGGCAGCGCCGCGGACATCCACGGCGAGGCCGGGGCGCTGCGCGCGCTGGGGCCGGCCGCCCGGGTCGAACTGCCCGGCGGTGTGCCGGCGTGGTCGGTGACCGACCCGGGCCTCGTCCGGCGACTGCTGGTCCACCCCAGGATCTCCAAGGACGCCCACCAGCACTGGCCCGCTTTCGTCGACGGCGGCCTCCCCGCCGACTGGCCCCTGCGGATCTGGGTCGACATCCGTACCGTCCAGACCGCCCACGGGCCCGACCACACCCGGCTGCGCCAGCCCCTGGTGCCCGCGTTCGGCGCCCGCCGCGTGCGGGTGCTCGCCCCGTGGATCGAGGAGACCACCGCCGGACTCCTGGACGACCTCGCGCGGGAGGCGGCCCTCGCCCCCGACGGGGTCGTGGACCTGCGCAGCCGGTTCGCCACCCGGCTGCCCTGGCGGACGGTCACCATGATGGTCGGGCTGCCGGAATCCATGCACGACGCCTTCCAGGCCGTCAACGACATGGTCTTCACCACCGACCTGAGCGCGGAGCAGGCGAGCGACACCGAGGCGGAGGCCGCGCGGCTCCTCGCGGACCTGATCGTGCTCAAGTCCGAGCGGCCCGGCGACGACATCGCCACCGCGCTGGTCGACGCGCACCGCGGGGGCCTGCTCGACGAGCGGGAGGTGGCCGACAACATCTGGATGGTCCTCGGCGCCGGTTACGGGACCACGGCGAACCTGCTCGACCACGCCGTGGTCAACCTGCTCACCCACCCGGAGCAGCGGGACCTGGCCGTGTCGGGCCGGGTCGGCTGGGACCGGGTCGTGGAGGAGACGCTGCGCCACCAGGCCCCGGTGGCCAACTTCATGATGCGCTTCCCCACCGAGGACCTCCACGACGAAGCGACGGGGCTGACGTTCGAGCGGGGCGACGCCCTCGTCATCAACTACGCCGCGATCGGCCGGGATCCCGGGGTGCACGGTCCGGGGGCCGACCTCTTCGACGTCACCCGGCCCACCGTCCGCGAGCACCTGGCCTTCAGCCACGGCCCCACCCACTGCCTGGGAGCCGAACTCGCCCGGCTGGAGGGCCGCATCGCGCTTTCCGCGCTCTTCTCCCGGTTCCCGGACCTCGGACTCGCCGTCGGTCCCGACCGCCTGTCCCCCCTGCCCTCCCTCATCTTCAACGGCCACCGGGAGATCCCGGTACGGCTCGAAGGAAACCCCCACAGTTGAGCACCCACCCCGCATCACCGCACCGGTTGACGTCGTACCAGCGGGACGTCTGGTCCATCGGAACCCGAACGCCGGAATCACCGCAGTTCAACTGCGTGCTCCACGAGCGCCTGCACGGCGGCGTCGACCACCGCAGGCTCGCCGCCTGCGCGGAGCGCGTGCTGCACCGCCACGAGACGTTCCGGCTGCGGTTCGCCGACAGCGCCGGCGTCCCCTTCCAGCGGGTGGCGCCCGAGGCGGTCCCGGTCGCCGTGGTCGACCTCTCGGACGCGCCCGACCCCGACACCGCTCGCGTCGAGTGGATGCGCGCGTCGCTGGCGGCCGCCCTGCCGCTGGACGGTGGTTCCCTGGTCGAGGCCACGGTCCTCCGGGAGAGCGCGGACGTCACGCACCTGCACGTCAAGGCGCACCACATCGTCGCCGACGGCTGGACCCTCGACCGGCTGGGCCACGAGATCCTGCGGGAGTACGCCCGCGCCCCGGAGGGCGACCGGCGGAAGACCGACGGGGAAGCCCCCTCCTACCTGGCGTTCGTCGAGGACGACACCG
This sequence comes from Streptomyces cellostaticus, assembly GCF_023630175.1. GTDB lineage: Bacteria > Actinomycetota > Actinomycetes > Streptomycetales > Streptomycetaceae > Streptomyces > Streptomyces cellostaticus_A. The sequence continues at coordinate 110,138 of NZ_JALLIN010000003.1, read as the reverse complement.
CCTACCTCGCGGGGCCCGAGGGCGACCGCGACCGCGCCTTCTACCGCGAGTACCTCGCGGGCGCGGCACCCGCGCTGTTCACCCGTGCGACGGGCGACGGGCCGCGCGAACGGGGGCGCCACTCCTTCGTCGTCGACGGCGCCCTCCTCGATCGCGTCCGCGCCGCGGGCCACTGGCCCTCCACCTACGTCGCGGCCATGCTCGGCGTGTATCTGACGCGACTGCACCGGAGCGGGGAAGCGGTGCTCGGCATCCCCTTCCTCAACCGTCCGACGAAGCGGCACAGGGACGTCCTCGGTCAGTTCGCCAACACCCTTCCGCTGCGGGTCGCCGCCCCGGGGAGCTGACGGTGCGGGACCTCCTCGCCGAGGTCCGGGACACGACCCGCCGGCTGCGGCGCCACGAGCGGCTCCCGCTCGGCGAGGTCCTGCGCGAGGCGTCCTCGGCGGCCGGGGGCCCACGGCAGCTCTTCGACGTGACGCTCTCCTGCGTGAACTGGTCCCGCCCGGACGTCCCGGGGGTCGCCCGGCGCAGCGCCCTGATGGCCCCCTCGCACGACCAGGCGGCACTGAGCGTCCTGGTCTCCGCCTTCGACGACACGTCCGACGTGCGCGTCGACCTGGACCACGCCCGTGACGTCTTCGACGGGGACCTCCCCGTCACCGCCGTGGCCGGCCACCTCAGGACGCTCCTGGAGCACGGGGCGGACCTGCTGGACCGGCCGCTGCGCGACGTCCCCATGCTGACGCCGGCCGAGCACCGGGACCTCACCGCCGGACGCGCGCACGGCCCCCGGGTGCCCTACGCGGACCGGGCCACCCTGCACGGGCTGTTCGAGGCCCGGGCCGCCGCCCACCCGGAACGGACCGCCGTCGTCACGGCGTCCGGCGGAACGCTGACCTACGCCGAGCTCGACGAGCGGGCCGACCGCGTCGCCCGCGCGCTGCGGGCTGAGGGGGTCGGCCCGGACGACCGCGTCGCGGTGATGATGGAGCGGGGGCCGGGGCTGCCGGTCGCGCTGCTCGGCATCCTGAAGGCGGGCGGCGCCTACGTGCCCGTGGACCCCGATCACCCGGCCGAGCGGGTGGACTTCCTGCTGCGCGACAGCCGCGCCAGGCTGGTGATCGTCGACGGCGAGCCCGCCGACCGCCCGTCGCGTGCCGACGGCGAGCCCGCCGGCCTCCCCCCGCACGTGCCGGCCCGGCCGATCGACGACCTGCTGACCGGCGGCGGAGCCCCGGTCCGGCCGGTCGCCACCTCCCGGAACCTCGCCTACGTCATCTACACCTCCGGCTCCACCGGACGGCCCAAGGGGGTCATGGTCGAGCACCACAGCGTGGTCAACCGCCTCGCGTGGATGCAGCGCCGGTACCCGCTCGGAGAAGGGGACGTGCTCCTGCAGAAGACGCCGGTCTCCTTCGACGTCTCCGTGTGGGAGCTGTTCTGGTGGGCCGTCGAGGGCGCGACCGCGGCCCTGCTGCCGCCCGGCGGCCAGCGCGACCCGCGCGAGGTGCTCCGGGCGATCCGCGAGCACCGGGTCACCGCGGTGCACTTCGTCCCCTCCATGCTCGGCCCGTTCCTCGACCTGCTGGAGGAGTCCGCGGCGGCCCGCCGGGGCATCGCGTCGCTGCGGTACGTCCACTGCAGCGGCGAGGCCCTGCCCGGGACGCAGGTCGAGCGGTTCAACCGCCTCGCCGACCGGTGCCGCCGCGAGAGCGGCGCCGAGCGGCCGGCGCGGCTCGTGAACCTGTACGGCCCGACCGAGGCGACGGTCGACGTCTCGTCCTACGACTGCCCGACCGACCCCGCCCTCGGCGTCACCCGGGTCCCCATCGGCCGGCCGATCGACAACACCGGGCTGTACGTGCTGGGCGCCGACGACCTGCCGCAACCCGTCGGCGTCGCCGGCGAGCTGTGCATCGGCGGAGTCGGCGTCGCCCGGGGGTACCTCGACCGCCCCGAGCTGACCGCCGAGAGGTTCGGCGACGACCCGTTCGTGCCGGGCGGTCGCCTCTACCGCAGCGGTGACCTGGCCCGGTGGCTCGCCGACGGCACCCTGGAGTACCTCGGACGGATCGACGACCAGGTCAAGATCCGGGGACAGCGCGTCGAGCCCGGCGAGGTGGCGGCCGCCCTGCGCGCGGTCCCCGGGGTGCGGGACGCCGTCGTGGTGGGACGTGCCACCGCCGACCGGGGAACCGTCCTGGCGGGCTACTACGTCGCCGAAGCCGCGATCGGCACGGCGCTGCTGCGCGAGCGGCTCGCGCAGGCGCTGCCGGCGTTCATGGTCCCGGCGTCCTTCACCCGGATCGACGCGATCCCGCTGTCCCCCAACGGCAAGGCCGACCGCCGCGCCCTCCCCCCGCCGGACGACACCGCCGGGGCCGTCCCCGGGCCCGCCGGGGGCGGGCAGCCGCGCAACCGCACCGAGGCGGCCCTCGCCGAGGTCTGGGCCCGCGTCCTGGGCCACGACGCGGTGGGGGTGCACGACGACTACTTCGCCCTCGGCGGCGACTCGATCACCATGCTCAGGGTGCGCGCCGAGGCGGAGGCCCGGGGCCTGCGCGTCTCGCTCACCGACATCCTGCGGAACCCGACGGTGGCGGGCCTCGCCCCGTACGCCGAGGAGTGCGACGCGTCCGGCGCCGACGCCGGCCCGGCTCCGTTCGCCCTCGTGGCCGACGTGGACCGGGCCCGGCTAAGGGACGCCGAGGACGCCCATCCGCTGACCCGGCTCCAGCTCAGCCTGCTCTACCACAGCCGCAGGCACGAGTCCTCGGCCCGGTACCGGGACGTCTTCCGGTACACCCTGGAGATGCCGTGGGACGAGGAGGGGTTCCGCCGCGCCTTCGACCGGCTGGTGGCACGGCACCCGGCGCTGCGGTCGGCCTTCGACCTGAAGGGCGCCGAACCCCTGCAGGTCGTCCTGCCCCGGGTGCGCGGCGGCCTGGAGATCGCCGACCTGCGTCCACTGGACGGAGCGGCGGCCGAGGCCGCGGTGGCCGTGCACGTCGAGGAACGCCGTCGTCACCCCTACGCGTTCGACCGGCCGCCGCTGTACCTGCTCCGCGCCCACGTGCGCCCCGCCGCGGTCGACCTGGTGCTCAGCTTCCACCACGCGCTCCTCGACGGCGGCAGCGTCGCCACCCTGCTCCAGGAACTGCTCCAGGACTACGCCCACGGCCTCGGCCTGGACACCGGTCCCGTGGACGGAGCGCCGCCCCCCTCACCGGCGGCCCACGTGCGGTGGGAGCGGGCCGCCCTGCGTTCGCCGGAGTCCCGGCGGTACTGGCGCGAGAAGCTGGCCGGCTGCGAGCCCCCGCCGGTCGAGTCGTTCTCGCCGCACCTGCCCGGCACCGGACACCACCCGGCCTCCCGGCGGGTCGACCTGCCCGCCGGTCTCGTCGAGCGGGTGCGCAGCCTCGCGGCCGAGCACGCCCTGCCCGTCAAGTCCGTGCTCTTCGCGGCGCACGCTCTGACGCTGGCGGCGCTCGCCGGCACCCGTGACGTCGTCACGGGTCTGATCACCCACGGCCGGCCCGGGACGGCCGGCGCGGAGCGAACCGCCGGACTCTTCCTGAACACCGTGCCCGTACGCCTGGACACCGCGCGGGGCTGCTGGCTGGACGTGGCGCGCGCGAGCTTCCGCCAGGAGCAGCAGGACCACCCCCACCGCCACTACCCGCTCAGCGCCGTCCAGGAGGACCACGGCGCCCCGGTGCTGGACACCGCCTTCAACTACGTGCACTTCCGCCAGCTCTCCCGCGTGCTCGACCTGCCCGGCCTGCGCCTCACCGGGTTCCGCACCTGGGAGGAGAACGACTTCCGCCTGCTGGTGAACGCGATCACCGAACCGGACGGCACCGGCACGTGGCTGCGGATCGACTGCGACGGAGAGACCTTCCCGGCCGAGCAGGGCGACCTCTACGCGGACGGATACCGACGCGTCCTGCACCGTCTGGTGGACGAGCCGGACGGACGGCCGGACTTCGGCTTCCTCGCCCCCCGCCCCGTCCTCGCCCCTCCGGCGGAGCACCCCACGGTCGTCTCCCGCTTCGCCGAGCAGGCGGCCCGCACCCCGGACGCGACCGCCGTGGTGGCGGGCGGGGAACGGTGGAGCTACGCCCGGCTGGCCGAGGCCGCGGAGAACGTGGCCGGACGGCTGTACGCGCTCGGCGCACCGGCGAACGCCCGGATCGGGGTCGCCATGAACCGGTCCCCGCTCACCATGGCGGTGCTCCTGGGCGTCATGCGCGCCGGATGCGCGGTCGTCCCCATGGACGTCGGCTACCCGCCCGCCCGGCTGGCCGCCATGGTGGAGCAGGCCCGGCCCTTCCGCGTCGTGGCCGAGGCCGCGTACGCCCACCTCGCCGGCGACCCTGCGCTGCTGCTGTCCGCCGAATCGGTGGCCGCGCCCGCACCCGTGCGTCCGGCGCGGGGCGGTGCGGACGGACCGGCGCGGGGCGGACCGGACGGCGGGGACACCGCGTACGTCCTGTTCACCTCGGGGTCCACCGGGACCCCCAAGGGCGTCGTCATGCCGCACCGCACCCTGGCCGCCCTGGTGGCCTGGCAGACGGCGGCGCCCAGCGCCGTCCCGGGCGGCGTCACGCTCCAGTTCGCGCCGCTGAGCTTCGACATCTCCTTCCAGGAGATCTTCTCCACCCTGTGCTCCGGCGGCGCCCTGTGCCTGGCCGGCGACGCGCAGCGGCGGGACATGCCCGCGCTGCTGCGCCTGCTGGACCGCGAGCGCGTCGAGCAGGTCTTCCTCCCCCCGGTGGCCCTGCAGCAGCTCGCGGAAACCGCCGGCATGTCGGGCGTCACACCGCCGGCCCTGCGGTCGGTGATCACCTGCGGCGAGCAGCTGCGCGTCACCCCGGAGATCCGCGCGTTCTGCGCCCGACTCCCGGGGGCCGTCCTGGAGAACCAGTACGGCCCCACCGAGACGCACGTGGTCACCGCGTTCACCATGACCGGGGACCCCGCGGCCTTCCCCGCGCTGCCGCCGATCGGCCGCGCGGTCGACGGGGCCGAGGTGCACGTCCTGGACAAGCGGATGCGCCCGGTGCCGATCGGGGCGCGGGGCGACATCCACCTCGGCGGCAACTTCCTGGCCGACGGCTACGAGGGCCGGCCGGACCTGACGAAGGAGCGCTTCCTCCCGCACCCCTTCGCGGACGCGGAGCACCGGCTCTACTACACGGGCGACGTCGGCATGGTGCTCCCGGGCGGCGACGTCGTCTTCCTCGGACGCGACGACGCGCAGGTGAAGGTGCGGGGCTTCCGCGTGGAGCCCGCCGAGGTGGAGCTGGCCGTCACCGGCCTGGAGCACGGCTGTCCCGGCCTGCGCGACGCCGCGGTCGTGGCCCGCGAACGGGCGGACGGCGAGACCTTCCTCGCCGCCTTCCTCCTCGGCGACGGCACGGACGAGGACCTGGCCGGCGTCCGCGAGCGGTTGCGCGCCGTCCTGCCCGCCCACATGGTCCCCTCGCACCTGCAATGGGTCCCCCGGTGGCCGCTGACGCCCAGTGGCAAACGCGACGACGCCGCACTGCGCCGCACCCCGCTGGCCGCCCCCGGCCGCGTTCCCGACACCGGTCCGCGCGACGCGTACGAGCGGACGCTCGCCGAGATGATGGCGGACGCCCTGGGGCTGGACACGGTGGGGACGCACGACAGCCTCTTCGACCTCGGCGGCACCTCCCTGACCGCGATGCGGCTGGTGGTCCGGATCGAACAGCTCTACCAAACGCAGCTCCCCCTGGCCGAGTTCGTCGCGTCCCCCACCCCCGCCGGGCTCGCGGCGCGGCTGCGCGACGGCGGGGCGAAGGCCTCGTTCGACCTCGTGGTGCCGCTCCGCCTCCAGGGCACCCGCCCGCCGCTGTTCATGGTCCACCCGATGGGCGGCACCGTGCTGTGCTACGTCGCGTTCGCCCGCCACTTCCCGGCCGGCCGGCCGCTGTACGCGTTCCAGGCCGCCGGGGCGGACCCCGGCACCGCCCCGCTGCGCACGGTGGAGGAGCTCGCGGAGAGCTACCTCGCCGCGCTGCGGACGGTGCGCCCGCACGGCCCGTACACCGTCGGCGGATGGTCCTTCGGCGGCTTCGTCGCCTTCGAGATCGCCCGCCGGCTGCGGGCGGCGGGCGAGCGGGTGACCCTGCTGGTGGTGGACACCACCGCCCTGGATCAGGGGCCGCGCTCCCCGCACGACGACGAGGCCATGCTGGAGTGGTTCTTCCACGAGCTGCTCTGGCCGCGCGACGGCGGCACGGCACCCGCCCCGGCCGTCCCGGGCGGGCCCGGCTCGCCGGAGGAGAGGTTCGCGTCCATGGCGCGGGTCGCGGGCGAGCGGGGCATCCTGCCGGCCGGCAGCTCCGGGGGCGTCGTCCGCCGCCTGTTCGACGTCTACCGGGCGAACTGGCAGGCGACGCTGGCCTACCGGCCCCCGCGCGAGGACCAGGACCTCACACTGATCCGGGCCGCCGAGCCACTGCCCGCCGTGCTGTCCGCCATGCACGGCGCCGCCCGCACCCGCCACCAGGACCCCTGCAACGGCTGGAGCGCCGTGACCGGCGGACGGATCCGGACGGTCCGGGTCCCCGGGGACCACCTGACGATGATGGAAGAGCCGCACGTGGCACATCTGGCCGGCACGCTCGCCGAGTTGATCGACGCATCCGACCGAGACCACGGGACGGTCTGACGCCATGCCATCGGGACGTCCCGTGAAAGCCCTCGTCGTCGGTGCCGGCATCGGCGGTCTGACGTGCGCGGTCGCGCTCAGGCGCGTCGGTGTCGACGTCGAGGTGTACGAGCGCGCCACCGAGCTGCGCGAAGCCGGCTCCGGCCTGTCGGTCATGAGTAACGCCGTCACCGCCCTCGCCGGCCTCGGCATCGACCTGGCCCTGGGCAAACGCGGCCGGGCCGTGGAGTCGTTCAGGATCATGGACCGGCGCGGCCGGCTCATCAGGGACCTGCCGTTCGCAGAGGCCTGCGAACGGGCGGGCGCGCGGAGCTTCTGCCTCAGCCGCGCGGACCTCCAGGAGGCCCTGCTGACGGAAGCCGGCGACTGCCCCGTCCACTTGGGGGCCGCGGCCACCGGATTCGACACCGCGGGCCCGGGGGTCACCGTCCGCTTCGGGGACGGCCGCTCGGCGAGCGGGGACGTCCTCGTCGGCGCCGACGGGTTCCACTCCGCCGTACGGCGCCACCTCGTCGGGCCCGAGCAGCCACGGGACTGCGACCACCTCTTCCGGCTCGGCATCGTCCCCTTCCGGCACCCGCGCCTCACCGAAGGGGCCGTACGCCACTACTGGGGGCGCGGGCAGCGCTTCGGCCTCATCGACATCGGCCACGGCCGGTGCTACTGGTGGGCGGCCATGAGCACCACCCGTGGCACGCCCGCCCCGGACCGCGTCAAGGACGACGTCCGGCACGCGTACGAGGGGTGGGCCGATGAGGTGCGGGCGGCCATCGAGGCCACCCCCGAGGCGGACATCCTCACCGTCCCCTCGCGCGACCGGGCCTTCCTGGAACGGTGGGGCGACGGACCCCTCACCCTCCTCGGCGACGCCGCCCACCCCATGCTGACCACGCTCGCCCAGGGGGCGGGCACGGCCATGGAGGACGCCGTCGTCCTGGCCCGCGCGCTGGCCGATCCGACGACGCGCGACGACCCGGTGCGGGCCCTGCGCGCGTACGAGGAACTGCGCCGCGACCGCGCGCGGGCGATGGTGGCCGGCTCCCGCAGCATGAACAGACTGACCCAGGGGGCCCGTCCGCACCGGCGTCTGGTCCGCGACACGTACTTCCGGCTGGTGCCCCGCCGCGTCCTCGTCCGGCAGACCGCGCGGGCCCTCACCTACCCGGGCGGGCGGGCCGCCGGGCCCGGTGGCGTCCGCCGGGATCTGAGTCCCCTGGAACGGCTGTACTGGATCGCCGACCTGACCTCGCCGCTCAATGTCATCGCCCGTGCCCGGGTCCACGGTGACCTGTCCCCGTCGCTGCACCGCCGCGCCCTGGACGTCCTCCAGTTGCGGCATCCCCTGCTGCGCGTCGCGATCACCGACGACGGCACCGGCGCACACCCCGCCTTCGTCCCCCTGGACGGACGGCAGATCCCGCTCCGGCACGTCCGGGTGCCGGCGGGCGGCCCCGGCGCCGACACCCGGTGGCAGCACGAGGTCGACGAGCGCGAGCTGGCGGAGGGCCTGGACTGGAGCGCGGGGCCGCTGCTGCGCGCGGTGGTGATCACATCGGGAGGGACGCGGAACGGGAACGAGGACGCGGACGGAGACAGGGACGGAGACCGGGACGGAGACGGGAAGGGCGGCCAGGGAGCCGTCCACGACCTGCTGCTGACGGTCTCGCACGTCATCGCCGACGGCCGGACGTGCCTGTCCCTGGTCCGCGAGTGGATCGAGATCGCCGCCCGACTGGAGTGCGGAGCAACGCCGCAGACCGTTTCCCGGCGGGTTCTTCCCGCGACGGACGACCTGCTCCCGCGCCGCCACCGGGGCGCGGCGGGCGCCGCCGGGTTCCGGGCCCTGATGCGCCGGGAGGAACGGGCCTCCCTGACCCGCCCCGCCCAGCGGATCGTCCCCGACGCGCACGTCCCGTTCGAGCAGCGGCGCACCCGGATGACGCATCGGTCCCTCACCGCCGACCAGGTGCGACGGCTGGTGCGGGCGGCCAGGCGGCACGGCACCACGGTCCACGGGGCCCTGGCCGCCGCGCTGGTGTCGGCGGTCGCCCTGGACGCGGGCACCCCGGCCGCCGCGCACTTCTCGATCGGTTCGCCGGTCGACTTCCGCGCCGGCCTCGAACCGCCCGTCCTCCCCGACGAGGTCGGCACGTACGTGGCCACGGTCCCCACCCGCGTCCGCTACGAGCCGGGCGGGTCGCTGTGGCCCATGGCCCGGACCGTCAGCCAGGACCTGGTGCGGCGCCGGAAGCGGCAGGACCACCTGGCCACGATCAGCCTGCCGCGCGTGGCGGGTCCCGGCTCGCTGGCGGACGGCGCGTCGTTCATGCGGTTCATGGACGAGGAGGGGCCGATCAACCTGTGCCTGTCCAACGTCGGCCGCTACGACTTCCCCGAACTGGCGGGCCCCTGGCGGATCGACGGCGCCCAGTTCCTCACCGGCGTCTCGGTGATGGGCGCCGTCGTGGCCGCGGTGACCACCGGGCCCGACCGGCTCGCGTGGAACTTCAGCTATGTCGAGGGGCTGGTGCCGGCGTCCCGCGCGCAGCGCATCGCCGACGACTCCGTACGCATCGTGCTGTCCGCCCTCGCCGAGTGACCGGCCGCGCCGGACGCGGCGGGCCCCGTGGATTCCGCCCCCCTGCCCCCGTCGGCCCGCCCCCTCCTCCTGACCTCCTGACCTCCTGACCTCCTGACCTCCTGACCTCCTGACCTCCTGACCTCCTGACCTCCTGACCTCCTGACCTCCTGACCTCCTGACCTCCTGACCTCCTGACCTCCTGACCTCCTGAAAGGTTCCGCTCCGATGACCAGTGCACCCGACCGCACGCCGACCCGGCGCCGTGTCCTGCCCGCCGGCGGGAACGGTTCGCTGTGGCAGGCCCGGCCCTCGTGCGGGATCTTCGCGTTCCGCGGCACGCGTCTGCGGATCGTGGTGGAGGACCCCTCGGAGGTCCTGTTCCCGACCGACTGCGGACTGAGCCTGCTCAGCGCGCTCGACGGCGACGGCGCTCCCGTACTGGAGGGCGTCAGCGCCCTGGACGTCGGAGCCGGTTCCGGTCTCTACAGCGTCGCCCTGCTCGCGGCCGGTGCCGAGCGGGTGACGGCTCTGGACATCAACCCCGCCTCCGTCGCCCAGACCGTGGCCAACGTGACCGCGAACGGGCTCGACGGCTCACGGCTCACGTGTGTCACGTCGGCGCTGGAGGAGTACACACCGGGCGAGCGGTTCGACCTGGTGATCACCAACCCGCCGCACCTTCCCTACGATCCGAGCTACGCCAGGGGGGACGGGTTGGAGACGGCCCTCGTCGCCCGGCGGGGCGGCCGCGCGGTGTACGACGCCGTCGTCGACCGCGTGGACCGGTTCCTGACGCCGGGCGGCTCTCTGCTGATGGCGCACTCCTCTCTCGCCGACATCCCCCGGACCGTCGCGGAACTCGGCTCGCGCGGCTACGAGACCGAGACGCTGGAGATCTTCGAGATGGACATCCCGCTGCTGGCGTACGCCGAGCACAGGGAGACCCTGCAGCTGCGTCTGAAGGAACTGCGAGCGGCAGGGCGGGCGGAGTTCGACGGGTCACGTTTCACGGTGCACGCCCTGCTGTTCCGGCGCCCCGGGGGCGCCGCCCGCCCCTGACGCCCCTCGCTGGTGCGGTCGGCGGGCCTCAGACCGACGCGTCCCGCCTCTCCCGCTCCTGCCGCATCAGCCGTGCGATCTCGGCCACGGTGTCGGCTTCCGCGAGTTCGTCGAAGCCGACCTTCAGCCCGGCCTCCTCCTCCAGCACGAAGGACAGCTCCACCACGAACAGGGAGTCCAGCCCGAGGGCCGGCGGCGTGGCCTCGGGGGTCACCAGCTCGGGCCGCACCTGGAACCTGCCGGTCAGGATGTTCACCAGGGTGTCGTACATGCCGTTCCTCCGGGACGAGTCAGTGCGAGCGTTCGAGGCACGGCCACACGAGGGTCGTGGCACCCCAGGTGAGGCCGCCGCCGAAGGCCGTGAGCAGGACCCGGTGGCCGGGTTCGAGGTCTCCTGCGCGGCCGGCGTGATCCAGCAGGATCGGAATCGAGGCGGCCGAGGTGTTGCCGACCCGCTCGATGTTGGACAGCGCACGGTCCGTCGGGACGCCCAACCGCCGCGCGAGCACGGGCAGGATCCGTGCGTTCGCCTGGTGCGCGACGATCCGGTCCGCCTCCTGCGGCTTCCACCGCGCGGCGTCCAGCGCGGCGCGTGAGGCGGACGTCATGTGCGCCACGGCTCGCCAGAACACCTCCCGCCCCTCCAGGCGCAGGTACGGGTCCGCCGGAGCGCCGCCGGCCTTCGAGCGCTCCTCGGATCCGCCACCGCGTGCGGTGATCAGATCGCGGCCACCGCCGTCGCTGCCCAGCACGCATGTCCCCAGGGCGCCGGGCTCCTCGTCGTGACCCGAACGCAGGACGACGGCGCCGGCACCGTCTCCGAAGAGCATGCTCGTGGGGTCGTCCGGGGCGACGTTCAGCGAGAGCGTGTCCGCGCCGACGACCAGGACGCTGTCGGCCGTGCCCGCGGCGATCAGGCCCTGCGCGACCCCCAGTCCGTAGACGAAGCCGGCGCACACGGCCTGGACGTCCAGCGCGGTCGCCCCGGTCATCCCCAGGCGCGAGGCGACGCCCGGGGCGGTGCCGGGGCACGGCCTGTCCGGAGTCGTGGTGGCGACGACCACGGCCGCGACCTCGTCGACACCCGACCGGCAGAGGGCCGCGCGGCCGGCCGCGACAGCCAGGTCCCCGCTGGTGGCACCTGGCTCCACGACGTGCCGGTACCGGATGCCGGAGCGCTGGAGGATCCACTCGGGCGAACGGCCCAGGCGCTCCGCCAGCTCCTCGTTGGCCACCCGGCGCGGTGGCACGTACGACCCGACCCCCGCCAGGACGGACGCCGGAACCGGTCGGCTCCTCACTTCCCCCGCCCTTTCGCCAGGAGACGGACCGGAAGCCCAGCCGGAACCGCCGCGCCACACCTTCGGCAGGGCTTTCGAAAGAAGCCCCATGTGGTTGCATGCCTACACAAATCCCCCACGGAGCACAGTCGTACCACGGTGAAGAGCCCGGCGATCCGAGCGACTCGCGGCCATGGGTGTCGCCGAGCGTCTTCACGGGCGGGCCGAGCCGCGCGGCGCGCCGGTCCTCGACGTCCCCCACCAGCCGCCTCCACCATGGCGCGGTGGCCCGCGACCGCGGCGGCGGGGTTATGGGAGCGGGGGCGGCGAGCGGGGCGGCCTCGGCGGCGAGCCGCCAGCCGACACGTGGCCGAGATGGACAGCGGTCGCGGGGAGGGCGGACGCGTCATCGCGGACGCGTCATCGCCGAAGTGCGGGGGACGCGCTTCTCGCGCAGCCCGGGCCTCGCCCCGCTGCCGGACGTCGGGGCGACCCGAGACCCCCGCCCCCTCGCGCGGCGCACACGCGAACGGCCCCGGACGGGACGTCCGGGGCCGATCAGGGCCCGACTCCGGGGACGACCCCCGGCTCGGAGCCCCGCATGCAGAGCCCCCTGTCGGATTCGAACCGACGACCTTCGCTTTACAAGTTCGCTCACCGAGCTCTGCGGCCTGCTCCGCGATCACGGCACTGGCAGTTCCCGGTGCCCTCACGATCGTTCCAGTCCGCCGCCGTCCAGGGGCGTTGATGTCATGCGTTGATGTCATCCGCTGATGTCACTTTGCGAGGCGCCGACGCGTCGTCAGTCGCCGCAGCCTACGGCGGCGCTGTCCCGCTGCGCGCTGCTGAGCCTTCACAATGGCGACCGTCTGTGGATCGCTGATCAGGTCGTAGTCGTACATCAGAAGCGCGTCGTCGTCGGCGGCGAGCAGACATCGCAACGTGTCGATGTGACGCTCAGGACTGGTGAGCAGCCGCTTCGACTCCAGCCAGGCTGCTAGACCCCCATCGCTGTTCAGCACGGGGCCACCGTAGTCAGCCGGCCCGGCTTCGTCATGCCAGTTCTCCGGGCTTGGGCATGGTGGTACCAGTGTCGCAGATCGACTCCGGGAGCCCAGGCCAGTGCGGGGTGGGGGTGGTCACCCGTGGGTGCCGACTGTCAGGGTTGGTCGGCCTCGGACGGCCCAGGGACGGCCCAGCGGTCGGTCGTGATCACTGCTCAAGCAGTTGGACCTAGCGCATGCGATGTAGGGCCGTCGACTGCTACAGCGGACGTAGCCGTGGAGGTCGGCGGATACGGCACCGCTGACCTCCGGAGCGGATACGAGTGAGCTGGCCGGCCATCTTGGCCTCGGCCCGCAGAAGGGCGCCGCAACCCAGGTACCTCTGACGGAGCAAGCGCCTGGCCCCCTGCCTGCCTACTGGGTACAGTTTCAGCACACCTGGGGATGGAAATCCTCTCTAGAGGGAACGAAACTGCACTCGAGGGTGATGTGACCATGCTGCTCAGGTTCCGCGTGACGAACCATCGATCGATTCGAGACTCCACCGAGCTAGTACTGACGAAGTCGAGCTTCGAGGGTGTACGGCCAGCCGACGGCGACTGGAGGGCTGCAACCAACCGGATCGTAGGCATTTTCGGATCCAACGCCTCCGGGAAGACGAATCTGCTGGACGCGATTCATTTCGCCCTTAGGGCAATTCGACAATCCGCAGAATGGACTAAAGAGAAGTCATTTCCGTACCGCCCATTCGCCTTGGACGCCCACTCCGCAACACAAACGTCCGCGTACGAGTTCGACTTCACACTAACCGGCACGAGGTACGTCTATGGCTTCGAAAGCGATGCCGAGGGAGTCAAGGCGGAATGGCTCTCAACATTCCCGGAAGGACGCCGCAGGGTTTTGTTCGATCGATCGGGGATCGGACCTGATAACTACACCTTCGGACGATTCCTGAAGGGCGAAAACGTACGCATTTCCCGAAAGACAGGCGCGAAGAATCTGTTCTTGACGGTTGCCGCGAGGGAGGGGCACGCCCAGATCAAGCGGGTGCATCGCCAACTCACTCGGCACATCCAATATGCAGCATATTCAGAAGAACAGCAAAAGGGTAGAATCAGGGCGATCAAGAAATGGATGGAAAGCGACTCGATTCGATGGAGGGCCGAGAACCTTCTCAAATTCGCAGACCTGGGAATTTCCCGCCTCACAGTGGAGGATGTAGAGCTAGCCCCAGACGTGCTCGACATGGCAGTCAAAGTCGCCGAAAGCGTGTTCGAAACGTTCGGGGATGATTCCCGCTTTAACAAAGAAGAATTCATGGAGTTCTTCCTTGCGGACCAGAAGCGGAAAATCAAGTTTTGGCATAAAGGGGGAGAGCGGGCGGAAGATTACATCCTCGACATCGAGAATGAAAGTAGCGGAACGGTAGCTTGGTTGTCACTTGCCATCCCGGCGCTTCGAGCTATCGATAACGGTCATGTATTTGTCGTGGATGAGATTGACGCAAGCCTGCATCCGCGCCTCACGGCCGCCTTTATCTCTCTATTCAGGGATGCGGAGATCAACTCTAAGGGCGCTCAGTTGATCTTCGCTTCGCATGACACGTCACTCATGGGGCACCTAGCCGGAGGAGCCTTGGAGAAGGAGGACGTCTGGTTCGCCGAGAAGGACGGGGCCGGGGCGTCAGAGTACTACCCCTTGACGGACTTTCCGGTCAAGGCAGATCATAACCTGGAACGCCGCTATCTAAGCGGGCGTTACGGAGCGGTGCCTGCCGTCTCCTGGGAGGATCTACGCGCTTCCTTGGTTGTAGGAGAACATGAGTGAGTCGCCGTCAGGTCAGGGGTTCGCAGAAGATTTCGAAATCTCGCGGCAGGAGATCGGAAAACAAGAAGGTTCTGATCGTCACGGAAGGAGTGAAGACAGAGCCGCAATATTTTGAGGGCCTCGCTTCACACCTCAACGCTCGCGCCGTTCACGTGATATCCGTCAGACCTATCGGAACTGGCCGAGACCCTCTAAGCGTCGTCCGTGAAGCCGATCAGCGTCGCAGGCGAGAAGAACAAGACGGCGATGCATTCGACTCTGTCTGGTGCGTAGTTGACGTAGATACCCACGCAACACTTCCTTCTGCATGCGAACTTGCATCCCGCAACAGCTTACACATTGCCGTAAGTAGTCCCTGTTTCGAAATCTGGCTACTTTGGCATTACGAGGAGCACAGGGCCTGGGTCACGGCGCAGGCCCTGGCTGGCAAATTGAAGAAGCATGGAGTTTCCGGAAAGAAATTGCCTTCCAATTTTCCTTACTCAAAGTACCCAGAGGCCAAGGTGAGGGCTGAAAAATGCGAGGCTATTCGCGTTAATCATAACCCCCCGAATCCTAGCTCCTCCGTGTCTGAACTGGTCGCGGAGCTGGAACATGCTTGCAAGGTGAAGGGGCGTTAACAGTCCTGAAAATGTAACGCGTTCACAAGCTAGTCGGCGGAGCGGCTTTGGGCTGGAGCTGCTTTGGGGCGAGTGATCATGGCCCCGTAAGCTTCCGGCGCGTCGGGCAGTCTGTGGACCTGCCCGTTAAAGCACGACGTTGGGGCCATGATCTTAGAGGCTCGCCCCAAAGTGGCTGCCTAAAGCCGTGGAGCCGACCGCCCCAGCCACAGAGGGTGTCTCCCACTTCATACCCGCAGCTCGCCAGCGCGCCGCCCGGCGCGGCCAGCCGGGGCGCAGACAGGAGGCAGGCCGCGCCGCAGAGGCGGCGCGCACCCGCGCCGTGCGCGGGCTTGATGAAGTAGAGAAAGTCTTATCCCGCTGGGATGAGTCGCCGTCCGTCGTGGCTCCTCACGTGAGGGCCGTTGTCGTCCAGGGCATCCAAGAGCCGGATCGCGAAGACCTCGGACATGCGCTCTGAGACCTCGTCGGGCGTGAGCCAGTCGACGGCCGTCGACTCGCTGGACGTGCGCTCGGTCCCGCCGGAGGGCTTGCACCTGAAGACCAGTGCGACGACGCCCCGGGTGGTGTTCTTGTAGACCCCGGTGAGTTCGTCCACCTCGACGTGGATGCCGGTCTCCTCCAGGACCTCGCGGGCGACGCCGGCCTCTGGGGTCTCCTTGAGTTCGAGGACGCCACCGGGGAGCTCCCAAGTGCCGTTGTCGGCACGGCGAATCGCCAGAAGCCTGCCGTCCTCACGCACCACCACCCCGGCCACAGACACGGAGTGCAGTGGCGTTGACTGGCCTTCCGGGGCGCTGTTACTCATGTACAGGAGCATAGGAGGAAGAGAAGGACTATGGGAACCGCGGTAGGAGGTGAGAGGTCCGTACCTCGGTACGTGCAGATCGCCGAAGAGATCGTGCAGCAGATTCGGGCGGGTGTCCTCAAGCCCGGCGAGATGGTGCCGAGTGAGTCCGAGCTGGTCGATCGCTACGGCGTTTCGGGCGGCACGATTCGCAAGGCCATGGTTGAGGTGCGTGCCAGCGGGCTCGTGGAGACGCGGCACGGCAAGGGTTCGACGGTGAAGGATCGACCGCCGGTGCGGCATCGTTCCTCCGATCGCTTCCGGCGGTCGCATCGCAGGGGTGGCAAGGCCGCGTATCTAGCCGAGTCGGCGCAGTCCGGCGCCACGGCCAAGGTGACCGTCCTGTACATCGGTCCGATGGAGGCCCCAGAGGATGCGGCCCGCCGACTGGACGTCCCCGCCGGCACCCAGGTGCTCGCGCGACGGCGTCTCTACTTCCGCAACGGCACTCCCGTCGAGACCGCGAGCTCGTACCTTCCGTGGGATGTCGTGAAGGACATCCCTGAGCTGTTCGCAGAGAATCCCGGCGGTGGTGGCATCTACGCCCGACTCGAGGACCACGGGCATGAGTTCGCCGAGTTCGTCGAAACCCTGCAGGCACGCCCGGCCTCGAAGGCAGAGGCTTCCGAGCTTGCTCTGAGCGCCGGTGCTCCTGTGGTTCACCTGGTGCGGGAGGCTCGTACGACTGAGGGGCGGGTTGTCGAGGTCTGCGACACGCTCATGGCCGCTGACCAGTTCGTTTTCGAGTACCGGATCCCGGCCGAGGACTGACGGGCGCTCAAGTCCTGCCAACCCGCCGCGAGTTTCCTTCGCGGCGGGTTGACTCATGTATAGGAGTGGTGCACTCTTCTTCATGTCACTCATGTACATGAGTGACGGAGTCCAGCCTCTGTATAGGAGTGATTCGCTGTGCGTCAGATCCCCGTCGACACCTCCGCCGCGACCGTGATGGTCGCTAAGACTCCGCAGCCCAAGGTCAAGGACCGCCGTACCGGTGAGATCGCCACCGACATCGAGACCGGCGCGAAGCTGATGACCGTGGACGTGATGTTCGCGGCGAACGACGAGGTGGAGATCCTGTCCATCACCGTCCCGGAGCCCGGCATCACGGGCGAGCTGGCCATGGGCACGCCGGTGGCACTCACCGGGTTGATCGCCCGGCCGTGGGAAAACGACTTCAACGGGCAGAAGCGGCACGGCATCGCGTTCCGTGCGGTCGCGGTCACCTCGCTCGCCGCCAACGCCGCGCAGCCGAAGGCGGCCTGACGTGACCGCCTTATCGGTCGCGCTCGTGTTGGTCGTCGCTGCTGCGGGCCTGCTGCGGTGGTGGCGTCCCGCCTGGTACTGGCTGAGTTTCGGGGTCGCCCTCGCGGCGCTGCGAGTCCTGGTCCGCTACGGCTCCGTCATGGACGCCTGCGGTCTTACCGCGCCGCCGTCCCGCTGGCGGCTGGCGTTAGCCCGGATGGCCAACCGGCTCGTGCCGGACTCCCGCCCGCCGCGCATCCTCCGGTTGCGGCCGACCAGGACCGGTCTGGTTCTGCGGCTGAAGCTGCGGCCCGGCCAGGACGCCTTCGACATCGCCGCCGCCTCGGACCGGATGCGGCACTCGTTCTCGATGTACGGCGTCACCTGCCGGGAACTGCGCTCCGGCGTCGTAGAGGTCCGGATGACCGGCTACGACGTGCTCAAGCGGGTGCAGATGCCCGCCAAGACAGACACCCGCCCGATGCTGGTTCCGGTCGCACTGCGCGCGGACGGCTCGGTCCACTACCGTGACTACCGGGCGATACCCCACGCCCTCACGCTTGGTGCCACTGAGTCGGGCAAGTCGGTCTACCAACGCAACCTGGTCGCCGGGCTCGCCCCGATGGACGTCGCCCTTGTCGGAATCGACTGCAAGCAGGGGGTGGAGTTGTTCCCCTTGGCTCGCCGGTTCTCGGCGCTCGCCGACAACCCCGACACTGCCGCCGAACTGCTCGATGCCCTCGTGGCCCGTATGCAGGATGTCTATCGGCTCATCCGCGACGAGCAGCGCATCGCCGCGGGTGTCCCGGATGCGGAGATCGCCGCTGACATCTGGGACCTGCCGGAACACCTCCGCCCGACCCCCGTCGTGGTCCTGGTCGACGAGGTCGCCGAACTCGCTCTCTTCGCCAGCAAGGAAGAAGAGAAACGGCGGGACCGCATCATCACGGCCCTGGTTCGCCTCGCCCAGCTCGGCCGCGCCGCCGGCATCTACCTGGAGATCTGCGGACAGCGCTTCGGCTCGGAACTCGGTAAGGGCATCACGATGCTCCGAGCCCAGCTCACCGGCCGCACCGCCCATCGCGTCAACGACGAGACCAGCGCCAACATGGCCTTCGGTGACATCTCCCCGGACGCCGTCCTGGCCGCGATCCAGATTCCCGCCGAGATGCGCGGGATCGCCATCGCCGGGGACTCCACGGGTGGCTGGCACCGCATCCGCGCTCCGCACACCTCGCTGCGGCAGGCCGTCAACATCTGCAACCGGCATGCCCATCGCACCCCGTACGTGCCCGAACTGGCCGCCTTCCAACCCGTGCTGACCAGCACCGCCCATGACTGGGTGCCGCTGCCCGAGACAGCTCCCGTCACGGCCTGAACACCCGCACCTCCGGTCGGCGCGACCGCCTTCGCGCCAGGTCCCTACCCCTGCCATGCCTGAAGAAGGGAGCTCCACCGCCATGTGCCCCGACTGCGAGGACTTCGCCCGCACCGTGCTCCTGCTCGGCCAACTCGCCCTCTACGCGGACACGGCCGGCGCCGACCTCGACTTCGTGGACGCCGTCAGCCCCTCCCTGGCCGCCTCGCTGCCCGAGCCGCCCGGCACGTCGGCCGAGGAGGCCTGATGGCCGCCCGGCTCCGCGTCGACGCGGTCCTGGTCCAGGCCGTCATCGCTGGAGCCCTGTCCTTCGCCCACCTCCACGACCTGGCCGCCGCTGCCGGTCAGGACGGCTGGAAGGCATGGGCCTACCCGGTCAGCGTCGACCTGCTCCTGGTCGCCGCCTGGCGACGCCTCCGCAGCGACGGCCCGTCCCGGCTGGCCTGGTGCTGGTTCCTGGTCGCTCTGTTCGCCTCGCTCGGCGCGAACATCGCCACCGCTGGCTTCCTCGACCTGGACGACCCACCCGGCCTGCTCCGCCTCGGCATCGCCGGATGGCCCGCTCTGGCCTTCCTCGGTGGAACCCTCCTCGCTCACTCCGCCCACCATGCCGAGCCAGTTCCGCCGGCACCCGCCTCGACCCCAGACGACGCAACCACCGAGCCCGAGCCGGTCGTAGAACCCGAGCCGAAGCCTGAGGCCGCACCGGCACTGGTTGCGGAAGACCCCGCTCCTGAGGCCCTTCTCACCACGACCCAGGAACCCGCGGTTCCCGCCGTCCTCATCGACCACGCCCGCAAGGTCGCCGACGAGTACCGCACCCGCACCGGCTCCTCGATCGACACCGACACACTGCGCGCCCGCCTCGGCGTCCCGCCCCACCTCGCCGATGCCATCGCCGCCCACCTCGCCTGACAGGAAGGACAACGCCATGCCCGCCCGCGACCACTTCCACTCGCTGCTGAGCATCGGCCCGGTGCAGATCGGCACCCACCGCGACCGCCACGGCCAGACCAAGCACGCGGCCGTGTGCACCGCCGACGGTTGCGGCTGGTCCGCCGACTACACCAGCGCCTCCGCCGCCCAGCTCGCCGCCCGTACCCACCGCTGCCGCATCCGCTAGGAGGCCCGTCGTGCAGGTCCCGCTCTGGCTCGCCCTCGCCGTGGTCGGCTACCTCGGCATCAAGCTCATCCGGCCGCCGGCCTGGCTCGTCGCCGTCCTGCTCCTTGGCGGCTTCCTCCTCGCCGACAGCGTCCTCGCACCCGCGATCAACGGCTTCATCAAGTAGCCCGCGCAGGAAGGAGAACAGCCATGCTCCGCCCGAAGCTCCCCACCATGCCGACTCCGACCGGGGTCAGCACGCCGCCCGCTGTCATCGAACCGACCACCGTGGCCCAGCACACCGCCCCCACGCCCGCCACCGTCGCGCAGGTGCCGTCCCGGCCCAGCGTCCAGCTCACCCCGGGCACTGCCCTTGCCCTCGTAGGCGGCGGCACAGCCGTGGTCCTGGTCGTCGGCGCCGTCCTGGTCTCGATGCTCCTTGCGGTCGCCATCACCGGCGCGTCCGTCGCCGTCTGCGCCCTCGTGGTCCGCTCGCTGATCAACAGCGGCACCAAGCACCGCTGACCCGCCGCCGGGGGCGCACAAGCCGCCAAGCATTCCGCCGCCTCCCACGCCGAACCAACCGCCATCGCCAAGGAGAAGCCATGGATCTGCAGCTCGCCGCGAGCGTCGCGCCGTTACTCGGCTGGGCCGTGCACGGCGGCATCCTCACCCGCCGCCTCGCCACAGCCCGCCGCGACCCGCTCACCGGCCTGCACACCCGCGCCGGATGGACAGCCCGCGCCGAACACCTCATCCGCCGGCACCCGACCGCCGCCGTCCTCCTGGTCGACCTCGACCACTTCAAAACCCTCAACGACACCCACGGCCACGCCGCCGGGGACGCCGCCCTCGCCGCCACCGCCGACCGCCTGCGCTCCTGGTGCGGACACAACGGCATCGCCGGGCGCCTCGGAGGGGATGAGTTCGTCGCCGTCGTCCGCGACCTGGCCGCCACTGATCTGGGCGCGCTCACCGCCGCGCTTCACGAGCCGCTGCCTTATGCGGGGCGTCGCTGCCGCTGGCCGCCTCGGTCGGGGCCTGCCTCGTCGCCGAGCTGCCCGCGCCGTCGCTGACCGATGCCCTCGCCGCTGCCGATGCGGCCATGTACGCGGCCAAGGGCCGTGGCCGCCGGGGCTCGCGCATCTCTCGCTGAAAGGCCGCCGGGTGGCGCACAAGCCGCCAAGCACGCCGCCACCCGGGGCCGTTCCTTCCAACCGCAATCGAAAGGAACCACCATCATGGCCCAGCACACACCGCCCCCGCCGAGGATCTGCCCGGTCTGCGACGGCTTCGCCTCCGTCGCCATCACCCTCGGCGACCGCGACGCCCGCGGCCACCTGCGCACCATCACCGCGCACTGCCCGACCTGCCACGGCACCGGAACCACTCCCACCCGCCGCCACGACCGGGAGGGCGCCCGTGCCTGAGACCCTGCTCGACCCGACCACCCTCGGCGACCTGCTGAGGGTGGCCTCGGCCCCCGACTACCACCGCTGGGAAGACCAGATCCGCCGCACCGGAGGCTGCGCCGACCCCATCCACCTGACCGGCTGGACCCTCACCAAGGACAAGACCACCGGCGAGACCCTGCACCACTACTCCACCGAGGGCGAACCCGGCGGACGACTGCGCCTGGCCTGCGGCAACCGCCGCGCCTCCCGCTGCCCCGCCTGCGCCTGGACGTACGCGGGCGACACCTACCACCTCATCCGCGCCGGCCTCGCCGGTGACGACCGCAGGGACATCGCCGCCACCGTCCGCGACCACCCCCGCGTCTTCACCACCCTCACCGCCCCGTCCTTCGGCCGCGTCCACAACCGGCCCGATCACAGCCTCTGCCACTGCGGCACCCGCCACCCGGCCGACGACCCGACCCTCGGCACCGCCCTCGACCCGGACACGTACGACTACACGGGCACAGTGCTCTTCAACAACCACGCCGGACAGCTCTGGCAGCGCTTCACCACCCGCCTCCGGCGCGAGATCGCCGCCCGCGCCGGCCTCTCCCGCCGTGAACTCGCCGACCACTGCCGCATCTCCTACGGCAAGGTCGCCGAGTTCCAGAAACGCGGTGCCCTGCACTTCCACGCCGTGATCCGCCTCGACGGACCCGACGGCCCGGACACCCCGCCGCCGTCCTGGGCCACCGTGCAGCTGCTCGCCGACGCGATCCGCGCCGCCGCCGCGCACTCCTACACGTCGGTCTCCGTCCCGGCCGCCGAGGACCAGCCCGCCCGGACCTTCCGCTGGGGCACCCAGCTCGACGTCCGCCCCGTGAAGGCCTTCGGGGACGGCTCCGACATCACCGAACAGGCCGTCGCCTCCTACGTCGCCAAGTACGCCACCAAAGCCGCCGAGAACACCGGCAGCCTCGACCGCCGCATCGGCGAACTCTCCGAACTCGACCGCCACCAGGTCCCCGACCACACCCGCCGCCTCATCACGGCCTGCAAGGAACTCGACCCGCTCTACCCCGACCGCCGCCTCTGGGCCTGGGCCCACATGCTCGGCTTCCGCGGCCACTTCTCCACCAAGTCCCGCCGCTACTCCACCACCCTCGGCGCCCTCCGCCAGGAACGCGCCGACTACCGCGCCGCCCAGGAACGCGAAGCCCTCGGACTCGACGACACCGAGCCGGACACCGTCCTCGTCCTCGCCGACTGGCAGTACGCCGGCCACGGCCACACCCCCGGCGAATCCGCCCTCGCCGCCACCATCGCCCGCGACCTCCAGCTCAACCGCGAGACCGCCCGTGAAGCCCTACGCGACCACCTGGCCCTGGAAGGAGCCGCCGCATGACGGCCACAACCGCCGAGCTGCTGACCGTGCCGGAAGTCATGGCCCGCCTGAAGGTAGGCCGCTCCAAGGTCTACGACCTGATCCGCTCTCGCCGCCTGACCTCCCTCAAGATCGATGGTGCTCGGCGCATCCCCGCTGACGCTGTCCAGAACTTCATCCTCGGCCAGCTCGAGGAGGCTGCCTGATGGCCACTGAGCGCAAGCGCAACCCGAACGGCGCCGGCACCATCACCAAGCGCAAGGACGGCCGCTACCAGTGCGCGGTGTACGTGCTCCAGCCGGACGGCACCCGTGCCCGCGTGGGCCGAGTGCGACGCCAAGCGCCGGGAACTGCTCGCCAAGGTGGACCAGGGCGTGCCCGTCCCCACCCGGTCGGCCAAACTCGCCGAGTGGCTGCCGTTCTGGTTGGAGTACTTCATCAAGCCCAACCGCAAGCGGACGACGTACAGCAAGTACGCCATGCACGTGCGCCTCTACCTCGTGCCGCTGCTCGGCTCCAAGACCCTGGAGGCACTGGGTCCTCGCCATGTGCGGACGTTCGTTGCCGAGGTGTCGCGCCGGGCCTCCCCGGCCACGGCCAAGGAGGCACACCGCGTCCTGAGGACCGCCCTCACCTCGGCCTGCCGCGAGGAGCTGGTGACGCGCAACGCCGCATCGCTCGTGGAGGCCCCGAAGGTGCCCCGCCGCGAGCTGACTCCGTGGACGCTCGACGAGACGCTGACGTTCCTGGAGCACGCGCGCCGTGATCCGCTGTACGCCGCCTTCGTCCTGGCGGTCGCCATGGGGCTGCGGCGCGGCGAGATCCTGGGGCTTCGCTGGTCGGACGTGGACCTCGAACATCGCGTGTTGCGGGTCAGCAAGCAGGTGCAGCGCGTCGGCGGGGAGCTCTACGAGGACACCACCAAGAGCGGCCGGGCGCGTCCCGTGCCCCTCCCGCTGATCTGCCTGGCCGCGCTTCGCTGGCACCGGATGCGGCAGACCGAGGCGGCGCGGCTCACGGGGGTCGAGCTCTCCCCGTCCGCGTACGTCTTCACCACCCGGACCGGCCGCCCGATCGACCCGCAGAACATCAACCGGTCGTTCTTCCGCATCGCCACCGCCGCCGGCCTTCGGCGCATCCGTCTGCACGACGCCCGGCACGGCTGCGCCACGCTCCTCACCGCGGCCGGTGTCGCGCCCCGCATCGTGATGGAGATCCTGGGCCACAGCCAGATCAGCATCACGATGGACGTCTACACGCACGTGACGTCCGATACCCAGCGCGAGGCCATCAGCCATATGGACCGCCTGCTCAGGCGTCGTATCGACCGTGAGTGACCGCCCCGGTTGATGTCACCCGTAGATGTCGAACGCCCCGGACCGATCATCGGCCGGGGCGTTCGCGCTGTTCAGCGTAAGAGCCCCCTGTCGGATTCGAACCGACGACCTTCGCTTTACAAGAGCGGCGCTCTGACCAGCTGAGCTAAGGAGGCAGGCACGCACGCGTGGCGCATACGTGCCTGTGCAGTGTACCCACGTCCGGGCCCGGCCCCGGAGAGAAATTCCGCGAAGTTCACAGAGCTCCGGGTACTGACAATCCGCCCGCGGGCCAGGTAGCGTCCTGAGCCGGTTCACTTCGGTGGACTACACCAACCACCTTCCTACAACGGATCGTCCGGCACGTTCCTGCCGGTAGAAGGGGGCCCATTCACCATGGCCACTGTCACGTTCGACAAGGCGACCCGGATCTACCCGGGTTCCAGCAAGCCCGCCGTCGACGGTCTCGACATCGCGATCGAGGACGGCGAGTTCCTCGTCCTGGTCGGCCCGTCGGGCTGCGGCAAGTCCACCTCCCTGCGCATGCTCGCGGGCCTGGAGGACGTCAACGGCGGTGCGATCCGCATCGGCGACCGCGACGTCACGCACCTGCCGCCCAAGGACCGGGACATCGCCATGGTGTTCCAGAACTACGCCCTCTACCCGCACATGACGGTCGCCGACAACATGGGCTTCGCGCTCAAGATCGCCGGCGTCAACAAGGCGGAGATCCGGCAGAAGGTCGAGGAGGCCGCGAAGATCCTCGACCTCACGGAGTACCTGGACCGCAAGCCGAAGGCGCTCTCCGGCGGTCAGCGCCAGCGTGTCGCCATGGGCCGCGCCATCGTGCGCGAGCCGCAGGTCTTCCTCATGGACGAGCCGCTGTCCAACCTGGACGCCAAGCTCCGCGTGTCCACCCGCACCCAGATCGCCTCGCTGCAGCGCCGCCTCGGCATCACCACCGTCTACGTCACCCACGACCAGGTCGAGGCCATGACGATGGGCGACCGGGTGGCGGTGCTCAAGGACGGTCTGCTCCAGCAGGTCGACTCGCCGCGCAACATGTACGACAAGCCCGCCAACCTCTTCGTCGCCGGCTTCATCGGCTCCCCGGCCATGAACCTGGTCGAGGTGCCGATCGCCGACGGCGGCGTGAAGTTCGGCAACAGCGTGGTGCCGGTGAACCGGGACGCGCTGAAGGCCGCCACCGACAAGGGCGACCGCACGGTCACCGTGGGCGTCCGGCCCGAGCACTTCGACGTGGTCGAGCTGGGCGGCGCCGCCGCCACGCTGTCCAAGGACTCCGATGACGCACCGGCCGGTCTCGCCGTCTCGGTGAACGTCGTCGAGGAGCTGGGCGCCGACGGCTACGTCTACGGCACCGCCGAGGTGGGCGGCGAGGTCAAGGACCTGGTGGTCCGGGTCAACGGCCGCCAGGTGCCGGAGAAGGGCGCCACGCTGCACGTCGTGCCGCGTCCGGGTGAGACCCATGTGTTCTCGACCTCCACGGGCGAGCGCCTCTCCGACTGAGCGGCGCCCGGGCCGCGCACCCCCGGGTGAATCCGGGACGAACCGGTCAGGTTGACGTCAGAGGCCCCGCGGACCGCCGCGGGGCCTCTTCCGCTGTGGAGATATACCCCGGCAGAGCAATCATTTCGGACGAGGCGCGTCAACCCCTTACCCAGAAAGTGACGGCAGTTCATCCCCTATAAGGGTGACTAAATGTCGCCAAATCATTACCGGGCGCTACCCTCTCACGCGTGAAGCACTCCACCATCCCTCAGACACGACGCGGCCACCGGGGCGGCCCCGCCCGCCGGATCGGCCGCACTCTCGCCCTCGTCCTGCCCGTCGTCCTGGTGCTCTCCGGAACCCTCGCGGTCACCCGGGTCAACTGGACGGGGAGCTCCTCCAGCTCGGTGCTCATGGCCTCGGACGTCTCCTCGGCGTCCGTCTCCTCCAAGGCCGCCCCCCGCGCCCCGCAGGACGTGCTCCGTGACCGGCTGATGACCGAGCTGCAGGACAAGAACCCGGGCGTGGTCCTCACCCACCTCCAGCAGGCGGTGAACGGGCACCCGTCACTGGCCCGGCACTGCGGCTCCATCGCCCGCGCCCTGGGCAGGGCCGCCGTGCGCATCTACGGCCCCTCGCGCGCGCAGTCGTACGCCCGCCCGGTCTGCGACACGTCCTTCGCCTCCGGCGTGCTGAACGCGCGCGGCTGAGCGGCCGGGGCGCCACGTACAGTTCGGGGCATGACCCATCCGAACGCGGCGTCGCGCCCCACCCAAGCCGTCGTCCTGGCCGGGGGCCAGGGCTCGCGGCTGCGCCCCTACACCGACGACCGGCCCAAGCCGATGGTCGAGATCCCGGGCACGGGTACTCCGATCATCGGCCACCAGCTCGCCTGGCTCGCCGAGGAGGGCGTGACGGACGTGGTGGTCTCCTGCGGCCACCTCGCCGAGGTCCTGCAGAAGTGGCTGGACTCGGCCGAACTGCCGGTGTCCGTCACCACCGTCGTCGAGACGGAGCCCCTCGGCCGCGGCGGCGGCCTGAAGTACGCCGCCGCGCACCTGCCCCACCCCGACCGGCCCTGGTACGCCACCAACGGCGACATCTGGACCCGCTTCTCCCTGCGGGACATGGCCGACTTCCACACCGAGCGGGACGCCGTCGCCACGCTGGCACTGGCCAGGCCGCGTATCCCCTGGGGCGCGGTTCGGACCGACGGCTTCGGGCACATCACCGACTTCATCGAGTCCCCGCCGTCGACGTTCGAGATCAACGCGGGTGTCTACGTGTTCTCGCCCGAGTTCGCCGGTCTGCTGCCCGAGCGGGGCGACCACGAGCGGACGACGTTCCCGCGGCTGGCCCGGGAGCGACGGCTGGCGGGCTTCCCCATCCCGCAGGGCGCCTACTGGCGGGCCATCGACACCGCGAAGGACCTGGCCGAGGCGGCCAAGGAACTGGCGGCTCCGGGGCGGTAGCCCACCCGCGTACCGACACGTCGAGGGGCCCGTACCACGGTGGTACGGGCCCCTCGGCGTGTCGGTACGGCCGGGCTACCCGAGCAGGCCGCCCACCAGGCCCGGCTGGCCGGAGGAGGTGCTGCCGCCCGAAGCGGTTTCGCCGGTCGAGCCGCCGCCGCCCGTCGTGCTGCCGCCGGTGCTGGTCGGGCCCGCCGTGGTGCTGGGGGCGCCGCCGGCCGGGGAGGCCGGGCGGGGCGGGACCCGGCCCGTGGTGCCCTGGGTCTGGCTGGGCGTCGTGGTGGTGGTGCCGGCGCTGGTGCGGCTCGCACCGGGCGTGGTCGCCGTACCGGACGGGCCGGTGGTGGCATTGCTGCTGGGCGCCCTGGAGGCGGGCGGGGACGTCCGCCGGCCCTGGGCGGGCTTCTCCGGGAGCGGGGAGCCGGGCACGTTGTTGCGCGGGGCCTCGCCGGGGCGGGGGACGACCACCCGGCCGGAGTCGCGCACCGCGCCGCCCAGCAGGGAGCCGACGAGCAGGGTGAGGCCTACGGTGACGGCGGTGACGAGGGCACCGCGGCGCAGGACGTAGCGGCGCAGCTCCCAGATGTCCGAACGGGGCCCGAGCCTGCGCCAGGCGCTGCCCGCGAGACGGCCGTCGACCGAGTAGACCGGGGCGCCCGCGATGATCAGCGGGGACCAGGCGGCCAGGTAGATGATGTCGGGCGCGTCGTAGGCCGGGACCGTCTTCCAGCTCACGGTGACGATCAGCGCGGCGGAGAGCAGGGCACCGACGACGGCCGCGACCCGCTGCCAGCAGCCGGCGATGGTCAGGACACCGACGACCACCTGCAGGAAGGCGATGACCAGCCCGGAGCCGATGGGGTGGTGCAGGGCGAACTGGCGCAGCGGCTCGGCGACTTCCCAGGGGTGCAGGGTGTTGAGCCAGGTGACCATGGAGCCGCGCTTGCCGCCGTCGAAGTAGACGGGGTCGCACAGCTTGCCCATGCCGGCGTAGATGGAGATGAAGCCGAGGAAGACGCGCAACGGGAGCAGGACGACGCCGAGGTTCATCCGGCGGCCCGGGTAGTAGGCGTGCCGGGCCGGGTCGTCACTGTGCCGCCGGCCGCGGCGGGAGCGGTCGCCGGCCGCCTCGGCGGGATCCTCGCGGTCGTCGAACTCGTCGTCGCCGTAGGCCGGTCGGTCGTAACCGGAGTCACCGTAGGCCGACTCGGCGTAGCCCGGCTCGTCGTACACGCTGCCGCCGCCGCGCAGGGGCGGCAGCAGCCGGGTGCCGTCGTCGGAGGAGGTGCGCTGGTGGCCGACGACGGGGGTCTCCACGGTTCCGTCGAGGCCGCCGTAGGCGTCGGGGTAGCCCCCGCCCACGCGCGGGATGACCTGCGTGGCGCCGGGCTCGAGGCCGGTCTCCTCGGCATGGCGGACGCTGCTGCCCCGCACGGCCTGGAGCAGCCGGTGGGCGCCGGTGTCGTCGGGGGCGGACCTGCCGCTCCACACGACGGGCCGCCGGCGGCGGGCCGCCCCGGCCCGGCCCGCCGCGCCCATGGACGGCATACGGGCGGTGTCCTGGGCGGCACTCAGGTGGCGGGCGATCCGCGGGGACTCGCTGCGCCTCGACGACGCGCCGAGCTGCACGCGGAAGCTGGCGTGGGTGACGATGACCTGCGCCGGATCGCTCGGCACCTTCACCATGCTCAGCGCGGGAGCGTCGTCGTACCCCGACGAGCGGTCCCCCGTGGGTGTGCGGGGTGTTCTGGTGTCCACACTCATCTAACCGAGTGATGTGGAGTTAGGACACTGCCCTGACCGGGCGGATGTGTCCGGACCCCGTCAAAGGTGTCGTGAACACCCCACGGACACCCGAATTCCCCCGTGCGGGTGAAGTTGCGGACGGGCGTTCAGGCCCGTCCGCGTGACGTCACGTCAGCTCCGGCGGCGGGCCGCCTCGTACAGCACGATGCCCGCCGCCACACCGGCGTTCAGCGACTCCGCGCCGCCCGGCATCGGGATGCGGACCCGGTGGTCGCAGGTCTCGCCGACCAGGCGGGACAGGCCCTTGCCCTCGGAACCGACCACGATGACCACCGGACCGCCCAGCGCCTCCAGGTCACCGAGCTCCACCTCGCCGTCGGCGGCGAGGCCGACGACGGTGATGCCGGCCTTCTTGCAGGCCTCCAGGGTGCGGGTGAGGTTGGTGGCGCGGGCGACCGGGGTGCGGGCGGCGGTACCGGCGGAGGTCTTCCAGGCGCCCGCGGTCATACCGGCCGAGCGACGCTCGGGGACGATCACGCCGTGCCCGCCGAAGGCGGAGACGGAACGGACGACGGCGCCGAGGTTGCGCGGGTCGGTGACGCCGTCGAGGGCGACGATCAGCGGGGCCTCGCCCCCGTCGTGGGCCGCCTCGGTGAGGTCCTCGGGGTGCGCGTACTCGTACGGCGGGACCTGCAGGACCAGACCCTGGTGGTTCAGGCCGTTGGTCATGCGGTCCAGCTCCGGGCGCGGGGCCTCCATGAGGTTGATCCCGCCGCGCTCGCCGGCGAGCTGCAGGGCCTCCCGGACGCGCTCGTCGTTGTCGATGAACTGCTGCACGTAGAGCGTGGACGCGGGCACGCCCTCGCGCAGCGCCTCGACGACCGGGTTGCGGCCGACGACCAGCTCGGAGGCGGACCTGCCGCCGCGGCCCCGGGCCACCGGGCGGCGCACGGCCTGCTTCGCCTTCGCGTTGGCGATGCGGTTCTTCTTGTGGCCCTTGCGCATCTCGGCGGGCGGGGTCGGGCCCCTGCCTTCCAGACCCTTGCGCCGCTGGCCGCCACTGCCGACCTGCGCGCCCTTCTTGCCGGACATGCGGCGGTTGTTCGCGGCCATGACCTACCTGTTCTCTGACGGAAGTGTTCGTACGTCTATGCAGTGTGCCGCCCGGAGGGCCGGACGGCACAATCGATCACCGGATCGCCCGCGGGTTCAGCGCGGGCCGAGGCTCCAGCGCGGGCCCTGCGGACCGTCCTCGATGACCAGTCCGGACTGGTTGAGCCGGTCGCGGACGGCGTCGGCGGTGGCCCAGTCCTTGCGGGCGCGGGCCGACTCGCGCTGTTCGAGGACGAGGCGCACGAGGCTGTCGACGACGCCGTGGAGGTCCTCGCCCCGGTCGCTCTCGCCGGCCCACTGCGGGTCGAGCGGGTCGAGACCGAGGACGCGGAGCATGGCCCGCACCTCGGCGAGCCGGGCGACGGCGGCCTCCTTGTCGTCGGCGGCCAGCGCGCTGTTGCCCTGCCGGACCGTGGTGTGCACCACCGCGAGGGCCTGCGGGACCCCCAGGTCGTCGTCCATGGCGTCGGCGAACGCGGGCGGGACCTCGGCGGCGGGCTCGACCACTCCCCCGGCCAGCTCGACCACGCGCTGCACGAAGCCCTCGATGCGCGCGAACGCCGACTCGGCCTCGCGCAGCGCCTCCTCGCTGTACTCGATCATCGACCGGTAGTGCGGGGTGCCGAGGTAGTAGCGCAGGACGACGGGACGCCACTGCCGGACCATCTCGGAGACCAGCACGCTGTTGCCGAGCGACTTGGACATCTTGTCGCCGGCCATGGTGACCCAGGCGTTGTGCACCCAGTACTGGGCGAAGTCGTCGCCGTAGGCCTTGGCCTGGGCGATCTCGTTCTCGTGGTGCGGGAAGATCAGGTCCAGGCCGCCGCCGTGGATGTCGAAGGCGGTGCCGAGGTACTTGTGGGCCATGGCGGAGCACTCGAGGTGCCAGCCGGGCCGGCCGGGGCCCCACGGGGTGGGCCAGCTGGGCTCGCCCGGCTTGGCCGCCTTCCACATGGCGAAGTCGCGCGGGTCCCGCTTGCCGGTCTCGCCCTCGGCGGAGGGCTGGAGCAGGTTGTCCAGCTCCTGCCGGGACAGCTCCAGGTAGCGCGGGAAGGACCGCACGTCGAAGTAGACGTTGCCGTCGGCCTCGTAGGCGTGCCCGCGCTCGATGAGACCCCGCATCATCTCGACCATCTCGGTGACGTGGCCGGTGGCGCGGGGCTCGTAGGTGGGCGGGAGGCAGCCGAGCGCGGTGTAGCCGTCGTCGAAGGCGCGCTCGTTCTCGTAGCCGATCGACCACCAGGGCCGGTTCTGCTCCTCGGCCTTGGCGATGATCTTGTCGTCGATGTCGGTGACGTTGCGGACGAACGTCACGTCGTAGCCGCGGTACTCGAACCAGCGGCGCATGATGTCGAAGTTCAGGCCCGAGCGGATGTGCCCGATGTGCGGGGCGGCCTGCACGGTGGCACCGCAGAGGTAGATCGAGACACAACCCGGCTTGAGCGGGGCGAAGTCACGGATCTGCCGGGCGTTGGTGTCGTACAGGCGAATAGTCACCTCTCCAGGGTAGTGGGCCCGGAGAGGTGCCTCGTGCCGGTTGGCTAGAACATGCCCACGACCTTCTCCGGGGTGATCCGCACGACCACCCGATCGGCGTCGTTCACCGAGGCCGGGTTGAACTCCGCGTACCTCTTGCCGGTGTACTTCACCGACAGCTCGTCGATGAGGTCGTCGGCGCCGTCGGTGGTGAACTCCGCGGTGCCCCGGATCTCCCCGTAGACGTACGGCATCTCCGGGTCCTGGACGACCACGCTCACCCGGGCGTCGCGGTCCATGTTCCTCTTCTTGCGCCGGTCGACGGTGGTGGAGAAAAGGATCTGGTCGCCGTCCCGCTTCACCCACACCGGGGAGAGCTGCGGGCTGCCGTCGGGCTGGATCGTGCCGACCACGATGAAGACGGGTCCGTCGAGCAGGGACTTGAGCCGGTCGGACAGGGCGGCGGGCATGGGTACCTCCACTACCTCGAGCCTGCGGTGACTCTGCAGGTACCCTCGCACGCCCTCAGTGCACCCGCACCACGAGCGCGGTGGCGACCGCCATCAGGCCCTCCTCGCGTCCGGGGAAGCCGAGCCCGTCCGTCGTGGCTCCGGACACCGACACCGGCGCCCCGGCCGCCTCGGAGAGGATCCCCTGCGCCTCGTCCCGCCGCTTGCCGATCTTCGGGCGGGGCCCGACGACCTGGACGGCCACGTTGCCGATGGTGAACCCCGCCTCGCGGACGATCCGGGCGGCCTCGGTGAGCAGAGTGACGCCCGAGGCGCCGGACCACTCCGGACGGCCGGTACCGAAGTGCTGTCCGAGGTCGCCGAGGCCGGCCGCGGAGAAGAGCGCGTTGCAGGCGGCGTGGGCGACCACGTCCGCGTCGGAGTGCCCGGCCAGGCCCGGGCCCTCGCCCTCCCACCTCAGGCCGGCGCACCACAGCTCGCGGCCGTCCTCGAAGGCGTGGATGTCGGTGCCGATGCCGACCCGGGGCAGCACGGGGGCGTCAGAAGCCATCGTTGAGCCTCCTGCGGGCCAGGACCGCCTCGGCGAGGACGAGGTCGAGGGGGCGGGTGACCTTGAAGGCCTCCTCGTGGCCGGGGACGGTGACGACCCGCGGGCCGAGCCGCTCGACCATGCTCGCGTCGTCCGTGACGTCCTCGGTGACCGCCTGGTGGGCGCGGACCAGGGTCTCCCGGTCGAAGCCCTGGGGCGTCTGCACCGCGCGCAGCCGGGAGCGCTCGGGTGTGGCGACGACCGGCTCGGGTCCGCCGGGGACGGCCGCGGGCCCGACCTCCTTGACGGTGTCGGCCAGCGGCAGCGCGGGAACCACGGCGGGCGCCCCGTCGCGCACGGCCTCGATGACCGCGTCCACGGTGTCGACCGGCACCAGCGGGCGGGCCGCGTCGTGGACGAGGACGACGCCGTACTCGGGCGGCAGGGCGTCGAGGCCGAGCCGGACCGACTCCTGGCGGCTGTCCCCGCCGGGCACGACGAGGAAGTCGGTGCGGTCGGGCAGGGCGTGCGCGTCGAGCAGCGACTTGACCTCGGCGGCGCCGTCGGGCGGTGCGACGACGATCACCAGGGAGACATGGCGGGACGCGGCGAGGGCGCGCACCGCGTGGATCAGCATGGGCGTGCCGTTCAGCGTGCGCAGCGCCTTGGGGGCGCCCGGGCCGAGGCGTACGCCGCGGCCGGCGGCGGGAATCACGGCGGCGACGGGGATCTGCGCGGGTGCGGGGCGCGAATCGTCAGACATCGGTTCCTGTCAGGTTTGTGTGCTCGACCTAGGTGGGTATGGCCTGGAGAGTGCCGGGCACGACCGCTCGACCGGACCCTTCCGTGACCCTGGTCGAGCCATCTGCCCGGGCCCGGCACACCAAGTATCGGGGGCCCTTCCCCGAGATGAACGGCAGGCGCCCGGGCCGGCCCGGCAGCGCGGCCGGTGCGTCCGGGTACGAACATGCCGCAGCGCCCGGCGACAGGTTCCGTGTCATCGGGCACCGCGGCGTTCTCACTGTGCTCAGCGTGCTGACGGCAGCGCGTGCCGTCCGTCGCGCGTCAGGAGGCGAGCACCTCGTCGAGCAGGGCCTCGGCCTTGTCCTCGTTGGTGTTCTCCGCGAGGGCGAGCTCGCTCACCAGAATCTGGCGGGCCTTGGCGAGCATGCGCTTCTCGCCGGCGGAGAGTCCGCGCTCGCGCTCGCGACGCCACAGGTCACGCACGACTTCCGCGACCTTGATGACATCGCCGGAGGCGAGCTTCTCCAGGTTTGCCTTGTAACGACGGGACCAGTTCGTGGGCTCCTCGGCGTACGGCGCGCGCAGTACCTCGAAGACCCGGTCCAGCCCGTCCTGACCGACCACATCACGCACGCCGACGAACTCCGCATTGTCCGCTGGCACACGCACCGTGAGGTCACCCTGGGCGACCTTCAGCACCAAGTAGGTCTTGTCCACGCCTTTGATCTGACGAGTTTCGATGGCCTCGATCAGCGCGGCCCCGTGATGGGGATAGACCACGGTGTCGCCAACCTTGAACGTCATGTGACAGGTACCCCTTCCGTGGCTATCCAGGGTAACACGGATACGGCGTGTTCTGAATGGCGTTTTCGCAGGTCAGGGCATATCTCGGGGCTTGACAACAGCAACAGGAACGTGCTGCGAGGGAGCCGGCCGAGCCGGAGGGCGGCGGGAATTCGCAGGTCGGAGGGGCTCTTCGGGCGAGGCGAAACACGTACGCCACACACGCGCCAAGCCGCCTCCAGAAGGTCGAACGTCCCGATATGTCCGCTCTCAAGCGTACGACTTCCGCTACTCCGTTCGGCGGTGGGTGTCGGGTCCGAGACGAATCCGGAATTGATCACAAGGCCCCGGAAGGGCGCTGGATGATCAATATCCGGTGTGGTCGCGCATTCCTTCACGGAAATTTCGCGCAGCGTGTTGCCGCCATGCGGACCGCGGTGTCGCGGACGCGTTATGCGAATGCGGACGACCGCGCCGGCAATGTGACCGGTGAGTCACCCGCGGCCCCCGGGGTACGCCCACAGGGAGGGAAGCGGCGTGCTTGGGGGAGGGTCGGGTGCGATCGCACGGGGACGGCTCGGTAACCTGAGGCCGCTGACAGCCACTTAGGGCGGCTTTATACGGGAGCCGCCCCTGCGTTCAAGGAGATGCCGCCGCCGTGAGCAGCAGCCTTCGACGCGGCGCCCTCGGCGCCGCCGCCATCGCCTTCTCGGTCGCCTCGCTCGCCGCGTGCGGCTCCGGCAACGACGCCCAGACCCTGCAGGTCAAGCCGGACAACGCGGCGACCAGCGTCGGGAGCATCAAGGTCCAGAACGCCACGGTCATCACCCAGCCCGACCTGACCTCGACCGGGCCGGCCGTCGTCTCCGCGACCATCTTCAACACCGGCAGGACCGCGCAGACCCTGCAGTCGATCGCCCTCCCGGGCACCGGCAAGACCGCCACGCTGCACCCCGCCAAGGGCCAGAGCCTGACCATCCCGCCGCAGGGCTCGCTGGTCCTCGGCGGCAAGGACAACGCCTCCGCGGTGCTGGACAGCAGCCGTGAGGCGGTCCGGGACGGCAACGCCCAGAAGGTCACCTTCACCTTCGACAAGACCGGCGACGTGAGCCTGCACGCCTTCGTGGTGCCGGCCACCAGCTACTTCAGCGGCTGGGGCCCGAGCGACGTCCCGTCCGCCTCGGCCTCCGCGGCTCCGGGCGCGACCGGCAAGGGCAAGAACGACAAGCCGAGCGCCTCGGCGACCGCCTCGGACGCCGCGACCGTCTCGGGCGGGGACGCCTCCGGCGGCGACGCGAACGACGCCACCCCGGGCGACGCCGCGTCGCAGTCGACCGCCGGCAACTGAGCGGCCGTACGCACGGAGGGCGGCACCCCGCGCGGGGTGCCGCCCTCCGTCGTGTCCGCCGGCCTACGGCTCGAACTTGTAGCCGAGGCCACGCACCGTCACCAGGTAACGCGGCGCACCGGGGTCGGGCTCGATCTTGGCGCGCAGGCGCTTGACGTGGACGTCGAGGGTCTTGGTGTCGCCCACGTAGTCGGCGCCCCAGACCCGGTCGATGAGCTGCATACGGGTCAGGACGCGCCCCGCGTTGCGCAGCAGCATCTCCAGCAGGTCGAACTCCTTGAGCGGGAGGTCGACCTTGGAGCCGGAGACCGTCACCACATGACGGTCGACGTCCATGCGGACCGGGCCCGCCTCCAGGGCGGCCGGGGTGACCTCCTCCGGCTCGCCGCGGCGGCGCAGCACCGCGCGGATGCGGGCGACCAGCTCACGGGAGGAGAAGGGCTTGGTGACGTAGTCGTCGGCTCCTATCTCGAGTCCCACGACCTTGTCGATCTCGCTGTCCTTCGCGGTCACCATGATCACGGGGACGTTGGAGCGGCCGCGTAGCTGGCGGCACACCTCCGTACCGGGCAGACCCGGCAGCATCAGGTCGAGGAGCACGAGGTCGGCGCCGTTGCGCTCGAACTCGTCGAGTCCGTCGGGGCCGGTGGCCGCCACGGCGACCTCGAAACCCTCCTTGCGGAGCATGTACGACAGGGCGTCGGAGAAGGACTCCTCGTCCTCGACGACGAGCACTCGGGTCACGGAAGGACCTCCGGGGCGGGAAGCGGTTCGTAAGGAGATGAGTCGGGGGCACCGCCGGCCTCGTCATCGAGGTCGGGGTGCTGCTGTGCGCGGTCGCGGGCCGCGCCCGCCTCCGGCAGCCTGAGAGTGAACGTGGAGCCCTGGTTCTCGGCGCTCCACACCGTGACCTCCCCGCCGTGCGAGGCGACCACGTGCTTGACGATCGCGAGACCCAGACCGGTGCCCCCGGTGGCCCGGGAGCGGGCCGGGTCGACGCGGTAGAAGCGCTCGAAGATGCGTTCCTTGTCCCGGTCGGAGATGCCGATGCCCTGGTCGGTGACGGCCAGCTCGATCAGGTCGCCGCCCGGGGCGCTGATCCTGCGGGCGGCGATGCCGACGCGGGTGCGGGCCGGCGAGTAGTTCACCGCGTTCTCGACCAGGTTGCCGAGGGCGGCCGCGAGCTGACCGCGGTTGCCCCGGACATGCAGGTCGGCGGTGCCTCCGGCGGCCATGGTGATCTGTTTGGCGCCCGCCTGGTGGCGGCAGCGGTCGACGGCCTCGGCGACCAGTTCGTCCACCCGGACCGGCTCGGCGTCCTCGAGGGGGTCGTCGTTCTGGACCCGGGACAGGTCGATGAGCTCCTGGACCAGGTTGGTCAGCCGGGTCGCCTCGATCTGCATGCGGCCGGCGAAACGCTGCACGGCCTCGGGATCGTCGGAGGCGTCCATGACGGCCTCGGAGAGCAGGGAGAGCGCGCCGACGGGCGTCTTCAGCTCGTGGCTCACGTTCGCCACGAAGTCGCGCCGCACGGCCTCGATCCGGCGGGCCTCGGTGAGGTCCTCGACCAGCAGCAGGACCAGCCGGGACCCGAGCGGGGCCACCCGCGCGGAGACGGCGAGCGCCTCGCCCCGTCCGGTGCCGCGCCGGGGCAGGTCCAGTTCGACCTGGCGTATCTCGCCGTCGCGTCTGGTGTCCCGGGCCATCTGCAGCATCGGCTCGACCGAGAGCTTGCCGCCGCGGACCAGCCCGAGGGCGTAGGCGGCGGAGCTGGCCTTGACGACCGCGTCGCCCTCGTCGAGGACGACGGCGGAGGAGCGGAGCACGGACAGCACGGTGTCCACGCCGGGCGGGAGTACGGCATCGGTGTGCAAGGAAGTCCTGGTGGGTCGCTTCTGGTCGCGTTCGCTCCAGCGGAACGCCAGCATGGCGATGACACCGGTGAGCACCCCGGCGATCGCTGCCGCTGCGGCGACCGCCGCGTTCACGTCCATGCCACAAGGTTAGGCACGGCGTGCGACATGGCCACAGCCGTCGAGGTGCGACCTCGAACACTCGTCGCCCAGAGTTCACCTTGGAGCCAGTACCGGTTCATTCGGGGTGGCGGAAACGGACGCGTACGGGGCAGAACGTGGGAGCGTGGGGTTCACACCGCCGGTCACGCCACAGGGCGCCTGTGGTCACGGCCCCGGACCCCCGAAGGAAGAACGTACGAGAGGGAATCTCTGATGCGGGACGCGTACCACGAGGAACTTGACTCGATCGGCGACAGCCTGGTGGAGATGGCCCGGCTGGTCGGGTCGGCGATCGGGCGCGCCACGACCGCCATCCTCGACACCGACCTGAAGCTGGCCGAGAACGTGATCGAGGCCGACAAGAAGGTGGACGAGCTCCAGCACGACCTGGAGGCCCGGGCGATAGCCCTGCTCGCCCGCCAGCAGCCGGTGGCGACCGACCTGCGGATCGTCGTCACCTCGCTGCGCATGTCGGCCGACCTGGAGCGCTCCGGCGACCTCGCCCAGCACGTCGCGAAGCTGGCCCGGCTGCGCTTTCCCGAGCGCGCGGTCCCGCACGACCTGCACGCCACGATCCTGGAGATGGGCCAGCTCGCCCAGCGCCTGATGGCGAAGGCGGCCGAGGTGCTCGTCACCAAGGACGTCGACCTCGCGATGCAGCTCGAGCAGGACGACGACGAGATGGACCTGCTGCACCGCACCCTCTTCCAGCACCTCATCGACGACCGCTGGAAGCACGGCATCGAGACCGCCGTCGACGTCACCCTGCTGGGCCGGTACTACGAGCGGTACGCCGACCACGCGGTGGCGGTCGCCAAGCGGGTCGTCTACCTGGTGACGGGCGAGCACGCGGACGACCTGCAGCAGGACATCCAGCCGGTGACCAAGGTCGAGGGGGCGTAGGGCCGCGGCGGCCCGTGCCCGGCTCGCGAGGGGGGCGGGCGGGACGGGCGGACGCCTCGATGCGCCGTTGATGCGCCGGGCGGAACGGGCATGGAATGGGCGAAGGCATTTGCCGAGCCTCTGAGGAGGGGACCATGGCCGAATCCCCCGGCACCACGCCCGATCCCACGCAAGCGCGCGAGTCGGACCAGCCCACCGAGAGCAGGCACCTCCCGCTCGTCGCCGCGTGCGGCTGCGGGTCGGGCTGCGGCTGCGGATGCCAGTCGGGTGCTCCCTGCCAGTGCGGCTGACCCGGAACGAACCCCGAGGGCCGGTGTGAACCCGTTTCGCACCGGCCCCCCGGCGCTCGGGCGGCCCGCCCGGCCACAGCGGTGGGCGGGCACCCGCCCGGCGGGGCCGGCGCCACGGCCGGTCCCGCCGCGACACGCACGGCGATGCCCGGCGGCGCTCCCGTCCCGGGCAGCCGGCTGACGAGCCGCAGCACCTGTTCGTCCGCCCGGTACACCTGCGGGCGCAGTCCGCCGCCCTCCGGCCGCGCCTTCTCCGGGCCGTAGTCGAAGACCTCCCGCGCCGGCAGCACGTCGCACGGCGACACCCCGCGCATCGCCGTCCGCAGGTCGTCGACGTCCTGCTCGCCGCCGTTGCCGCTCAGCCGGTTCGCGCCCGCCCTCACCCTCCTCCGCCGCTCCGCCGCCGGGCCGGACCATGGTCTCCCGGAGCAGTTCCGCGCGGCTGCGCGGGATGGCCCGGCCCTCGACGGACCGGGTGCCGAGCAGCCAGTCGGTCAGCAGCGACAGCATGAACGGGTTGGACGCCACGCCCAGCATGCCGCCCGACCTGATCTCGTCCAGCGTCTGGGTCCAGCACCGTGAAGTCGTGCGATCCCGCCGGCAACTGCCAGACGAAGCTCCACTTGGCGATGTCCTTGCACTCGCGCTCCACCTCGTTCAGGGCGTCGACCAGGAAGACCACGCGGTGCTCCTTGATGTGCGCCTTCCACACCTTCTCGTCGAGGCCGGCCGGACGGAACCGCCAGGCGAACTCCTGGACACTCAGGCCGTTCACGTCCGAGTGCCCGATCACGCGGCCGTCGACGACGGCGCAGGGGGACTGCCGGTCCAGGAGCGCGATCGCGTACTGCCGGACGGCGGTGCTCCTGCCGCTGCCCGCACCGCCGGTGACGAGCCACGTCCTGGGGAGCGGCTCGCACTTGGGCAGATACGAGGGGAGTTGGCCGAGGAGTGAGTCGAACCGAAGGTGTTCCACGGCGGATTCGTCCGTGGAGTCGCGGATCCGGAAGGTGGGTGTCAGGTAGGTGCCGGACGGTTCTGCTCGCCAGCCCGGCGCGCATCGCGCTGTACGGCGAACCACTCATCCGCCCCTCGCGCCCGCTCCACGCCACCCGACAAACGCTTCAAGTCACCACGCGGGGCGCCTGGTTGATCGTGAACGGAGACGTCGGGCGCGCAAGGCTCCGAGCCGGGGATCGTCCCCGGAGCCGGACCCTCATCGGCCCCGGACGTCACGTCCGGCGCCGGTGCCCCGGCCCGCCGCCCGCCGCGGGGCCGGGCGATCACCGCAAGCGTGGAGGGCGTCGCGCGACCGGCCGGCGATTCCACCGGCCGGTGTCACGGGGGCCGGGAGCCAAGGGCTGTCCCGTAATCCCCGATGGATCAGCGCACGGCGTCGGATGCGGTGCATCGCAACGCGGAGAGTCGTCCTCATACTGGACGTGTTCGGGCTGTCCGACAACGCGGCGAGGTGCCGTAGCCGTCGTCGTGCGCCCGCCGGGGATTACGGCCCTCAGGCCGCCCTGCGCCGCGCCGCGCGTACGACCGGGGCCGTGGCCGGCTCCTGGGCGTCGTCGGGCGGCAGGGTTTCTTCGTCCCCGAAGTCGGGGGCCTGGAAGGGGTTGATCGCCGGAGGCGGCGATGCCGCGGCGGAGCGACTGGGTTGCCCTTCCAGGGCGGAGAACAGCGACGTCATGTCGATCAGAGGACTTTCTCTAGGTGCAGGCCCCTACGGGAACCTGGTTGTGCCGTGACCGGGCACAGCGGTACTACAGCTTGGTCATCTTGGCGTACGGGCTCAGGATCCGCCTCTGCGCCGAGCCGAAATCCACGAGGACCGCTACTCCGTCCTCGACACCGACCACTCGGCCGAGGCCGTACATGTCGTGCGTGACCTGGTCGCCTACGGCGAAGTACTTGGGATCCGGTGCGACCGGGGCCTTGAACGGGCTCGTGGGCAGATGGCGCTTCGGCGCGGCAGGCTTCGTCATGGCTCAGTATGCGCCCTCGTTCCACCGGTTCGCTGTGGCCGTCGGCACAGATCCACATGAGAACGCCTGCTTCCGCGCGCTGACCTGCGCTTTCTCAAGCTGGACCAGCGAAACCGGACCGGAGTCGAATTCTCCGCCCCGGCTGACGCCCGCGAGGTCTCTGGCCCTGACCGACGCCGGCGGCGGCCCCGGCGGGCACCTGGTGTGCCATGCCGGTCTGCGCGCCGACGGGAGTGGTCGTCGACCGAGCGGCATCCGGTGCGGAGGCCGCATCCGGACAGGTCCGACTGCCGGTATGGATCGCGACGTGCGGACGTGCATGCGTGTCCCCCGAGGCAGTGCGAGTGAGGGCACTGACGGTAGTCGTGCCGGGTGGTTCCCTGCGAGGGACTTTCCCTCAGCGGAGCCCTCCCGTCGGGCGGCCTGCCGCGTCGGACGAGTCCCCAGCTTGGGAGGTACGGGCCCGTATGCGAGATGTTGCCGAGCCGACCTGCGACGGAACAGCTCTGAGGGGGCTCGGCACGCGCTTCGGGAGTTCGATCGCCTTGGCTTCATCGGGGGCCGCCCGGCCGCGCCTGCCGTGCCGGACCGCCTGGGATTTCTGCTGAGACCGGCTTTTCGTTGCGGGAAAACACCTTCGGCTCCGGTCGCATCGCCCTAGGCTGAGAAGATGGGGAAGTCCAGGACGCGGGACCGAACAGCGAGATGTCCCGTTGCCGTGACTCTGGTGCACGGAACTTTCGCGCGTGACGCCGCTTGGACAAAATCGGACAGCGCGATGAGTCGCAGACTCTCGGGGGTCGGATGCCAGGTCATGCCCTTCACGTGGTCCGGTCGAAATTCGCATCAGGCGCGTGCCCGCGCAGCACAGGAACTTGCCGAGCACCTGGAAAAGGTAGCGCGGGAGAACGAGGGGGCTCGGCAGTGGATTGTCGCGCACAGTCACGGCGGAAACGTGGCGCTCCATGCTCTGGAGCTGTTTCGCAACTCCGGTCGACGCACTCGCGTATCAGTGGTGACGCTAGCCACGCCGTTCATTCACGCCCGAGCATGGACCCGTACGAGCTTTTTCGCCTTCCATATAATATGGTCCGGGGTGCTGCTGTTCACAGCAGCCACATGGACGGCAGCGACTGGAAATGACTCCTACGTCGCCCGCGGGATGGAATTATTCGGGATCATATTCGCCATCGAGGTCCTGTGGTGCATTGTCGGCGCGGTGAATTTCAGGCACTATCTCGGCAGGGGATTCGGCAAGCGATTGGTGGCCAGCATCCAGGTGCCCGAGATCCCCTCTCGGGATCTCACCGTCATCCGGGCGCCGGGAGACGAGGCGTCTTTCAGTCTCGCGTCCGGACAGTTCGTCGGATGGCTGGGTTCACTGATAGCCCGTCCTCTGGGGAACCGAAAAGTGTGGTGGCACACCCTCATGATCGTGAGCCTGCCGGGCACCCTTGCCATATCACTGGGGCGATACGTCCACACTGGCACCATCATCAGCGGTTACCTTTTCGTGAGCGTCTGGCTCTTCTGCCTGGGCGGCGTCATGGTGCTGCTGGCGGGTTCACTGGGATTCGGCCTCGAAGACGGCCCGTTCGTATCCATTTTCGCGTCGGTGTCGGTCGAGGACACGCCGCCCGGAAGAATCGCGGTGCAGCTATTGCGGCACTCCACATCGAGCAAGAAATTGGGATTGTCCCACTCTCGACTCTATGACGATCCGGAGGCCATCGAGATAATTTCGAAAGCGATCCGTCGATAGTGGATCGGACCTACCGTCCGGTCGGCGCCACGACCTCTGACTCGGCCGTGTGGGGCTTGCGCGGTCCCGCCGGATGGTTGGGGAGGGGCAGGGCTTTGAGCGCTGAAGCCCGCTACGGGACGGAAGACGATGCGCTTGCGCGCCTGTCGGACGCTCTCGGTGATACGGCCGTGGTCGCCTCTCACGACGAGGACAGAACGTCTGCTGCACTGCGCTTGGACCTGCTCTGCGCCGTGGGGTCCTCTCCACCGGACTGCCGAGGCGCTGAAGTACTGCGGAGGTCCGCGGCGTTCGGCAAGGGAGGGCTCCGGAAGCTGCTGTGCAAGGAGTTCACCGGCGACATCCGGCGCCGGTCCGAGCACGAACGCGCCGTGCCCCTCTCGCTGTTCGTCGACGAGGTCGCCGAACTCCGCCTCGCGCCACGGAGAGGGGCGAGTACTGCCTTCGGCTCGTCCGGGCGACGTAGGAGCGTACGTGTGTCGGACCTCGCCGGTGGCGGACGGTCCGTAAGACTCGTCGCATGAGTGAGGAGAGGGCTTCCGGGGACTACCGGGAGAGGGCCGGGCACATGATGCTGCTGGCGGTGGTGCTCGCGGTCCCGGCGCTCAAGCTGGCCTGGACACTCGGCGGTGGGGACGCGGCCAGGGACGCGCTGATCGCCATGGGGCCTGGCAACTGGGCCGACATCCTCATCGGCATGTTCCTGAACGACGCCCTGCTGGCCACCGTGCTGGCCGTGACCGTCTCGCGCGCCACCTACGCCGGCCTCGCGGCCAGGGGCGGCGCCCTCAGACACCGGGACACCCCCATGGTGACGACCGCGGTCTCTGCCGCCGTGGTTCCGGCCGCCCTGGGGGTGGTGGTGGGTGCGTTCAACGGCCTGGGTTGGGGCCTGGCCACCGGCCTGGCCTCCTACCTGCTGAGGGTGGGGGTGATGGTCGACTACAAGACCGGCCGACGGGATCACACCACGGGCCGCCGCACCGGCAACCGGGCCGAGACCGCCCCGCAGCGTGCCGCCGACGCCCTGTGGATCGCCGGACTGCTGCTCGGCGTCGTCGTACTGCCCGCCGTGGCGGTCGTCGCCGCTCTGGACGGACACTCCTGGACCAGTGTCGAGACGTGCGACGTGAACACCGGCAGCGGAACCCACCGCGCCCGCCTGGTGGAACTGGCCCGGCAGGGCAACGGCATCGTGGGCTGGGACCTGGCCGACTCAGAGGTCGTCCAGGGCGTCAACTGCGCCGCCGACGAGAACGAGACCATCCGACCCCCGTGGTGGCGCGACGCCTGACAGCAACCCGTCGGTGGCGGCCGACAAGCAGGCTGCCAGGCGCCGGAGCCACCCCAAGCGGGTCAGAAGCAGCCGGGGCCGCTGGTGGGGTTGACGCAGCTGTTGTGGCCGGATCCGCCGTCGTTGGTGTCGGTACCGGGACCGCCGTCGAGAGCGTCGTTGCCGGGGCCGCCGAAGAGGGCGTCGTCGCCGGCGCCGCCGGACAGGACGTCGTTGCCGTCGCCGCCCTCGACGCGGTCGTCGCCGTTGCCCCCGGCGAGGACGTCGTTGCCGTCGCCGCCGCAGATCAGGTCGTCGCCACCGCGGCCGTCGACCACGTCGTTCCCGGCCAGAGCGAAGATCACATCGTCGCCCGGGGTACCGGTCAGGATGTCGTCGCGGTTGGTACCGGTGATGGTGGGCGTGGCGGTCGCGCAGGTGAGGGGCACCGGGGTGTAGGTGATGGTCACCATGGCCGGCCCCGCGGCGGTGCCGGAGCCACCACCCGTGGGGACGCGATTCGACCCACCACCGCCGCCACCGGGACCGTAAGAGGGAGGGTCGCTGACGATATAGCGGCAGCCTCCGCCGCCGCCTCCACCGAACCAGCCGCCTCCGCCGCCGCCCGCCCCGAAGCCGCCTCCGCCGGTGCCGCCGGCACCGGCCGCGCCCGGAGTGCCCGGAGTGCTGGGTTCACCGTCGTCGAGGGAGCATGCGGCTCCGGCCGCGCCGCCGGCTGTCTGGGTCCCGCCGCCACCGCCCTGGCCGCCGTCCGGTCTGCTGCCGCCGTCCCCCCCGGTGTCTCCGGCGTCTCCGCCGGTGGCCTTCGAATTGAGGTTATCCGAGGCGCCATTGCCGCCGCCTCCGCCGCCGCCCGCGACGATGAGGCGGGGGTCGGTGGCGGGGACGCCGGTCAGGGTGCAGCCGAGGTC
This sequence comes from Streptomyces cellostaticus, assembly GCF_023630175.1. Lineage (GTDB taxonomy): Bacteria > Actinomycetota > Actinomycetes > Streptomycetales > Streptomycetaceae > Streptomyces > Streptomyces cellostaticus_A. The sequence continues at coordinate 66,036 of NZ_JALLIN010000003.1, read as the reverse complement.
GGATGAGCTGCAGGTGCGGACATCGCTGGAACCGCCGCCGGCACCACCTGGGTCCGGCCCTCCGCCGGGGCCCCCACCCGTGCCGACGTTGACGAAGAGGGTGGTCGTGCCCGACGGCACCGTGACCGTGCCGGTGACGGTGGCGCCCTCGCCGCCCGCACCGCCCAAGGACCCGCTCTGACCCGCGGCGCCCGTCGCGGTGACGTCCAGTTCGGTGACGCCGGGCGGAACGGTGAAGGGCTGGTCGGCACCCGCCGTGTCGAAGGTGACCGTCACGGGCTCCGCCGCGGCGGCGGGCGCGGCCGTGGGCACCACCAGCGCCGCCGGCAGTGCCACCGCGGCGCACAGGACGGCAGCACGCCCGGCCCGGGTCGGACGCCACAACTCACCCGCCGCTCCCGCACTACGGCGACGGAACACGGCACGTTGCAGGATCGGTCTCACAAGACTCCTCTACAAAGAGCGCGGCACCCAGAACGCGCCACGGACGTCGGCCGGTGAAGAGGCCCCTGCCGGGACCGCCCGACGATCAAGCCACACACACCCCGCGCGGTCATACAGACACACCGTCACACCGCCCACGATCCACCCACCAGACCCCGCCGACCCCGAACCCGGACCTGTGATCCGTCGCTAACCGAACCAACGCCCTGCCAGGTCACCCAACCCGGTCGGCGTCATCTCCAAAGTCAGGAGCCGCGAGCACACCGCCGCTCGCGAGCACGGCATGCACGCGCTGAGGCACTTCTACGCGTCCTTTGTCCTGGACGCGGGGGAGAGCATCAGGGCCTTCGGCGAATACCTCGGGCACTTCGATCCGGGCCTGACGCTGAAGGTATAGGCGCACCTCGTGCCGAGCAGCCGAGACCACGCCCGGAAGGCTCCCGGGCAGGCGCTCCGGCCGTAGGGCTCGGGGGAATGAGGGCCCGCAGTGGGCCCAGGCCATGAAAATGTCCCCGATCCGCGCCATAAGCACGGGTCGGGGGCGTGATCACAAAACCTACTTCTTCTTGCCCTGGGTCTTGCCGGGGATCTTGGTGACCTGGATTTTCGCAGGTCCGAGCAGTGCTCCTGGGTTCCTGAGCGGTTGTCATTGGCCGTCACTGACCGCTGCCGAGCAGCCTCGGACGGCCCAGACGACGGAGCCCTCCCGGCGGCGTGATCTTACGGCCCCCTCCTCGGACTGTTCCTCGATGGGCGATCCGCCGGAAACGGGCTTACGGTCGAACGAAGGGCTGCCCCACAAGGGAGCTCATGCGCGTCGGCCCCCGTGGACCCCTCTCACGACACCAACAGGAGACGACTGCCATGGCCACAGCATCTGAAACCCCTGTACTGGACACCATCGCCGCGATGACGGTCGACTCGGTTGAGCGGTGCGGACTGGCTCCGGACACGCTCCTGCTCACCCGCATCGCGGCCCTCGCGGCTTCGGACGCCCCGCCGATCTCATACATTGCCCACATCGACCCCGCCATCCAAGCCGGCCTGACCGCCGAGCAGGTGCAGGATGTCCTTGTCGCCATCGCTCCTGTCGTGGGTACAGCCCGCGTCATGACGGCAGCCGGCAACATCGCCAAAGCCCTCGGCATCACGATCGCGGTCGCCGACGCCGAGGCCCAGGGCAGCGTGTAGAGACCTCGCCCAAAGTCTGCAGCTGACGGCCGTGCCCACCATTGACGCCTGGGCGCGGCCGACGGCTGAGCAGTACCGGCAAAACAGGGCGGACGACGCGATGCTCGTCTGGCTGGACTGACGGGCCCTCGACTGCGGTGGGACCTCAGCCTGGGAAGCTTGGGTCTTCTGGCGGAAGTTGCCGCGTTGATCTGCGGCGGGGTGGTGTTGGGCCCTAATCGCGCCCGAGTCGTTTCGCGTTGTTCCCCGCAGGAACTGGCACGCGAATGGCACGACCTGTTTCGTTCCGGAGAACCCGAGACAGAAGCTCGGTCTTGGATCCTGTGCCCCAGCCAGCGAAAGTCAGCCACGACGGCGAGTCTGCTCACCGACCATGCGCGCGTGCGCCCCCTGCACCACCGACGGCCTAAGCCATGTTTCGAGGTGTCGTCCAGAGTAACTTTCGACGGTCGGCCGTTGACCTTCGAGGCGGGAGCCCCCCCCATCTGGGTGATCTGGCGGTTGTAGACCCACTGAGCTGCGGTGAACGACTGCAGGACCATGGTCGGCTGTCTACCGGGTTCCCCGTGTTTTCCACGGTCCCCGCAGCGTGGGCGGTCCACGGGCGCCGGCCATAGACCCGAGGGCTCTTGGCCCGTCCGGGCCTGTAGGTGCGGCTGGGGCTCGTCACTTGACGCTTCAACCGCTGTGGGCGTCCCGCGGCACGGACACCGGCCGGGCTGGAGCGGGACGGAGGCAGGAGGTTGGGGATAGCGCTGGTGGAGGTGTCGGTTGCCGAGGCCGACCTCACGGCCCTTCACCCTGGCGCTGCATGGGAGGCCGATCAAGTACTTCGACGTACATGATCCGGCCATCCACGACGTCTAGGCACAGCATGCCTCGCGAGGGCAAGAGCGGCACGCACCTATGGCCGGCGCCGTATGGCTGTCCCTGCGGATGAACTGCGGTCTGGAAGCTCTGGCAAAAGTCATCGCCGCAGCGGCACGCGTCAACCATACGTAGATCCCACGCACAGATGGCCAGCTCACGTTCTCCTTCGCTCTCCAGGAGAGTGATCAGCTCTGCGACAAGATCCGGGAAGACGTCGCGGACAAGGGGGCAGTCCTGCTCCATGACCGGAGGGTAGCTGGAGGCGGCACAACCCCTAGACCCACCGTCGAACATCACCTGAGACCAGAACGTCAAGCGTCAGTTGGGATCCGGCATCTGGGCCGTTGCTGATCACCGCGGCTCGCACACTCGATCCGGCCTCGGCTGCTCCGTGGTGTAGAACCCTCGGTATGGGGAGTGAGCGACGGGAGCGGATGAAGGCGCTTGGGACGCGTCGTCGGGGGCTGCGTGCTGAAGTTGGCCTGACTGGCGCCGTGTTGGCGCAACGGCCGGCGTGGGACAGCCGACCGTCTCCAAGGTGGAGAACGGGCGCATGGTCCCGAGCTTCGATGTCCTTGACCGGCTGTCCAGTGCTCTCGGCCTTGATGACTCGTCGGCTCGTGAGGTGCGTGGCCTCCTGGTCGCCGTCGAGGCTGCCGCTGGCGCCGGGCTGGCATCCGATGATGACGGCATCGCCGGGGCGGTTCTCGACGACGCCGCCTACCGCGCGGACGCCATCATGGTCAACGCCCCGGCCGCGGTGCAGGGCTGACCGCCGGACCCGGGCCTGACGCTCCGCGTGTACGCGCACCTCATGCCGTCCAGCCAGGAGCGCACCCGCAAGGCCGTGGCCGCTGTCTTCGACGCCACCAAAACGATGCGACATGACGTCTGAGGGCTCGTACGCTCCCGACCGGGGAAGGGCAGGGAGAGCAATGGCCGACGAGTACTTCTTGCTGGTGTGCGACGACGTGCCTCATGACGTGGTGCTCACCGATCCTGGTGTCCGCGTGATGGACGTCGTCCAGGTCGTGCGTCGGCTGACGGGGCTGAGCCTTTGGCGTAGCAAGGTTCTGGCGACGCAGGTTCCCGCCGTCATTCTCGCTGGCTGCCTGAGGAAGAGACGCGGCGGCAGCCGTCTCGGCCCTCCGCGAACTGGGAGCCCGGGCAGAGGCGAAAGAACAGCCAGAGCCAACCTTCCAGGAGCACTGAGCACGGCCCGATCAGCCTGCTGACGGCCCAGGGCAAGGGAAAAGCCCCCTACCAGCGGAGAAAACGCAGGTAGGGGGCCTTTTCGTGGGCGCTTACTTCTTCTTGCCCTGGTTCTTGACCGCCTCGATGGCCGCTGCCGCGGCCTCCGGGTCGAGGTACTTGCCGCCCGGGGTGACCGGGCGGAAGTCGGCGTCCAGCTCGTAGTAGAGGGGGATGCCCGTCGGGATGTTGAGGCCCGCGATGTCGGCGTCCGAGATGCCGTCCAGGTGCTTGACCAGGGCGCGCAGGGAGTTGCCGTGGGCGGCGACGAGGACCGTGCGGCCGGTCAGGAGGTCGGGGACGATGCCGTCGTACCAGTACGGGAGCATGCGGGACACGACGTCCTTGAGGCACTCCGTGCGCGGGCGCAGCTCCGGCGGGATGGTGGCGTAGCGGGCGTCGTTCGCCTGGGAGAACTCGGAGTCGTCCGGGAGCGGGGGCGGCGGGGTGTCGTAGGAGCGGCGCCAGAGCATGAACTGCTCCTCGCCGAACTCGGCCAGCGTCGCCGCCTTGTCCTTGCCCTGCAGGGCGCCGTAGTGGCGCTCGTTCAGGCGCCAGCTCCGGTGGACCGGGATCCAGTGGCGGTCCGCTGCCTCGAGGGCGAGCTGGGCCGTGCGGATCGCGCGCTTCTGGAGGGACGTGTGGACCACGTCGGGCAGGAGGTCGGCGTCCTTCAGGAGCTCGCCACCGCGGACCGCCTCCTTCTCGCCCTTCTCGTTCAGGTTGACGTCCACCCAGCCGGTGAACAGGTTCTTCGCGTTCCACTCGCTCTCGCCGTGGCGGAGGAGGATCAGCTTGTACGGTGCGTCGGCCATGCCTCAGAGCGTAATCCACGTGTTCGGGCCGTCGCCCCGTCCGCCCGGTGGGCGGACGGGCCGCCCACCGCTCGGGCCGGTGCGGGCCGGCACGGTCGTCCATCGCGTGGGTCGGGCACCGGGCCGGCCGCCCACCGGTCGCGTCGCCGATCGGGCGGTCCGTCCCGTCACACGGTCCGTCGCGTCGCATGGTCCGTCCCGTCACACCGTCCGTCCCGTCGCACGGTCCGTCCCGTCGCACGGTCCGTCCCGTCGCACGGTCCGTCCCGTCGCACGGTCCGTCGCGTCGCGCGGGCCCGCTCGGGGCCTTCGGCACCAGGCGTCCGGTACCGCTCGGGAGCTGCTTCCCCGGGCCCCGGTGCGGCCCGGGGACGGCCTCCCGTTAATCGAGTGGCCGTCGGCCGCGCCGCGGATGTAATTTGCGCTTGCCTAGTGAGCCGCTTACATCTCCGTACCCGTGGGGGGTCCCGTCCATGTCTGTCGCGTCCGTCGCGTCCGTCGCCCGTCTCAGACGTGCCGCCCGGGAGACCGTCTCCGGACTGCCCCGCGAGTTCTGGTGGCTGTGGACGAGCACCCTGGTGAACCGGCTCGGGGCGTTCGTCGCCACGTTCATGGCGCTGTACCTCACGCTCGATCGGGGCTACTCGGCCTCGTACGCCGGTCTCGTCGCCTCGCTGCACGGGCTCGGCGGGGTCGTCTCCTCGCTCGGGGGCGGGGTGATGGCCGACCGGCTCGGCAGGCGGCCCACCCTGCTGATCGCCCAGACCGCCACGGCCGTGTCCGTCGCGGTGCTCGGGTTCATGCAGGACCCGGTCACCATCGCCGGCGTCGCCTTCCTCGTCGGCATGGCCTCCAACGCCTCCCGGCCCGCCGTGCAGGCGATGATGGCCGACATCGTCCGGCCGGAGGACCGGGTGCGGGCGTTCTCGCTGAACTACTGGGCGATCAACCTCGGCTTCGCGGTCTCCTCCATGGCGGCCGGGTTCATCGCCGAGTTCAGCTATCTCGCCGGGTTCCTGATCGAGGCCGGGATGACCCTGGCGTGCGCGGTGGTCGTCTTCCTGAAGCTGCCCGAGTCGCGGCCCGTGGCCACGGCGCGGCGGACGGACGGTGACGTCGGCCTCGGCACGGTGCTGCGCGACGGGCGGTACATGGCCGTCGTCGGGCTGTCCTTCCTCGTCGCCCTCGTCTTCCAGCAGGGGTCCGTCGGACTGCCGGTGGCCATGGGCCGGGCCGGGTTCACGGCCGCCGACTACGGCTTCGCGATCGCCGTCAACGGTGTCCTCATCGTCGCGCTGCAGATCCCCGTCACCCGCTTCATCGAGCACCGCGACCCGCGCACGCTCCTCGTCGCCTCCTCACTGCTCGCCGGGTACGGCTTCGGGCTCACCGCGTTCGCCGGGTCGGTCGGCGTCTTCGCGCTCACCGTGTGCGTGTGGACGCTCGCCGAGATCGTCAACGCCCCGACCCAGACCGGTCTCGTGGTGCGGCTGTCGCCGGTGCACGGGCGCGGGCGCTACCAGGGGATGTACACGCTGTCGTGGTCCGTGGCCGCGCTGGTGGCGCCGCTGATGTCCGGCGCGGTCATCGACCGGTTCGGCGCGCGGTGGCTGTGGGCCATGTGCGCCGGCGTCGGCACCGTGGCCGGGATCGGGTACGCGGTGCTGATGCGCAGGCCGGCCGCCGAGCGGCGGTCGCCCGGGACCTCCCCCGCGGACGCGGACCCGGCGGCCGAACTCAGCTCGGCCTGAGCGGGACGTGACAGGGGCGAGCCCCCCGCACGCGGTGTTCCGCGGGCAGGGGGCTCGTCCGTCGCCGGGGGGCCGGGGGCGACGCCCGGCCGATCAGAGGGAGGCGTAGACGCCGACCCGGTTGAACTGGGCGGCGGCGCCCTGGAGCTGCCCGGCGGCGCCCTGGACCGTGTCCGTGACGGTGCCGAGCTGGGCCATCAGGTCCGTGCTGTCGAGCGCGGCGGGACCGGCGACGACGCCGGCCTGCGGGTTCAGGCCGCCGGAGACGCCGTCCAGCTCGGCGTCGGAGATCTCGGCGGTCTGGACCTGGGGAGCGGAGGTCATGTCGAAACTGCCCTTCGTCGGAGGTTCCACAAGGGGAGCGGCCCCGTCGGGGACGGACGGGTCGGCCGCGACCGCGGGCTGGGGACATCCGTTTCCGGACGACCTGGCGTGAACCCGGCGGCGCGATGGATCAAATCACGGAGGGTGTCCGGCATCCAGTCGACCGGCTTGCGCCACAGGCCGGTTGGGGACGCCGGCTTCGCATCCGTGACCACCTGGTCATGGGTTGCGGGCAGCTTCTCCACATGCGGTCCGGCGCGGCGGGGGCCGCGGCTCTTGCCAGGGCGGACCCGATCCGGACAACTCGGCACCGACCGCCCTCACGGGCCCGGGCTTGCGCACACGCTGTGCAGATTCGGTCATCGATGCATCCGGGCACCCTTCAGCACCTTGTCCACCCCGTTCCGCGGGCCGTACACCGCGAGCCCGACGAGATCCAGGCCGGCGGTCCGCACCGCCCGCACCGCCGCCCGGTTGTCGCGGTCGTTGCCGGTGGCGAACAGCTCTGAGGTGAACACCGACCGGGGCAGGGCGCGAGCCAGAGCCCGGGCGTGGGCCGCCGTGAGCGTCTCCCCGGTGCCCTCGAAGACCAGCACCGGCTGGCGGAACATCGGCAGGTAGGAAACGCCGTCGGCGTCCTGGTACGGCTCCCCGATCACCTCGGGGACCTGGCTGCCCAGGCCGCTGACCAGGAACGCCGTCACGTTCAGGCGCTGCCAGGGCGCCAGGTCCGCACGGAGCAGTACGGCGATCTTGGTGTCGAAGCGGACGGGGGCGGCGGCCGGATCGGCGTGCGGTTCGGTGTTCATGGACCGAGACTGCCGACCGCGGCGCGCTGCGGTCTTGTACGTTCTTTGCGTGGCCGCCGACCATCCCGACGTCTCCGCCTGGCGCCCGCGCGTCCCGGGTGTCGTGGAGGTCTTCCACGCGCACTTCACCGAGTACGCGTACCCGATGCACGTGCACGACGCCTGGACGCTGCTGATCGTCGACGACGGCGCCGTGCGCTACGACCTGGACCGGCACGAGCACGGCACCCCGCACGACTCCGTGTCGCTGCTGCCTCCGCACGTGCCGCACAACGGCTCACCCGCCACCCCGCGCGGCTTCCGAAAGCGGGTGCTCTACCTCGACGGCAGCCACCTGGCCGACGAGCTGATCGGCCCGGCCGTGGACGCCCCCGATCTGCGGGACCCGGTGCTGCGGCTGCGGGTCGGGCAACTGCACTGCGCCCTGGCCCGGCCCGGCGACGAGCTGGAGGCGGAGAGCCGGCTGGCACTGGTCGGCGAGCGGCTGCGGGGGCATCTGCGGCGCCGGGACGGCGGTGCCCGCCGTCCCGGCCGCGGCCCCGGCCTCGCCCGGTCCCTGCGCGAGCTGCTCGACGAGCACGTCACCGAGGGGCTGGTGCTCGCCGACGCGGCGCGGCTGCTGCACGCCCATCCGGCCCACCTGGTGCGGGCGTTCAGCGGTGCCTACGGCATCCCGCCGCACCAGTACCTGATGTCCCGGCGGGTCGGCCGGGCCCGGCGGCTGCTGCTGGACGGGCTGCCGCCGGGTGAGGTGGCGGCGGCGACCGGGTTCTGCGACCAGGCCCATCTCACCCGGCACTTCAAGAAGCTGGTGGGCGTGCCGCCGGGGCGCTACCGGCTCAGTGCCCGGTGAGGGCGAGCCCGGTCGGAGTGGACCCGGTCGGAGTGGGCCCGGTCAGGGCGCGTCCCGTCACCTGACGTCGACGTAGTCGCCGGCGGCCTTGGCGCCGCCGGTCGTGGACGTCTCGCTGTAGATCCAGCGCCAGTAGCCGTCCGTGGCCGCGGTGGTCGTGGTCCTGAGGTAGCCCGCGGAGTCGGCCCGCACGATCTTGACGGTGGAGTAGGTGCTGGTGCCCGCCTTGCGGAACTGCAGCTTGGCCGCCTTGCCGCCGAATCCGGTGTAGGTGTGCTTCACCCAGTCGGCGCGGGTGAGCCGGCCGGTCACGGTGAGCTTCCCGCCCTTGGCGACGGGCTCGGGCGAGGCGTTGACGGTGGCCTTCCCGGCGCGCTTGACCGGCACGGAGCTGAAGCCGGTCAGGTACTCCTCGCCCTTGAGCTGGTCGTTCGAGTTCCAGACGCGAACCCAGACGGCCGCCTTCCAGGTCGTCGCGTCGTTGTTGGAGTCGAGCTGCCAGCGGGGCTCGATGTACAGCTCACCCGTGCACTCGGCGGCGCGCGTGCCGGCCGCGTCGCAGGAGGTGAAGCCCGTGTAGATACCGCCGGAGTCGGCGCCCTTGGCGGCCGTGGTGTCGTGGTACAGGTACGGGAACGGGGTCACGTCGTCGGCCCGGACGCCGGACGGCAGGGCCATGTGGAAGGTGAAGCCGGGCTTCACCTCCGCGGTGGTGCCCACGATGACGGACTTGCCCTCGTTCACGACCAGGTCGGACACCGTGACACCGGTGTCCGCCGCCGCCGCGGACGGTGCGGCGTACGCCCCCAGGGCGAGCGCTCCCGCGAGCGCGACCGCGAAGCCGGATCTGCCTGCGCGCATGCACAACCTCTTGCTGGTGAGAGACCGGTAAGGGACCGGTAAGAGTTCGGTTCGCCGCAGGCTAACAGCACGCGCGCGGAGGGCGGTTGGAGCCCCCTCGATCCGGTCCCGTCAGTCGGCCGGGCGCTCGATCAGGTGGCTGAACGCGTCCAGGTTCCGGGTCGACTCGCCGCGGGACACCCGCCAGGCGTGCTCCTTGCGGATCGCGGAGGCGAAGCCCAGTTCCAGCAGCGTGTTGAAGGCGCCGTCGGCGGCCTCCAGTACCTGCCCGAGCAGCCGGTCGGTCTCCTCGGGGGTGACGGCGGCCAGCGGCAGACGGGCGGCGACGTAGATGTCGCCGAGCCGGTCCACGGCGTAACCCACGCCGAACAGCTTGAGGTTGCGCTCCAGCAGCCAGCGGTGGACGCCCGCCTCGTTCTCGTCGGGTCGCCGGATGACGAAGGCGTTGAGGGAGAGGGTGTGGCGGCCGACGATGAGGCTGACCGTGGTGGAGAGCTTGCGGGTGCCGGGGAGCTTGACGACGTACGTCCCGGCTCCGGGGCTCTCCCACTCCAGCTCCGCGTCCTTCAGGACGTCCTCGACGACCCGCGTGGCCTGTTCGACATCACCCATGCTGGGAGCGTACGCGACGACGGTGGGACTGGGTCGCGGCCGTGTAGACGTCTGCGGTCGCGGCCGCTGCGGTGTCCCAGCCGAAGCCCAGCGCGTGCCGGGCGGCGGCCGCGCCCATGCGGTCCGTCAGCGAGGGGTGGTCGGCGAAGCGGGCCAGTACGCGCGCGTACTCGGCGGGCCGGTGGCCCCGCACGAGGAAGCCGGTGGCGCCGTCGCGCACGGCCACCGGCAGACCGCCGACCGAGGCGGCGAGCACCGGGGTCCCGGCCGCCTGCGCCTCTATGGCGACCAGCCCGAAGGACTCGCTGTAGGACGGCATGACCAGGACCGAGGCCGCGCGGAACCAGTCCGCGAGCTGCTCCTGGCCGACCGGCGGGCGGAACTGCACGACGTCGGCGATGCCAAGGCGCGCGGCGAGCTTCTGCAGGCCCTCGGGCCTGGCGAGCCCGCTGCCGCTGGGGCCGCCGACGACCGGGACGACGGTGCGGGAGCGCAGCTCGGGGCGCTCCTCCAGCAGGGCGGCGACCGCCCGGAGCAGCACGTCCGGCGCCTTCAGGGGCTGTATGCGGCCGGCGAAGAGGGGGATCAGCGCGTCCTGCGGGAGGCCGAGGCGGGCCCGGGCGGCGGCGCGGCCGTCGGCGGGGCGGAACCGGTCGAGGTTCACGCCGGGGTGGACGACGGCGACCTTCGCGGGGTCGGCGGCGTAGTGCCGCACGAGTTCGCCGGCCTCCTCCTCGGTGTTGGCGATGAGACGGTCGGCGGCGGCGACGATCTGGGTCTCGCCGATGACGCGGGCGGCCGGCTCGGGGGTGTCGCCGTCGGCCAGGTTGGCGTTCTTGACCTTGGCCATGGTGTGCATGGCGTGCACCAGCGGCACGCCCCAGCGCTGGGCGGCGAGCCAGCCGACGTGGCCGGACAGCCAGTAGTGGGAGTGGACGAGGTCGTAGTGGCCCGGGCGGTGGCCGGCCCACGCCTGCATCACGCCGTGCGTGAAGGCGCAGAGCTGGGCGGGCAGGTCCTCCTTGGCCAGCCCCTCGTAGGGACCGGCGTCGACGTGCCGGACGAGGACGCCGGGGGCGAGGTCGACGCGGGGCGGGAGGCCGCCCTCGGTGGCCCGGGTGAAGATCTCGACCTCGATGTTGATCGCGGCCAGCCGCTGGGCCAGCTCCACGATGTAGACGTTCATGCCGCCGGCGTCACCGGTTCCGGGCTGGTGCAGCGGCGAGGTGTGCACGGAGAGCATGGCGACCCGGCGGGGCCTGCGGTGCAGCCTGAGCCGCGGGTGCGCCGCCGGGGAGCGACGCCCGAGCCTGCCGGCGTACTGGCTCACGGTGGCGTTCCTCCTCGGTGCGGGCATGCAGGTCGGAGGACCGATCGCGCCCTCCAGGGGGTGCAACAGCCGAGGAGTGCCCCGCCATTTCCCGATCACGCGCCTTTACCGAATCATGACCTGATCTCGCTCAACCGTTCGATGGACGTCCGCGTGCACCTCGGGGCGGGCGCACCACCCGGCGACCAGGGCACGGGCCGCACGGGGGCCGAGGCGAGGACCGCACGGGGGCCGAGGCGAGGACCGCACGGGGGCCGGCCGCCGCGGGGCCCCGCTTACCCTCGTACGCATGACTGCCCGCGTCACGCCCCTCCCCCACCCCCGGCTCCGCCCGAGCAGGGGGAGCGCCGCCGTGGGGAACGTGACGCGCGGGACCACCAATCCCAACCGGCTGCGCCGCATGGACCGCTGGATCGCCGCCACCCACGGTGCCGTGCTGCGCCGCGCGGCCGATCCGGTGGCGATCGACCTCGGATACGGGGCCGCGCCCTGGACCGCCGTGGAACTGCTCGGCCGGCTGCGCAGCGTCGCGCCCCGCGCGCGCGTGGTCGGTGTCGAGATCGAACCGGATCGGGTCGCCGCCGCCCGGCCCTTCGAGCGGGACGGACTGGCCTTCCGGCACGGCGGCTTCGAGATCCCCGTACCGGGGCGCCCGGTGCTGGTGCGGGCCGCCAACGTGCTGCGGCAGTACGACGAGGACGAGGTCGCCGACGTGTGGCGGCGGCTGTGCGCACGGCTCGCGCCGGCGGACGGCGACTCGCCCGGCGGGCTGCTGGTGGAGGGCACCTGCGACGAGATCGGCCGGCGGCACGTCTGGGTGGCGCTGGGCCCGCTGGGCCCGCGGACGGTGACCTTCGCGACGCGGCTGGGCTCGCTGGAGCGGCCCTCGGACCTCGCCGAGCGGCTGCCGAAGGCGCTGATCCACCGGAACGTCCCCGGCGAGCCGGTGCACGCCTTCCTGCGCGACTTCGACCGCGCCTGGGCCGCCGCCGCTCCCTACGCCTCGTACGGCGCCCGCCAGCGCTGGATCCGCGCGGTGCGGGACCTCGGCACGGACTGGCCCGTGACGGACACGGCCGGCCGCTGGCGGCAGGGGGAAGTGACCGTCGCCTGGAGCGCGTTGGCGCCGCGCGCCCACTGAAGCCGCGGGAATCCACCCGAACCGGCCACCCGGAACGATCTCGGTGCCTCGTTCGTCACATCGACGAGGAGATCGTCGTGGCCGACACCGGCACGGGGCAGGCGGCCGGAGGGACGGTGGGTGGCCGAGGCGTGCGCGGGGGGCACGGGGGTGGCACGGACGACGCGCGGAGAGCCGACTTCCGCTGACCTCTGTCGTTTTGCACGCCGCCGTGGCACGATCCATCGGACCACCACAAGTTACTGACGGTTAACCAGCTTGGGGGACTGTATGGGAACGGGCAAGCGCGGCCTGCTCATGGCCGCCGTGACCGTGGTCTGCGCGGTGACCGTGCTGGCGGCGCCCGGCACCGCCTTCGCCGCTCCGACGCCCACACCGAGCGCGAGCGCGACACCGGACGCGTCCCCGAGCCCGACTCCCCCGCCGAGCAAGGACCTGGAGAAGGTCCGCGCCAGACTCGACCGGCTCTACCACGACGCGGCGGTGGCGACCGACGCCTACAACGCGGCCGAGGAGAAGACGAAGAAGCAGTCCGCCCGGATCGCCGCGCTGACCAAGAAGATCACCGAGGGTCAGGAGAGGCTGGAGCGGCTCAGGAACCAGGCCGGCGCGTCGGCCCGGGCCCAGTACCGCACCGGCGGACTGCCCCCCACCGCCCAGTTCCTGCTCAGCGACGACCCGCAGCGCTTCGCCGACGGCGCCGGGACGGTGCTGAACGGCCAGCGCGCCACCCACAAGCTGATCGACGAAATGACCCGCACCCAGCGGAACTTGCGGGACTACGCCGACGACGCCTCCGCCCAGTGGAAGAAGCTGGAGGTCAACCGCAAGGCCAAGGCCGCCGCCAAGAAGCGGATCAAGCGGCAGATCTCTCAGGCCGAGCGGCTCGAGGACCGGCTGGAGGAGAAGGAGAAGGAGCGGCTCGCCGAGTTGGAGGCGGAGGCCGCCGACAAGGCGCAGACGAAGTGGCTGGACACCGGCGTCCTGGACGAGGTCAGGACCAAGGCCTCCAAGCAGGGCCGCGAAGCGGTGGAGTTCGCCACCGCCCAACTGGGAAAGCCGTACGTGTGGGGTGCCGAGGGCCCCGACTCCTACGACTGCTCCGGCCTGACCTCACAGGCCTGGGCCGACGCCGGCCGCCCCATCCCGCGCACCTCGCAGGAGCAGTGGAAACAGCTCAAGCACGTCGACATCGAGGACATGCGCCCGGGCGACCTCATCATCTACTTCGGCGACGCAAGCCACGTCGCGATGTACGCCGGGGACGGCCGGATCATCCACGCCCCGCGGCCGGGGCGGACGGTGACCGTCGCGGGCGCGGGCACCATGCCGATCCTGGGCGTCGTACGGCCGGACGCGTGACCCGGCTCATGTGACGGCCCGCACGCCGGGCCCCGCGCGCCCGTCCGCACTCCCCCGCGCCCCCCTCGCACCCCCGGCCGTGTGACCCACCGCACGGCCAACCCCGGCGCAAACCCGGGCGATACGTGAGCTTCGTCATCCCCGCCGCCCGGGCGGCCTGTCCAACTGCGTTACGAATCGCGGCATATGACGGCGGCCTGCACGCGAGCGACGCGGCTCACACCATTCCATCGGGGCGGGCAGTACCGCTATGGTCACCCGTCGGTGGGTCGAGGTCCCTCGCCCCGCCTGCCCTCGGGGGGAGGGAAGGAAAACAGGACGATGCCCGTACCCGTACCGCGGCAGAGAGCGATCCCGGCCGTGGAGAGTGGTCAGGCGCAGGCCGTCATCCACGGCGGCCCCCTCAAGGAAGAGGCTCACCGCAACGCCACGGCCGGCGCCAACAGCGCCACTCTCACCCTGCTGCTGATCGAGGACGATCCGGCAGGCCTGCCGATCGTGCCCGACATGCTGGACTCCTCCGGCAAGCCGGTCCGTGTCCGCACCGCCCGCAACCTCACCGAGGCCGAGCGGCTGCTCACCGACGACGTCCACTGCATCCTGCTGGACCTCGCGCTCCCGGCGCCCGGCCGCCCGCACGACGAGGACGCCGACGAACTGGCCGTGCTCCGGCACGTGCTCCAGCTCGCGCCCCGGCACGCCGTGCTCGCGCTGACCGCCTCCGGCGACGCCGAGCGCGGCGCCGAGGCCGTGCGCGTCGGCGCCCAGGACTACCTGTTCCGCGACGAGCTGGACGGCCGGCTGCTCAGCCGTGCCATCCGCTACGCGGTGGAGCGCAAGCGCTCCGACAGCGCCGAGCGGCGGCTCGCCGAGGGCAGGCTGCGCGCCCAGGAGAACCGCCGGCTGGAGCGGGGCCTGCTGCCCACGCCCCTGCTGGAGGGCTCCTCGCTGCGCTTCGCCGCCCGCTACCGGCCGGGCCGCTCCCGCGCCCTGCTCGGCGGCGACTTCTACGACGCCGTACGCACGCCCGACGGCACCGTGCACGCCATGATCGGCGACGTCTGCGGCCACGGCCCGGACGAGGCCGCGCTCGGCGTGGAGCTGCGCATCGCCTGGCGCGCGCTGACGCTGGCCGGGCTGTGCGGGGACGAGCTGCTGGGCACGCTCCAGGAGGTGCTGGAGCACGAGCGCGCGGACGAGGAGATCTTCGCGACGCTGTGCACGGTGGACATCGCGCCCGACGGCCGCCGGGCGGGCCTGTGCCTGGCCGGTCACCCGTCGCCGCTGATCGCCCGCCCCGGCCGGACCCCGAAGCTGCTGCCGTACGAGAACAACGGCCCCGCCCTGGGCCTGCTGCCCGGTGCCCGCTGGCCCCGGATGCAGGTGGAGCTGGGCGCCGAGTGGAGCCTGATGCTCTACACCGACGGCCTGATCGAGGGCCGCGTCGGCACCGATGGGGAGCGGCTCGGCCAGGACGGCATGGTGGACATGATCCGCCGCCAACTGGACGAGGGCCTGCGCGGTGAGAACCTGCTGCGGGCCGCCGTGAGCGAGGTGCGCGACCTCAACGGCGGCGAGCTGACCGACGACGTGGCCGTGGTCCTGCTGGACCGCACGCCCTGACCACCGGCGGTCCCGCCTCAGCGGCCGCCGTTGTACGGACCGTAGGGGCCGTCGCTGCTGCTTCCGCCGCGGCGGCGGCCCCAGCCGCCGCCACCGCCGGAGACCTGCTTGAGCGCGGGACGGACGTCGACGATGTAGACGATGCTCGCGATCACACCGGCGATCGGCAGGATGGACAGGAGCGAGAACAGGTAGCTGACCACCAGCGCGATGCCGAGGATGATCAGCCAGAAGACCTTGTTCTGCTTGTCGGCCGCGCGGAAGGCGTCCTCGCGCCGGAAGGCGGCGTCGAAGAGCCCGAACGCGGCGAGGGCCATCATGACGATCTTCAGGATCCCCATGAACCCCGCGAAGCCCAACATCAGCATGCTGTCCACCGCCCGTTGTCTCCCGATCCGTACGCGGCCACCGTACCCGTAGAACGGGCCGGGCACCCCAAGGGTGCCCGGCCCGTTCAGGTCCTGCCGGACGCGCTCACTTGGCCGGCGGGGTCGTCTTCTTGGCGGTCGGCGTGACCTTGCGCGGCGCCGGCGTCTTCTTCGCGGCGGCCTCCCTGGCCGCGGGCTCCTTGACGGCGGGCTCCTTGACGGCGGGCTCCTTGACGGCGGGCTCCTTGACGGCGGGCTCCTTCGCCACGGGCTTCTTCGCCGTGGCGGGCTCCGTCCGGATCTCGCCCGGCTCCGGCCTGCCCTCGACGGCGATGGCCAGGTCCTCGATCTCCTCGGCGGCCTCGCCGCGCCAGTTCCGCACGGTCTGCTCACCGTGCTCGGCGACCTTCTCGTACGCCTCGCGCGCCTTGACGGCGTACTCGGCGGCGACGCCGACGCCGCGAAGGGCGAGGTCCTGGGCGTTCTCGCCGAACTTCTTCAGGTCGACGTCGAGGGTGCCGATGAACTCGTTGACCTTGGTCTGCAAGGTCGTCTGGGCCTCCTTGGCCCGGCTCGCGGCCTTCTCCTGCACGGCCTTCGGGTCGGTGTTGCGCACCGCGTCGATACGGGCCGGCGCCTCGGCGCGCAACTGCTCGACCAGGGCGGGCACCTTCTTGGCCTGCTGGAGTGCGAGGTCGGCGGTGCCGGCGGCGAAGTAGAGCGGCTTGGGGTCGCTGAGGGTCTTGCGCAGGTCGTCGGTGATGGCCATGGTGATGGTCCTCCCGGATTCGCGTTCGGCTGAGGTTGGTGTGTCCGCGGTCTGGGCGGCCGGGCCCTGGTCCGGCTATCCGGCCGTCCGCCGCGGACCGGCATCACTGCCGCCGGCCGTGCGGGTGCCGCGTACGGCGGTGTCGCTCGGGACATCGGTGTCGCCGGTCCGATCCGCCGCCTCCCCGTCCTCCGCCGCCGGTTCGCCGACCCCGAACCCGTTCTCCTTGCGGAAGGACTCGTAGATCTGGAGCAGCACCTGCTTCTGCCGCTCGTTCAGCGAGGGATCGGCGAGGATGACGGCGCGCGTCTCCACCTCGTCCCGGTCCCGTTCGGCGTCGAGGATGCCGGCGCGGACGTACAGCGTCTCGGCGGAGATGCGCAGCGCCTTGGCGACCTGCTGCAGCACCTCCGCGCTGGGCTTGCGCAGCCCGCGCTCGATCTGGCTCAGGTACGGATTGGACACCCCGGCGGCGTCGGCGAGCTGCCGCAGCGAGAGCTGCGCGTTTCGCCGCTGCTCGCGAAGGTACTCACCGAGATTGCCGACGTTGAGCGATGCCATGCTTCCACCATGCAGCACTTCCGCTAACAATTGCAAGCACCTGCTTGCAAGAGTGTGTCGCGTCACCCGAGGACGCCACCGTGGCCGTCACCGACGTCCGTGCCCGGGTTCGGATTGGCGGCCGCCCCAGACACGACCGACGACCCCCTGCCGCGCCACCTCGCCCTCGCTTCGCCGCCGGAGCACGCCGTCCGTCTCGTCGGCACGGGGGCGGACACCCGTGCGAAGATCACCCCGTGGACGATCTACGCTTCCGCCCGGCCCGCGACGCCGATCTTGCCGCTGTGGTGCGTCTGCGCGACGGCGCCGCCCGCTGGATGCTGACCCTGGGCGTCACTGGTCAGTGGCGGCCCGGCGAGCTGGGCGGGGATCACTTCCGCCGGGTCGCGCAGCACGGGGAGCTGTGGCTCGCGGAGGCAGCCGAGCGGGTGGTCGGGGCCTGGGAGCTGTGGTGGGAGGACGAGGACGCCTGGGGGCCGCAGCCACCGACGGCCGGCTATGTGCACCGGCTGATGGTCGACCACGGCAGTGTCCCGCCCGGGACGGGGCGGGAGCTTCTGCGGGTCGCCGAGCGCCGCGTGGCCGAGGCGGGCAGACCGCTGGTGCGTCTGGACTGCCTGGCCGGCAACGCACGCCTGAACGCGTACTACCTCGACGCCGGCTACCGGGTTGTCGGACGCAAGGAAGGCAAGCCGCAGCCCGGCGGTACGCCGAAGTCGTTCACGCTCTTCGAGAAGTCCGTACGGGCTCTCCCGGCAGGTCCGACGACTCCGCGGTGACGGTTGGCTCTCAGCGCCGCGACTTCACCGCGAACCCGCGGGTGAAACCCCTCAGGGTGCTCCGCTCGCCCCCAGCGGGACGGCTCGGCCGGCGATTGCCCCAGCGGAGCCGATCCGTTTCCGGTCAGCCCGTTCCCGGCGATCCCCTCCGCCGGGAACGGAGGACCGCTGCCCCCCGTCCGTCCGCGCCTCCCCGTCGAGTCCGCGGCGCGCCGTGAGCGGGTCCCGGGCGCCCCGCGCCCCCGCGCCGCACCGGGAGGCCGTGCCACACGAGGAGGCCGCGGCGAGCCGCCGGCGCCGGCACGCTCGCGCCTCGCGGTCAGGACGGATGAACCCCGTCGAACAGGGCGAGGGCCTGGGCGGGGTGCGGGCTCACGAGGCGTTCCAGGCCGGCCGTCGTGATCCGCGCCCACCTGCCGGCCCGTTCCCACATCCGTTCCTCGAAGGCGCGCACGGCCTCGTCCAGGTCTCGTGGCCCGGCGGCGACGGCCTCGGCGAGTTCGGCTCCTTCCAGCATCGCGAGGTTCGCGCCCGCCCCCAGCGGGGGCATCAGATGGGCGGCGTCGCCCAGTAGCGTCACCCCGGCCACGTGGGTCCAGGTGTGGGACACGGGCAGGGCGTGGAGGGGACGGCGGACGAAGGCGGTGCCGTGGCGGAGGAGGTCGAGGACGGGAGCGGCCCAGCCGTCGAACAGCGCCAGCAGACCTGATGGCGAGGCCCCGGCGTCGGCCGGGTCCAGGTCCGGGTGCCGGTCCAGCGGCGCGCGGAACTGGGCGTACACCTTGACGTGTCCGCCGCTGCTGCGCTGGGCGACGACAGCCCGGTTCACGCCGTACACGGCCACCGAACCGTCGCCGATCAGCCGGGCGAGGTCGGGGTGGCGGGTGTCGACGTCGTCCAGGGAGGTCTCGATCAGGGTGACGCCGGTGTAGTGCGGCGTCACCGGCGAGACGGCCGCGCGGGTCCGGGACCACGCGCCGTCCGCGCCGACCACGAGGTCGAACGCCTCCTGCCGCCCGTCCGCGAAGTGGACCAGCACGCCGTCCCGGGTTCCCGGCACCACCCGGGTCACGTCCCGCCCCCACCGGACGTCGAGAGGGCCGAGCAGCAGGTCACGGAGCTGCCCTCGGTCGATCTCGGGATTGGCCCGGTCATCCGGACGGGGCCGCCAGTCGCGCAGGACTCTCCCGTCCGTGTCCAGGATGCGCATGGCCTGCCCCTCCGGACGGGACAGCGCCTCGAACTCCGCCAGCACCCCCGCCTTGTCCAGTGCGAGCCGGCCCATCCCTTCGTGCAGGTCCAGCGTGCCGCCCGGGGGGCGGGCGTCGGCGGAGGGATCGCGTTCGAGGACGGTGACGGGGTGATCGTGACGATGCAGGACACGGGCGAAGGCAAGACCGGCAGGACCGCCCCCGACCACTGCGATGCGATGTCTCATGTCGATACACTGTATTTTTTCAATACGATGTATGGCAAGGGTACGGTGTGACCATGACTGTGTGGGACCGGCCCGAGCCGCCGACTCGCCCCGTGCCGCTCGACCGGCAGCGGATCGTCGCCGCCGCCGTCGCGCTGGCCGACGAGGGCGGGCTGGAGGCGGTGTCGCTGCGGAAGGTCGGCGCCCGGTTGAACGCCGGCCCGATGCGGCTCTACGGATACATCTCCACCAAGGAGGAGCTGTTCGACCTCATGGTGGACGAGGTGCAGGCCGAGATCGTCCCCGAGGAGCCGCCGGCCGACTGGCGGGAGGCGCTGCGCCTGCTCGCCCACCGCACCAGGCAGGCCGCCCTTCGTCACGAGTGGCTGGCCGACCTGCTCGGCGGCCGCCCGGCCCTCGGCCCGAACGGCCTCGCCGTGACCGAGGCCACGCTGGCCACCCTCGACGGCCTCGCCGACGTCGACACCGTCATGCGCGCCGTGGAGACCGTCAGCGCCTACTTCACCGGCGCGATCAGACGGGAGATCGCGAACCTGCGCGCCGAGCGCGCCACGGGTCTGTCCAAGCGCGACTGGCAGCGCGCCGCCGGCCCGCACGTGACCAGGATGCTGGCCACGGGCCGCTTCCCGGCGCTGGCCAAGGTCGTCCACGACGGCACGGACGTGGACGCCGGGACGTCCTTCGCGACCGGCCTGGAGTGGGTTCTCGACGCCGTGGCCGCCCGGCTCACCCCACCGCCGGCGTGAGGCTCCGCCCCCGGCGGCGGTGAGCCCGCGGAAATCCACTGGCATCCCGCTCCCTGCAGCCGTGAGACTGCCGTGGTGGCACTGCACGAGGACGAGATCCCGGTCGACGAGACACTCATCCGGTCACTGCTGCGGGCCCAGCGCCCGGAGTGGGCCGGCCTGCCGCTGGCGCCCGTGGGCGCCGGCTCGGACAACACCATGTACCGGCTGGGCGAGGACCTGCTCGTACGGCTGCCACGGACCGCCGCCGCGGGGTCCGCGCGCAAGGAGCAGGAATGGCTCCCCCGCCTGGCACCGCTCCTGCCCTGCCCGGTCCCCGAGCCCGTGCACGCCGGGACGCCGACCGACGCGTTCCCGGTCGCCTGGTCGGTGCACCGCTGGATCGACGGCGACGAGGCCGGGCCGGACACCGTCCGGGACTGGGCGGCCTTCGGCGCCGACCTGGCGGCGGTGGTGCGGGCGCTGCACGGCGCCGACCTCATGGGGGCGACGCGCGCCGGGGACCTGAGCTGGTACCGCGGCGGCCTGCTCGGCCCCTGCGACGCATGGGTCGGCGCGGCCTTCGAGGGCTGCCGGGCCACCGTGGGCCCCGGACTCGACGTCGACGCCCTGGAACGGCTGTGGCGGGCGGCGCTCACCCTGCCCGAACCCCGCGGACCCCATGTGTGGCTCCACGGCGACCTCAGGCCGACCAACCTGCTGGTCCGGGACGGCGCGCTGCACGCCGTCATCGACTTCGGAGCGCTCTCGGTCGGCTTCCCCGACGCCGAGCACGCGCCCGTGTGGGACCTGCCTGCGCGGGCGCGCCGGGCCTACCGGGACGTTCTGGACCTCGACGACGCGACCTGGGAGCGTGCCCGCGCCTGGGCGATCGCGGTCGGCGTCAGCGGGATCTCCTACTACTGGCACACCTGGCCGGCCTTCGTCGCCGAGTGCCGGGCCCGGCTCCGGGCGATCCTCACCGACGCCGCGGCCGGCTGAGCGGTGCGGCCGACAGCCGCAGCCACTCCGTCACGGTGGTGAAGTCGGCGTCGGTCAGGCCGTACCGGTGGTCGACCCGGTGCAGGAGGGCGGGCGCGGGATGGTGGACCGCGACCCAGGCGCGGTCGGCCTCGGTCAGCTCGTCGTCGAGCCAGACGAAGGACCGGCCGGCCGCCCAGTCGACCAGCGGGCGGGTCTTCCAGTGCGGCAGGCCGGGCGGTTCGTCCTCGTCCGGCCACCGCACGACCGGCAGCGCCGGCAGCCCGAGCCAGGGCGCCAGGCACGCGTTGGCGTCGTCCATCCAGGTCGTCGCCCACACCAGTTCGCAGCCGAGCCCGTCCAGCCGCGCGCCGAGCGCCGGGTCGACGCGGTGCAGCAGCGGATGGCCGCCCGCGGCCGGCGGCCCGGCGGGGCCGCGGTCGTACACCGGATAGGCCCGGTCCGCCCCGAACGGGATGAGCGGTCCGTCGACGTCGAGGAAGAGCAGCATCACCGTTCAGGATGCCCCTGGTCGGGCACCGGCCGAAAGCCGCGGCACCCGGGCCTGTCGCGAGAGTCCCGCCGCCCGTCCGGCGGCGGGCGGAACCTTCGCGAAAGACCCTAGAAGGGCAGTGGCCGGGTGTGTACGACGTCCAGCCGGGAGACCGCCCGGGTCAGCACCACGTACAGCCGGTTCGCGCCCCGCGCCTCCGCCTCCGCGACGGCGGCCGGCTCCACGGCGACGACGTGGTCGTACTCCAGTCCCTTGACCAGGTTCGCGGGCACCACGGCGACCCGGGCGCCGAGTTCCCCCGGGCCGGCCGTCCCGATGCCCGCATCGGTCAGCGCGTCCCGGACGCGGGCCAGGTCCGCGTCCGCCGCGACGACCGCGACCGAGCCCTCCCGGGCGAGCGCCGCGCGCACGGCGGTCACGGTGGTGCCGGGCACGTCGTCGGTGGGCCGTACGGTCAGCTCTCCGTCCGTCCGCAGGGAGGTCGCGGCCGGTACCGGCACGTCCAGCCGGGCCAGCAGCCGGTTGGCCAGCTCGACCACCGCCGCGGGCACCCGGAACCCGGTGGTCAGGGGCACCACGGCCGCGTCCGGTTTGCCCAGGTGGCGCAGTTGTACGCGCCAGTCGCGGGCCGCCCACGGGGTGGTGCCCTGGGCCAGGTCGCCGAGTACCGTGAGCGACCCGTACTCGGCCCGCCGGGCGACGGCCCGGCACTCCATCGGCGAGAGATCCTGCGCCTCGTCGACGACGATGTGCCCGTACCCCCCGGGGTGCTCGATCAGCCCCGCGATCTCGTCGAGCAGGACGAGATCGGCGGCCGACCAGCGGGCGGACCGGTGCGAGCGGGGCGGGCGGGCCCACAGCAGCGCCTCCTGCTCATCCGGGGCGAGGAGCCCCTCGGCGGCCCGGGCCAGCACCGCGCGGTCGGTGAGCAGCGCGGCGAGGACCTCCTCGGGCCGCGCCTTCGGCCATACGGTGTCCAGCCGGGCGGTGATCGCCCGCGCCCGCTCGATGCGGCGCACCCAGGCACGGGGAGGCGGCCCGGAGCGCCGTTCGGCCTGCTCCAGCAAGCGGCGCACCACCCGGGCCCGTACCCGCTCGCGGCCGACCGCGTACGGCTGCCGCTCGGCGCGCACCTCCTCGACGATGCCGGCCAGCCGCGCGGCGGACACCCGCCACCGGTAGGAGCCGTCCGGTACGGCCAGGTCGGCGACACCGTCGGTGGACACGCGCGCGTACAGGGCGCGGCGCAGCACCTCGGCCATGCGGGCGTCGTGTTTGAGGGCGGCCGCGCGGGCGGGGTCGGCGCCGGTCACGGGGTGGCGGGCGATCTCGTCGAGCAGCGTGGCCTGGCGCACGCCGCTCTCCCCGAGGGCGGGCAGCACCTCGGCGATGTAGGAGAGGAAGGTGCGGTTGGGGCCGAGGATCAGCATTCCGGCCTGCTGGACGCGCCTGGGATGGGTGTAGAGCAGATAGGCGGCGCGGTGCAGTCCGACGGCCGTCTTGCCGGTGCCGGGGGCGCCCTGGACGCAGACGGAGTCGGTGAGGTCGCCGCGTACCAGATCGTCCTGCTCGGGCTGGATGGTGGCGGCGATGTCCCGCATGGGGCCCACCCGGGGGCGCTCGATCTCGGCGGCGACGATGTCGCTGATCCGGGACTCGCCCCGGCCGAGGTGCTCGTCCTCGAAGCCGGTGAGGTCGGCGCTGTCGCCCCGGCCGCCCGCCGCCCAGCCGAACCGGCGGCGGACCTCGACGCCCTGCGGCTCGCCGGCACTCGCCTGGTAGAAGGCGCGGGAGACGGGGGCCCGCCAGTCCACGACGAGGGGCGGGGCGGCCGGGTCCTCGGTGATCCGGAGGCGGCCGACGTGGTAGTTCTGCCCGCCGTGCCCGGGATCGTCGGCGGCGAAGTCGAGCCTGCCGAAGAACAGCGGGCCCTCGGGCAGTTCGCGCAGCGCCTTGGCCCGGCTGCGCAGCCGGTACCCGAGCACCTCGGCGTCGGCACCGGAGGCGGAGACGTCCTCACCGGTGACGACCTGTGCGGCGGCACCGTCGACCATGGCGGCGAGGGCGGCGCGGCAGGTGTCGTGGTGGGCGCGCTCGGTGTGCAGGGTGTCGTCGAGGGTGCGCCGGGATGACCTCATGGCCCCACCGTACCCGAAAAACGTAACCGAGTTACATTTATTACCGAGTCTCATCACTATGGAGGTCGGGAAGTCCCGCGGCCAGCCGGTCGAAGGCCCGCTCGGCGGCCCGCACCGCGTCCGGCCGGACCTGCTCCACGCCCTCCCCCGCCGCGATCCGCCGCCAGTTCTCCAGGGCGAGGATCCGGCGCACCGCGGTGATCTGGCCCGCGGCGAGCCGCGCGTCCAGCCCGCCGCCGAGCGCCTCGGCGAGCGCGGCCTCCGACCGCTCCAGATAGCCGTACACCCGCGCCGCCAGGGCGGGAGTGCCGTACAGCAGCCGGTGGAAGGCGAGCACCGCGGGGTGGTCGTTGAGACCGGTGACCGGATCGCACCGCTCCAGCCCGTCGAGGAAGTCTCGGCGCAGCGCCTCCAGCGGCTCCGCGGCTCCCGCCACCACCCGCGCGGCCTCCGTCTCGTGGTCCGCGATCCGGTGCAGGACCAGGTCCTCCTTGGCCGGGAAGTACCGGAAGAGGGTGGGCTTGGAGATCCCGGCCGCGGCGGCCACCTCCGCGACGGACACGGCGTCGAAACCCCGCTCCAGGAACAGCCGCACGGCGGTGTCCGACACGTCCTGGTACATCTGCCGCTTCTTGCGCTCGCGCAGGCCCATCTCTGCCATGGGAGGGAGCCTAAGGGCTCTCCCCGGGAAGGTCTGCCGGAAAGCTCGCGGCGTCCGGTGCGGTGCGTCGCACGGCGGAGCTTCGCCCGCGTACGGGACCCACTCGGGCGATGCGACGGCGCGGCGCCGCGCCGCGCCGGACGCCGCGGGCCGGCGAACCCCGGCCGCCGCGGCACCGGGTCCCGGCCCCCGCGGGCTCACACCAGAGCACGGGCGAGATGGGGGTTCGCGGACAGACGGCGCGTGGGCAGGCCGAGCGAGGCGGTCGCGGCGGCCAGGGTCATGGCGTACGAGTCCACGGCCCGCCGGACGTTGGGGGCGTCCAGGCTGGCGCCGGTCACCAGGCGGTCGAGGTCCACGTAGGCCGACCGCACGATCTCGATCCAGCGGTAGACCCGCCAGTCCTGTTGCCAGTCGACGGTGTGACCGGGGGCGAGCAGCTTCTGCCAGCGCCGGAACATGCGGTCCCGGATCTCCGGACGGGTCGGAGTGAGGTGCATGTGCCTGACCAGGTCGTAGAGCGGGTCGCCCACCACCGCCATCTCCCAGTCGATGATGGTCAGCGCGTGCCGGTCGCCGCGACGCACCAGGTTCCAGGGGTTCAGGTCGCCGTGCAGCAGGGCCGGCTCCCGGCGGCTGACGACGTGCCGGGACAGGATCTGGCGGAGCCGGGCGGCGTCGGGCAGCCCGAACAGCCGCGCCAGTTGCTGGGACTCCTTCGGCAGCTCCTCCACCAGCAGGACGAGCTGCTCGCTCAGCCAGCCGTAGAAGTCCCCCTCGCCGGCCGCCGGGTCGAGCTCCTTGTAGCCCACGCGGGTCAGGGCGTGGAGCTGGTCCACCAGCCGGTCCGCCTCGTGCGGGAGCAGACCGTGCACGGGGTGGTCGGGTGGGTCTTCTCCGTCCGCCGGCCCCTCGTAGGTGTGGACGGCGAACTGCTCGCCCTGGTAACCGGTCCCCAGGGCCAGCAGCTTCGGGGCCGCCACGCCCACGCGCGAGAGCTCGATGGCCCTGAGCACGGCGTGCTCGCTCAGGAAGCCGCGTTCCCTGCGGCAGACGTTGGCCACCTTGCGCCGGACCACGACGGGGAAGCCGATGCCGGGGATCCGCACCACCGAATTGAGGTGCCCGGTCCCCTTGAAGACACGGCTGGCGGGTGTGGCGCCCTCCGCGGACAGGGCCTGGCGCACCGCGGAGTGGGGGAAGTCGGGGTGTTCCGGGACCCGCTGGTCCTGGTGCCAGTCCCTGATCCTGGCGGACGGGCCGAGGCCGTCGTCCCTGGCGCCGCGCCAGCGGAAGAGGATCCGCTCGATCTCGCCCTCGTCCGGCAGGCTGCGGAGCCCGAGCGGGCCGGCGGCCGCTTCCAGGGCGCGCCGCACCGCCGCGGTCGCGCCGTCCAGGCTCTTCTGGTCGGGCGGCGCGTGCAGGGAGTCGGCCGCCCGCATCACATCCGGGTAGACGGACTGGGCCCGCTCGAAGGCGATGTAGTGCCGCAGGTCCTTGGCGAGCCCGTTGACGGCAGCGGGGCGGATGAGCCGCATGGCGTCCGCCCAGGCATCGATCACCTCGCTCCACTGGTGCGACGGATACCGCATGCGGACCAGGTGGGTCGCCAGGTCGTGCAGGGGGTCGCCGTAGGTCGCCAGCTCGAAGTCGACGCAGATCAGGGGCGGGCCACCGCCGTAGGACATGATCAGGTTGTCGCGGTGCAGATCGGCGTGGAGCAGGCTGTAGGGCCGCCGGGCCATGACCGGGACCTTCTCGGCGAACCGCGTCAGGGCGTCCTCCGGGATGCCGAGCGCCGCGAACAGCCCGCCGAACCGGGACCAGTTGGCCCACCTGACCTGCCGGTCCGCCAGATGGGCGAGCGTCCGCAGGAACCCCTGGCTGTCCTTGTCGTTGCGCGGCCAGACGGCGGGCAGGGGCGGCAGCGCCTCCCTGCGCACCTGGGCCATCTGGGCGAGCAGCCCGGCAAGCGCCTTGACGAGAAGGGCGTCGACCGGTCTGCCGTTCTCGCACACGCTGGACAGCGGCACACCCTCGACGTAGCTGTGGATCGCGTAGCCGTCGCCCTTGGCCAGGCACTCCGGAACGTGCGTCAGAACGCCCTTGATGGCGTCCAGGATCGCCGACTCGTCCTCCCAGGTCCTGATCACCACGGGCAGCGCGTCGCCTCGGCGGACCCGCACGGTCACCGACGTGCCCGGGTCGCGCCCCAGCAGGTGCCGCACGTCCTCGGTGACGGGCAGCACGTAGTTCCGGTTGTGGTGGCCGCCGCTCGCCACGCCCCGTTCGGCGGCGCCGCGCACGAACGCGCTGATGGCGCCCGGCCAGGCGCGTTCCCCGGGGTGCCGACGGGGAAGAGAGGGTGCGCCCACTGGCCGCTCCGGGTGATTCGTGCGAGAGGGGAAGATAAGCCGAACATTAGGTGCAGGTGATTCCAGGCACGACCGGAGTCGGCCTCGAAGTAATCACATCGGGTGGTCTGCCGGGCTTCGAGGCCGATCGCCGGGCATGCCGGTCCACCGACTTCATACGCGGGGAACGGGCCGACCGGCTCAGCGGTGCGGGAATGCTAGCGCACCGCGACCGCCGTCCGGCGCGCCACGCGCTATTCGCCCAGACGATTCCAGACCGAGTCGAACCACGTCTGCATGCTGTCGACGAAGACCGATCCCGGCGAGTCCGGGTTTCCGTCCTTCACGTGGTGGGTCAGGGTCGCGCCCAGCCCGAGCACGTCGAGGGCGGTGATCACCTCCCCGTTGTCCAGTTCCATCGAGCGGTCGGTCACCTCGTACATGCCGTGCAGGGCCTCGACGCCGTTGAGCAGGTACAGCTTGAAGGCGGGAACCAGCGGAGCGCGACGGATCAGGAGGTCGACATGCCCGACCAGTTCCTCCGTCACCAGTTCCCTCAGCTTGTTCCGCAGGGACTGCGTGTGGTGCCGGCTGATGGCCCAGAGGCGCTCGCGGGGGCGGTCGTCCGTCCGGTCGTCCATGTTCCGCGGATAGGGCATGACCAGCGACTCGGAGGGCAGCAGCACGCGCAGCTCGATGCGCTCGGGCCGGATGCTTCCCGCACGGATGCGCTCCACCTGGAGGCGGATGTGGGCGTCGAGCGACTCGGACGTCAACGTGTAGACGTCGAGGGTCACTTCGGGGCGCTCGAAGGCCTCACTGATGAGCGGGCCCAGGGTCGCACCCCGGCCGGACCGGGTGGCCCCGGGCGTCGCGGACTGGATGCGCTGCGTCTTCACCACGCGCCAGCCGCTGCCCTGGCGGGACGCGATCCAGCCTTCGTCGGCCAGCTCGCGCAGGGCCCGCTGGACCGTGTCCCGGGAGACCGCGAGCTCCTCCGCGAGATCGCGCTCCGACGGCAGGAAGGAGCGCAGCCGGTACGTACCGTCGGTCATCCGGGAACGCAGTTCCCCGGCGACACGCTGGAACTTCCTGCCCCGGCCGCCGTCACTGGTCTGGTGCCCGTCCACGACAGGAACGTACCGCTTTCCGTCCACTGGCAAACCGCCCCGCGATCAACTGGCCTTGTATTTCTGTTGGTTGGTTACGCGATCAGCCGGATCGGGCAGACCAGTGTCAGTCCAGCAGGCCAATTGGACCGACGACTGGGCGGACACCGGAAGCGGACGGAAGGTGGGGGGCCATGCTCCTGCTGCAGATCGTCAGAGCGGTTCTGGAACTCTTTCTCGGTGCGCAGGCGCAGACCAGGCTCGGCGTCATCGGTGTGCTGCTGCTGACCGCCGTGGCGGTGGGCGTACGGGCGCGCCGGGCGGGCCTGGCGGTCGGGGCCGCGGTGGTCTTCACCCTGCTCATGGCTCAGGCCTGAGCCCGCACCGTCCTCAGCACCGACCGCAGCGACCGCACCGTGTGCGTGGCGCCGGCCTCGCGCAGCAGCTTCTCCTTGCGCTCGTTGCGGGCGTAGCCGAGGAAGGGGACCCCCGCGCTGTTCGCGGCGAGCAGGTCCGAGGGCGTGTCGCCGATCATCAGGGCGGCCCCGGGGGCCGCGCCGGTCGCGCTCAGGGCCCGGTTGAGGCAGTGCGGATCCGGTTTGAGGTGGTGGAGGTCCTGGCTGCGCCCGTAGATGTGCGGGGTGAAGCAGCCCACCAGGCCACGTCCCGCCAGGTATGCGCGCACCACGCGCGGTGAGTTGTTGGTGGTGATGGCGAGCCGCGAACCGACCGCCGTCCAGGTGCGGATCAGCGGATCGGCGTAAGCGGTGGGCATCGCGGACCCGGTGGCCCGCAGCTCCTCCTGGGTGAGCCGCTCCTCCAGCTCACCCACCAGGTCGCTGCCCGGGTGCCGGCGGTCCACGGCACGCAGGACGACGTGCGGGTCCAGGGACTCCCGCTCCTCCTGCGTGAGCAGGCCGTGCAGACCCCGGCTCTCCAGCCACCGGGCCAGGTCGGCCGCCACGCGCTCCGCCGAGTGCCCGGCGAAGAGCCGGCAGATCGGCCCGTCGAAGTCCCACAGCACGACACGTGCGCGTCTGATCAGATTGCGCAGCTCCTCGGTCTCGCCCTCGGTCTCTTCCGTCCCCGGTTCGGTCCGCGTCGCATCAGAAGTCACTAGGAGAGTGTCAGGTCCGTCGTGATGGTTTCCCAGAGGGCGTCGAACCACTTCTGCGATTGCTCCACGAATGCCGCGTCCCGCTGACCGGCCCGCTTCTCGAAGGAGAAGAGCAGGGACTCGGATCCGAGCGTGTCGTACATCTCCAGCGTGCCGGCGTCGGTGGGCTCCTCGCGGCGGGCGACCATGTAGTGCGCGAAGAGCGCCTCCACGCCGTTGAGCAGGTACAGCTTGACCGGCGGGGTGAAGGGGAGGGCCCGGAAGGTGACCTGGACGTCGATGTCGTGCGTGGAGCGCAGGGCCCGCAGGTTGTACCGCAGGACCTGGCCCTGGGCGTTGCGCATCTCCAGCCAGCGCCGGTGCACGGGGTCGTCGTCGCCGTGGGCGTCGACCGAGACCGG
Organism: Streptomyces cellostaticus; assembly: GCF_023630175.1. Classification (GTDB taxonomy): domain Bacteria; phylum Actinomycetota; class Actinomycetes; order Streptomycetales; family Streptomycetaceae; genus Streptomyces; species Streptomyces cellostaticus_A. Next base: position 36,884 of record NZ_JALLIN010000003.1, on the reverse strand, counting down.
GAAGGCCAGATTGATGTCCCGGGACGGCAGCAGGACGCGCACGTCGATCCGGCCGGGCCGGATACGGCCCTCGTGGATCAGCCGGAGCGGCTCCCCGAGGGCCGGGATCAGGCTCTGCGCGGTCAGGCACACGGCGTCGATGCGGACGTGCGCCGCCGCGAACGCCTCGGTGAGCCGGGGGGCGAGGCCCACCATGGTCGGCTGGGGCTCGTCCTGGGCGGGGGCCGGCTGGGCGACGCGCGGGGGGCTGCCCTTGCTCACACCGCTGAGCAGTCCGTCGTCCGCCAGCGCCCGCAGGGCCTGCCGTACGGCGCCGCGCTCCACGCCGAACTCCAGGGCCAGCTCGGCCTGGGTGGGCAGGCGCTCCCCCGCCTTCAGGGCGCCGGTGCGGATGCGTTCCCGCAGAGTGTCGGCGATCTCCCGGGAGGTGAGCCGTCCGCTGCCGTTCACTGCCACGTTCTCCTGAGCCACAACCAAACGCTACAACTCTGATCCATCTGACGGGAGTTGTCGCCAAGCTGTTTGTGAATAGTAGCCAAGTGGGGACAACCTATTCAGAGTTGGCTGCCAACTTGGTCGAGTTGGCAGATCGAAAAGGGGGGAACGTCCATGCCTGTCCTCGCGCTCCTCTGCGCCGTCTTCGTCGTCGGCTTCGAACAGCTCGTCGAATGGAAGTACGGCACCACCGGGCTGGTCGGCCTGCTGCTGCTCTCCGTGGGCATCAAGGCCAAGAGCCCCGCGGTCAGCTCCGCGGGGGCCCTGCTGCTCGCCCTGCTCCTCGCCGGCCCGGCCCTGTGACCTGAGCGGGCGCCTGCCGGGGCGTGAGCACCAGATCGGAGCTGATGGTCTCCCACAGTGCGTCGAACCACAGGTGGGACTGTTCCACGAACGCGGTGTCGCGCAGGTCCGCACCCTGCGCGAAGGGAAACAGCATCGACCGCGTGCCCTCGGCGTCGTAGAGCTGCAGGTGCTCGTGGTCGATCTCCCGCTCACGGCGGATGAGCGTGTAGTAGGCGAACAGCGCCTCGCTCCCGTTGAGCAGGTACAGCTTGACCGGCGGGGTGAACGGCAGGGCACGGAAGGAGACGCGCACGTCGATGCCGTGCGTGGTGCGCAGCGCCAGCAGGTTGTCGCGCAGCACCTGGCCCTGGGCGTTGCGCATCTCCAGCCAGCGCCGGCGCACGGGGTCGTCGTCGCCGTGCGCGTCGACCGAGACCGGGAAGGCCAGCTCGATGTCCCGGGACGGCAGCAGGATCCGCACGTCGATCTTGGCCGGTTCCAGCCGCCCGGCGTGGATCTGCCGGAGCGGCTCACCGATCGCCAGCGTGAGCGAGACGGACGTCAGGCACAGGGCGTCGATCTCGACATGCGGGGCGGCGAAGGCCGCCGCGATCCGCGGGGCGAGGCCGACCATGGTGGGCTGCGGCCCGGCCGCGGCACCGGCCACCGGCCTGACCTGCCGGTCGAGGGCGGCCACGATGGCGGGGGCGCCCTTCGCGACACCGGTGAGCAGGTGCTCCGACTGCAGGATGCGCAGGGCCCGGCGCACGGCACCGCGCTCCACGCCGAACTCGTCGGCCAGCTTGGCCTGGGTGGGCATGCGCTGACCCGGCCGCAGTTCTCCGGACCTGATCCGGGCGCGCAGTGCGTCGGCCACCTCGCGGTGTGACGTGCGTGACCGCTGTGGCCTCTTCCGCCCATTGACGGAGGCGTGTTCCGGGTCCACGAAAGAACACTACAACTTCACGCCATCTTGCGGCAGTTCGCCGGAAGGTGGTTATGAGACGCATCCAAGCGGAGATAACCAAAGTGAAGTTGGTCGCCAACTTGAGCGACATGGTCGAGCTTCTCAGTGGTTGGCCGACCGGGCTCCCTTCCGGAGGGGAGCCGGGAGCCCGGGCAGGGGGCGGCCACCGGAGCGCACAGCCACAACCGAACGGCCCGTACGGCCCGCACAGCCACAACTGAACACGCCATCGCACAGCCACAACCGAACACCGTGACAACCGAACACCGTGACAACCGAACAGCTCGCTACGGATGAACAGCACGTGTCGCCGGCAGAAGGGACGGTCAGAAGACGTCCGGGCACCACGGTCGCCCGGGCGTGCGCAGCAGGGCGTCGGCCTTCCGGGCGGCGCCCTCTCGCTCTTCCTGGACCCGTCCGAGGGCCGCGAGGCGCACCGGGGACTCGTCCCCGAGCCACATCGTGCCCAACTCCGAGACAGGGAGGGTGAGATCGGCGCTCGCCCCGCCGGCCGGGACGCAGGAAGCGCCGTGCGGCGAGGCCTCCAGCCGGAACCGTCCCCCGGCCAGGCCGTCCGCGTCCACGATCTCCAGCACCAGTGAGCCCGCCCCCTCGTACGTGCGCGCCTCCAGGGCCCGTACGACGTCCAGGATCCGCACCCACAACCAGTCCGCGTGCGTCGTCACCCGGGCCGCACGCGGGTCGGGCAGGAAGAACGGCAGCAGGTCGTCCGGGCCGCGCCAGCCGCTCCTGACCCTCGTGATCCAGTCGATCGAGCACAGGAACCGCCACAGCGCCCGCTCGGCCGCCGGGGTGGCGGCCAGCAGCCAGTTGACGTCGGCGGTGTTGTGCGGCTGCTTGTCGTGCCAGTGGTCGTCGGACCCGTACGACACCAGGCCCTCGATCTCGCCGGAGGCGGCGCGGTGGACGGCGTAGAAGGGCTCGGTCCAGTCTCCGCCAAAGCGCACGGCACCGGTGTTCGTCCGCCACCACAACTCGTCCCTGCTGACCGCCCCGGCCTGGGTGCGGCGGACCCGCTCGTGCAGCTCGGGGCCGAGCTCGCGGACGTCCTCGCCGGCCACGAGATCGATCCGGCCGCCGTCCTCCGGGCCCGACCAGCGCGGGTCGAGGCCGCTGCGGGGCACCTCGACGGTCCACTCGGTCGTCCAGGTCGCGGGTCCGAAGCCGTAGCGGCCGTAGATCGGGTACTCGGCGGCGATCAGCGTGGCGACGACGTCACCGCGCTCCTTCGCCGCCGCCAGGTCCCGCGCCATCATGCGGCCCAGCAGGCCGCGCCGGCGGTGGGTGGGGCTGACGGTGACGTTGGTGACGGCGTCCGCCGGTACGGCGGCGCCGCCCACCGCGGTGATCTCCTGGGCGAAGGAGCGGAAGGTCGCCACGCAGCGCCCGTTGTCGAAGGCGCCGAGCGACCGGCCCGCGGCGCACTGCAGGCGGCGCGACTCGACCACCTCGGGGGACGACACCGGCTCCCTCAGGAACCCGGTGTTCAGGGCCCGGAGCCAGTCCTCGAACTCGTCGTCGTCGACCGTGCGGACGTCGTTCGTCATGGGGTCACGGTAGGGGGCCGCGCGGCCCCTGTCGTGCGGATTTCCGTGGCCCGCGCGGGCCCTCCCGGGGTCAGGTCAGCAGGTCGTCGACCTGTGCCTCGCCCACCCGGTAGCGGCGGGCGATCTCCCCGCTGCAGTCGTCCGCGACGCGCTGCAGACGCTGGCGGCGCCGGGAGACCTCCTGCTCGTAGCCGACCAGGCGGCCCATGGCGCAGGTCAGCTCCCGGTCGGTACGGGCGCCGAGGTCCGACAGCTCGACCTCGCCGAGCATCTCGGCGGCCAGCAGCCGGTACTCCTCGTTGAGCGGGGTGCCGAGCGTGACGTGGCGGGCCGAGGAGCGCTGGCGGGCCGGGGCGTCGGTGAGGATCTCGGGGAGCCGCTCCACCACGGAGGCGTCCGCGGGCGCCGGTACCGACGCCCGGCCGCGGCGGGCGAGTTCGGCGCGCAGGATGTCGATCCGGCCCTGCAGCAGTCTGCGCACGTAGCTGAGGTCCGCCTCGTCGCGCTGTGCGTCGCGGCGCAGGGTGCGCAGCTCGGGCAGGCTCGGCCGGGTCAGGTCGTACGCGGCGGGCTCCGCGGGCAATGACGGACCGGTCCGCTCCTCGGCGCGCTGCGCCGGCGGCCGGTGCGTCTCCAGCCACCCGGTACTAGGTGTGCTCATGTGGTGTGACCGTCCCCTCGACCGGCGTGTGGAAGCATCGTGCCACCCCGAGTCGCCGCCATGTGACCGAGTGCCCCCGAACGGCCCCACATGGGGGCGTAAGGATCAATAATGGGCCGCCCGTGTCCGGGGCCCGCTCACCCGGCATGATGGTCGGCATGCGTGCGGTGGTGCAGAGGGTGGACGGCGCGAGCGTCGTCGTGGACGGCGAGACGGTGGGCGCGATCGAGGGCGAGGGCCTGTGCGTCCTGGTCGGCGTCACCCACGACGACACCGAGGAGAAGGCGGCTCAGCTCGCCCGCAAGCTCTGGTCGATCCGGATGCTGCAGGACGAGCGGTCGTGCAGCGACGTCGACGCCCCGCTGCTCGTCGTCAGCCAGTTCACCCTCTACGGCGACGCCCGCAAGGGGCGCCGCCCCACCTGGAACGCGGCCGCGCCCGGTGATGTCGCCGAGCCGCTGGTGGACGAGGTGGTCGCCCGGCTACGAGCGCTGGGCGCGACGGTGGCCACGGGGCGGTTCGGGGCGCGGATGCGGGTGTCCCTCACCAACGACGGGCCGTTCACGGTGCTGCTCGAGATGTAGGGCACGGCACCGGCCCCCGGCCGGCGCGGAACGCCCCGGCGCCCCCTACGGCTCGACGACCACTTCCTGGGCGGCGGCCGTCTCCCCGGCCACCAGCCGGGCGTCGACCGGTACGTTGCGCTTGACCAGGGCGAGGGCCACCGGGCCCAGTTCGTGGTGGCGCGCGGACGTGGTCACGAAGCCGACCTTGCGGCCGTCGGGGCCGTCGTCCGCCAGGCGGATCCCGGTGCCGTGGGCGGGCAGGTGCACCTCGCTGCCGTCGAGGTGCAGGAAGACCAGCCGCCGGGGCGGCTTGCCCAGGTTCTGCACCCGGGCCACCGTCTCCTGCCCGCGGTAGCAGCCCTTCTGGAGGTGGACGGCGGTGCCGATCCAGCCCAGCTCGTGCGGGATGGTCCGGTGGTCGGTCTCGAAGCCGAGCCGGGGGCGGTGGTGCTCCACGCGCAGCGCCTCGTGGGCGAGCAGACCGGCGGCGGGGCCGGACCTGGCGGCGAACGACTCCAGCTCGGCGCGCGGCAGGAACAGGTCGCGGCCGTAGGCCGTCTCGCGTACGGCGGCCCCCTCGGGCACCTCCGCGATGGATCCGGCCGGCAGGTGCACCACCGCCACGTCGGCGGTGCGGTCGGCGACCTCGACCCGGTAGAAGAACTTCATCGACTCCAGGTAGGCGATCAGCGCCCCTTCGGTGCCGGGCTCCACGTGGGCCCAGACCGTGGCGCCGTCGTCCACCAGGTACAGCGCGTGCTCGATGTGGCCGTGGGCGGACAGGATCAGGGCCTCGGTGGCCTCGCCCGCCGGCAGCTCGCTGACGTGCTGGGTGAGCAGCAGGTGCAGCCAGCTCAGCCGGTCCTCACCGGTGACGGTGATCACCCCGCGGTGGGACAGGTCGACGAAACCGGTGCCGTCGGCGAGGGCGCGCTGCTCGCGGAACAGCTCGCCGTAGTGGGCTGCGACGCCTTCGTCCGGGCCCTCGCCGGGGACGGCGCCGGGCAGGGACAGCAGAGGGCTCTTCATACGGGCAAGCCTACGTCGTGGTACTTGAACCCTTCGGGGCGCAGTCCCCGCAGCGGCCGAAGATCGCGAAGTGCTTCATGTCGGTGTCGAAACCGAACTGCTCGCGGAGCTTGGCCGTGAAGTCCGCGGCCACGTCCACGTCGGCCTCGATGACGTTCTCGCAGTCCCGGCACACCAGGTGCAGGTGGTGGTGGCGGTCGGCGAGGTGGTAGGTGGGCGCACCGTGACCGAGGTGGGCGTGGCTGACCAGGCCGAGCTCCTCGAGGAGTTCCAGCGTGCGGTAGACGGTGGAGATGTTGACCCCCGAAGCGGTCTTGCGCACCTCGCCGAGGATGGCGTCGGGGGTCGCGTGCTCCAGGGCGTCCACGGCTTCGAGCACGAGCTGCCGCTGCGGCGTGAGCCGGTAGCCGCGCTGCCTGAGGTCGCTCTTCCAGTCGGTGCTCACCACACCGGAAAGTCTAGGGCCACCGGCCCCCGGCGTTCGCTCGTCGGCCGGCCCGTCCCTCGGGACGGGCCGGCCGACGGGCGCCGGGGCGTGGCGTGCGGGCCTACTTGAAGAACGCGATGCCGTCGTCCGGCATGTCGTCGGGCAGGGCCTTGGCCCAGCGCTCGACGTCCTCCGGGGTGACGACCTTCTTCAGGTGGGCCGACATGTAGGGGCGCAGCCCGACCTCGGGGGTCTGCTTCTCGCCGACCCACATCAGGTCGCTCTTGACGTAGCCGTACAGCCGCTTGCCGCCGCTGTAGGGCGGGGCGCCCGGGGTGCGGGCGACGGTGTCGGAGACGAGGTCGATCTGCGGCTTCTTGTCGGCCATCTCGCCGTACCAGATCTCGATGACGCCGTCGTCGCGGGTCATCGTCACCTCGACGCGGCGCTCGGCGTCGATCCGCCAGAAGCCGGACTCCGACTCCAGCGGGCGGACCTTGTTGCCGTCGTTGTCCAGGACCCAGGTACGGGAGTGGTATTCCAGGAAGTCGCGGCCGTCGTGGCCGAAGGTGACCTCCTGACCGAAGTTGCACTTCTCCGAGCCGGGGAAGTCGTGCACGCCCGCGCCGGCCCAGTTGCCGAGCAGGAAGGCGAGCGGGACGAGGTCCTTGTGCAGGTCGGACGGGATCTCGATCATGATCGGCAGTGTTCCTGGGTGGAGGTGGTCAGCGCTGGCCCTGGTACAGCTTCTTCACGGTCAGACCGGCGAAGGCGAGAACGCCGACGCAGACCAGGACCAGCAGGGTTTCGAAGAAGATCTCCACGGGTGCTCCTTGAGCGAGGGTGGGCGTACGACAGAGCCGGGCCCCAGCTTACGCGGCCGGGGCCCGGCCCTCCTTCCGAGGTGGTCCCTCGGGGTCCTCCACGGGTCAGCCGAGGAGCTGGCTCTGCAGCACCACCGTCTGCTGGAAGGGGATCGCGGGGGCGGAGCCCTTCCGGGACCGGAGGATCACGGCCCACGCGACGCTCGCGGCCCCGGACACCGCGGCCGCGTCGGGCGAGCGCTCGCCGTGGACGGCGTCTCCGGCGCCCCGCGCCCGGGGCGTTGACTACGATTCGGCCATGGCGAAGAAGCTCGTGATCAAGGTGACCGCCGGGGCCGACGCACCCGAGCGCTGCTCACAGGCGTTCACGGTGGCGGCGGTCGCCGTCGCCAGCGGGGTCGAGGTCTCTCTGTGGCTGACCGGGGAGTCGTCCTGGTTCGCGCTGCCGGGGCGGGCCGCCGAGTTCGAACTGCCGCACGCGGCGCCGCTGCCCGACCTGATCGACTCGGTCCTCGCCGCCGGCCGCGTCACCCTGTGCACCCAGTGCGCGGCCCGGCGCGAGATCACCGAGAAGGACGTCGTCGAGGGCGTGCGGATCGCGGGCGCGCAGGTCTTCGTGCAGGAGGCGCTGGCCGACGGGACCCAGGCGCTCGTCTACTGAGTCCGGCCCCTGCGGGCGGTTCACTCCGCCCGCTGCGTCCACAGGCAGAAGGGGTGCCCCGCGGGATCCAGCAGCACCCGGACATCGGACTGCGGCTGGTGCGCGGCGAGCGTCGCGCCCTCGGCGAGCGCGCGTGCGGTCTCGCTCTCCAGGTCGTCGACCTCGATGTCGAGGTGCAGCATCATCTGCTGGTCGCCGGGGCCCCGGCGGGGCCAGACGGGCGGGACGTACCCGGGCTCCGTCTGGAACGACAGCGCGGTGCCGCCGCCCGGCGGCCCGATGAGCACCCAGCCGGGTTCCTCGGCGCGGGTGACGTAGCCGAGCAGGCGCAGGTAGAACCCGGCCAGCGCGTGCGCGTCCCGCGCGTCGAGCACCACCGTGGACAGCCGTGCGGATGACATACGGGCCCCTCCTGCGGCCGGACCTACGGCCGGCGTCCCCGGCCGTCCAGTTCGTCCCACCACTCGTCGGACTTCGGGTCGCCGGACGGGTCGTCCCACCAGCGGTCGTCCGGGCCCCTGCGGTTCGCGATCACCGCGGCGACCGGCGGGATGACCATGGCCGTCACGCACATGCCGACGGCCGCCGGGACCGACCACAGGCGCACCACTCCCCACGCCAGGACGAAGAGACCGATGCAGGTCCCCATCATGGCGAAGTAGACGTGCCGTCGGCGGGCGAGCATGGTTCAAGCGTAGGTCGCGCGGCCCGGTCCCGCCGCTGTCACAACTGATCGACAAACGTCCGCGTGCCGCGCCCCGCACGGTTACCGTGGCGTATCCACATGACCGCCGACCCAGGGGAACACCTCATGCGTGCCGTGCGAATACTGCTGATCCTCCTCGTGGTCCTCGGGCTGCTGTTCGTGGTCGTGGACCGGGTGGCGGTGCACTTCGCCGAGGGTGAGGTGGCCGACAGGCTGAAGAGCAGCGAGAACCTGTCGAGCACCCCCGACGTGTCCATCAAGGGCTTCCCGTTCCTCACGCAACTGGCGGGCGGAGAGCTGGACGACGTCGAGGTCGGCGTCAAGGACTACGAGGCGGCCACCGGCAACGACTCGCGGACGCTCCGCATCGACGACCTCAGGGCCGACATGCGGGACGTGACCTTCTCCGGCGACTACAGCTCGGCCACCGCCGCCGATGCCACCGGCACCGCGACCATCGCCTACGACGAGCTGCTGAAGGCGGCGAAGCCGGAGCCCACCCCGCTCGGCCTGGGGCTCACGGCGCAGGTGGTCGGCCTGTCGGACGGCGGGAACGGCAAGATCAAGATGGCCGTGAAGGTCTCCGGTCTGGGAACGGTCCACCTGCTGAGCTCGGTCGCCGTCCGGAACAACAAGCTGCAGGTGAAGGCCGACGGCGTGCCCAGGTTCGGCGGGCTCGCCCTCGGGGAGAACCTGATCCGCTCCGTGACCGACTTCCAGCAGGCCGTCGACCGGCTGCCCGGCGGTATCCGGCTGGACAAGGTGGAGGCCGCGGCGAACGGCGTGGAGATCACCGTGAAGGGTTCGGACGTCAGGCTGGCGGGATAGGGCGAGGGCCTGCGGAGGCGACAGGTGTCCGGCAGTCGAGACACCGCCGTCCGTACCGCAGATGCAGGAGCGTGGAGGAGCGTCCGGGGGCCGCGGAACGGCGGCCGGGGCGGTCCACCTTTCCATCATGCGGACGATCGTGTCTCACAATGCGACATGCCGGTGACACGTCCACCCTGACGTCCCTACGATCGAGCCCATGAGGCGACAGGCGGATCTCACGAAGCGGCGGGCAGTGGACCTGTGCCGCGTTGCCGCCATGCTCTGTCGCCCTTTCTGAAGCGGTAGCGGCCCCCGGCCCTCCGCGTTCCCCACCGCCCTGTCCCGGAGGGCACCCGTGCGCCGCTCGCGACCGAGCGCCCGCACCCACGCACCCGCACGCCCCGCCGTAACTGCCCCGGAGGAGAAAGAGCATGAGCCGCAGCGACGTCCTCGTAGACGCGGACTGGGTCCAGGAGCACCTGGACGACCCGAACGTCGCCGTCGTCGAGGTGGACGAGGACACGTCCGCCTACGAGAAGAACCACATCAAGAACGCGATCCGGATCGACTGGACCAAGGACCTGCAGGACCCGGTCCGTCGCGACTTCGTCGACCAGGAGGGCTTCGAGAAGCTCCTGTCGAAGAAGGGCATCGCCAACGACACCCTGGTGATCCTCTACGGCGGCAACAACAACTGGTTCGCGTCATACGCCTACTGGTACTTCAAGCTGTACGGCCACGAGAACGTCAAGCTCCTCGACGGCGGCCGCAAGAAGTGGGAGCTGGACGCCCGCGAGCTGGTGGCCGGCGACGACGTGCCCGAGCGCGCCGCCACCGAGTACCGGGCCAAGCCGCAGGACGCCTCGATCCGCGCCTTCCGCGACGACGTCGTGGCCGCGATCGGCACCCAGAACCTGGTCGACGTCCGCTCCCCGGACGAGTTCTCCGGCAAGCTGCTCGCCCCGGCCCACCTGCCGCAGGAGCAGTCGCAGCGCCCGGGCCACGTGCCGACCGCCGCGAACATCCCGTGGTCGAAGAACGCCAACGACGACGGCACCTTCAAGTCGGACGACGAGCTGCGCGAGCTCTACGCCCAGCAGGACGTGGACCTCGCCAAGGACACCATCGCCTACTGCCGCATCGGTGAGCGTTCGGCCCTGACCTGGTTCGTGCTGCACGAGCTGCTCGGTGTGCAGAACGTCAAGAACTACGACGGCTCCTGGACCGAGTACGGCTCCCTGGTCGGCGTGCCGATCGAGCTCGGCTCCGGCAAGTGACCGCAACCAACCCTTCTTGACCGACCTTCTGGTCAGACCCCTCTGGAGAGACACATGTGTGGAGCGAAGGCCGGCGGCCCGGACGCCTCGACGATCAAGCCCGGTGAGACCACGATCCAGGGTCAGGTGACCCGCGACGGCGAGCCGGTGACGGGTTACGTCCGGCTGCTGGACTCGACCGGCGAGTTCACCGCGGAGGTGCCCACCTCCGCCACGGGCCAGTTCCGCTTCTACGCGGCGGAAGGCACCTGGACCGTCCGCGCGCTGGTGCCCGGCGGCACGGCGGACCGCACGGTCGTCGCCCAGCAGGGCGGGCTGGCCGAGGTCGCCATCGCGGTCTGAGCGGGCCGAACGGGCTCGGTGACGGCGAAGGGCCGCATCCCTGGGTTGGACGCCAGGGGGATGCGGCCCTTCGGCATGTCCGCGTGCCCGGGGTGACAGGGGAGCGGCGCCCGGCCAGGGGGTGGATCCTGCGGCGGGGATGAGGGCTCGCGGCGGGCCCGTGCGGTGCACGGGCCCGGCGGCGCTCCCTAACCGAGAGCCCGTCCCAGCACCCACACCACCGGCGCCGCCGCCGACAGGGGCAGCGCCACGCCCGCCGTGAAGTGCACGAAGCGGGACGGGTAGTCGTAGGCGGCGACGCGGTGGCCGATCAGCGCGCAGACACCGGCCGCCGCGCCCAGGGCGGATCCCTTCGCACCGAACCCGGTCATGCCGCCCACCGCGATGCCCGCGCCGGCCGCCGCCAGCACGGCGACCACGACCGAGGCCGCGGTCGGCAGCGGCAGGGCCCTGGCCACCACGGCCACCGCGACCGCCGCGGCGCCCACGGACACCGCGTGCGGGGCGGCTCCCAGGTAGCCGGTGGCCAGCACCGACAGGGCCGTCGAGGCGACCGTCGCCATCAGGCCGTACATCCGCTCGTCGGGCGAGGCGTGCGAGCGGAGCTGGAGGACCAGGGACAGCAGGACCCAGACGCCGAGCGGGCCGAGGATCGCGGCGGGCGCGTGGTCGCGGCCCGCGGCCAGCACCGCCACGTCCGCGGTGAGCGCTCCCGCGAAGGCCAGCGCGATGCCCTGCCGGGCGGGCCACATGCCGTTCAGCCGGAACCAGCCCGCGGCCGTCACCGCCTGGAGCAGCACCAGCGGCACGACGAGCGCGTACGAGGCGATGGGCGCCGTCACCGCCAGCAGCAGGCCGAGCAGCGCGGTGAGCAGCGCGGGCTGCATGCCGGGGTCGATGATCGGTGAGCGGCCCTCGAGACGGGCCCGCTGGGCGTCGGTGACGCGGCTGTTGCCGGCGAGGGTGGCGGGGCCGTAACCCGGTTCCGCTCCGGGGCCCGCGGTGACCCCGGCCGCCGGTGCCTCCGCGTGCGAGCCCGCGTGCGCCTCCGGCCCGGGCTGCGGTGCCAGGTGCTGCGGCTGGGCCTGCGGCGCGTACGCTTCGGCGGCCTGCGGCTGGTGGTGGGCCGCGTGCCGCGGCTGCTGGTACGCCTGCTGCTCCGGCGGCAGCGGGTACGCCGCCCCGCCCGGCTGGACCGGCGCGTGGGTCTGCGTCTCCCACGTCTGCCCCTGCCACTGCTGGGTGAGCTGCGGGTCGTGGGCGGGCTGGGCGTGGTCGTCGTGACCGGACCACGCCTGCCGCGGCTGCTGGTGCTCCTGCGGCGGCTGCTGCTGGTGGTGGTGGTGGTGGCGCGGCTGCTGGTGCTGCGGGTGGGGCTGCTGCCGGTACGGGTCGTACCCCTCGTACGGCCCGCCCTGATACGGCTGGTCGCTCATCGCCTCATCCTCCTGCGAACGGCGGGAGCACCTCGACCGTGCCGCCCTCGGCCAGCCGTACCGTCTCATGCGCGCGGGTACCGACGGGGTCACCGTCGACGAGGAAGGAGCAGCGCCGCAGGACGCGCGAGAGTTCACCGGGGTGCCGCTCACGCACCGTGGCGAGCGCCTCGGCGAGCGTGGCCGCGTCGTACGGCTCCTCGCCGACCCCGGCCGCGGCCTTGGCGGCGGCCCAGTAGCGGACCGTGACCTTGGGCATCTGGTTCCTCAATCGACGACAGGAAGAGAACAAAGGAAGAGAACAAAGACCGTCAGGTGTCAGGCTAGCCCGCCGCGGCCGCGGCCCATCGACCGATCCGGTCCAGCAGGGCGTCGCCGGCCGCGTTCTCCGCGTGGCCCATGCCCGGCTCCACCCAGAGCTCGCCGTGCTCACCGGCCGCCTCGGCCAGCATCCGGGGATGGTCGAGGGGGAAGTACCCGTCACGGTCGCCGTGCACGATCAGCAGCGGGACCGGCGCGATCCGGGGCACCGCCGCCACCGGGGACAGCGGCACCGGGTCCCTCCCCCACCGCGGGGAAGGCGTGGAGGGCGCCCACATCCGGTGGTGGATGCGGGTGCGCAGACCGTAGCGGCCGACCAGGCGGCCCGTGCGGCGGGTGACCAGCCAGTGCAGACGGCGCATCGGAGCCGTGCCCCGGTAGTACCAGCGGGCGGGCGAGCTCACCGACACCACCGCGTCGACCGTGCCGGGCCGCAGGGCCGCGTGCCGCAGGACCACCGAGCCGCCCATGGAGAACCCGACGGTCACCACCCGCGTGTGCCCGAAGCCGCGCGCCCACTCCACCGCCGCGGCCAGGTCCAGCACCTCCTTGTCGCCGACCGTGGACCGGCCCCCCGAGGCGCCGTGGCCGCGGAAGGAGAAGGTGACGACGGCGCCGTACCGGGCGAGCACACCCGCCGCCCTGCGCACGTGCGGGCGGTCCACGTGCCCGGTGAAGCCGTGGGCGATCACGAACACCGGGGCGCCGGAGGGCGGTGCGGCGGCGTTCGGAGACGCTTCGTATACGACCGGGCCGGGATCGTATACGGAATCGACCGCGATGGCGTCCGACGTGCGCAGGAACGTCCTGATAGGTGCCCGTCCGACCGTCTCGTGATTCGGACGATCGGTGGAACGCGCCACATGACCTGACGGACGGTTGCTCATGTGGGCTATTCTGCTTGGCAGAGGACTCGGGCAGCGCAGCCCCCGGGTCCTTTTGTGCTTTCGGAAGCGTTGTATACGAAGCGGGAGACCGCCGGTGTACGGGGCCTTCGGGATCGCAGAGCTGTTCCGTACCGCCCATGTCCTCGCAGGGACCGAGGAGGAACCAGACGTATGAGTTCTCTGCTGCTCCTGACCAACGCCCTCCAGCCGTCGACCGAGGTGCTCCCCGCGCTGGGTCTGCTGCTGCACAACGTGCGCGTGGCCCCGGCCGAGGGCCCCGCCCTCGTCGACACCCCGGGCGCCGACGTCATCCTCATCGACGGGCGCCGCGACCTGCCGCAGGTGCGCAGCCTGTGCCAGCTCCTGCGCTCCACCGGTCCCGGCTGCCCCCTCCTCCTGGTCGTCACCGAGGGCGGTCTCGCCGCCGTCACCGCCGACTGGGGCATCGACGACGTGCTGCTGGACACCTCCGGCCCGGCCGAGGTGGAGGCCCGCCTCCGGCTCGCCATGGGCCGGCAGCAGATCGTCAACGACGACTCCCCCATGGAGATCCGCAACGGCGACCTCTCCGTGGACGAGGCGACCTACTCCGCGAAGCTCAAGGGCCGGGTCCTGGACCTGACCTTCAAGGAGTTCGAGCTGCTCAAGTACCTCGCGCAGCACCCCGGCCGGGTGTTCACCCGCGCCCAGCTCCTGCAGGAGGTGTGGGGCTACGACTACTTCGGCGGCACCCGCACCGTCGACGTGCACGTACGGCGGCTGCGCGCCAAGCTCGGCCCGGAGCACGAGTCGCTGATCGGCACCGTCCGCAACGTCGGCTACCGCTTCGTCACCCCCGAGAAGGGCGACCGCACGGCCGACGAGAAGAAGGCCAAGGCGGACCGGGCGAAGACGGACGACGCGGACACCTCGGCCGCGCTGGACGCCGCCGAGATCCACGCGGACGCCTGAGGGCCGTCCCCCGGGGCCTGCCGCTCGGATCGGGCCGGATCCGGGCCGTGCGCCGGTGGCGCACGGCCGGGATGTGATACGCCCTGCCCAGAGCGGGTCAATCCGCGTAGACTCCGCGCGTGGCGAAGGTGACTCGGGATGACGTGGCACGGCTGGCTGGAACCTCCACCGCCGTCGTCAGTTATGTCATCAACAACGGACCCCGGCCGGTCGCCCCGGCCACGCGCGAGCGCGTCCTCGCGGCGATCAAGGAGCTCGGGTACCGGCCCGACCGGGTAGCCCAGGCCATGGCCTCGCGCCGGACGGACCTGATAGGCCTGATCATCCCGGACGCCCGCCAGCCCTTCTTCGGGGAGATGGCGCACGCGGTCGAGCAGGCGGCCTCCGAGCGCGGGAAGATGGTCCTCGTCGGCAACACCGACTACATCGCCGAGCGCGAGGTCCACTACCTGCGGGCGTTCCTCGGCATGCGGGTCTCCGGCCTCATCCTCGTCTCGCACGCACTGAACGACCTGGCGGCCGCCGAGATCGACGCCTGGGACGCCCGGGTGGTGCTGCTGCACGAGCGCCCGGAGGCGATCGACGACGTCGCCGTCGTCACCGACGACCTGGGCGGCGCCCAGCTCGCCGTGCGGCACCTGCTGGAGCACGGCTACGAGTACGTGGCCTGTATGGGCGGCACGGCACAGACGCCGGCCGTCGGCGACCCGGTCTCCGACCACGTCGAGGGCTGGAAGCGGGCGATGGCCGAGGCGGGCATCCCCACCGAGGGCCGCCTCTACGAGGCCCCGTACAACCGCTACGACGCCTACCGGGTGGCCCTGGACGTGCTGTCCGGCCCGGACCGTCCGCCCGCCTTCTTCTGCTCCACCGACGACCAGGCGATCGGTCTGCTGCGGGCCGCGCGCGAACTGCGCATCGACGTGCCCGGCGAGCTGGCGGTGGCCGCGTTCGACGACATCAAGGAGGCGGCGCTCGCCGACCCGCCGCTGACCACGGTGGCCTCGGACCGCTCGGCGATGGCCCGGGCGGCGGTGGACCTGGTCCTGGACGACGGGCTTCGGGTGGCCGGGTCCCGGCGCGAGCGGCTGAAGACGTTCCCGTCACGGCTCCTGGTGCGCACGTCCTGCGGCTGCTCAAACTGAGCGCCGCCGCTCCCGCTCCCGCGGCTGCTCGGACCGGGCGCGGCCCGTTCATGAGGGGCGGGTGAGAGCCCGCCGCCGAGCGCCGGCAATCGCCTTCACACCGGGCGAACGAGGTTCTGCCGGGCTTCTCAGGGAGCACTCAGGCGGCTCTCATGGTCGCGGGACATCCTCAGTGTCATGACCGAGAGCATGCGCCGCAGCGGCGAGTACGCGTACGAGGGTCCCGACGGCACGTACGCCCGGCAGCACGTCCACTCCGCTCCCGCGAACCCCGAGTGGCCGCCCCCGCCGCCCCACGAGCCCGCGGCGGCCACGGTCAGGGCACCGGGCACCGCGCCGGCCCACGGACCGGCACGGCGGCGCGGCCGAGGACCGGTGGGTCTGCTCGCCGCCGTGGCGATCGTCGCGGCCGCGGTCGGCGGCGGCACCGCCTACGCCTTCCAGGAACTGACCGGCAAGGACACGGTCGCGTCGGCCGGCGCCACGACCACCGTGGTCCCTTCGAGCAAGAGGGGCGACGTCGCCGCGATCGCCTCGGCGGTGAGCCCCAGCGTCGTCGAGGTCCGGGCGACGCTCAGCAACGGCTCGTCCACCGGCTCCGGTGTGATCATCACCTCCGGCGGCGAGATCGTCACCAACAACCACGTCGTCTCCGGCGCCTCCTCGATCAAGGTGCGCACCAGCAACGGCACCAGCTACACCGCCGACGTCGTCGGCACCGACAGCTCCAAGGACCTCGCGCTGATCAAACTGCGGGGTGCCTCCGGGCTGACGGCCGCCGCGCTGGGCGACTCCTCCGCCGTCCAGGTCGGCGACCCGGTCGTCGCGATCGGCTCACCGGAGGGCCTGACCGGCACCGTCACCAGCGGCATCGTCTCCGCGCTCGACCGGGACGTGACCGTCTCCACCGACGAGAACCAGGGCCAGAACCAGGGCCAGGGCGGCGACGGCAGGTGGCCGTTCCAGTTCGGCGGCCGCGAGTTCAACGGCGACACCGGCTCGTCCACGACGACCTACAAGGCGCTCCAGACGGACGCCTCGCTGAACCCCGGCAACTCCGGCGGCGCGCTGATCGACGCGAGCGGCCGTGTCATCGGCATCAACTCCGCCATGTACTCGTCGAGTTCGCAGGCCTCCTCGTCCTCGGACGCGGGCAGCGTCGGGCTCGGCTTCGCGATCCCCGTCGACACCGTCAAGTCCGACCTCGCCAAGCTGCGGGCCGGCTCGACCGGCTGAACGACCCACCCGGCACAGCAGGGAGCACGTCATGATCACTCAGGTCTCGCACAGTGACGTCCCGGGCACCGGCCCGGCCGCCCTCACCCTCCCCCTGGCGGTGGCGCGCGAGCTGCACGCCCCCGCCGCCGGCCACCGCGTCCCGGAGGTCGCCGTGCCGGCCCCGGAACTGATGGGCCTGCGCACCTCCGCCGACCGTCCGCACCGCCGCAAGGTGCCACTGCGCCGGCTGAGCGCGGTGCACCAGCTCGGCACGGCACGCGGACTGAGCACGCTGGGCTCCTGAGCCCGGCATGCGTGCCCCACGGCCCCCGGGCGTGCGAGGCTGAGAGGCACCCCGTCCACCCCACCGCACCCCGAGGAACCGCGAGCGATGAGCCCCGCCGAAGGCGACCGTGACCCCCAGCGCATCCTGATCGTCGACGACGAGCCCGCCGTGCGCGAGGCCCTGCAGCGCAGCCTCGCCTTCGAGGGATACGGCACCGAGGTCGCGGTCGACGGCGCGGACGCCCTGGAGAAGGCGGCGGCCTACCGGCCGGACCTGGTGGTGCTGGACATCCAGATGCCGCGCATGGACGGCCTGACCGCGGCCCGCAGGATCCGGGGCACCGGGGACACCACCCCGATCCTCATGCTCACGGCCCGCGACACGGTGGGCGACCGGGTGACGGGGCTGGACGCCGGGGCCGACGACTACCTGGTCAAGCCCTTCGAGCTGGACGAGCTGTTCGCCCGTATCCGGGCGCTGCTGCGGCGCAGCTCGTACGCGGCCGACGTGTCGGCCGAGGCCCGGGCGGACGAGGCGCTGACCTTCGGCGACCTGCGCATGGACCTCGCCACCCGCGAGGTCACCCGGGGCGGCCGGCAGGTGGAGCTGACCCGCACGGAGTTCACGCTCCTGGAGATGTTCATGGCCCACCCGCGCCAGGTCCTCACCCGCGAGCAGATCCTGAAGGCCGTCTGGGGCTTCGACTTCGAGCCCTCCTCCAACTCGCTCGACGTCTACGTCATGTACCTGCGCCGCAAGACCGAGGCGGGCGGCGAGCCACGGCTGGTGCACACCGTCCGCGGCGTGGGGTACGTCCTGCGGCAGGGCGGCGCGGAGTGAGGCGGCTGGCTCGGCGCTACCGGGCGCTGCCGATCCGGGCCCGGCTGGCGATGCTGGTCGCGGCGGCGGTGGCGTTCGCGGTGGCGGCGGTCTCGGTGACGTGCTGGTTCATCGTGGAGCGCAAGCTGTACGACCAGGTCGACGCCGATCTGCAGAAGGTCTCGGAGCCGCAGCGGCTGGTGAACATCGTCTCGACGCTGGAGTCGTGCCCGCAGACACCCGGCGACGCCGGACTCGGCGACTTCCACGCCCACGGCAACTACTACTACATCCAGCTCATGAAGCAGAACGGCACCGCCTGCGTGTCCTCCAACTCCGCGGGCCGGGTGAGGACCACCTCCGCCGACACCGGCGTCATCGCCCGGGCGGACGACCACGACGGGCTGCTGCACAACGGCATCCTGCGCGACGGCACCGACTCCGAGGGCAACGCGGTGCGGGTGCTGACCCAGCCGCTGACCTTCAGCCCGGGGCCCGGGACGCAGCCCCAGATGTACCCGAACACGGCCCTGATGGTCGCCATACCGCTGAAGAACACCCGGGACACGCTGAAGGACCTCGCCCTGATCCTGCTCCTCGTCTCCGGTGTCGGGGTGGTCGGGGCCGGTGCGGCGGGACTCGCGGTGGCGCGGGCCGGACTGCGCCCGGTCGACAAGCTCACCGAGGCCGTCGAGCACGTGGCCCGGACCGAGGACCTGGGCATCCGCATCCCCGTCGACGACGACAGCGAGGACGAGGTGGCGCGGCTCTCGCGCTCCTTCAACTCGATGACCACCGCGCTGGCCGGCTCCCGCGACCTGCAGCAGCAGCTCATCGCCGACGCCGGCCACGAGCTGCGCACCCCGCTCACCTCGCTGCGCACCAACATCGAGCTGCTCACCCGCAGCGAGGAGACGGGCCGCCCGCTGCCCCCCGAGGACCGCAAGGCGCTGCTCGCCTCGGTGAAGGCGCAGATGACGGAACTGGCCGCGCTGATCGGCGATCTGCAGGAGCTGTCGCGCTCGGAGGGCCAGCGGGGCGAGCGCGTCCAGGTGGTGTCCTTCCAGGACACCGTCGAGGCGGCCCTGCGCCGGGCCCGGTTGCGCGGCCCCGAACTGACCATCACGGCGGACCTGGAGCCCTGGTACGTCCGGGCGGAGCCCTCCGCGCTGGAGCGGGCGGTCGTCAACGTCCTCGACAACGCGGTGAAGTTCAGCCCGGAGGGCGGCACCGTCGAGGTGCGGCTCGCGGAGGGCGTCCTGACGGTCCGCGACCACGGACCCGGAATCCCCGCGGACGAACTCCCGCACGTCTTCGACCGCTTCTGGCGCTCCCCGAGCGCCCGCGCCCTGCCGGGCTCCGGCCTCGGCCTGTCCATCGTGGCCCGCACGGTCCAGCAGGCGGGCGGCGAGGTCTCCCTGGCCCGGGCGGACAGCGGCGGCACGACCGCCACGATCCGCCTCCCGGGCGCGGCCACGGCTCCACCGGATCCCCCGGCCGACGGGGATCAGGCCTGAGGGCCGTCCCGCTCCGGGCCGGCGGCGGTGTCCCGCACGACACCGTCCCGGGGACCTCCCGCGGGACCTCCCGCAGCGGACCTCCCCCGGCCCGGGGCCGGGGGAGGTCCGAGAGCGCGCCGTGCTCCTCGCAGGGGCGGGAAGGCGGATGCGGGGCCATGGGACGGGGCGTGCGCATGAATCGTCCGATCATGCGCACCGCCCCCGCCCGCACCCTCTGCCCGAGGTGCGCGATCCGCCTCGCGGCGGCTACTGCGTGATCGTGACCCGGTCCGCCTTCGGCGGGGCGATCGGGTCGGTGGCCGAGGAGTTGGCCGTCAGGTACGTCGCGAGCGCGGCCAGGTCGTCGCTGCCGACCAGGTCGTTCGTGCCCTGCCCCAGGGTCGGGAAGCCGTCGCCGCCGCCCGCCAGGAAGCTGTTGGTGGCGACGCGGTAGGTGGCCGCCGGGTCGATGGCGGCGCCGTTGAGCCGGATGGAGTCGGTGACCACGCGGTCCGCCCCGGACCTGGTCAGGTCGAGCGTGTAGGTGAGTCCGGCGGACGGCTGGAGGATCTTCGGGACCGCCGCGTTGGGCCCGCTCACCTGCTCCTTGAGCACCTGGACGAGCTGGGCACCCGTGAAGTCCTGGAGGTTCACGGTGTTGGAGAAGGGCTGGACCGTGAAGCCCTCGGCGTAGGTGACGACCCCGTCGCCCTCGTCGCCCTTGGCCGCGTAGGTCAGGCCCGCGCGCACGCCGCCCGGGTTCATCAGGGCGAGGCTGGTGTTCGGGTCCAGCTCCTTGCCGTGGGCGAGTTGCGCGTCGGCGATCAGGTCACCCATGGGGGACTCGGTGCCGGTGTTGTTGACGTCGCCGGAGATGTAGCCGATGGGCCGGTTGCCGATCGGGGCGGCCAGGGTGTTCCACCTCGAGATCAGCCCGGTCATGTCCGCCGCCTTGGGGACGTCCCGGGAGACCACGTGGTTCGCGGACTTCACGGCCGTGCGCACGATGTCGCCGGTGCGGTGGTCGTAGGTGAGCGTGGTGTCCGTGTACAGGCGGCCGAAGGAGGCCGCGGAGGTGACCATGCGCGGCCGGCCCGACGGGTCGGGGACGGTGCAGACGTAGGCGTTGTGGGTGTGGCCGGTGACGAGCGCGTCGACGGCCGGCGTGACGTGCTTCGCGATGTCCACGATCGGGCCGGAGATGCCGGAGCCCGCGCCCGCGGAGTCGCAGTCGTAGTTGTAGGAGCCGGAGGCCGGGTAGCCGCCCTCGTGGATCAGGGCCACGATCGACTGCACGCCCCGGCGCTGCAGCACCTTGGCGTACTTGTTGATCGTCTCGGTCTCGTCCTTGAACTTCAGGCCCTTGACGCCGTCGGCGGAGACGATGTCGGGGGTGCCCTCCAGAGTGACGCCGATGAAGCCGATCTTGACGTCCTTCTTCTTCCACACCCAGTAGGGCTTGAGGAGCGGTCGGTCCGTCCTGTCGTCGATGACGTTGGCGGTGAGGTAGGGGAAGTCGGCGCCCTTGAACTTCGTGTCGCCGTAGCAGCCCTCCGTGGGGTGGCAGCCGCCGTTCTGCAGGCGGGCCAGCTCCCTCGCGCCCTCGTCGAACTCGTGGTTGCCGACCGAGGTGACGTCCAGCTTCAGCTTGTTGAGCGCCTCGATCGTGGGCTCGTCGTGGAAGAGCCCGGACAGCAGCGGGGAGGCGCCGACCATGTCGCCGGCGGCCGCCGTGATGGAGTACGGGTGGCCCTGGCGGGCCTGGCGCAGATGGGTGGCGAGGTACTCGGCGCCACCCGCGTCGATCGTCTTCGTCGTGCCGTCCGGCTGGAGTTCGGTGACCCGGCCGGAGGAGCCGGACGGGGGCTCCAGGTTGCCGTGCAGGTCGTTGAAGGACAGGAGCTGGACGTCCTGGTAGCGGCCGGAACGGCCGTGCCCGTGACCGTCCTTGCCGGTGTGCGCCTGCGCGGGCAGGGCGGCGGCCAGGCCGGCGGCCGTGGCGAGAGCGGCGGTGGTGGCGAGGACGCCGTAGGCCCTGCGTCTGGTGCGCCGGGGTGCGGCTGACATGGAACCCCCCTGTGGGTCGGCTGGGGCGCGTGGCCCCCGTTCGCCGCGCAGCCTAAGGTCAACGCGCGTAGCGCGACAGGGGGTTCGTGGTTACGTCCTGGTTTCCCTTTGCCGTCCTTTTCCCCTCGGTCCACCAGGAGCCCGGCCCTCCACCCCACCGGGACCTCCGCCCCGCGCCGACCCGGGCTTCCGCCTCAGCCGTACCAGGACTCACGCCGTGGGCCGCGGCAGGACTTCTCCGCTCCGCGGTACCGGGACTTCGCTCCGGCGGCCCCGTACCCTCGTACGCATGAGCAGCGACGACACCGGACGGCCGGCCCCCTCCCGTTCCCTCGAGACCCGCTCGGCGCTCGACCCGGACCAGGCCGAGGCCGTGCTCGGACTGCTCGCCGAGGCCGCCCGCGTCGACGGGCAGCAGCCGGTGTCCGAGCAGGGCCGGCTGCAGCTTCACGGCGGCCCGCGCGAGGGCGTCTCGCATCTGCTGCTGACCGCCGGAGGCGAGCTGGTCGGCTACGGCCAACTGGAGGACACCGACCCGGTGGAGGCGCCGGCCGCCGAACTGGTCGTCCACCCGGCGCACCGCGGGCACGGGCACGGCCGGGCGCTGGGCTCGGCACTGCTCGCCGCCTCGGGCAAGCGGCTGCGGGTGTGGGCGCACGGCGGGCACTCCGCCGCCCGCCACCTCGCCCAGGTGCTCGGCCTGACCCTGTTCCGTGAACTGCGCCAGATGCGACGGCCGTTGACCGACCCGGAGCCGGCCGAGCCGGTGCTGCCGGACGGTGTGACCGTACGCTCCTTCGTGCCGGGCAAGGACGACGCGGCCTGGCTCGCGGTCAACGCGGCCGCGTTCGCGCACCACCCCGAGCAGGGCTCGCTCACCCAGCGCGACCTGGACGACCGCAAGGCACTGCCGTGGTTCGACCCGGCCGGGTTCTTCCTGGCGGAGCGGCGCGGGGAGCTGGTCGGCTTCCACTGGACCAAGGTGCACGCCGAGGAGGGGCTCGGCGAGGTGTACGTGCTCGGGGTCCGGCCGGGCGAGCAGGGCGGCGGGCTCGGCAGGGCCCTGACCCTGATCGGCCTGCGTCACCTGGCGGCGCAGGGGCTGCCGACGGCCATGCTGTACGTCGACGCCGACAACAAGGCGGCGGTCGCCGTGTACGAGCGGCTGGGCTTCACGACGTACGAGACCGACCTGATGTACCGCACCGAGACCTGATCCGGCGGGGCGCGCGGGCGCCCCGGCGCGGACCCCGGGGTGGCCGGCCCGACGGCCACCCCTCTTCCGGAGAATCCTTTCACCGTTCAATGGGCGACAGGGGCCGGCTGACGGTGCTCGGCACCACCCCCGCGGCGCCCTGTGTCCAGGTGGGCCGCGCGGCCCGGGACAAGCCGCCGTACCCGCAGGTCACGGTCACCGAGACGCTGCGCGCGGACGCCGGCCTCGGCCCCGCACACGCCGGGACGCGGGGAGCGCCGCGCGGATCGTGGCCACTGGCACGCTCGATCCCGGAGCCCGCTCAGGGGCGCGGCCCGGTGGCCGGCGCACCCGGGGCGCCCTCGCCCTCGCCCCGGCCCTGGCCCTGGCCCTCGGCGAGCGCCCCCGTGGCCGGCGGCGACCCGCACCTCGCCGTGATCCGTTCGCCCTGCCCGGGAGCGCCCGGGCCCGGCCGGGCGGCACCGGACGGAACGCCGACAGCTGTTTCGCCGTCTACCACCCCGCGTCCCGCTTCTGGCCCCCCGCACCTGGCGGAGACGGGCGTCGTGCCGGCCCTGACCACGCCGGTGACGACGGCCGCTTGCTGGTGCCGCGCCGCCGGACCGCATGAGGGGTGTGCGTCCCTTCCACGGGGGGAGGGACGCACCCCGGGGCCGCCCCTCGATTTCCGGGACGTCATGTCTCCGTAACCATCGATTCAGACTGGCTTGCGACGCTCGGCCAATGAAGCCCGTCGTGCCAGAGCCTTCGCCTCCCCCCGAGGGGCCCGCGGGGAACGGGGCCGTGACGCTCCCGCCCGCACGTTCCGACGCGCCTGTCTCGCGCGTGGCGCGGAAGAATGGTGTCATGAGTCAGCAAGACACCCAGGCAGAGGCCCAGCACACGCAGCCCTCCGTGGGCTCCATCGCCGCGCACCGGTCCCACGCGGTCGCCGCGACCGTTTCCGACCTGGAACCCGACCTCGACGCCGACCTCGACGCCTACGAGGAGGCGCAGAGCGGCGGGGCGCCGCTGCCCCAGGGCCGCTTCCTCGACCGGGAGCGAAGCTGGCTCGCCTTCAACGAGCGGGTCCTGGAGCTGGCCGAGGACCCGAACACGCCCCTGCTGGAGCGCGCCAACTTCCTGGCGATCTTCGCCAGCAACCTGGACGAGTTCTTCATGGTCCGGGTGGCCGGCCTGAAGCGCCGCATCGCCACCGGCGTCGCCACCCGCTCCGCGTCCGGCCTCCAGCCGCGCGAGGTGCTGGAGATGATCTGGGCCCGCTCGCGCGAGCTGATGGCCCGGCACGCCGCCTGCTACCACGAGGACGTGGCCCCCGCACTCGCCGACGAGGGCATCCACCTGGTCCGCTGGAACGAGCTGACCGAGAAGGAGCAGGCGCGCCTCTTCACGCTCTTCCGGCACCAGATCTTCCCCGTGCTGACCCCGCTGGCCGTCGACCCCGCGCACCCGTTCCCGTACATCTCCGGCCTGTCCCTGAACCTGGCCGTCGTCGTGCGCAACCCGGTCAGCGGCCACAAGCACTTCGCGCGCGTGAAGGTGCCGCCGCTGCTGTCCCGCTTCCTGGAGGCGGCGCCGGGCCGCTACGTCCCGCTCGAGGACGTCATCGCCGCGCACCTGGAGGAGCTGTTCCCGGGCATGGAGGTGCTGGAGCACCACGCCTTCCGGCTCACCCGCAACGAGGACCTCGAGGTCGAGGAGGACGACGCCGAGAACCTGCTCCAGGCCCTGGAGAAGGAACTCATGCGACGCCGCTTCGGACCGCCGGTGCGCCTGGAGGTCGAGGAGTCCATCGACCGCGAGGTGCTGGACCTGCTGGTCCGCGAGCTGAAGATCTCCGAGGCCGAGGTCTACCCGCTGCCCGGTCCCCTGGACCTCACCGGCCTCTTCCGCATCCACAGCCTCGACCGGCCGGAGCTGAAGTACCCGAAGTTCGTCGCGGGCACCCACCGTGACCTGGCCGAGGTGGAGTCGGCGTCGGCGCCCGACATCTTCGCCGCCCTGCGCGCCCGTGACGTGCTGCTGCACCACCCGTACGACTCCTTCTCCACCTCCGTGCAGGCCTTCCTGGAGCAGGCGGCCGCCGACCCGGACGTACTGGCGATCAAGCAGACCCTGTACCGCACCTCCGGCGACTCCCCGATAGTCGACGCGCTCATCGACGCAGCCGAGTCCGGCAAGCAGGTCCTCGTCCTGGTCGAGATCAAGGCCCGCTTCGACGAGCACGCCAACATCAAGTGGGCGCGCAAGCTGGAGGAGGCGGGCTGCCACGTGGTGTACGGCCTGGTCGGCCTGAAGACGCACTGCAAGCTGTCCCTGGTGGTCCGCCAGGAGGGCGAGACCCTCCGCCGCTACAGCCACGTCGGCACCGGCAACTACCACCCGAAGACGGCCCGGCTGTACGAGGACCTCGGGCTGCTCACCGCCGACCCGCAGGTCGGCGCGGACCTCTCCGACCTGTTCAACCGGCTGTCCGGCTACTCCCGCCGGGAGACCTACCGCCGCCTCCTCGTCGCCCCCAAGTCGCTGCGCGACGGCCTGATAGCGCGCATCGACAAGGAGGTCCAGCACCACCGGGCGGGACGCCCCGCCTTCGTGCGCATCAAGGTCAACTCGATGGTCGACGAGGCGATCATCGACGCGCTGTACCGCGCCTCCCAGGCCGGCGTGCCGGTCGACGTGTGGGTGCGCGGCATCTGCGCGGTCCGGCCCGGCGTCGCGGGCCTGTCGGAGAACATCCGGGTCCGCTCCATCCTCGGCCGCTTCCTCGAGCACTCCCGGGTGTTCGCCTTCGGCAACGGCGGCGAACCCGAGGTGTGGATCGGCAGCGCCGACATGATGCACCGCAACCTCGACCGCCGGATCGAGGCCCTGGTCCGGGTGACCGACCCCGGCCACCGGGCGGCCCTGAACCGGCTGCTCGACACCGGCATGTCCGACACCACCGCCTCCTGGCACCTCGGTCCCGACGGCGAGTGGACCCGGCACGCGACCGACGCTGACGGACAGCCCCTGCGCAACGTCCAGGAGATGCTCATAGACGCCCGGAGGCGCCGGCGTGGCACAGCGACACCTTGACCCGACGGACCCCTCGGCCCAGGCGGTGACCGGGGAAGCCCTCGCGGGCTACCTCCGCGCCCGGGCCACGGAGTTCCTCCGCGCGCTGCGCACGCACCGGGAGACCGGCGGCGTCCCGGCGGGCGGCGCGGAGGAGTCCGTCGACCCGGCGCTGCTGCTGCGCCGCTCGGCCCGCCGCATCAGCGCCAGCCTGCACACCTTCCGCCCGCTGCTCGATGCGGACTGGTCGGAGGAGATGCGCCCGGAACTGGCCTGGCTGTCGGGCACCCTGAAGCTGGAGCACGCCTACGAGGCCCGCCTGGAACGGCTGCTGCAGGCCCTCAACCGGCTCTCGGGCACCGCGGCGCTGCCGGCCCAGCCGGTGGCCGCGATGGCCGTCGGCACCCCGTCCGAAGGGGCCGGGCCGGCCGCGGGCGGTCCCGGCGCCGGGACGGCACCCGTCCCGGTGAGCACGGCGCCGCCCGGCACCGCCCGTCCGGCGGTGCCGGCCCCGGAGCGCGGCAGCCTGACGGTCGGCGCGGCCCGGGCGGGGGCCCTGCTGGAGCGCCAGCTCACCCTGGCCCGGACCCGGGCCCACTCCACGGCCCTGCAGGCCCTCGGCTCCTCCCGCTTCCACGCGGTCGCGGACAAGGTGGCCTTACTGGCGAGCGAGGTCCCGCTCACCCCCCACGCGCCCGGCACCGCGCTGCACCCCCTCGCCGCCGCGGCCGAGGAACGCCTCACCCAGGCCGTCACCGCCCTGCCGCTGCTCACCGCGGGCCACCCCTACAACGCGGAGGCCCTGGTCCACGGCCTGTCCCCGGACCCGTCCCCGCACCCCCAGGACGGGCCCTGGCACCAGGTCCGCCTGCTGCTGCGCCTGCACCGCTACGCCCGCGAGGTGCTGCACGGCACCAACTCCCCGGCCGACGTACGGCTGCTGACGGCCGGCCAGTCGCTGAACCGGCACCGGGACGCCTCGGAGGCGGCGGCAGCGGCGGCCCAGGCGGCCCGTACCCCCCGCATCGCCCCCGCGACGGCGTACGCGCTGGGCGTGCTCCACGCCGACCAGCGGCACGAGGTGGAGGCGGCCAGGTTCGCCTTCCAGCAGGCCTGGCAGAAGCAGGCGGTCGGCGCTTCCTGAAACCCCCGCGAGGAGGCGGTGTGAACGACACCACGGTCGAGGCGGCGGGCTGCGTCCTGTGGCGCCGCTCGCCGGCGGCCGGCGGTCTGGAGCTCTGCCTGGTCCACCGGCCCAAGTACGACGACTGGTCCCACCCGAAGGGCAAGCTGAAGCGGGGCGAGGACGCGCTCGCGGGCGCCCTGCGCGAGGTCGCCGAGGAGACCGGTTACGCGGCCGAGCCCGGCCCCGAGCTGCCGACCCTGAGCTATCCGGCCAACGGCCGGCCCAAACGGGTGCGCTACTGGGCGGCCGAGGCCACCGCCGGAGCCTTCGCCCCGAACGCCGAGGTGGACCGGATCCTGTGGCTCTGTCCCGCCGAGGCCCGCCACCGGCTGACCCATCCCCGCGACCGCGATCTCGTCGACGCCCTCACCCGGCACTTCGAGCGCCGCTGACCGGCCGCCCGGGACGCCTCACCCCGGCTCCGCGTGCGCCTGCGCGTCCGCTCTGGCGAGACTGCGGGCCCGGCGGGCCGGGCCGCGCCAGCCGCAGGTGCAGCGGGCCACGCAGAAGCGGCCCTGCTCGGTCGTCGTCGTGAGGTGTTCCTGCCCCTGCCGGGCTCGCCCCGGCCCGTCCTGCTGCACCACGGTGACAACGGTACGGCAGCGCGTGACGGTGCTCCCTACCGGTCGTTAACCAGGCAGACAGGGGGCCCGTGACGGACCTACCGGCTGGGGGTTTCACGCGATGGATCGGCGGCAGTACAGGCGCGCGGGAAGGACCGCCCTCGCGGTGGGAGTCGTGCTCGGGCTGGGGGCGGCCGCCACCGGGTGCACCGGTGACCGGGCCGCCGCCGAGGGCGCGCACGGCGTCGGCGGCGACCCGGCGACCGTGCTGCGGCGGGCCGCGGACACCCTGCGGGAGGCGGGCAGCTCCAAGACGACCACGTCCATGGAGATGGCGACCGGCGGCACCCGGGTCACCATCCGCGGCCGGGGCGGCTACGACTTCCGGCACCGGCTCGGGGAGCTGACCGTCGTACTCCCGGACGACCCCGCGGGCACCCCCGAGCACCGGCCCATCACCGAGCTCCTCGCCCCCGGCGCCCTGTACATGAAGAACCGGGGCGCGGGCGTACCCGCCGACAAGTGGGTGCGGGTGGAGACCGCGGCCCTGTCCGACGGCAACCTCGTCACCGGCGGCGCCACCGACCCGTACGCGGCGGCGGAGGTGCTGCGCGGCACGCGCACGGCGACGTACGTCGGACGGACCGAGGTCGGCGGGACCCCGGTGCGGCACTACCGGGGTACGGCGGACCTGGCCGGCGCCTCGGCGAACGCCTCGGCGGACAACCGGGCGGCGCTGGCCGCGGCGGCGAAGGGGTTCGCCACGGCGGAGGTGCCGTTCGACGTCTACCTGGACGACCAGGGCCGCATCCGCAAGCTGCGCCAGCGCTTCAGCTTCGTCAACGGCCGCGAGAAGACGCCGGTCGCGGTCGCCTCGACCACACTGCTGTTCGAGTTCGGCACCCCCGTCGACGTGCGGCTGCCGAGCCCGGGGGACATCTACGCGGGCCGCATCGCCGAGAGCGGGGCCGGCGAGGCGCCCGCGCCGGGGGCGAGATCCAGTCAGGGCACTAGTCAGTGACGCACCTGTCGAACTAGCCCGTCCGTGCCATGCGCGGTGCGTGGGGCGCTGCCTACTCTAGGAAGTCGGTGACGGCAGAGACGAGGTGACGCACGTGGCTCCGCTCGGCGGTACGGCAGTTCAGGACCATGTGGCCCTCGCCGAGATCGAGCTGTGCGGAGAGCTGATCATCGCCGCCTCGGCCGCCGAGGACCGGCTGAGCATGGAGAGCATCGACGAGGT
This sequence comes from Streptomyces cellostaticus, assembly GCF_023630175.1. Classification (GTDB taxonomy): domain Bacteria; phylum Actinomycetota; class Actinomycetes; order Streptomycetales; family Streptomycetaceae; genus Streptomyces; species Streptomyces cellostaticus_A. Next base: position 8,372 of record NZ_JALLIN010000003.1, on the reverse strand, counting down.
GCTGCGGGTGGCCGAGGAGCGGAAATCCGCCGATCGCCCCCCGGGCCGGGACGCGCTCTGAGACCCACGGGACACCCGGCTCAGGTGCGCAGCAGCCGGCCGATCGCCTTCGTCGCCTCGTCCACCTTGGTCTCGATCTCCTCGCCGCCCTTGAGGGCCGCGTCCGCCACGCAGTGCCGCAGGTGCTCCTCCAGCAGTTGCAGCGCGAAGGACTGCAGGGCCTTGGTGGAGGCGGACACCTGGGTGAGTATGTCGATGCAGTACGTGTCCTCGTCGACCATGCGCTGCAGACCGCGGATCTGGCCCTCGATACGGCGCAGCCGCTTGAGGTGCTCGTCCTTCTGCTTGTGGTAGCCGTGCGTGGCGCCGGCCTCGGTCGTCGTCATCACGGGCCTCCATGTCGGGACGGGCTGTGGATACATACCCCTAGTGGGTATATGGTAGCGAATTTCGTGGGGTAGAGGGCCCTTGGTACGCCCCCGTGCCGATCGCCCGGAACGATGGGCGACACTGGGAGACGGCCCGATAGCCGTGGCCGGATGTTGCGCCTAGCATCAGCCTGACCGAAACCGAAGCACCTAGAGGACCCCACGTGCGCTTTCGTCTGACCCCCAGGGAGACGAGCTTCTACGACATGTTCGCCGCGTCCGCGGACAACATCGTCACCGGCTCGAAGCTCCTGATGGAACTGCTCGGGGCGGACTCTTCCGCCCGGGCCGAGATCGCAGAGCGTATGCGGGCCGCGGAACACGCAGGTGACGACGCCACGCACGCGATCTTCCACCAGCTGAACTCCTCCTTCATCACGCCCTTCGACCGTGAGGACATCTACGCCCTCGCCGGGTCCCTGGACGACATCATGGACTTCATGGAGGAGGCCGTCGACCTGGTCGTCCTCTACAACGTCGAGGAGCTGCCCAAGGGCGTCGAGCAGCAGATCGAGGTGCTGGCCAGGGCGGCCGAGCTGACCGCGGAGGCGATGCCGAACCTGCGCACGATGGACAACCTCACCGAGTACTGGATCGAGGTCAACCGGCTCGAGAACCAGGCCGACCAGATCCACCGCAAGCTGCTGGCGCACCTCTTCAACGGCAAGTACGACGCCATCGAGGTGCTGAAGCTGAAGCAGATCGTGGATGTGCTCGAGGAGGCGGCGGACGCGTTCGAGCACGTGGCGAACACGGTGGAGACCATCGCCGTCAAGGAGTCCTGAGGCGTCGATGGACACCTTCGCCCTGATCGTGACCGTCGCGGTCGCGCTCTTCTTCACGTACACGAACGGCTTCCACGACTCGGCCAACGCGATCGCGACCTCGGTGTCGACGCGGGCGCTGACCCCGCGGGCGGCGCTCGCCATGGCCGCGGTGATGAACCTCGCCGGTGCCTTCCTCGGCTCCGGGGTCGCCAAGACCGTCAGCGAGGGCCTGATCGAGACACCGCAGGGTTCCAAGGGGATGGCCATCCTCTTCGCCGCACTGATCGGCGCGATCGTCTGGAACCTGCTGACCTGGTACTTCGGCCTGCCCTCGTCGTCCTCGCACGCCCTCTTCGGCGGCATGGTCGGCGCGGCGCTCGCGGGCGGCACCGACGTGCTCTGGAACGGCGTCCTGGACAAGGTCGTCATCCCGATGTTCCTGTCGCCGGTGGTCGGCCTGATCGTCGGCTACCTGGTGATGACGGCCATCCTGTGGCTGTTCCGCCGGTCCAACCCGCACAAGGCCAAGCGCGGCTTCCGGATAGCGCAGACGGTGTCGGCGGCCGCGATGGCACTCGGGCACGGCCTGCAGGACGCCCAGAAGACCATGGGTGTCGTGGTGCTGGCCCTGGTCATCTCGGGTCACGAGACCTTCGGCGACCCCATCCCGGTCTGGGTCAAGATCATCTGTGCCGTGATGCTGTCCCTGGGCACGTACGCCGGCGGCTGGCGGATCATGCGCACGCTGGGCCGGAAGATCATCGAGCTCGACCCGCCGCAGGGGTTCGCGGCCGAGGCCACGGGCGCGTCGATCATGTTCACCACGGCGTTCATCTTCAAGGCGCCGATCTCCACCACCCATGTCATCACCTCGGCGATCATGGGCGTCGGCGCGACGAAGCGGCTGAACGCGGTGCGCTGGGGCGTGGCCAAGAACATCGTCATGGGCTGGTTCATCACGATGCCGGCGGCGGCCCTGGTCGCCGCGGCGGCCTTCGGGATCGTGAACCTGGCCGTCCTCTAGTACCGCCTCGCGGCACCGGCTGGTACCGCCTCGCGGCACCGGCTGGTACCGCCTCGCGGCACCGGCGCCGCTACGAACGCGACCGGGCCCGCCCCCGAGAACCGGGGGCGGGCCCTTTTGCGTCCTCGCGGTGGCACCGCCATGCAGCACCGCGAGGGGATCTGGGGCTACCCGAAGCGCCCGGAGATGTAGTCCTCCGTGGCCTGCACCGACGGGTTGGAGAAGATCCGCTCGGTGTCGTCGATCTCGATCAGCCGACCGGGCTGGCCGACCGCCGCCAGGTTGAAGAACGCCGTACGGTCCGACACCCGGGCCGCCTGCTGCATGTTGTGCGTCACGATGACGATCGTGAAGCGCTCCTTCAGCTCACCGATCAGGTCCTCGATGGCGAGCGTGGAGATCGGGTCCAGGGCCGAGCACGGCTCGTCCATCAGCAGCACCTTCGGCTCCACGGCGATCGCCCGGGCGATGCAGAGCCGCTGCTGCTGGCCGCCGGACAGGCCCGAGCCGGGCTTGTTCAGCCGGTCCTTGACCTCGTTCCAGAGGTTCGCGCCCTTCAGCGACTTCTCCACGATGTCGCTGAGCTCGGACTTCCGGTAGCTGCCGTTCAGCCGCAGCCCCGCCGCCACGTTGTCGAAGATCGACATCGTGGGGAAGGGGTTCGGCCGCTGGAACACCATGCCGACCTCGCGCCGTACCGACACCGGGTCGATCCCGGCGCCGTACAGGTCCTCGTCGTCCAGCAGCACCTTGCCCTCGACACGGCCGCCGGAGGTCACCTCGTGCATCCGGTTCAGCGTGCGCAGGAACGTCGACTTGCCGCAGCCGGACGGCCCGATGAACGCCGTCACCGAGCGCGGCTCGACCGTCATCGAGATGTCCTCGATCGCCTTGTGGGAGCCGTAGTAAGCGGTGAGTCCGCTCACGTCGATTCGCTTGGCCATAACTACTTCACTTCCAGTCAGTCGCTGAGGGGGTCGCCACGCGGCCTGAGCCGCCATTCGATGCCTTAGCGACCGGTCTTCGGGGCCTTCCAGCGGGCGATGCCCCGGGCCACCATGTTGAGGATCATCACGAAGGCGATCAGCGTGAGCGAGGCCGCCCACGCACGGTCGTACGCCGCGTTGGCACCAGCGCTCTGCGAGTACTGCTGGTAGATGTACAGCGGCAGCGACGCCTGCGCGCCCTCGAAGGGGTTGTTGTTGATGAACGGGTTGCCGAACACCAGCAGCAGCACCGGCGCGGTCTCGCCCGCGATACGGGCGACGGCGAGCATGACGCCGGTGGTGATGCCGCCGATCGAGGTCGGCAGGACCACCTTGAGGATGGTGCGCCACTTGGGCACGCCCAGCGCCAGCGACGCCTCGCGCAGCTCGTTCGGCACGAGCTTGAGCATCTCCTCGGTGGAGCGGACCACGACGGGCATCATCAGGATGGCCAGCGCGAGCGAACCGGCGAAGCCGAAGGGCTGCATCTTGAAGATCAGCATCAGGCTCAGGATGAACAGGCCCGCGACGATGGACGGGATGCCGGTCATCACGTCGACGAAGAAGGTGACGGCCTTGGCGAGCCTGCCGCGCCCGTACTCCACCAGGTAGATCGCGGTGAGGATGCCGACCGGCGCGCCGATCAGGGTGGCGAGGCCGACCTGCTCCAGGCTGCCGATGATGGCGGCGTAGATGCCGCCGCCCGGCTCGGAGTCGGCGACGACCCCCATGGAGTGGGTCAGGAAGTAGACGTCCAGGACCTTCACACCGCGCGCCACGGTCACCCAGATCAGGGAGACCAGCGGGACGACGGCGAGCAGGAAGGCGACCCAGACGAGCGAGGTCGCGACGCGGTCCTTGGCCTGTCGGCGGCCCTCCACGCGGGCGGCGACACCGAACGTGCCGAGGACGAACAGGATCGCGGCGATCAGGCCCCACTGGACCTTGCTGTCCAGGCCGGCGGCGAGGCCGATGCCCACCGCGACCACGAGGGATCCGGCGGCGATGGCCCAGGGGGACCACTTCGGCAGGCTCGCGCCGCGCAGCGAACCGGCGCGCTTGTCGGCGAGGCTGGCGGTGCTCATGCGTTGGCCCCCGAGTACTCCTTGCGGCGGGCGATGATCGCGCGGGCCGCACCGTTGACCAGCAGGGTGATGACGAACAGGACGAGACCGGAGGCGATCAGCGCGTCACGGCCGTCCTGCGTCGCCTCGCTGAACTTGCTGGCGATGTTCTGGGCGAAGGTGCCGCCGCCCGGGTTGAGCAGGCTGGCCTGGATGTCGAAGGTCGGGGAGAGCACGGTGGCGACGGCCATCGTCTCGCCGAGGGCCCGGCCGAGGCCGAGCATCGAGGCGGAGATCACGCCGGAGCGGCCGAAGGGCAGCACCGCCATGCGGATGACCTCCCAGCGCGTGGCGCCGAGGGCCAGCGCGGCCTCCTCGTGCATCTGCGGGACCTGCCGGAAGACCTCGCGGCTCACATTGGTGATGATCGGCAGGATCATGATCGCGAGGAGGATGCCGACGGTGAGCATCGAGCGCGGGGCGCCGCCCTCCCAGTCGAAGACGCCGGTCCAGCCCAGGTACCGGTCCAGCCATCCGTAGAGGCCGGTCATGTGCGGTACGAGGACCAGCGCGCCCCACAGGCCGTACACGATGGACGGCACGGCGGCGAGCAGGTCGATCACGTAGGCGACCGGGCCGGCCAGTCTGCGCGGCGCGTAGTGCGTGATGAACAGCGCGATGGCGACCGAGATCGGGACCGCGATGGCCATGGCGACGACCGAGGAGACGATCGTGCCGAAGGCCAGCACCGCGATACCGAAGACCGGCGGGTTGAGGTTGGTGTTCCACTCGAAGGTGGTCAGGAAGTTGCCGTGGTCCCTGCTGATCGCGAGCGAGGCGCGGTAGGTGAGGAAGACCGCGATCGCGGCCATGATCACCAGCAGCAGGATGCCCGAGCCCCGGGACAGGCCGAGGAAGACGCGGTCACCGGGGCGGGTCGCGCCGCGGGCGCCGCGGGCCTGCCCGCTCAGGGTCGGCTCGGGACTGGGGGGAGGTGCGTCAGTGGTCTGCGTCGATATGTCCATCGGGTTCTCCGGTCTGCGGAGCCGCTTCGACGAGCGGCTCGGTGGAGCCGTGCGCCCGTCGTGGGGCGGTACGGCTCCGGGCGGCGGTGCACCGGACGGTGCGGCCCGGCCCGCGGGGGCCGGACCGCACTCAGGTCAGTTCAGGCCCTCGATGGTGCTGCGGACCTTGGCGATGATCTCGTCGGGGACGGGCGCGTAGTCGATGCCCGAGAGGATCTTCTGGCCGTCCTCGCTGGCGATGTAGCGCAGGAAGGCCTTGGTGGCGGGCAGGCTGTCCGCCTTGTTGCCCTTGTCGCAGACGATCTCGTACGTGACCAGGGTGATCGGGTACGCGCCCTCGGCCTTGGTCTTGTAGTCGAGCTGCAGCGCCAGGTCCTTGCCGGTGCCGACGACCTTGGCGGCCGCGATGTCGGCGGTGGCGCTCTCGGTGCTGGGCGTGACCGGCTTGCTGGCACCCGTGTCGATGGCGACGGGCTTGATGCCGTCCGAGACGTAGGACAGCTCGAAGTAGCCGATGGCGCCGGCCGTCTGCTTCACCTGCTGGGCCACGCCCGCGGACTGCGGAGCGGACTGGCCGCCCTTGGCCTGCCAGGCCTTGCCGCCGGAGTACTTCCAGTTGTCCGGGGTGGTGGCGATCAGGTACTTGGTGAAGTTGTCCGTGGTGCCGGACTCGTCCGAGCGGTGGAACGCCTGGATCTTGAGGTCGGGAAGCTTCGCCGACGGGTTCAGCTTCTTGATCGCCGGGTCGTTCCAGTTGCTGATCTTGCTGTCGAAGATCTTGGCGAGGGTCGGCGCGTCCAGGACCAGGTCGTCCACACCCGGGACGTTGACGCCGACGGCGATCGGGCCGCCGACCATCGGCAGGTCGATGCCCTGGCCGCCGGAGCAGACCTTCTTGGAGGCGGTGACCTCTTCGGGCTTCAGCGCGGAGTCGGAGCCGGCGAAGGCGACCTGGCCCTGCGTGAACGCGGTGACACCGGCACCCGAGCCGCCGCCCTTGTAGTTGATCTGCACGCCGCAGGCCTGCGAGAAGTTCTTCACCCAGGCGTCGATCGCGTTCTTCTGCGCGGAGGAGCCGTCGGCGAGGAGCTGCCCCTTGGCATCGTCGCACTTGATGGAGCCGGCGCTGGAGGACGACGAAGAGTTGTCCGTCGTCTTCTTGCCCGTGTCGTCGGAGCCGCACGCCGTGAGGGCCAGGGCGCCGGAGACGGCGACAGCACCGAGCGAGAGGGCGCGCAGCCGGTTCTTGCGCTGAAGCTTCACTTTCGGGAGTTCCTTCCAGGAGCCGCCGCAGTCGGCGGCGTGCGAAGACATCGAAGGTGCATGGGAGCGTTCATCGCCGCCCTGAGCACCGCGTAAGGCCGAAATTAGGCAGAACAGGTGAAGCCGCCGATGGCCGGAAGTGAACGAGGGGTGAACCCCTGCCGTCGGCCCGGTGAGGTCACGGAATGCTTACGGGGAGGGCACGTGGAGGTTCCGACATCCCTGTCGCGCGGACACGCCCTCGTTGTTCTTCCTAGTGCGACGGGAACCCGTGTGCGCATGGCGTCGTCTCGTTCCAGGAGAGCCGAGGAAGGGCGACGGACATGGAACGGCGTACGTTCATCACGGGCGGCACGGCCGCGCTGGCCACCACCGCGCTGACGGGCTGCAGCTCCGGCACGGGCGCCTCCGCGCGGTCCTCGGCGCGGTCCCTCTCATCCTCGGGTACGGCGCTGAAGACCACCAGCCGGACCGCCGCCGCCGACTGGGCGGCCCTCGCCCGCGACCTCGACGGCTCCCTGGTGCGTCCCGGCGACGCGAACTGGACGACGGCCCACCAGCTCTACAACACCCGCTTCGACGGCCTGAAGCCCGCCGCGGTGGCCTACGTCGCGCACACCGCCGACATCCGGACCACGCTGGCGTACGCCAGGGCCCACGGCGTACGCGTGTCGATACGCAACGGCGGCCACTCCTACGCGGGCTACTCCTCCGGCGACGACCGGCTCGTGCTCGACGTCTCCCGGCTGAACCGGATCCGGGTGAGCGGCGGACAGGCGGTGGTCGGCGCCGGCTCCAAACTGATCGACGTCTACCGCGGGCTCGCCGCCAAGGGCGTGACCATACCCGCCGGCTCCTGCCCCACCGTCGGCGTCTCCGGACTGGTCCTCGGCGGCGGCCACGGTGTCGCCTCCCGCGCCTACGGCCTGACCTGCGACAGCCTCACCCGGGCGACGCTCGTCACCGCCGACGGCACCCAGGTGACGGCCGACGCGCACCACCACTCCGACCTGTTCTGGGCGCTGCGCGGCGCCGGCAACGGCAATTTCGGCGTCGTCACGGAACTGCACTTCAGGACCCACCCGGCGCCGCAGGCCGTGACGGCCTACCTGACATGGCCCTGGTCCAAGGCAGCCGCGGTCGTCAGGGCCTGGCAGGAGTGGGGCCCGTCCCAGCCGGACGAGATCTGGTCCTCCCTGCACCTGTCCTGCGCACCGGGCCGGACCCCGAGCGTGTCGGTGGCCTGTTTCTCCCTGGGCACCTACGGCGAGCTGCAGAACGCCGTGGACCGTCTGGCCCACCGGGCCGGCGCGAACGCCTCCTCCGTGTCACTGCGCCGCCGGGGGTACGAGGAGGCCATGGAGATCTACGCCGGCTGCTCCTCCTTCTCCTCCGACGCCCAGTGCCACCTGCCCGGCTCCACCCCGGGCCGTTCCGCCCAGGGCAGGCTGGGCCGGGAGACGTACGCGGCCCGCTCCGACTTCTTCGACCGCTCGCTGTCCACCGCGGGCGTCCAGACGCTGCTCAGCCGGATCGGCTCCGTGCGCGGCGGCGCGGGCAGCATCGCGCTCACCGCGCTCGGCGGCGCGGTCAACCGGGTCTCCCCCACGGCGACGGCCTTCGTCCACCGCCGCTCCCGGATGCTGGCCCAGTACATCGCCTCCTGGGGCGCGGGCGCCTCCGGCGGTACGGCGCAGTCGTGGCTGGCCTCGACCCACCAGGCCATGGCGCCCTACGCCTCCGGCGCGGCCTACCAGAACTACACGGACCCGACCCTGAGGAACTGGCGCAAGGCCTACTTCGGAGACGCCGCCG
>NZ_JALLIN010000029.1 GCF_023630175.1 Streptomyces cellostaticus | reverse complement strand
CCCTGACCAACGGGAAAGTCGAAGCCCATTGCGATGGTGCCCGGCACAACAGCGACGGATCTCTCATCCGCGATAGAGCCGGCCGAATCACCTATTTCTCTACCCATGGTGACGGCACCGTCTACCGTGACTCCGCAGCGCGCAGCACGCACCTGTCCACCGTGCCGATCCAGCACGGCGACCTGGCACGAGCCGAAGCCAGTCTTGACGCGGTGATCGACATCCTGCTCGAAGACGAACCACAAGGACCGCCCCTCGGCGAGCCCGGCTGCGGCATCTCCACACCCGATCTTGTCGAAGCCGGCCAGACCTGGCAGGCCGTCGCCGAACATGTCGACTCGGTCCACGGACTCACCTGCACCATCACTGACACCACCGACAACCAGAGCAGGCGAGTGCGAGTCGCCATGCAAGACGGGTCTCCGGCAGCCACGGTCACTTGCGAAGCGCCAGGCCTCTACCGTGTCGCCTTCCACACTCGAGACGGACACACCGTCAGCCAACTCATCCTCGTCACCGAACCAGGCCTGGAACGTTCAGAAATCGACTGACATCGCACAGTGGGACGCGATCGATCCGACAAGCCGGCTCCCCTCGGCCAGCGCTGTGCTCTCTGGCCGGAAGACGCGCAGCCCGTCTCTACCAACCGGACTCCCCGGCGGGCCTTCCGCTCCAGCCGATCAGATGCCGGGCGCATCGCCCGCTGTGCGACCTGCTCCCTGGAGGCCGGGAAGATCCACCAGCCCCTGGGGCGATGTCGGATGGACGTGCTCGACCGCCTCTCGCCGGTCGAGCACGTCCCAGAGCGGAGAGTAGACGGTGTCGCCCAGGTACCGCCCGCCAGGCTTTCCGGGCTTGGTGCGGACCGGCAGATCCGACCCGCGAGGCCGCGACGAGCGCGCCCACGGAAGGGCGCGTGATATACGCCGGGATGCGCAGCCTTGCGGTGCCGAGCAACCCGGCAGCCCGGCTGTGGCATCGCGCGACCATGCTGTTCGAGCACCGCGGTGACGGCACACCGCATCGAAGCCCACGCCGATGCGCTCGCCGCCCCGGCGTGCGAAGCACTGTCTCCCGCTCAGCTCGTGCTGGGGAGCCGACGGCGGCTGCTCTCCCTCACCCCACGGCAACGGGAGGGGTCAGCACGTCAGTTCAGCGGCCAGCAGGTCCATCAAGAGTCCGTCGTGCCAGGTGTCGTCCGGACCGCGCTCGTACTGCCGCATGATGCCGACCGGCCGGAAGCCGACCTTCTCGTAGCAGCGGATCGCCGCGATGTTGTCGGCCGCGGGGTCAATGACCAGCCGGTGGTAGCCGCACTCGTCGATGAGGTGGCGGGCCAGTGTGCGCACTGCGTCGGTGCCCAGTCCGCTGCCATGCGCTGCGGGGTTGAGAAAAAGATCAATACCGGCGTGGCGGTAATCGGGGCCTGACCCCGCAAGCTCCACCACCTGGTCCTGGACGAGCTCGGCGCGAGTGGCGCTCTGGACTGGTCCCGGTGCGCGATCGACTCAGTGAACATGCGGGCCCTGAAAGGGGGGATCTGACAGGTCCGAATCCCGTAGATCGCGGCAAGAAGGGAACGAAGATCCACTTGATCACCGAGCGGTCCGGTCTGCCCCTCTCGATCGGGATCTCCGCCGCGAACACCCACGACAGCCAGGGACTCGAACCCCTCGTGCGCGGTATCCCGCCGATCCGCTCCCGTCGCGGACCGCGGCGACGGCGGCCCGCCAAGCTGCATGGCGACAAGGGGTACGACTACAACCACCTCCGTCGGTGGCTACGCTCCCGGAACATCACCCCGCGCATCGCCCGCAAAGGCGTCGAGTCCTCTCAGCGGCTGGGCCGTCACCGTTGGACCGTGGAGCGGACGGTGGCCTGGCTTGCCCGCTGGGTGGAGCAATTGTCAATTCCTGTGGATCACTGCCGGAAGCCTCAAGTGGCCCGTAGCCATTGGTCGAGGACTGCGAAGTCTTTGTCGGTGAGGCCGCGGGAAGACGCGATGCGGTGGAGGAGGGCCGGGGTGGGGTGGCGGGTGGACACCCAGTCCTGATCGGCGTCGGTGATCTCGTCGTCGACCCAGATGAACGGGCGTTCGTCCGCCCATGCTGCCAGGGTCCGGGTCTTCCAGTGGAGCCCGAACCACTGGTCCTCGCGTTTTTGCGCGTCGGAGGGTTCTGGCCAGTGCACGACCGGCAGGGGCGGCAGACCGAGCAGCGGTGCGATGTCGGTGTTCGCCGCCTCCTCCCAGGTGGTGGCCCAAACCAGCTCGCACGGCAGTGCCGCGAGGCGAGGCCCGAGGTGCGGGTCGAGCCGCGTCAGGTGCGAATCCGTCGCGGTGCCTGACGGCTCGCACTGCGGGCCGTCGCCGAACGGCAGGAGAGGCCCGTCGATGTCCAGGAACAGCAGCGGGAGTTCCTTGGGCTCACTCATGCCGCAGCCTCCCGCTCACGCTCGACCAGGACGCCGCGTTCGAAGCGGGCGCCGTTGCGGACGAGGGCGACGAGGTGGGGTGCGGTGATCGCTCGCCAGCGGGCCTGGGCGGACTCGGCGAGCTTGAACACCATCGCCAGGGCCGCGGCCGGGCTGCCGGCGCCGCGGGTGACCTTGGTCCGCAGCTTCACTGTGCTGAAGGTCGACTCGATCGGATTCGTCGTGCGCAGGTGGACCCAGTGCTCGGCCGGGAAGTCGTAGAAAGCCAGGAGTTCATCGACGTCGTCGGTGATCTTCTTGACGGCCTTGGGCCACTTCGCGCCGTAGGCGCGCCCGAAGTCCTTCACCGCCTTCTCGGCGTGATCGCGGTCCTCGGCGTTGTAGATCTCCTGCAGTGCCTTCTTCGCGCCGGGCTGGGCCGATCTCGGCAGGGCATTGACCACGTTCCGGGTCTTGTGAACCCAGCACCTTTGATGTCTGGCCTGCGGAAACACCTCGGCCAGGGCCCGCCACAGCCCCATGGCTCCGTCGCCGACGACGAGCTCGGGGTCGCGCATGCCGCGCCGGCGGCAGTCCCGCAGGAGGTCGGCCCAGGACTCGGTCGACTCTCGCAGGCCCTCGGCGAGCGCGATCAGCTCCTTGCTGCCGTCGGTGCGCACGCCCATGAGGACCAGGACGCAGGAGCGGGCCTGGCCGAGGCGGACCTTGGGGTGGACGCCGTCGGCCCACACGTAGACGTAGTCGGATCCGGACAGGTCCCGGTCCTGGAAGGCGGAGTGGTCGTCGCTCCACTGCTTGGCCAGCCGGGTCACCGTTGCCGACGAGAGCGCAGCGGCCGTGCCGAGGAACTGCTCCATCGCGGGCACGAAGTCGCCGGAGGACAGCCCGTGCAGGTAGAGCAGGGGCAGGACCTCGCTGATCTTCGGGGACTTCCGGCACCAGGGGGCGAGGATCTTGGACGAAAACCGCTTGCGCTCGCCCGTCTCGCCATCGACCCGCTTGTCGTTCACCCGCGGTACTTTCACCACAATCGGCCCGGCGGCGGTGGTCACCGTCCGCTCGCGGTGGTGGCCGTTGCGGACCACCAGACGGCGACCGGCCTCGTCCCGCTCGCCCGCCAACTCAGCTATGTACTGGTTGACCTCGGCCTCCAGAGCCGCGGCGAGCATCCGACGGGCTCCCTCACGGACGATGTCGTCCATCAGGGAGCCGCTCTGAGTGGTGCCGTCCTCGTTGACTACGCTCAGCACGGGCGTGCCTTCCCGACCCGCGCTGCAACGCGGGCCTACTCGATGACCAGAAATCGATCACTCGGGAAGGTACGCCCTCCGCGTTCCGCGAGGCACCCCTCCCGAGTCCAATCCACAGGTCTTGAGCATTGCTCGGAAGCCGACGGCGTGATGCCTTGCGGCAGTCCCCCGGGGCCGCCACTCCCCGGGCGTAGGTCGTACGCCCGCCGGCGCCTCAGTCCAAGCGGGAGAAGTCGAGATCCACCAGGATCTCCTTGAGGTCCACCTTCTCGTCGCGGCAGAAGCCCCGAAGCTCGTCCCACATTTCGGGGACGCCCTCCAGAGCGCCACTGAGCAGGGACAGCTGTCCGCGTTCCTCGTCGTACTCCTCGGCGTGGAGGTAGACCATCTCCGCCTTCTGGAGTTCGCGTACGACGCTGAGCAGCGTCGTACGGTCCGCCGAGAAGCGCCTCAGCACCAGTTCGAAGTCGGTGGTCTCCTCGTGCACCACGAGGGCGAGCACCTGTCGGGCCATCCGCGTTAGACCGCCGACCCGCCCCGCGAAGCGGTTGACCAGCTCGAGGAAGTCCTGTTCGTCCGACGGGTCCTGGTTGGCGTCCTCCCAGGCGAAGAAGCGGCGCATGGTGGTGGCGGGCCGGACCAGGGACCCGTTGACCGTGTCGCGGAACTCGGCCTCGATGTCGTCGACCGTGTACCGGTACGTGGCCTCGTGCTTCTGTTTGACTGCCCGCAGGTACTCGACGGTGTAGTCGTGCCGGGTGACGCTGCTGTCGATCAGGTCGTGGTGCACGCCGCACAGCAGCATCAGGTTGTCGAAGTCCCGTAGCTGTTCGACGTCCGTGCCGTCCCACGCCTCGTGCCGGGCGCTGCCGGGCTCGGCGCCGATGATGTGGGCGATCTTGCCGACCCAGGCGCCTTCCTCCGTGACCAGCCGGGTTGAGCAGTGCGGGTCGCCCCAGGCGCATTCGTTGCCGGAGAACGCCCACAGCCGGCGTGCGACGCCGGACAGCAGCTCCTTGCGGTTCGTCTCGGAGCCGTTCGTCCGCTTGGCCACAGCCCGCCCTTCCTTCGACCTGACGACAACGCGCAGCGTAGTCCAGCTGGTTGAGGTGGGGCGGGCGTGCTGGTTGTCCGGCTGCTACCAGCGCAGGGTCGGGCGGGGGCGGGGGGCGAGTTCGGCCTGCTCGGCGACGGCGACGAGGCGCTCGGCGGTCTCTTGGCCAACCGCCTCGACGAGGCAGTTAAGGTTCGAGGCGATCAGGAGCCAGGAACGCCGCGGCAGCAGGCTCAGACGGGCGACGGCATCCGCGAGTGCTCCCGCCTCCAGGGCCATCATGGCCTGGACGTCGGCGGGGTCCGGCTTCAGCGGCACCTTCGCCTCGCGCACCAGGTCGACGGAGAGGGTCAGGTCGTCGATGACCGTGACGGCGGTGGTGTTCTCGATCATGCTGGGCTCGTAGTTGCGCCCGAGATCGTGGGCCTGGTGGACGGTGATGTTCTCCTCGCGGTAGCCGGCGGCGAGTAGACGGCGCAGCCCGGCGTAGGCGGCGTGGGACTTGCCGGACCAGTGCGGTCCCAGGAGGAGGAGGCGGGCGGTGTCGCCGGCCAGGATGGTGGAGCACCACTGGGCGATGGCGGGGTGGTCGGTCTCGGCATCGCTGAAGAGCGGGGGTACGACGGGCATCGGGACAGCGTATGTGGCCGCGTAGCTGGCGGTTGTGCTGGGTCTGATGGCGGGCGCTGCTGGCTGTCCGGGGAGACGAGGCGGGTCTGTTCTGGTGGGGGGTGAACTTCGGGCGTTGTCGCCCGCTTCCGTGTCGTGGCCGGGATGATGTGGCACGTGCGGGGCCGCCGCGGCCGCGGGAGTGGGGTCAGGGTGAGCAGGTGGGGAAAGCAGCAGGACCGGCTGGTGGTTCGGGCCGTCGACGTGCTGTCGGGCGTGCTGAGCGGCGCGGCGCCGGAGCCGGCCCGCCGTGTCGTCGCCTCCCGGGCTCTGCTGGCCCTCGAGGAGTTGGTGTTCCCGCTGCATGAGGAGCTGGTGCTGGCGGAAAACGCGGACGCCGCGGCTCGGGAGGCTACCGACGAGCAGTGGGCGGACGACGCCGCGGTGCGTCGTTGGGTGACCGAGACGCTGGCCGAGCACGCCTTGTCCTACAACGAGCTCCATGAGGTGTGGGAGGAGGACGATCCGGACCACGTCGATCCCCAGGGGGAGCACCCGGTGTGGGCCCTGCTGGAGCTGTCCCCCTTCGCGCGGCGCCTGCGGCTATGGCATGAGGCGGCCGCGAAGACCGCGGTCGGCCTGGGGAGCGACGTCGGCGTCGGCGCGCACCAGATCGGGCACTGGGCGGCGGGCCGGTCCCGGCCTGGTGAGCGTGAGCGGGAGGCGCTGGCGGGCGCTCTGGGTGTCCATCCTGCGTGGCTGCACGCTTCGCGCGACGAGCAGCCCGATGTGCAGCTGTACCGGTTCGCGTCCTGCCCGTGCGAGTAGCCGACCGCCATGGCGCGCCTCGGGCTGGGCCGGGAGGAGCCGGACTGGTACGACAGCCCCGCGGAGCAGGATGCCGCCGTGCACTGGTGCGGCTGCGGGCAGGCATGGGTGAAGGACGCGGCCGGGTGGCTGCTGCCACTGCCTCCGGGTGAGGAGCCGACACCGTCCGACGGGGACCTGGTCGACCTCGGCCATCCCCTCAGCCACAGCCCTTCGGTATCGCTCGACGAGCCGTGGCCGCGGGCACTGTGGCAGCCTCCGGTCGGCAGGAAGGGCCGCGCCCGCACCGCCTACCGGGTCCCCGAACTGCTCACCCGGGAGCCGCAGACCCTGCCCGAACGGCCGGATGTCGCGCGCGTCGTTGTGCCGGAGCCGGTGTGGGGTGCCGGTTCGGCGGAGCGGCTTGCCGCGAACGCGTCGTGGTGCCGTACCTGCCGGGCCCTGGTCGACGCGCCCAAGGGGGCGGCCGGCGGCCCGTGGGTTCTGCTGCACCGCAGCGAGCCGGAACGCGGGCTGAGCACCTGGACCTACCCCACCGAGAAGGACGCTCTGCACCACGGCGCCCATCTGGCCATGACCTACCTCCAGTTGGACGACGGTCCCCTCGACCGCGTGGCGCTGGACCTGTTCACCGGCCAAGCGCACGCCCAGGTCATCGACCGTTTCCCCGAACTGCACCCGGACACGAGCCAGTTCGAGGTCGCCGAGCTCGTCCCGATGCGCGCCGACGAGCTCTGAGCGCCGACGTGCTCGCGCCGGGTCGGGTGGTCAGGCGTCAGCCGTCGTCAGCCAGGCGATCCACGCGCCGTCCTGTGCCCGGCCCAGGTGAAGGTCCGGCGTGTGATCGGCCATGCGGGCGCAGATCCGGCCGTAGGCGCCATGGCGGGCGGGGCACAGCCGGGCCAGTTCCTCGGGGGTGAGCGCCGAGAGGTCATCGGGAACAGCCTGGCCGGCCGCGGTCGCGCGTGCCTGGGCGCCACGGCGACGCTCGACGGCGTCCCGGCGCGCTGCGAGCAGGCGCAACCAGCGCAGGTCGCTGCCGTCCTTGTCGCCGGCGTGGGTGTAGAGACACTGGCGCGCACCGTGCTCGTCGAGCTCGTCGACGACGGTCATGCCGATCGCCTCCATGAAGCACCGGCCGGTCGCACAAATGAGCCCGGGCCGGGCGGTGGATCGCTACGCTGGTCGCAGGTGCGGCGCTCCCCCCGTGGCGCCGCACCTCCCCGCTTTCATGGGCCCGCCGGTACCGCTGCGGCAGGCGCACATCGGGCGTCTAGCTGGCGCTGGCCCGGTCTCCCTCGCCGTCCCGGCGGACAGGCCCGGCCAGTGCTTCACTCTCCTGCGAGAGCCGGTCCGCGGGGGTGAAGTCCCCCAGCTCGACCGCGAGCGCGGCGCGCACGAATGCGGTGAGCTCGATGCTCCCCTTGCGCACCTCGAAGATGCGCAGCACCCCGCCCGAGTACGCGGCGCGGTGTCGGCACCCGGCCTGCACGCAGTACCCCTCGGCGGCCAGGGCGAGCCGCTTGAAGGCGGCGTCCTTCTCGTCGGTGACCTGGGCGGGACAGCCCAGGTGGTCCAGCGTGATCCGGGTGTGGGCGCGCTTCTCGGCCGGGCGGATGGTGAGCCGTCCGCCGCCGGGCGTGAGATAGCGGCCGGGCGTCACCGGGCCGTACGGATGGATCAGCGGCAGATCCTTGTCCACCACGTGCTGGGCGGGCAGTCCGTCGTACTCGAAGTAGGGGCCTGCAATGCCGTTGTGCTCGATTGCCATGCGGTCCTCGTTTCGGTCGCGGGGCGGGCGCCGGGCCGTCACGCGCTGGTGACGGGCACGTTCCGCAGCAGTGCGGCGGTCATCGCCAGGAGCGTCTCCGCCTCGGCCCGGTCGTACTTGAAGGTCTTGGTGACCGCGTCGTTGTGCAGGGCGCCGCAGGTCTGGCTGTACAAGGCGTCCTGGATCCGCCACCACCGCTCGGTCTGGTTGCACTGGTTGGCCTGCTTCCTCGATCCGGGGTTGTCCCAGGTGACGTTCTCCCGGACCCACTCCAGCGCCCGCCTGACCTCCAGGATCGACGCCCGCACCTCGTTCGCGGTCAGCAGCCGCTGCGCCTCCCGCAGCGTCCGTCCGACCTCGTCCCGCTCCGGATCGCCGAGCGGGTACGGCACGGCCATCTCGAACGCCGCGGACGGCCCCAGCTGCGCCAGCTGCTGTTCCCATCGGCTCTTGGCGATGGTGATGTGCGCCGTGTCCTGGGTGCTCCCCGGATACCCGGGCGCCTGCGGCAGGGTCGCGTTGAGGTCGATCTCGAAGCGGACGTCGCCGGTGCGGCCCTCCTCGATGGCGTGGACCTGCAACGAGGTCAGCGGGAACGACAGGTTCACGCGGTGGACGGTCACCTTCGGGGTGTACGCCAGGTTCGCCGTAGTCCGGGCGAGCCGGGAGCGCTGCCCCGTCGCCTCGAAGCCGAACAGGTCCGCCTCCAGGGCGAGGATCTTCCCGGCCTCGGTGAAGGGCGACACCCCGACAGCGAGCTGGACGCTCAGCTCGTGGGCTCCCAGTGCGCGGTGCAGCCACGTCTGGTCGCTGCTGACTTCCACGGTGAACCGGATGTCGTCGTCGAAGCGGAGTTCCTGCATAGCTCCCCCAAAGGGCGTGTCGATCACCCGATTCTGCCGGGCGGGCGGCCGCTTCACCGCCAATTTCCCCCGGCCGCGGGCTCCAGCCCGCAGACCCTGACGGGCCCGGCTCCAGCTACTCAGGCCGCGGTGCCGTCCGGCGCGCCCGGCCCGGGCCCAACACCTCCTGTCCGCGCCGGGCGGTACCGCGGGGAGCGGGGGTCCGGGGGCCGGCGTGCTGTCATCCTGCGACGTCCCAGGCCTGTCCTTCGTCCGGGCTGGCAAGTCGTTGGTGTTCCGATCGGGCGGCTTCGAGCAGGCGTCTCCATGACGTGACCAGGGGGCGCCGTCGCAGAAGAGCCCGCCGCTCACGCTCGGTCATGCCGCCCCAGATTCCGTGCTCGATGCGATGGCCGAGGGCATAGGCCAGGCACTCGGTGCGCACCGGGCAGCCGGTGCAGAGGGCCTTGGCCCTGTTCTGGGCCGCGCCGTCCACGAAGAGCTCGTCCGGATCAGCGGTTCGGCAGACCGCTCGCTTACCCCAGTTCTCCTGGTCTTCCCCGTTCACCCCGACGCCGTCCTCTCCCCGGTGCGGCCCGCCGCACTCCCCTGGGCAGGCGCAGTCCGAGAACGGTACGGCAAACGCCTACAGCATGGGACATCGCCGCATTGCGGCAATCCCTTCGGGTGAAGGGGCCTTGACCAAGGCCCCAACGCCTCGTGACCCCTTCAGCCGGTTCCCGGGCAACCGGGCATGGCGGGCAGCGATGCCTCGCCCGTCAGGGCACTGGTGCGCCGGCGGATCGCCGCGAACATGTCGGCGCGGTGCTTCCTGATCGGGTAGTCGATCCGGTCATAGCGCAGTTGGAGAGCGGCGCTGCGATCCGGAGACTTGAGGAGGACCAGACCGAGACTGCCCCCGGGCGTCAGGTCGCGGTGACCGCAGAGTTCCAGCGGCAGACCGTGGTGCGGGTCGGTCAGGGCCTGGACCAGCTCGGCGCGGCGCAGGGCTGTCTCGGAGTCGTGCTCGAGCTGAAGGATCCACCACTCCCCCAGGCGCGCCTCGTGTCCAGTGACGACCTGGGGGACGGCGACGGTGTGGAGGAGTCCGAGGCGGCGCAGCAGCCCGCTGGGGAGCCAGGCGGCGTCCCGCCAGATCTTCTCGTAGATGAGCGGCTGCCGTTCGGTGTCCCACTGCTTCTCGTAGGGAGTCCAGGTGTCGCCGGCCAGCCAGCAGGCCTCTCCCCCGTTGCTCTGGATCTGCTGCGCAAGGGCTGCCTCGGCCTTCTGGAAGGCGCGGCGCGAGGGGCCGGTGAGCCGGATGCTGGTCGGCTGCCCGAGACGGCGGAGCTCGATGCCGCGATCGGTGCGTGCGCAGATCCTCACCCCGTTGAGCCCGTAGATCTCGTCTCGCCCGGCGCGCATCGGCGAGCGGCAGGGCAGCAGACCGCTCAGCAGGCTGTCGAGACTTGAGTTGCTCTCCAGGTGGAGCCGGATGCCGCGCGAGGTGGGCTGTACGTACCGGATGCCGAAGGGGTACTCGAAGAAATGCCGCTGTGTGTTGAGGATCCAGTAGAACACCTCCGATTCCAGCAGGAGTTGTTCGTGCTGGGCCGGTGCCGGGATGAGGGGAGCGTCGGGCTCCAAGGCAGCGACGGCCTCACATGCGGCCTGGTAGGGGGCGCCGGTGTAGAGGGCGTAGGTCCGGGCGCGGCTGCTGATCTGGTTCGCCGGCATGGCGGGTACCTTTCGCTCAGCTCCGTCGGCCCGCGGAGCGTGAGGAACAGGCACTGGTGTGCGGTGGTGCGGTCAGTGAAATGGCGCTGATCGAAGCCGAGCTTCTTCGCCTCCGCCTTGAACCAATGGGCCGAGTTCGCGTGAGGAGCAGCAGACCGATGCCGCAGGGCGCCACCATATCCATCGACCTCAACTCCAACGGGGCGCCGCGCCGCACACTCCCTGATCTGACCGAAGCCCCGGGAGAGAGGAGCGCCGTGTGCCGAGGGCCGCAGGAGGCAGTGCCCCTTCCTCTCCCGGCTGTGGAGGCCGAGTCCGGCTGGTGCGTGCGACGGCTGTTCGTGTGCCGCCGCGAGGATCGTCAGAGGGCGCGCATCACGGCGACGACCTTGCCCAGGATGACCGCCTCGTCGGCCGCGAGCGGCTGGAACCCGGGGTTGTGCGCGACGAGCCAGGCGTGGCCGGCCGCGTCGCGCTGGAACCTCTTCACCGTCGCTTCGCCGTCGAGCATGGCGGCGACGATGTCGCCTGGCTCGGCGACCTGCTGCCGCCGGACGGTGACCACGTCGCCGTCGCAGATGGCTGCCTCGATCATGCTTTCGCCGGACACCTGAAACCGACGAGTTCGCTGAATCTCGGTGGACTTTGACTGGGAACCGGTGGCGATTCGCCCTCTATGGGCTTGCGTCTCACGTGGGTTCGATCGCAACGACTGCGTGAACGGCTGGCCCCTCGGCCGCCTCCCGCACGCCCGTCCGTCTGTGCTCCGGAGCACCCTGCAAGATCACAACCGCGGCTGGGGAAAGGGGTATACCGGCGCCCCTATCTATGCACCGGTCGCTCGCCGGATGTGGGGCAGTGATCACCGATCAATTCAGCTGATACCTGAACAGACCGCAGCGGCCGTGTGCATGATGGGACGCCACGCCCTCTGGGGGTGTACGACGGTCAGTGGGTACCGGCCAGGATAGCGGAGGGCACGGGGACGATGATGACGTGGGCCGAGGCCATGGCGTGCGGTGCGGGCGGTGGTCTGATCGCCGAGGCGGTCGTCACCTTCGGGCGCTTACGCTCCTGGCAGCAAGCACGGCACGCACAGCGGGCGGTGGCGGGTGACCTCCCACCGATCGGGGTGTTCATCGACCCGCCGGCGGATGGACTTGCCGCCCTGTTCCGAGTCCTGCTGGGCGGCATGGCGGGCTGGCTGCTCCACACGGAGGTGACCGGCGTGTACGCGGCCGCGGCCGTGGGCGCGTCCGCGCCGGCGCTGCTCGCCCAACTGGGCCGGTCCACCACAGCCGACGGCGCTCTCCACAGCGCCCCCGGTGGCCAGGATCCGGGCGCTTCCCCAGCCTTGCCGGAACAGAGTCTTCCGCCGGTGTCCGAGGAGGCAACCCCGTGAACGCGAGCCCGCTCGCTCGGCGCTCCTGGCGGTCTTTCATCGGCGCACGGCCACCTGGCACGCCCCGAACGGTGGGCCGCGGCCGCGCAGGACACACCTTGTGGCAGCGAGTCCGGGCATCGTTCCTCGGCTTCGACCTGCCGGTACGGCCCGCCCCGACTGCGACGCCCCGAACCCCGGGCACCGTGCCTCGGCAGTCCACCGCGGGGGGATCCCGCAACCGGCAGCCAGACGTCCGCCCCGCCCTGGGGTGGTTCGAGCTGCCCGCGCTGTCGCCAGGCGGCGCCCTGACCGCCGCGGGCGGTGACGCGGTGGTGCTGGAGGCCGCCTCGCCCGACGGCCGGGTCGCTTTCCTGGTGCGGAGCACCGGCGATGGCGAGCCCTCGTACAGCCTGGAGTTGGTCCTGCGCAGCGACGACGGCGCCCGGCCGCTGATGTGCCTGATCCGCTACGCCCGGCCCGACGGCCGCATGCGGGAGCTGCTCGTACCGGTCGTGCGGGGGACGGTCGGGCCCGCGGCGTCATACGTCCAGCTCCCGGAATTCTCCGTCGGAGCAGCCTGGACGGCTTCGGTTTCCATTCCGGTGGGGTCGGAGTCCGACTGGGACACCGATACGGTGACCACCTCGATCGGGGCGGCCCTCAATGAAGCGACCCGCGAGGCCTGGCGGCGAGTGCGCGAACACGTTGGCGACGACCTGCCCGGCGTCATTGACGGTGCGCTGCGGTGACGGCCACCGACGTGCCCGGGTCTACCGGGGAGGCAGTCGACGGTGAACGGTCGCCCCGGGGCCCAGCGGGGGCCCGGGCCGGACACGTCCCGGAGCGGGCCGCGCTCGAAGCCGTGCTGGAGGGGGCGACGAGTTCACAGGCCGCCGTGAAAGAGCTGCTCGGCGAGCGGCAGCTGTGGTGGAAGTGCTGCGCAGAGGCGGTACGCGCCGACCCTGCATGGTTCGCAGGCGAACGTGCCGGAGAACTGGCCGCCTGGCTCGATGCGACGGCGCCGGACCGGGCGGGCGGCCCGGTGTCGTCCGCCCGTCAGACCTATCTGCTGGGCCGGGCTCTGAGCCCGCCGGAGGACCAGGCGGAGGACCAGGCGGAGGACCAGGCGGAGGACCAGGCGGAGGACCAGGCGAAGGACCTGGCCCGGCTGCGGGAGACCTGGCGGTCGAGCGGACTACTCTCCCCCGACGCACTGCCCCGGCTCGGGCAGCCGTCCGGCGGTCAGAGCGGCGGCCTGCCGCCGGAGATCACGGCCCGGCTGGACGACGTCCGTGAACGGATTGCGCGGCTGCGCCCGCACACCGAAGGCGGGGGGCCGGAGCCGAGCGGGCCCGGGAACGTGCTGGTGATCGCCGCGCTGCTGATGGCGGGCGCCGAGGTGCGCAAGCGGCCCGTCGTACGGGTGCCGGTGGTGTTCGGACAGTCTGCGGACGGTCCCGACCGGGCTGCGCCGGAGCTGGGGGTCACCGGTGTTCTGGAGCTGCGCGAGTTCCCCGCAGGCCCGGCCGGGCTGTACCCCGATCCACGAGCGATGGCCGGGACGCACAGCCCGAACGGGCAGTTCGCCACAGCTGTGGGCCGTGCGTGGGGGGCGGCGGGCGCCGGGCGCGAGGGCCGCTGCGTGCTGTGGCGCATCGTCCTGTCCGATGATCCGCTGCCGCCGCCACGGATCGAGGGCCCCTCTCTGGGCGTGGCCTTCGCCCTGGGCCTGCGCGAGATACTGCGCCACCCCCGGTCCCGGCGGCTCAGCGGTGCCTGGATCCGAGGCGTTTTCTACGGGCTGAGGCCACGAACCGCGGTGACGGGGGCCCTGGATGACGGCAAACATCTGCTCAAGATCAGCGGCATGGAGGTCAAGCTGCTCAAGATCAGCGGCATGGAGGTCAAGCTGCTGACAGCGCGCCGCAAGGGACTGCGCCTGGTGGCGCCCGAGGCGAACCGGGCGGACGTCGCCCACGCGCCCAAGCCGGGCGACGTGCGGTTCGCGGCGACCTTGAAGCAGGCCGACCGGTACGCCCGGCAGTTCCGCACCGGCTGGCTGGTGACAGCCCTGGTGTTGGTCTCCGCGGCCTCGCTGGCGGGGTTGGCTGTCTATTACCACTACGCCGAGGCGAAGACCCGGCTGGAGAACGCCCACCGACTCGCGGACGTGTCTCAGAGGCTGATCTCCAGCGATGTCGGGCTCGCCGAGCTGTTCGCAGCGCAGGCCTACCGTCAGCACGCCGACGCGCTCACCCGCCATGCACTCTTCCAGGCGGTCACCGCCAGCCCGCACATGGTCGGCAGTGTTCGGGCCAGCGGGCCGGTCTCTGCGCTGGCGACTACGCCGAACGGCGATGCCCTGCTCGCGGGGACACAGGGCGGTGAAGTCGAGCGGTGGACGGTCACCGCAACGACAGCGGCCGGCAGGCAGCACGTCGGCCGCATATCCGAGCAGGTCACCGCAGTGGCGTCGGATGCCTCTGGGAACGTCGTCGCGGCGATCGGCCACGACTCGGTCGGTGTCTGGAAGGGCGACGCCCTGGCCCCAACCCCGGTCCTCCCCACAGGACAGCAGCCCACCGCCGTGGGGGTCTCCCCATCGGGACGCTTCGTCGTCGTGACGACTACCACCGGGTCCCTCGACCCCCCGCCCACGGCGTGGGTGCTGGACAGGTCCACGGGAGCTACCAGCCACCTCGACCTCGCGGACATGGCCTACGGGGCACCGCATGCCATCGCCTTCTCCGATGACTCGCACCTGATGCTGTTCGACGGTGGCGGCACGTGGGAGGAACTCACCGTGCCGGGCCTGGTGCGCACCCGCGGGAGCGCGATGAACTTCGGCAACCAAAACTACCTCTCCGCGCTCGCCCCGGACGGCAGCCACCTCACCTACAGCACCGGGGCCGGCTTCTCGCCAGTCTGGGTGGCAGAGGGCTCCCCCGATATCGAAAAACCGCCGCTGCGGGCCCGGTTCCCGGAAGGCGTCCCCACAGCCCTGGTGCTCAGCCGTGGCGGCACTCGGGCAGCCGCAGCCCTCGGCACCACCCTCTACGTGTCACGGACCAGCACGCCGGACCAGGCGCCGTCCGAGCCTCTCGTCCTGCCCGGAGCCGGCACGGTCCCCGCCGGCGGGCTCGCCTTCCTCGGCCCGAGCGGCCACAAGCTCGTCTCCGCCGCCGGGGACCTGCTGACCCTGTGGGACCTCGACCGGCTGTCGAGGATCGCAACACAGACGACTGCTGTCATCGAGCTTTCCTGCAAATCATGTTTGATGCCGCGCGTCGCCCTGACCCCTGACGGCCGTAGGGCGGCGGTTCTGAGCGACAGAGGGGTCACTGTCACCCTCGATGTACGGAGCCTCGATCCGGCGGACGCCGGCCGGCCGTCTGCGGGCCGACCGCGACTGGACAAGAGGTACGGGGCGGTGGTTTGGAATGCCGACGGATCGCGGGTCATCACGGTGTCGGAGGACGGGAGCGCCCTGATCATCGACCCCAGCAACGAGATGCGCGTGACGGGCAGATGGCGGGCTCTGCCCAACCCGCTCCGGCTCGACGACGCACCGGCCCTGCTCCAGTTCCTTCCGGGCGGCCGGGAAGTGGCCCAGCTGGACGCCTCCGGCACGATCCGCATCAGAGAACCGGCCACCGGCCGCGTACTGCGCCAGACAGCCGGACCGCGCGACATGGCCCCGACCGTGTACGGGACCCACGCATTCCACCAGGGGACGGCGGCCCTGGACCGGCTGGCCGCCCACGCCGCCTTGATCAAGTACGACTTCGAGAGCGACCACCACGAGATCCGGGTCGTCGATGCCGCCACGGGCAGCTACCGCGTGATCGACGCAACGGGTTTCCAGGGCCTCGCGTACGCGGATGACCAGCTGCTCGTCCAACGAACGTCCGGGGACCTGGAAGTCTGGTCCCCGGATGGGGCCCGGCCGCTGGGGACGCTCAAGGGCACGCCCGGAACGGCCGTCGGGCCTGTCGTCGGCAAAGGGTTCATCGCCGCGATCCCGGGCAACGAGAACACCGTCCAGCTCCTCGACCGGCCATCGGGCGACGTGCTCGGCACTCTGCCCATCCCTGCGGGCCCGAAGTCCATATCCACCGGTCTGGCCTTCTCCGTGGACGGCACCCGTCTGGTCGCGGCGACCGAGTTCCGCAGGGCGGAGGGCGACCCTGACACCGTCGAAGGTATGGGCACTCTGATCAGCTGGCGACTCGACCCGAACTCGTGGATCAGCGCCGCCTGCAGCTCGGCCGGACGGGAGCTGACCCCAGCCCTCTGGAAGCAGTACCTGGGATCCGACGTGCCGTCGAGTCTGAGCTGCGCACCATGAGGCCCGCCGGTCGGCGGAACGGAGGACCGATGAGGAACATGAGCCCACGCTCCGCCCCCCGTCGCGGCCCGGCAGGGACTGCGGCCCGCCCCCGGCACTGGGCCGTCGCCTGCGCCGCCTTGCTGGTACTGGCATCGACCGCGGCGGACGGCCGGAACGCGAAGAACGGCCCCGCCGACAGCCCGGTCCCCGGCATGTCTGCCGGAGCCCTGCAGCAGGGCGCAGACAGCGTCATCCCACTGCCCGGCAACTCCGCCGCCGCATCACTGGCCCTCGCGCCCGACGGGACACTCTGGGTCGCAGAGAGGGATGTCGGCGGTGTCGCCAGGATCGACCCTTCGGGGACCATCACCCAGTACCGGCTCTCCGAAGGGCAGGCACAGGTCTCCGGCATCGCACGGGCCGGGGATGGAACGGTCTGGTTCACCGCATTGGGGCAAATCGGGCGTCTGCACCCAGACGGAAGAATCACCCGCGCAGACTTCGACTACGTGGAGGACCCGGAAGGGATCACCGTGGGTCCCGACGGAGCGGCCTGGTTCACCACCACCTTGCATCCTGCGATCGGCCGCGCCGACGCGACGACGGGGCAGCCATCCATTATGCCCAGCACGATCGACCTTCCCGCCGACAGCATCACGACCGGACCGGACCAGGCCGTGTGGTTCTCGCAGGTCGCCAAGGAGCCGGGCGGCTCTGACGGCATCGGACGCGTGAGCATCAAAGGGAGGTATACGAGCTGGCCGCTACCGCCAGGCACAGCACCGCACAACATCACCGCCGGGCCCGACGGGGCGCTGTGGTTCACTCAGCGCGGCGGCATCGGGCGCATCACCGTCCGCGGCGAGGTCTCATCCTTCCCCGTACCGCAGGCCGAGCGCCCGAACTGCGTCGCCGCGGGCCCAGAGGGCGCGGTCTGGTTCACCACGGCCACCAAGGTCGGGCGGCTCGCGCCGTCGGGCAAGGTCACCCTGTGGTCCGTGCCGGGCGCGGTGCAGCTGAGTGCTCTCGTCGCTGTTCCGGGCGGAGGGTTCTGGCTCGCGGACAGCAAGGCGGACGTGGTCCGTCGTTTCTCGCCACCGCGTTGAAACCACCGAGCGCCCGGTCGCGGCTTGCTCCTGCCCCGGCCAGCATGTGCCCAGGGGCACTCGTGCCACAGGCTGCCCGCCGAGAATCTCAACTGACCGATCAGACCCGGCGGGTCACGGCGCGATGGGGCCTTTCTGCTTGTCCGGGTGTGCCGAGAGGACGTAGCGGGTGGCGGAGAGGTTGGACAGGCCGAAGAGCTCCATCAGCCGGACGGGGTCGGCGCTGTGGCGTGCCTCGTCGACAATGCGGTCCACGCGTAGGCGTCCGGCCGGCAGGCCAAGGCGTTTGAAGAGCTGCTGGATCATGCTGGCGCTGACGGGCGGGCCGGAATCGTCGACGGCGGTGTTGCGGTTGACGAAGAGGTGAGGGTTGGAGCTGTCAGGCCAGCGCCGGTGGCGCTGGAGTTCCCACTCGGTGGCCAGGCGCAAGGTGAAGGCGTCGAGGTAGATGACGTGGTCTATACGCCCCGCCCGGCGCAGGCGCAGTCGGCCCTTGCTGCGGTCGAGGTCGGTTCGCCGGAGGTGGACCAGTTGTCCGGGGAGGAGGGCGTAGATGGCGACGAGGGCGACCATGAGACGGTCGCGGGGCTCGCTGAGCCGGTCGAGGAGGCCGGCGATGCGGTCGGAGGGCAGCGCGGTCGGCACGGATCGAGTGCTGGTGAGGGAGATGGTGCGGGCGGGATCGCGGAAGACGAGGCGTTCGCGCTTGAGGGCCCTGAAGAATGAGCGCAGGGCGGTGTGCAGGCGGCGGGCCGGGTCGCCGCGGAGCGGGTCCAGGGCGTCCTCGATGTGCTTCTTTGTGACCTCGCGAGGGTCGGTGAGCCCGTCGGCGATCCAGGCTTCGAGCGTGTCCAGGATGGCGGCCACGTAGTTCTCGATCGTCTTGGGGCTGCGGGCCCGGCTGGCGGTGCCGCCCTGGCCGAGGAGCACGTCGATGAAGGTGTGCGCGGCGGTGGAGAAGGCCGGGTGTGTGACGGCGGTGGCGTGGTGCCGGGCGCGCGCGGTGCACGGATCGCTGGGCGGGCGTCGAGCAGGCCGCGCAGGCGGAGATAGTTGATGACTCGGGCGCCGTGGAGGTTTGGGTATGCGGAGACCAGGGCCCGGATGTCGCCCTCCTGGATGGGAACATCGGCGCCGAGGTGGCCGGTCACGATGCGCAGGGTTCGGGTGCTGCCGTTGAAGGAGTGGGTGCTCCATCCGCGGCCGCGCATGTACGAGGTGAAGTCCGCGACGAGGGCGGCTGCGGCTGGGGTGAGAGCGGGTGGCCTGGAGGTGTCCAGACGGGACCAGTCCCGTGGCGGAGCCGAGAAGAGTTCCAGCTGAGCAGGGTCAAGGAGATGCTCGGACGGTCTCGGTGCGGACGCGGCTCGGGCCCTGGCGCGGCGGCGTTTGAGGGCGAAGCGGCCTTGGAGCGCCGCGGTGCCGGGCTCCAGGCGTCCGACGGCCAGTCCGGCGGCGTGGGGGCGGGCGAACCACAGCTGGTCGCCGTTCTTCATCGCGATCCGGGCGGTGTCGACCTCGGTTTCGGCGATGACGATCCGGCACATGCGGCACATCCCGTCGCTGAGCATCAGGGTGCGGTGGCAACGGCCGCACTCGGCGTCGGTGCCGCCGCGTTTGCGGATCTCGTGGCACCAACTGGTGCACGCCGCGCACATGACCCGGCGGTCGTTCGCCCAGGCCAGGCAGTGCGTGCACTGTCCGCGCAGCTCCGGATCCCGCTGGCCGCCCTGGCGGGTGGGCCCGGTTCCGCGCGGCGGGATCACCCGGCGCGATGGGGGCGGTGCGAGGAGACCGGCACGGTCCAGGGCCTGTCCCAGGATGGGACCGTTGTAGAGGAGGTCTTTCAGGGCCGCGGTGGCGACCTGGTGCTGGTCGGGGTCGCGGGCAGCCAAGGCCAGGCGGGCGAAGCCTTCGAGCCGCCAGATCCACATGGTCCGGGCGCGTACCCGGCGCTCGTCCGCCAGCTGCTGCAGTTGCTCGGCGACGGCATCGAATCCGGGGATGCTCCGGTCCGCGATGCGGGCCGCGTGGGTGCGGACGAACTGGCGGGCCGGAGTCGGAAAGAGCCCCAGCTGCCCAGCGATCTGGACAGGACAGATCCGGGGATCGTCCTGGACCGGGTCGGGAAGCCGGGCCCGTAACCATGCGGGGATGGCCGCTCGCCGCCCGGACTTGGCCTGGGGCATCCGCACGGGCCTCGTCTCGGGCAGGGAGATCCCTTCGATATCCACGGTGAGCTGCCGCGGCCGGCCAGGCGCGAGGACTTCGTCGTGCAGCTCACCCCACGCCCAGGGGTCGTCCTCCCCGAGACGGACGGCCAACAGGCAGGGCGCGCACACCCCGGTCCGCGGCACCGGCACAGTCCACCCGCAGCGCCGACACTGAGCCTCGCTCCAGCCGTCCCTGCCAGAGGACACGCGGGTCCACGCCCACGCGCACCGCGGGCACATGGCCTTCCCGTTCACCGCTCCCCAGGTCGCGCACTTTTCGCACGAGCCGAGCAGCCCAAACCCCCTGATCACCAGCCAACCCCAATCAGTTCGGCGGCAGCGAGCGCCGGGCTCCGCCGCTGCCCGGCCTGGGAATCGGGCGTGCGGGTCCGCTCTCGCCGACGGCGCGCTGCCCGGATTCCAGGCATCCCTCGGCCGCCACCGGCTCGGCTTCCATCAGGTCCGCAACCGTGCACTGGAGGGCGGCGCAGATCTTGTCCAGGTCCTCCAGCCGGACCGTGACCGGGGTGCCCGACCACAGCGCGGCCACCTTGCTCAGGGACGGGGTGAACCCCACCTCCCGAAAGGCCGCCTGCAGCTGGGTCGGGCGCCAGATGTCGCGCTTGGCCGCGGCCCAGCGCAGATTCCACTTCAAGGGATCACGCCTCCGTGCTCAGCCGGCGAACCGCTCGCCGGGAAGACTCCAGGCTCGCCCGCTCCGGGTCGCCCTTCGCGGTCGCGAGATAGCCGACCGTGGTGGAAGCCCAGACATGGCCGAGCAAAACCTGCACGTCCCACAACGGCATCCCCGCCTCATAGTTGTGGGTCGCGCAGGCGTGACGCAGGAGATGCGGAAAGAGCTCGCCGACCGGGCCCCGCAGATGCTCGTGCGAGGCCATCTTCAGCGCGCGCCGGAAGGTGTCGGGCACCACTGGCGGGGCGAGCAGTCCGTCCATGCCGGCCAGCGACTTCGCCAGCCGCTCAGAGGGAAACAGCGGCGCCCGCGGGTCAGTGGGGTCATCGGGAAACTCGCCCCGCACCTCCTCGATGTACCACCACAGGAGTGCGCGGCCCTCTTCGAAGAGGAAGGCTTCGCGGTCACGGGGGCCGGAACCACCGGCGCCCTTGCCATGTACCAGGAACCGTCCCCACTGTCCGTTCTCCCAGTGCACGTCTCCGAGCTGCACCTGGCAGAGCTCCGCCGCCCGGACCCCGGAGATGTACGTCAGCTTCGACATCACGTAGTTGCGGACCGCCACCGGGTACTTCCGCGCCCGCGGCAGCGCCTCCCGCCACGCGGCGAAGAACTCCTTCGTCGCCCGGGCCGACGGCGGGATCCGGAGCCCGAAGTCCCCCCGGTGGACCGGCCGGTTGAACGCGTCGACGGGTGACTCGACCACCGCGCCGAACCGGCGGTGAATCTCGCCGGCGTACCGCTGTTCCAGGAAGGCGTAGTAGAGGTCGATCCGGTTGATCTTCGACCGGACCGTCGTGTGCCGCGGCCGCTTGCCCGGGCCCGCGAAGTACTGGTCCAGCTGCCGCGAGCTCAGCTGCCACGGCATGACGTCGTAGTACGAGCAGATCTCCAGCACCGGCTGGACCAACGACTCCAGCGTTCGCGGTGACAGGCCCGCGACGTCCCGGGCCCATACGTACTCGGCAAGGGAGTCCTGAAAGAGCGCCCGCTCGGCTTCCACGGATACGGACGCCGCGGCCTGTCGCTGGAGCGTCAGGACGTTAGCCAAGCCCGGCTCCGGCCGCGCTTCTTCGCCAGGCCGGTCCTTCACAGCAACGTCGCCGCCCGTGACGAGCGAGAGGCGACGAGTCCCGGAATCCTTCACAAGGAAGCAAATTACGGAGGGAACTCGTGGAATCTGCGAGCAATCGTCAGATACCCACACGATCGAGTGAAGCGCCTGCCCGCGACCCCCACCTGCATGAACAGCCGCAACTCCCGCACGGGCCAGCGGAACGAACCCGTCGGCGCTCCAGTTTCAGGGCGAAGAGCTCGCCTTCACCGACCAGCTGGCGGGGCAGGACATAGGTGTCTTCGACCGTCTCCTCGGCCAGGATCGGTGTGCCGGCCGCGATCCGGCCGACCAGAGGGACCTCAGCCGCCGCGGGCTCGCTCTCCGGCCCCTCGTACTCTCTCGCAGAGCGAGGCCATGAGGGTGGCGATCCCCTCGCTTGAGCGACTGGCAGATGTCCTTGTCCTGGCCCGTTCGCGCCGGATCAGCCGAAGTGGGTACATCGGTACCTACTCCTACACGGTTCATGGGGCGGGATGTCGATTCGTCAGCGGCAACGGCATTGAGGTCGATGTGGACTTCGCAGCCGACGGGAGCGAAGTCTTCGACATCTGGCGGCTGCGCTGGTATGGACTGAGCCTTTCGGGGCCTGTTGACGTCACGGATGAGGACCTTCGGTCCGCAGTGCGATCGCTGCAACCGCTTCTGGCCGAGGTACGGCCGGGGTGGTTCCGCGTAGTTAGCTGATCGCTTCAGGATGATGTCCGCGGATGGCGGAGGCATATGAGGCTGCAGGCCAGTTCAAGCAGGCCCTGATGGAGATCGGCGCCTCGCTCCTAGCGGGTGCGGAGCCGTCTGAACTGGTGCAGCCAGGCGCGCTCGACGACCCAGCGCACCTTGCCCAGTCCGGAAGCGTGGGCGACGCTGCGTCGGGCGATCAACGGCTTGATGCCGCGTTTCCACAGCAGTCGGCGGTACTTGTCGAAGTCGTAGCCCCGGTCCGCATACAGACGCCGGGGCTTGCGGCGGGAGCGTCCCCGAGCTTGCCGAAGCGGCACAACGGCGTCGAACAGGGGCAGGAGCCGTGTGACGTCGTGTCGGTTGCCGCCGGTGAGGGTGACGGCAGGTGGGGTTCCGTGCCGGTCGACGATCAGGTGGTGCTTGGAGCCGAAGCGGGCGCGGTCGACGGGTGAGGGGCCGACGTGGTCCCCCCTTTCAGGGCCCGGACGTGGGAGCCGTCTACGGAGCAGTCGTCCAGGCCCAGCAGGTCGCGGCGAAGCTCGGTCAGCAGGGCGGCGTGCAGGCGTGGCCAGACGCCGGCCTCGGTCCAGTCCCGCAGCCGGCGCCAGGCCGTCACCCCGGAACAGCCCACTGCCTCCGCCGGGACGTCCCGCCAGGCAACACCGGTCCGCAGCACGAACAGGACGCCGGCGAGTGCTGTTCGGTCAGGAACACGCCACCGCCCGGGATGACGGTGGCGTCGTTAGGGAGCGGGTGGCAGCAGCGGGGCCCCGCTCCCACAGGTCGTCCGGAACAAGATCAGCACGCACCCGGACGCCTGGCCGACCAAGATCTTCCAGCGCAAGACCCGCAGCTCAACTCATTCTGAAACGATCAGTTAATGCCTGGGGCAGGCCTCTCGCATGACAAGCCGAGTGGTCTGCTGATGCCGTTCAGGGGATCGTCGCTTCGGGTGGATCCCGCCCGAAGCGACGGCTGGGCCGCAGGTACCGCCCGCCGTACAGTGGCTGCCTGGGCAGGGACGGGGCGCCCCGGCTGAAGCCGATCGTGATCACGGATGACGCTCGCAGGGCGCGGCCGCGCTCCTGGGCCTGTCGCGAACGTCCTGTCGTCCGCCCGCAGGATGGGGCTTTCGCGATCTGCCCGGACGGCGCGCCTAGAGCGGAGTGGGTTTGATCATCGCGAACGGCGCGCCCTGCGGGTCGGCGACGACCGTCATGCGGCCGGCCATCATGTCGAACGGCGGGGCGAGCACCGTGCCGTTGCGCTTGACCAGGGCGTCCACGGTGGAGTCGACGTCGTCGACCGCGAAGTAGGTCAGCCAGTGCGCCGGGGTGCCCGGCGGGTCGTTGGCGAGCCGCGTGACGCCCCCGACCGCGCGCCCGCCGACCCGCAACTCCCAGTAGGACTCCGCACCGTCCAGCGGCTGGATCTCGATGCCGAACGCCTCGCCGTAGAAGGCGGTGGCGGCGGGCACGTCGCTGGTGTGCAGCTCGTTCCAGGTCAGAGCGCCCGCTTCGTTGACGACCCGGGCGCCGTGGAACTCGCCGGGCTGCCAGACCCCGAACACCGCGCCCTGCGGGTCCGAGGCGACCAGCATCCGGCCGAGCGCGCCGACGTCCATCACCGGGGCGAGCAGGGTGCCACCCGCGGCGACGATCGCGTCCTGGGTGGCCTGGGCGTCGGTGCTGGCCAGGTAGCTGGTCCAGACGGTGGGCGGCTCGGGCGCCCCTTCGGGGGCCATCGCCGGGCCGATCCCGGCCACGGCCCTGCCGTTCAGCTCGCAGACCGCGTACCCGCCGAACTCGGCCGGACCCGGTTGGCCCTGCCAGCCGAACAGGTCACGGTAGAAGTCCAGCGCGGCCTGCTGGTCCTTCGCCATCAGATCGACCCAGCACGGCGTGCCGGTCCGATACGGAGTGGTGACTTCCGCCATTTTTCGCCCTTTCTCGTGCACTGTGTCCGCCAGCCTTCCGCCGGGAACGGGGATCCGCGGCCCGACACGCCGCCGCGTATGGCCGGACACGCATCGCCCCCGTCCCTCGCCACCCGCCTCTCGCCACTCGCCACTCGCCACTCGCCACTCGCCTCCGAGCGCGTACCGCGGAGCTCCGGCGGGCATCGGTGGCGCGTACGCTCCTTCCGGCGATCCGGACGGGACCGTACGGGCCGGAACGGCTACGCGGCCTGCTGCGAGGCGGCCGCACCGGGATGCAGGTCGTCGAGGGTGAGCTGCCGCGCCGGGAGGTCCGGAAGGAGGATCTGACGGCTCACCCGCAGGTCGGAGCCCACGTGCAGGAGCTCGCCGGACTCCAGAAGGCGCCAGTCGGGATGGTCGTCCATCCGCTCGCTGGCGACGACGACGGCGGGGTGCTCGGCGAGGGAAGCCGAGTGGACGCGCATACGGCCGCCGCTGCCGCTGTGATCGAGATGCCGGCTGCCGTGCCGGCCGCCCGCCGGACGCTCGAGGACGTACAGCTCGTTGGTGTCCGGATAGCGCAGCGCCCACAGCTCCCGGGGTGTGATGAGAATCAGGTTCATGGCGAACACGGGCAGGTTCGCGGCGATCCACCGGGCGGCCTCCCGGATGCCCCCGGTGACGTCACCGCCGTTGCGCCGGGTCTCTCGGGTGATCAGGGCGAAGAAGCGCTCGGAGTCCGTGTCGCCGCGGACCGGCGACCGGTCCTCGCCCAGGTGGTCGTCGAGCGCGTCGAGGCCCTCGATCACGCCGTTGTGCGCGAAGAGCCGCCCGTCCTGCTCGAAGGGATGGGTGTTGCGCATGGTGAGGCCGCCGGTCGAGGCGTAACGCACATGGGCGACGAAGGTCACGGACTCGTCCCGCCGGGCCTCCTCGGCGAAGGCACGGTCACGGAACGCGGCGATGGGCGCCTTGTCCACGCACGGGGTGCCGTCGGCGCGGAAGCGGCCCAGTCCGGTGCCGTCCGGGTCGCGGTGGCTCTGCTCGCTGAGGCTGTCGGGTGCGTCCAGCAGCCAGAAGGTGGCGTGCGTACGGAGTGGGGCGCTGCTGAGGCCGAAAAGGCGACACATGGTTTCCTCCGTGGTGGCCCGCTCCTGACGGGATGCCGACCGGGTTTCCCCCTCGCTGACTCGCCATGCACCCGATGCGCTCACGCGCCGCGGTGCGGGCCCCCTCAGCATCGGGCAGGACGGGGGCGACGGCGAGCGGGCCCCGGTGGAACGGCGGCCCACCGGCGCGCCGGGCCGCCCGCGGGAGCGAGAATGGGCGCATGGCAGGGGGCGAGCGCGAGATCGCGCTGAGCAAGGAGGACCTTCGTGAGGTCGCCGCGTTCGCCGCGGCGTGCGCGGAGGCCGTGCTCGAGGTGTTCGAGGCCGATCGACCGGACGACTCGCGGCCCCGGGAGGCCATCGGTGCCGCGTGGGAGTTCGTCCGGGGCGGTGAGCGGGGGAAGTCCCTGCGCGACACGGCGTGGGCGGCCCTCAGGGCGACCAGGGTCGCAAGGACCGCGGCGGCCCGCGAGGCCGCCTGGGCGGCGATGTACGCGGCGGGCGCCGCCTACCTGCATCCGCTGCCGGAGCCCACCCAGGTCAAGCACATTCTCGGAGCGGGCGCGCACGCGGCCAGGGTGGCGGAACTCGTCGCCGGCGACGATCCGGGGCGGGGCGCCGGACACGTCGAGCGAGTGGCACGCCGTGCGACACCGGGCCTCGTGGACGTACTCGTACGTTTTCCGCCGGCACCGAGTGGCGGTGGCCGGGTCGGCGAACTGATGCGCTTGCTGGACGGCGCCGTCCGTTCGTCGGCTCCCGCCGGGTGAACCGGAGCCCCGCGGTCCGTGCGCGCTCCCCACGCGCGTGCACGGGGCACAGGTGCGAGCTGCCGGGCGTTCGGGCTCACCCGAGTGGCGCGGCTCAGGCGCCGCCGGGCTGCCAAGTCCCGCTGGTTCGACCGGGAGCCGCATGTCGGGCCGTTGCGGTCGCGGGCACTGCCCGCGAAAGGGATTGGACGGGATGAAACCCGGGCTTGTACCTTTCAGGCGTCCGTGACACCGCCCGAGGAGGTGAGACCCATGAACGCTGTTTCGACATGGGTGCTCCCCCATCCCGTCACGGCCGGCGACTGACGTAGGCGTCGCCGGGAGCGCCTTCCGCAAAAGAGCACTCCCGAAAGGCAACACCTGTGCGTTCCCCGCAGTTCACCGCCGAGTCGTCGTCGCACGGCATGGTCGAGCGCGACTTCACCGTCGGCGGCGTCCCCGGTGTCCTCTGGTCGCCGGCCTCCGGCGTCGATCGCGCGCCCCTGGTCCTGATGGGCCACGGCGGCGGCGGCCACAAGAGGCATCCCTCGATGGCGGGCCGCGCCCGCCTCCTCGTGACCGGCTGCGGCTTCCATGTCGCCGTCGTCGACGCTCCGGGCCACGGCGACCGGCCGCGCAGCGCGCACGACGAGCAGGACATCGCCGAGCTGCGCAGGGCGCAGGCGGCGGGCGAGCCGGAAGGGTCGATCGTCGTCCGCCACAACGCGCGTCTGGCGGAACTGGCCGTCCCCGAGTGGCGGTCCGTGCTGGACGCCCTCCAGGAACTTCCGGAGATCGGCGCCGACGGGCCGGTGGGCTACGTCGGCGTCGGTCTGGGTACCGCGATCGGGGTACCGCTGGTCGCGATCGAGCCCCGGATCACGGCCGCGGTCTACGTCGCGACCTGGCCCGATGTCCTGATGGACGCGGCGCAGCAGATCACCGTCCCGATCGAGTTCGCCCTGCAGTGGGACGACGAGCGCGTCCCGCGCGAGGCCGGCCTCGCCCTGTTCGACGCCTTCGCCTCCACGGAGAAGACGCTGCACGCCAACGCGGGCCAGCACATGGAGCTGCCCAGGTTCGAGGCCGACAGCGCGGCCCGGTTCCTCGCCCGGCATCTCGGGCGGACGCACACCCCGGCGGCCTGAGGTGAGCGGCGGCGTCCGGACCCGCTCCGGACGCCGCCACCGCGGTCCGCGGGCGGGTCCGCGGCCCCTACCCGGTCCGGGATGCCCGCCCCGACCGCCTCAGTGGTCCCGCGTCCACCACGTGATGCCGGCGACCAGCGCCGAGCCGGTCGCGGCGGCCAGGCCGCGGACCAGGTGGAACACGGCCACGCGGCCGAGGCGCCGCACGGTGCCGGCACCCGTGTGGCGGCGGTCGGGGGCTCCGCGATTCTGGTTGCGTACCGGGCTGTTCGTCTGGTCGTTCATCGTGATCCCTTCATGGATGACGTTGTTCGTCGTTGTGCCGGGTTCACCGGTTCGAGAGCGCGAGGAGCCGATTCGGCCTGAACGCACGCCTCTTCACCGAGGAGGCCCCTAGGCTCCGGTTGCGACGGGGTGGGGAGGCGGTGGGTGACGGTGACTCGGGTGGATCGGGCCCCGGTGGTCGGTGCGGGTCCGGCCGCGCCGATCGGTGGGGCGCGTCCGGCCCCGACCAGACTCCCCCAGGACGCGGGCCGGGGTCCCGGACAGCGGACGGCTCCGGAATCACTGCGGGAACGCGCAGGTCAAGGGCGATCTCCCGGCAGCGGGTCCGGATCACGCCGGAGTCCTCACCCGCGGGGACGGGGATGAGTTCGTCCACCGCGGGGAACGACGCGGCGCGGGAGCAACGGCTGCGGCTGGGGCAACGGCTGCGTGAGCTGCGCGACGAGGCCGAGCTGACACAGGACGCGCTGTCCCGCCGGATCGGCTCGGCGTCCCAGACCCTCTCCGACCTCGAACTGGGCCGGGGCAGGAGGCTTCCGTCCCGGGCGCTGTTCGACAACTACGTCAGGGCCTGTCTGGCCGATCTGAGGACGGGTCAGCGGGCGAAGCAGAAGCGGTGGGAGACCCTTCTCGGCGAGTACCTGCTGTTGGGGAACCTGCTCGCTCAGCCGGTCCACCAGGTTCCCCCGTCGGTCGTACCGCCGGCGGGTCCTGACGACAGGTGCCCGTATCCCGGGCTGAGGGCGTTCACCGAGGACTCGGCCAAGTGGTTCTTCGGCCGCACGGCGCAGGTCGAGGAGCTCGTCCGGCTGCTCGGGACGCGCGTCGACGGAGGCGGGCCCGTCCTGCTCACCGGCGCCTCGGGGGCGGGCAAGTCCTCGTTGCTGAGTGCCGGGCTCCTGCCCGCGCTGCGTCAGGGGCGGCTGGCCGAGGACGGCTCGGACCTCTCCCCCGTCGTACGCACCACGCCCGGGCCGCATCCGCTGGCAGCCCTGGAGCGACGGCTGGCGACCCTCGGGGCGGACGGTCACGGACCGGCGGTGTTGCTCGTAGACCAGTTCGAGGAGATCTTCACGCACTGCACCGACCAGGAAGAACGCCATGCCTTCGTGGCCAGGCTCGTCTCCGGGGCCGCCGGTGACGGACACGGGCCGCGCCCGACCCCGGTGGTGCTGGCGGTGCGCGCGGACTTCCTGCACCGCTGCATCGCCGTACCCGGGCTGGCCGGGGTGATGGGCAGGGGCAGCCTCGTGCTCGGGCCGATGACCGAGCCGGAGCTGCGCCAGGCGATCACCGGGCCGGCCCGCGCCGCGGGCCTGGAACTCGAACCCGGCCTGGTCGAGACCCTCCTGCGCGATCTGGGTGTGCGGGGTGGACGGCATGACGCCGGGGCGCTTCCGTTCCTGGCGCACACCTTGCAGGCCACCTGGGCCCAGGGCGACGGACGGCGCATGACGCTGGCCGGCTATCAGGCGTCCGGGGGGATCCGGGACGCGGTGGCCAACACCGCCCAGGGGGTGTACGACGCCCTCGACCCGGAGCAGCGGCAGGCCGCCCGCCGGCTGCTGCTCCGTCTGGTCATCGTGGACGAGGGCGGTGAGGCAGTGCGCCGCCGGGTCAACGAGGACGAACTCGCTCACGAGGGCGGTCCCGCGCGGGTGGCGCTCCGGCGCCTCGTGGAGCAACGCCTCGTCACCGCCGACGACGGGGTCGTTCAGATCACCCACGAAGCGCTCGTCCGCGCCTGGGACCTGCTGCGGGAGTGGCTGGTCGAGGACCGCGACTGGCTGCGGGTGCGCCGTGATCTCACGGCCGCCGCGGAGTCCTGGCAGGCTCTGGGGCGCGACCCCGACAGCCTGTACCGAGGACACCGGCTGCTCAGGGCCGCCGACATGGCGCAGGGGCGGCGCGGCGACCTCAGTCCGCTGGAGTCGGCGTTCCTGACGGAGAGCGTGGCTGCGGCGGAGTCCGAGCTGAACGCCGCGGCGGCCGAGGCGGAAGCGGCCCGCCGCAGCAATCGGCGGCTACGGCTTCTGACCGCGGCCCTCGCCCTGCTGGTGGTCGTCTCGCTGGCTGCCACCCTGGTCGCGGGCTGGCAGTGGCGGACCGCCGAGACGGAGCGCAGGACGGCCGACGACAAGAGCCGCACCGCCATCGCCAGCGGCCTCGCCGCGCACTCCCGTGCGCTGCTCTCCTCCCGGCCCGGTCTTGCCGGTCTGCTCGCCCTCGCGGGGCTGCGGTACGAGGCCAACAGCGCCACGACCGCGAGCGCTCAGGACGCCCTGGCCGTGCCGATGTATCCGGTGCGTCCGCTGACCGGCCACGCCGGAGCGATCGCGGCGGTCGCGTTCAGTCCCGACGGCCGCACGCTGGCCGCCGGCGGTGCGGACGCGAGCACCCTGCTCTGGCGTGCCGGTGGCGATCGGGCGCCGGTCACCCTGGCCGGTCACACCGGTGCGGTCGCCTCCGTCGCGTTCAGCCCCGACGGCCGCACCCTCGCCACGGGGTCCGCCGACGGCACCGCGCGTCTGTGGGACGTGCGTTCCGGCACCACGGCCCTTCGCATCCCCGGTCGCACCGGGGCGGTCACGGCGGTGGCGTTCAGCCCCGACGGCCGCACCCTCGCCACGGGGTCCGCCGAGGGCACCGCCGAGCTGTGGGACAGGCGGACGGGCCGTTCCCTCGCCACCTTCTCGGGGCACACCGGCAGGGTGAGCGGAGTGGCGTTCAGCCCGGACGGCCGCACCCTGGCGACCGGCAGTTGGGACGACACCGCCCGGCTGTGGGACGTGCGGTCCCACCGTACGGCCGGGGTCCTGCGCGGTCACCGGGGCGAGGTCTACGCGGTGGCGTTCAGCCCCGACGGCCGCACCCTCGCCACCGGGTCCGCCGACGGCACCGCACGACTGTGGGACGCGCGTACCCTGCGTGCCACGGCGACGCTGCGGGGACACACGCGCGTGGTGGCGGCGGTGGCGTTCAGTCCGGACAACCGGACACTGCTGACCGGCAGTTGGGACGACACCGCCCGGCTGTGGGATCTGCGGTCGCACCGTACGGCCGGGGTCCTGGACGGCCATCTGGGCCGTGTCGACTCGGTGGCCTTCCGGCCCGACGGGAAGACGGCGGCCACCGCTTCGTCGGACGGGACGGTACGCATGTGGGGCACCACCGCCCGGAGTGGCACCGCGGTGCTGACCGGCCACCGGGACTACGTCGACTCGGTGGCCTTCGGGTCCGACGGTCGCACGCTCGCCACGGGGAGCCGGGACGGCACTGCCCGGCTGTGGGACCTGCGCACCGACCGTACGGTCGCCGTCCTCGACGGCGGCGGGGCGCCGGTGCTGGCCGTCGCCCTGAGTCCGGGCGCGCACGTGCTCGCGGCGGGCGACCAGAAGGGGGGCGTCCGACTGTGGGACACCCGGACGCACCGGATCATCACCACCCTGCGCGAGCACGGCGACGCGGTGGACGCGGTGGCGTTCAGCCCCGACGGGGACCTGCTGGCGAGCGGCTCCACCGACGGCACGGCCCGCCTCTGGGACACCCGCACCCATCGCCGCGTCGCGGTCCTGCGAGGGCACACCGGCTGGGTGGACGCGGTGGCGTTCAGCCCTGACGGCAGGACCCTGGCGACCGGCTCCACCGACGGCACGGCCCGCCTCTGGGACACCCGCACCCATCGCGGCACCGGCCGGTTCGACAGCGGGCGCCTGCTGAACACGGCGGCGTTCAGTCCGGACGGGAGGGTGCTGGCCGTCGGGGTCAGCGACGGCACCACGCGCCTGTGGGACATCACGGCCCGAAGGGTGGTCCGGACCATCGCCGGCCACACCGACGAGGTGACCGCCGTGGCCTTCAGCCCGGACGGAAGGGTCGTCGCGACGGCGAGCCGGGACCGCACGGCCGTCCTCCACCAGGTCGGCGACGGCCGCCCTCTCGCCACGCTGAGTGACGCGGCCGGCTGGGTCACGGCGGTGGCGTTCAGTCCCGACGGGAAGAGGCTGGCCACCGCGTCCTGGGACCGCACCGCCCGGATCACGCCGGTGCCCGGGCAGTGGGCTCACGAACTGTGTGAACGGGCGGGTCGCAACCTGACCCGCCAGGAGTGGAGGTCCTACGTCGGCGACACTCCCTACCGGCGGCTGTGTCCGGCCTGGGCCTCGCCGGCATAGCGGGCCGCCGCCCCCGCCGCGCCGAGCGGGCGCGGACATGGCGCGGGGCCGGTGGGGCGGGCGGCCTTCGGATCGCGTGCCCGCTGCGCGGTTCCGGCGTGCACGGTCAGGCCTCCCGGAGGTCCTTGACGCGACGGAGCTTGCCGAGGGAGCGTTCCAGGGTGTCCGGGTCCACGACGGTCACCTCCACGGTGACACCGACGCCGTCCTTGACTCCCTTGGCGATGAGCTTCGCGGCGGCCTCGCGCCGTTCGCGCGGGCAGTCGGGACGGGCCTCCACGCGCACCGTCATGTGGTCCATGCGGCCGCGGCGGGTGAGCCGGATCTGGAAGTGGGGGGCGACGCCCGGCGTGCGCAGGACGATCTCCTCGATCTGGCTGGGGAAGACGTTCACCCCGCGCAGAATGATCATGTCGTCGCAACGGCCGGTGATCTTCTCGACGCGGCGGAAGGCCGGGCGGGCGGTGCCGGGCAGAAGGCGGGTCAGGTCGCGCGTGCGGTAGCGGATGATGGGCAGCGCCTCCTTGGTGAGCGAGGTGAGGACGAGTTCGCCCGGCTCGCCGTCGGGCAGGACCTCGTCCGTGACGGGGTCGACGACCTCCGGCCGGAAATGGTCCTCCCACACGTGCAGGCCGTCCTTGGTCTCGACGCACTCCTGGGCCACGCCCGGCCCCATCACCTCGGACAGGCCGTAGATGTCGACGGCGTGGATGTCCATGCGCTCCTCGATCTCCCGGCGCATCTCCTCCGTCCACGGCTCGGCGCCGAACACGCCGATCCGCAGGGACGTCGAGCGGGGGTCGACGCCCTGCCGTTCGAACTCGTCGAGCAGGGTGAGCATGTAGGAGGGGGTGACCATGATGATCTCCGGCCGGAAGTCCTGGATGATCTGCACCTGGCGGGCCGTCATGCCTCCCGAGGCGGGGATGACGGTGCAGCCGGCGCGCTCGGCCCCGTAGTGGGCTCCCAGTCCCCCGGTGAACAGACCGTACCCGTAGCTGATGTGCACCTTGTGGCCTGGGCGCCCGCCGGCGGCGCGGATCGAGCGGGCGACCAGGTCGGCCCAGGTGGAGATGTCGTTCTCCGTGTAGCCGACGACGGTGGGCCGCCCGGTCGTGCCGCTGGACGCGTGGATGCGGCGGACCTCGGACATGGGGACGGCGAACATGCCGAAGGGGTAGGTGTCGCGCAGGTCGGCCTTGGTGGTGAACGGAAAGCGGGCCAGGTCCGCCGGCGTCCGGCAGTCCGCGGGGCCGACGCCGGCCGCGTCGAACTTC
Source organism: Streptomyces cellostaticus (assembly GCF_023630175.1). GTDB lineage: Bacteria > Actinomycetota > Actinomycetes > Streptomycetales > Streptomycetaceae > Streptomyces > Streptomyces cellostaticus_A. The sequence goes on along the minus strand of NZ_JALLIN010000029.1, from coordinate 66,009 downwards.
CTCCGGTACAGCTCGACGTTGTCGTAGGCGTGCCTCAGCGTCGACCTGAGGCGGCGCGACTGCAGATCGTGCAGCTCGTCGCGGGTGAGGTTCTCCGCGCCGTCCAGCAGATCCGGCGGACAGGGCTCCCCCAGGCGCCCGCCTGTGACTGACCTGGTCTTCGGCTCGATGCTCATTGCGACTCCTTGGAGGTGCGGGCCCTGAGGACGCGGCTGCGGCCGCGGAACTCCGCGACCACCTCTCCACCGCGCGTCACCGTGACGTCGTAGATACCGCTGCGACCGAACCGGGTGCGCTCCCGGGCGGTGGCCACCAGGACGTCGCCCTCGTACGCCGGGGCCACGAAGTCGATGTCCGCCCCGGCCGCCACCGTGGTCGGCCCGTGGCTGTTGCAGGCGCAGGCGAAGGCGGTGTCGGCGAACAGGAACAGATAGCCGCCGTGGGCGATCCTGTGCCCGTTGACCATGGCGGGAGTCACGGTCATGCGCAGCTCCGCGGTCCCGGGGCCGTGTCGCACGAGCTCGATGCCCAGTCGCCGGGACGCTTCGTCCGCGCGGAACATCCTCTCGACCGGGTCATCCGCGTCGACGGTCCGTTTCATTGCATTCACCATCTTGTTCCCGACCGAACATTCGGTAAGCGTATGGCAAGGCCCAGTAATTCAAGCCACGCCGACGCCTGTCAAGAGGTGGATCACAGGCCCCGGACCACGCCCGCGGTTCGGGTGCCACGCCCGCGGAGGCCGCGGACGGCTTCCGGGCCGGCGCCGGTACGGGACACGGCCGGGCGGGGCCGAGGGGCACCGCGGCATCGCTTCCCAAACGGCGGCGCCGTGTCATACCATCTACCGAACGAATGGTCGGTAGGGATAGGTGACGGAGATGAGCGCACTGCAGACCGGCTCGACGACGGCCGCGGACGGCACACCACCGGACCTCGCTCGGCGTTTCGACGACACGATCGCGCGCGACCAGCGGATCGAGCCGCGGGACTGGATGCCCGAGGGCTACCGCAGGACGCTGATCCGGCAGGTGGCCCAGCACGCGCACTCGGAGATCATCGGCATGCAGCCGGAGGGCGAGTGGATCACCCGTGCGCCGTCCCTGCGCCGCAAGGCGATCCTCTTCGCCAAGGTGCAGGACGAGGCCGGCCACGGGCTGTACCTGTACTCGGCGGCCGAGACCCTGGGTGCCGACCGCGCCGATCTCACCGAGCGGCTGATCGAAGGCCGCCAGAAGTACTCCTCGATCTTCAACTACCCGACCGTGAGCTTCGCCGACGTCGGTGTCATCGGCTGGTTCGTCGACGGGGCGGCGATCTGCAACCAGGTGCCGCTGTGTCGCAGCTCCTACGGGCCGTACGCGCGCGCCATGGTCCGCATCTGCAAGGAGGAGTCCTTCCACCAGCGGCAGGGCTACGAGTTGCTGATGACGATGATGCGCGGCACGGACGCGCAGCGCGAGATGGTCCAGGACGCGGTGAACCGCTGGTGGTGGCCGTCACTGATGATGTTCGGCCCGCCCGACGACTCCTCGCCCAACTCGGCGCAGTCGATGGCCTGGAAGATCAAGCGGCACAGCAACGACGAGCTGCGCCGGCGATTCGTGGACATGACCGTGCCGCAGGCCGAGAAGCTCGGCGTCACCCTGCCCGACCCCGAGCTGCGCTGGAACGAGGAGCTCGGGCGCCATGACTTCGGCACGCCCGACTGGGACGAGCTGATGCGCGTCATCAAGGGCGACGGGCCCTGCAACGCCGAGCGGATCGAGCGCCGCCGGACCGCTCACGAGGAAGGCGCCTGGGTGCGCGAAGCGGCGGCCGCGCACGCCGCCAAGCAGGCCGACAGGAAGAAGAACGGAGCAGTGGCATGAGCGACACGCAGGCGAAGAAGGGCGGCTGGCCGCTGTACGAGGTCTTCGTGCGCGGCAAGCGCGGACTCAACCATGTCCACGTCGGATCCCTGCACGCCGCCGACGACCGCATGGCGCTCACCCACGCCCGCGACCTGTACACGCGGCGCAACGAGGGCGTGAGCATCTGGGTGGTGCGCTCGGAGCACATCGCGGCGTCCACCCGCGACGAGAAGGACCCGTTCTTCGACCCGAGCGCCGACAAGGTCTACCGGCACCCCACCTTCTACGACATCCCCGACGACGTCCCGCACATCTAGGAGCAGGTCATGAGCGATGATCACGTCTACCTGTCCCTGGCCGAGGGACACGAGGACGGCGACGCCCGCTGGGCCTTCGGCACCGGCTTCGAGGACCCCCTGTACGGCGTGAGCACGGCCGTCCCCGAGGACGTCGACCCGGCCGACCTGGCCGCGTGCTGCCTCGCCCTCGGTGACGACGCACTCGTCACCGCGCAGCGGCTGGCCGAGTGGACCACGCGCGCCCCGGAACTGGAGGAGGAGGTCGCCCTCGCCAACATCGGTCTCGACCTCCTCGGCCAGGCCCGTCTGCTGTACGCCCGGTGCGGCCAGGTCGACGGCACCGGGCGCGGCGAGGACGCCTATGCCTACTTCCGCGACGCGGACGACTTCCGCAGTGTGCGCCTGGCCGAACTGCCCAACGGCGACTTCGCGTTCTCCATGGCACGGCTGCTGGTCCTCTCCGCCTGGCGCCTGGCCCACTTCGAGCGGCTGGCCGCCTCCCGCGACCCGGTGCTCGCCGCCGTCGCCGCCAAGGGCGTGAAGGAACTGACCTACCACCGGCAGTACGCGGCCGAGTGGGTCGTCCGGCTCGGTGACGGGACCGCGGAGTCCCACCGGCGCATGCAGGCCGGCCTCGACCGGGTGATGCCGTACGTGGGCGAGTTGTTCGCGGCGTACGACGCCGCGGAGGCGGTGCTCGCCGTGCTGCGCCAGGTCGGCGAGGCCGCCACCCTGTCCCTGCCGGCCGTGCCGGAGGCGGCAGCGGGCTCCGGGCGCGAGGGCGAGCACACCGAGCACCTCGCGGTACTGCTGGCGGACCTGCAGAGCGTCGCCCGCGCCCACCCGGAGGCGACATGGTGACCGCCCTCGCCGACGTCCGGCGCGCCCGGCGCATCGCCGAGCAGGTGCCCGACCCCGAGTTGCCCATGCTCACCCTCGCCGACCTCGGTGTGCTGCGCGAGGTGCGGATGACACCGGAGGGCACGGTCGTCGCCGACCTCACGCCCACCTACTCCGGCTGCCCCGCCATGTCGGAGATGCGAGCCGAGGTGTTCGCACGGCTGACCGGAGCCGGATACGAGCGCGTGGAGGTGCGCACGGTCCTCGATCCACCGTGGACCACCGACTGGATCACCTCCGAGGGGCGCCGCAAGCTCGCCGAACACGGGATCGCCCCGCCCGGACCGGCACCGCGCCCGGCGCCGGGTCCGGTACCGCTGGTGCTGTCGCCCCGCCGCGAAGCGGTGTGCTGCCCGCGGTGCGGCAGCACGGACACGGAGGAGACCTCCCGTTTCGGCGCCACCTCCTGCAAGGCGCTGTGGCGCTGCCGCGCCTGCCGCGAACCGTTCGAGCACGTCAAGGAGATCTGATGGAGGACCTGTTGGCCCCCGCCGACGCGGCCCCCGCCCCGGTGCGGCGCACCCGTCGCCGCCCGGCGTTCCACACCGTGCGGGTCGCGGCGATCGAGCGGCTGTGCGAGGACGCGGTCGCCGTGAGCTTCGACATCCCCGACGAGCTGGCCCAGGAGTTCGCCTTCCGGCCCGGCCAGTCGCTGACCCTCCGCCGTGAGGTGGACGGGCGCGACGAGCGGCGCTCCTACTCGATCTGCTCCCCGGTGGGTTCCCGGCCCCGGATCGGCGTGCGGATGGTCCCCGGCGGCCTGTTCTCCTCGTGGCTGGTCAAGGAGGTCGAACCGGGCGACGCCGTCGAGGTGATGGGCCCGGTGGGCGCCTTCACCCCCGACCTGGCGGCACCCGGGCACCACGTGCTCATCGCGGCCGGCTCGGGCATCACGCCCATGGTCTCCATCGCGGAATCGGTCCTCGCGGCCGACGAGGCGTCCCGGGTCACCCTGTTCTACGGCAACCGCCGCACCGACTCGGTGATGTTCGCCGACGAACTGGCCGACCTCAAGGACCTCTACCCGGCCCGGTTCCAGTTGGCGCACGTGCTGTCCCGCGAGCCTCGCGAGGCGGAACTGCTGAGCGGCCGCTTGGACGCCGACCGGCTGGCCGCTCTCGTCGACGGTCTGGTCGACGTCTCCGAGGCCGACCACTGGTGGCTGTGCGGCCCGCACGGGATGGTGCTCGACGCCCAGCGGGTGCTGGCCGGGCTCGGCGTGCCGGACGAACGGATCCACCAGGAGCTCTTCTTCGCCGGGGACGAACCGGTGGCGCCGGCCCGTCATGAGGAACCCCGCGCCGACGGGCCGGTCAGCCAGGTCACCGTCGTCCTGGACGGCCGCTCCACCACCTCGCCGCTCTCCCGCGAGACCACCCTTCTCGACGCCGCGGCCAGGGTGCGGCCCGACCTGCCCTTCGCCTGCAAGGGCGGTGTCTGCGGCACGTGCCGCGCCCACATCACCGAGGGCGAGGCGGACATGCGCCGCAACTACGCGCTGGAGCCGGCCGAGGTGGAGGCGGGATACGTGCTGACCTGCCAGACCTTCCCGGTCTCGGACACCCTGACCGTCGACTACGACAGCTGAGGGACCGCGCGCCCCGGTCCTGGGGACCGGGGTCGTCAACGACGTCCGAGCCCACGGTGCGTCGCGGGGGGCCGTGCGGCCGGCGCTGCCGCGCGGTCGCCCGGGGCGTGCCGGCGGCCGAGTGGCAGCGGCGGCCGGCCCCCGGCGAGTCGTGTCGGCCCGCCGAGGAACGGGGTCGTCCGGGTTCAGCCGTCAGTCTCCGCCCGGCTCCCCGTGGCTGCGCACGACCTCCTTCACCTTGGCCAGCGCGAACCCCCAGCCCTGCTCGACGGTCGGCTTGGCCGGAACGGCGATCTCGTCGGGGTTGGTGAGGACGTCCAGCAGTACCGGGCCCGGAGTGCGGAAGGCGCGTCGCACGGCGCTCTCCACGTCGGCGGGATCCGTCACCCGGATTCCGGGGATGCCCATGGCCTCGGCGACGGCGGCGAAGTCGGGGTTGTCGAGCACCGTGCCGAACTCGGGCAGACCGGCCTGCTCCTGCTCCAGTTTCACCATGCCCAGCCGGCGGTTGTCGAAGACGACGAGTTTGACGGGGAGCCGGTACGTCTTCAGCGTCATGAGGTCGCCGAGGAGCATGCTCAGCCCACCGTCACCGCAGAAGGCGACGACCTGCCGGTCACGGTCCAGGAACTGGGCGCCCAGGGCCTGGGGCATGGCGTTGGCCATCGAGCCCAGGTTGTACGAGCCGATGAGGCGTCGCTCGCCGCGCATCTCGACGAAGCGCGAGAGCCACACCGTGGCCATGCCCGTGTCGGACGTGAAGACGGCGTCGTCGGCCGCCGCCCGGTCGACGGCCGCCGCCAGGGCCTCCGGGCGGATGTCGTGCGCACGGTTGTCCAGGGCGGAGCGGATGCGGCCCACGACCCCCTTGTCGTGGTCGGGGTCGGCGAGCCGAGCCTGACCGGTGCGCCACTGGCCGAAGCGTTCACGCGCCTTCTCCAGGTGCGAGCGGTCGCGTGCCCCGTCCGCCCCGGCGGGCGCGACGGTCAGGTGCCCCAGGAGGTCGCGCACGGTGGCGCCGGTGTCCCCCACCAGCCCGACGTCGACCGGTACGCGGCGTCCGATGTGGGTCGCTTCGGTGTCCACCTGGATCACGGTCCGGCCCTCGGGATACCAGTCCCGGTACGGGAAGTCCGTGCCGAGCAGCAGGAGGGTGTCCGCGTCCTGGAGGGCGGCCGCCGCCGCCGGGTTGCCGATCAGGCCCGTCTGGCCCACCTGGAACGGATTGCCGTCGCCCTCGAAGCCGGCCTTGGCCTTCAGGGTGAGCACCATGGGCGCGGCCAGCCGGTCGGCGAGGGTGAGCACGTCCTGGCGGGCGGCCCGGGCCCCCGCGCCGACGAGGAGGGTGACGCGCTCGGAGCGGTCGAGGAGTTCCGCGGCACGCCGGACGGCGGCCTCGTCCGGCCGGGTCACCGGGGCATTCAGCGAGAACCGGGCCGGCCGGTCGGCGGTCAGTTCGCGCTCGCCGAGGTCACCGGGCACGGTGAGGACGGCGACGCCCTTGCGGCCCCGTGCGTGGCGCACCGCGGTCTCCAGCATCTGCGGTAGCTGGTCGGGCGAGGTGACGGTCCCGCGGAAGACGGCCACGTCGTTGAAGAGGGCGTCGTTGTCGACCTCCTGGAAGTAGTCGCTGCCGAGTTCGGCGAGCGGCACCTGGCCGGCGATGGCCAGCACCGGCGCGTGGCTCTTGGCCGCGTCGTAGAGCCCGTTGAGGAGGTGGACGGAGCCGGGTCCGACGGTGCCCATGCACACGCCGAGGGTGTCGGTGAGCTGCGACTGGGCGCTCGCGGCGAAGGCTGCCGCCTCCTCGTGCCGGCAGCCCACCCACTCCAGGCCGTCGGTGGTGCGGATGGCGTCCGTCACGGGGTTGAGGGCGTCTCCCACGACGCCGAACACCTGGCGCACGCCGAGTTCGCTCAGCGCGTCCACGATGACTTGGGCAACGGTACGGGGCACGGTGAGTCCTCCAGGTCACACGGTGAAACGATCGGGGTCGGCGGCCTTCCAGTCGGCCGCCCAGGATGCCGGCGGCTCGGCGAGCAACCGCCCTGGCTCGAGCCACTCGTACAGTTCGTCGTAGGAGCGTTGGGTGAGGGGGTCGACGCGTCGGCGGAGCATGTGCGGGCGCAGCTCCGCGGGGTCGGTGACGCCCATGGACGCCATGATCTGCAGCGCGCTCGCCACGGTCGCCTCCTGGAAGCGCTGGACGCGCGGCGCCTTGTCACGGACGTCGAGGGCGCGGGCGCGGCGGGGGTCCTGGGTCGCGACGCCGGTGGGGCAGGTGTTGGTGTGGCACCGCTGCGCCTGTATGCAGCCGACGGCGAACATCATGGCGCGCGCGGCGTTGCCGTAGTCGGCGCCCTGCACCATGCGTTTGACGAGGTCGGTCCCGGTGGCGATCTTGCCACTGGCGCCGATCCTGATCCGGTCGCGCAGTCCCGCTCCCACGAGCGCGTTGTGCACCGTGAGCAGGCCCTCGGTGAGCGGGGTGCCCACGTGGTCGGCGAACTCCAGCGGTGCCGCCCCGGTCCCGCCCTCGGCGCCGTCCACCACGATGAAGTCGGGCGTCGTGCCCTCCTCCAGCATGGCCTTGCACACGGCCAGGAACTGCCGGCGCGACCCCACGCACAGCTTGAACCCGGCGGGTTTGCCGCCGGACAGCTCGCGCATGCGGGCGATGAAGCGCACGAGTTCACGAGGGGTGGAGAACACCCGGTGGCCGGGCGGGGACACGACCGTTCGCCCCTCGGGCACGTCCCGGACCCGGGCGATCTCGGCGTTCACCTTGGCCCCGGGGAGCACACCGCCGATGCCGGGCTTGGCGCCCTGCGACAGTTTCAGGGACACGCACTTGACGTGGTCGTGCGCGGCCTTGTCGGCGAACTCGGCCGCGTCGAAGTCGCCGTCCCGGGTCCGGCAGCCGAAGTACCCGGTGCCGATCTCCCACACGAGGTCGCCCCCCGGACGCAGGTGGTGGTCGGACAGCCCGCCCTCGCCGGTGTCGTGGGCGAATCCCCCCGCCGCGGCGCCGCCGTTCAGAGCCAGGACGGCGTTGGCGGACAGCGAGCCGAAGCTCATCGCCGACACGTTCAGCAGTGCCATGTCGTACGGCCGCGCGCAGTCCGGACCGCCGACCCGTACACGCGGCGGGGTCCTGGGCACCGGGCGCGGCGCCATCGACGGCACCAGGAACTCGTAGCCGGACCGGTAGACGTCCCTCTCGGTGCCGAACGGCTCCTCGGCGTCCGCGCCCTTGGCGCGCGCGTAGACGATGCTGCGGACGTCCCGGTCGAACGGTCGCCCGTCGAAGTTCCGCTCGATGAAGTACTGCTGCAGCTCGGGGCGGATGCGTTCCAGGAGGAAGCGGGCGTGGCCGAGGACCGGATAGTTGCGCAGCACCGAATGCCGGCGCTGCACCAGGTCCGCCACGCCCAGCAGGCCCAGCAGAACCAGGGGCACGGCGGCGAGCGACCACCAGGGGGAGATCAGGACCGCCGCCAAGGACGCCGGCACGCCTGCGACGAGAGTCAGTACGACGATTGCAATGCGTATCACCACCTGCTCCTTGCCGTGTGATCGCTCTCCAGTCCTGCGGAAGTGTCAAGAACCCGCCAAGCGGGGTGAGCGTCCGTGCCGCGGCGGACCGGGCGGTGGCGGCCGCGGGGCCGGCTGGGACGATGCCCCCGTGAACCCTTTCTGCCACGCGAGCGACGGTGCCGGTCATGACCGGCGGCAATCCCCGGAACCGAGGCGGGCCGAGCACGGCCGGTGGCCCGGGCTGGAGGCGGCCCTCGCTCTGGTCAACCGCGACCTGACGGCGACCCTGCCCGGTCAGGAGGGGCTGATCCTGGTGGTCGAGCCGCCCTGGCGGCCTCCGTCCCCGGGCGGGCTCGACGGGGGGCAGGTCTACGTGGCGATGCCCGACGGCCGCTGGCACGGCGAGCCGGTGAACACCTGCGAGCCGGAGGAGGGCGACCCTGCGGACCCCGACGACGAGGAGACGGCGCTGGCCGTGGTCGCGGAGGCGGCGCAGTCGACCGTCATGGAGCTGCTCCGGCAGGTCTGGCCGATCTGCTTCGAGCACGGGCTCGGCCTGCATCCTCGTCCCGCCGGGACCGCCGAGGACTGGCACCGGGGCGACGGGGACGCCGCCGGTCCACCGGTGTGGTGGTGCCGCGGCCGGGACGGCCACTGCCACGACGTCTCGCTCGTGGGCGAGCTGGCCGGCGCCCTGCCGGGCGAGCGGCGTCGCGCCCTGCGGCGCGGCGGGCGCGGGCGGGACGGCCTTCGGTAGCCGCGGCGCGGGCCGGCCGTGGGGCGGGGGAACCGGTCTCACCGCTTGCCCGCGGTCCTGCGGCCCGGAAGGTCGTCGATCGGGGCGTCATCAATGCGGACGGTGCGGGTAGGTGTCAGTGACCTCAGTCGTTCGCACGAAAGTGATGCCCTGCCATGGCCGAGACACGGGACGTCGTCGAGCTCATCCTTCAGGACCACCGGCGCATGGAGGACCTGTTCCGCCTGATGCGCAGTGTGGAAGCAGACCGGGCCGCCGCGCTCCGGGAGTTCGCTGACCTGCTGACCGCCCACGCGCTGGCCGAGGAGGCCGAGGTCTATCCCGCGCTGAAGAGGTACAAGGACATCGACGACGAGGAACTCGAACACGGCGAGCACGAGCACGACGACGGCAACCGGGCCCTCCTGAGGCTCCTGGAGGTGGCGGAGGTCGGCTCCGAGGAGTGGGACTCCGCTCTGGAGGCGCTGGTGGAGGCCATCACCCACCACACCGACGAGGAGGAGCGCACCATTCTCAACGGCGCCCGGGAGAACGTGGCGACGCAACGGCGGGAGGAACTGGGAGTGGCCTTCCTGCAGGAGCGCGAGCGCCGGCTGAAGGAAGGCAGCGGCTCGGTCGAGAACGTGCGGCGCATCGTCAACGGCTGACCCCGCCTCGGCACCGGGTCCCCGCACCGGTGCGGGGACCCCCGTTCTCACCAGGTGGGGATGAAGCCTCCGTCGATGATCATGTCACTGCCGGTGATGTTGCCGGCCTGGTCGCCGACCAGAAACAGAACGAGGTCGGCGACTTCCTCCGGTGTGGAGAAGCGGCCGGTGGCGGTGGACCCTGCCGCCCGCGCGACCACGTCGTCCGGGGTGATGCCGGCGGCCGCGGAGACCGTGGCCGCGACCCCGTCCTGGGCCAGCCAGAGGTCGGTCCGCACCGGTCCGGGGCTGACGGTGTTGACGCGGATGCCTTGGGGCCCGACCTCCTTCGACAGCGCTTTGGAGAAGGCGACGACGGCGGCCTTGCCGGCGCTGTAGTCGATCACCATGGGGTCGGGCAGGGTGGCGTTGACGGAGGCCACCGTGACGATCGCGCCCCGCCCGGCGTCGAGCATGAGCGGCAGGGCCGCTCGGGTGACGCGCACGGCGCTGAGCAGGTTCAGGTTCAGGACGTGCTCCCAGTCGGCGTCGGTCACCGTCAGGAAGCCGCCGGTCCGGGCGGGCGCGGCGCCGACGTTGTTGACCAGGATGTCCAGGTTTCCCCTCGCCTCGCGGATGAGCCGCTCGGCGTCCCGGGTGTCGCCGAGGTCCACCGGCACCCAGGTGACCGCACCGTCCTCGGCGAGTGCCTCCAGTTCGGGTGTGGAGGTACGGGATCCGGCGATGACCGTCGCCCCGGCCCGCGCCAGAGCCGCGACGACGGCCAGACCAATGCCCTTGCTGGCACCGGTCACCACGGCGGTGCGGCCGTGCAGTGGGCTGCTCATCAGCACTCCTGGTTCTCCCGGTGCCCGTGAGCACCGATGTCCGGTGCCGCTCCCCGGCGGCTTCGCTCCCCTCAGTCTCAGGTCAGCACCGGCAACCGCGCACGAGTCGGCCGGCCGCGGTCTCCGGTCGGCGGGCCGCTCGGGCGGGCGCGGGCCGGGCCGTCACGCCTGCGGGCCCGCTTCGGCCATACCGGTGAGGGCGCAGGCCTGTCCCGCTTCTCCCGGACCACCGCGATCGCCGCGACGGCGTCCGCGCGTCTTTACCTGATCAAGGTTGGCCTGAATCTTTTCAAGGGACAACAGTTGAGTATTGGACCGTCAAAGATCGGGCACCGTACGCCTGGACGCCCGCCCGGCGCGTGCGGCGTCCGTTTCCCGCGCCGCGGAGCGGGTCCGCGGCCGGGGTCGGCTCTTGCGCTCATGGGGGGATCGAAGATGAGGTTCGGCGCACGAAGGTGTTCGAGGGTGCACGACCCGGCCGGCGGTGCGGCCCGGCCGGAGGTGCGCCCGGCCCACGAACTGCCGGCCTTCGAACTGTCCGTACCGGAGTACCGGGCGCTCCTGCGAGTGATCGAGCACGCCCGGACCTGCCTCGTCCTGCGCAGCGGCAGTGACGCCGAGACCATCAGCAACGCCGGCGGCGCCGAGTTGGCGACCCTGCTCGAGCGGCGGGCGGCAGCCACCCGCGGCCAGGGGGCCGGCGATGCGCCCGGAGTACCGATGCTGGCCTGCGAGATCCGGCACCTGGAGGCGGCCGTGGTGAACCTGGAGTCCTACGGCGGGCACGAAACCGTGCTCTGCACGGGCTACGCCCTGCTCGAGCGGTGCGAGGACCTCGCAAGGGACACCCGGGCGGCGCGCGTGACGGACGGGGTGCTCACCCTGGACCGGCACGCGCCCCCGGTGCCCGGCCCTTGACCCCGCCGTCGGCGCACCCTCATCCGGCCCCGCGCGACCCAGCAAGAATGATCATCGGATTGTCACATCAAGAGGCTCGTCGATCAGCTTTGATCGTTCTTGAGCAGACCTCTCCCCTGGCGGATCGGTGCGCATACGGTGCGTTCACAGGCGGACCCGGAAACGGAGCCGGCCGCAGCCGATGACCAAGGGGAGGGCGCCCGATGGCGACCGTGGAAGTGGCGTTGAAGGAAATGGTGACCGGGATCGAGGGGGCGCTGGGGGCGGCAGTCGTCGACTACACCAGCGGCATGGCCCTGGGCACCCTGGGCGGGGGCAAGGACCTGGACCTGACGGTGGCCGCGGCCGGGAACACCGACGTGATCCGCGCCAAGGTCCGCACCATGGAACTCCTCGGTCTGCAGAGCCAGATCGAGGACATCCTGATCACTCTGGGAGGGCAGTACCACCTCATGCGGCTGGTCAGGAGCCGGGACGGCAACGGCCTGTTCCTCTACCTCGTGATCGACAGGGCCCGCTCGAACCTGGCCATGGCACGCCATCAGCTCAAGCGGATCGAAGGGGACCTCGAGGTCTAGTCACTCCTCGATTCCGGGCCGACGCATGCCCATGAATTGAAGAATTCTTCAAGCCATCACATGGAGAGGATGACAATTCATGAACATCGGCGGCCCGGAGCGAGAAAAATGGGCAGGCAGTACTCATGTCGCGGCCGGTCCTCAGGGGCGGGCCGCGCCATGAGAGGCCCCCGGACAGGCAGGAAGAACGCTATGCAGGTTCCTCTTTACCAAGCCAAGGCAGAGTTCTTCCGCATGCTCGGGCATCCCACCCGCATCAGGGTCCTGGAACTGCTGCAGCACGGCCCGGTCCCGGTACGGGACCTGCTCGCGGACATCGAGATCGAGCCGTCCAGCCTCTCCCAGCAGCTTGCCATCCTGCGCCGCGCGGGCATCGTCGTGTCCACCCGGGAGGGCTCCACCGTCACCTACGCGCTCGCCGGGGGTGACGTGGCCGAACTCCTGCGTGCGGCTCGCCGTATCCTCACCGAGCTCCTGGCGGGGCGGAACCAACTGCTGGCGGAACTGCAGCAGACCGACATGCCCCCGCCCCGAAGGACATCCGTGACCGGCGACGCGGTCGAGACCGGTATCCGCTGAGCACGGCCGGCCCCGACGCCTCGGGTGTCGCCGATGACGGCGACCCGGCGGGGGCCGCGGGCCGGGGCCGTCCGCCGGGGTCCGGCCTGCCGTGGCACCGGCGGCCGCCCCCGTGGCCGGCACGCCCGCCGCGGCGAGAAGGACGATCCGACGGAGCATGGGCACGGTTCCTCGGGCGGGTGTCCAGGTGAGCGGCGCTCCCCGGGACCGGGGCCGCACCTGGCACGCTCTTCGACGCCGCCGCGCCGTGCAGCGCGGGCGAGGCGAACGGCTGACGGCCTCCTGGGGCTGTGGGCTGAGCGCACGGTGGTACCGCCGCCCGCCGCCCGCCGCCCGTTCGTCGAGCCGGGGCCGCGGGACGGCATCCCCTCCTCGGCCGTGGAAGCCGAACACCGGCTGCCCGACGGCGAGAACCAGCCGAAATCAGGCGCACCGGCTGCGCCGGAACGAGCCCCTGTGCGAGCGCGGCACGTGTCTCGCGAGCGGCGGCCGGGGCGGCCGCGCCGCCGACGATTGACCCTCACGCGGCGTCATGCTCCATCGTCGGTGGCATGGCGGAACACCTGACCGTGGGGCGCGTGGCCGAGTTGGCCGGTGTGAGCGTCCGCACGCTGCATCACTACGACCAGATCGGGCTGGTGCGGCCGTCCGCGCGGACGGCGGCCGGATACCGGGCGTACTCACCGGTCGACGTGGGGCGGCTGCGGGAGGTGCTCGTCTACCGGCGGCTGGGCTTCGGACTGCGCGAGATCGCCGCTCTGGTCGACGACCCGGGCACCGACGCGGTCGCGCATCTGCGCCGGCTGCGCGGGCTGCTGCTGGAGGAACGCGACCGCGCCACCGCCATGGTGACGGCCATCGACAGGGAGCTGGAGGCACGGGCGATGGGGATCAGAATGACGTCGGAGGACCAACTCGGCCTTTTCGGATCGCGGTTGTACGAAGCGATCGGAACCGCCTACCCGGCGACGCGACGCACCGAGCCGCGGATCGCCGCGCAGGTCTGGGACGCCCTCGGGGACGCCCGTACGGTGCTGAACGTGGGCGCCGGCACCGGCTCCTACGAGCCCCCGGACCGCGACGTGACCGCGGTGGAACCGTCGGCGGTCATGCGTGCGCAGCGGCCCGCGAGCGCCGCTCCCTGCGTGGCCGCCACCGCGGAGAGCCTTCCGTTCGAGGATGATTCCTTCGACGCGGCCATGGCCTTCAGTACCGTTCACCACTGGCGGGACCCGATCGCCGGGCTGCGCGAGATGCGGCGCGTGGCCCGGCGCGTGGTGGTGTTCACGCACGACACGAGTGACGCCGGATGGCGTCACCGCTTCTGGCTGACCCGCGACTATCTGCCCGAGGTCACCGGACTCGTCGCCGGCCGCCCCTCGGTACACCGGCTGGCCCGCGCGATCGGGGCCCGCCTGGAGCCGGTGCTCATCCCGTGGGACTGCGCCGACGGCTTCCTCGAGGCCCACTGGCGTCGTCCCGAGGCGTACCTGGACGAGCAGGTGCGCCGCGCGGTGTCGGTGTGGACCCGGGTCGGCGCGGAGGCCGAACAGCGAGCGGTGGACAGGCTCCGCGACGACCTCTCCTCGGGCCGGTGGGCCGAGCGCAACCCCGACCTGACCGATCTCGACGCCGCGGAGCTCGGCCTCCGCCTGCTCGTGGCCTGAACCCCGGCGCGCGAGCCGACCGGCACGAGCCCGACCGGCACGGTGCCACCCCCAGGGGCCGCCCGCACAGGTGCGCCGCCCGGCCGGCGTACCGCCCCCGATGTCCGAGGACGGCCGTGACGCGCGACACCCGTCGGGGCGGCGGCCCGCACCACGACGTCGTCAGCGGGCACGACCGAACCCGCCGCACCCGACCGCAGCGGGCACAGGTTGTCGGGTGCGGCAGACTCGGCCCCTCCTAGCGTGGGTGAACACAGGGGAAGGAGGCCGGGGTTGCTGGATCGGCTGAACCAGGCGATGGAGCACATCGAGCGCCACCTCGACCGTCACATCGAGGTGTCCGCGCTGGCCCGCATCACGGTCACGTCGGAGTACCACTTCCGGCGACTGTTCTCGTCACTGGCCGGGATGCCGCTGTCGGAGTACGTCCGGCGCCGGCGGCTCACCGTCGCGGGTGCCGAAGTACTGGCCGGAAGCCCGACCTTGCTGGAGATCGGGATCCGCTACGGCTACACCTCGGGCGAGGCTTTCGCCCGGGCGTTCCGTGCCATGCACGGCGTCGGTCCCGGCGAGGCGAGACGTACCGGCGCGGCGCTGAACTCACAGCCCCGGCTCTCCTTCCGTCTCACCGTCGAAGGGAACAGCACCATGCGGTACCGCATCGTGGAGAAGGAAGCATTCCGGGTCGTCGGCAAGAAGGCCCGCGTCCCGCTGATCCACCGGGGGGTCAACCCGCACATCGCCGAGCACATCCGGAGTATCCCGCCGGAGACGACGCTGCGGATCTCCGGCCTGTCGGACCAGGACCCGCAGGGCGTGGTGTCGGCGACCGTACGCCTGTCGGAGGGCTTCGAGGAGGGCAGCGAGCTCGACTACTACCACGCCGTGGTGACCACTGCCGCCGAGCCGCCGGACGACCTCGACGTGCTCAACTGCCCGGCGGGCACCTGGGCCGTGTTCGACAGCACCGGACCGTTCCCGCAGGCACTGCAGGAGATGTGGGGTGACGTGGCCGCCCAGTGGATGCCGGCCAACCCGTACGAGTACCGTCCGGGGCCGGAGATCCTGCGCACCCGTCCGTCGCAGGACGATCCGGCTCGGTCCGAAGCGCAGTTGTGGATCCCGGTGACCCGCACCACGGCCTGAGGCGGGGCCCCCGCGGCGCAACGCCACCGCGGCGCCCGGTGATTCGGCAAGGAGCCGAGCCACTCCGAGGAGGGGCCGGCAGGAGCCGACCAGCGCCGCCAGGGCACCGCCCGGCGCCGGGCCGCCGCCGGAGGGGAGCCTTTCGGTCCCGGACGGGCCGATGGCCCGCTCCGGCGGGACCCCGCCGCGCTCGACCGCTTCCGGGACGGCGACCTGCCGGGCCCCGGGACGGGCGGTGGCCCTGCCCGCGACAACAGCGAGCGCCGACGCGGGCGGTCACCGCGCACCCGAAGGCTGCGCCCCGGTCTCCGTCCCTTCGGGTCAGGGCGTGTCAGGCATGGGCCCGGCGCGGTCCGCCCGTCCTCCGAGAAGCGGCATGGTGCGTGGGCCTCGCCGTGCGCGCGGTCCGGAAGCGCCGCAGCCAGAAGGTGGCCGCGGCCAGGAGGCCGGCGAAGATGGCGAGGAGGAGGACGGATACCCACATCTGCCGGCTGCCGGGAGACTGCCGGCTGGTCCAGGCGGTCGACGCGGCCCACAGCAGGACGCCCACCGTGTAGAAGGCACGAACCCGGCGCAGTTGTCGCACGGCCCGCAGGGACATGAGATCGGTTGTGGCTGCCATGCCGGCCCGTGTACCCCGTCGGGCGCCGTTCAGCGCACCGGAATCCCCCTTGGCCGCTTCGCTGTCCGGGGCCGCTCGGTGTCCCCTTCGGACCGGGTCCGGTAGCGGTCGGCCGGGCCGGCGGGCACATGTGCCCTGCCGCGCTCGGGCCACCCCCGCACCCGGGCCCGGGCGGGAGCGGGGTCAGCTCTGGGCGGTGGGCCTGACGACCAGCTCGTTCACGTCCACGGTCTCAGGCTGCTCGATGGCGAACGCGATGGTTCGGGCGATCGCGTCCGGCGGAATGGCGATCCGGTCCCGCATGTCCGTGATCTCCGCTCGGACCCGCGGACTCGTGGAGGCTTCGGCGAAGTCGGGCCCTGTGGCGCCGGGCGAGACGGTGGTGACCCGCAGCGAGTCGCCCGCTTCCTGGCGCAGGCCTTCGGCAATGGCACGGACCGCGAACTTCGTGCCGGCGTACACCGCCATGGCCGGCACGACACGGAATGCGGCGGGCGGCGAGCCGCTCGGAACGGCGCGCCCCGAGGACGAGCCGAGCACCCCGCTCCGCGAGCAGCAGTGCGGTCACCTCACCGATGCCGCTGCCGCTGCCGGCTCCCGTGATCGCCACGGCCTTGCCTGCGATTCCCGACACCATCTCCGCCTCTTCCCTCCGCGTCACGCGTCGCCGGTGACCGGACCGGTCATCGGTGGGAGCCGAATCTCCCGCGCGGCACAGTCTGCGAGGTCTTCAGCCTGGTATCCAGAAGGTGTTCATACTGGAACCAGGAGTGCCATCCACCATGCAGACGGACCCGAATCAGCACCGTGAGCTGGGTGCCTTCCTTCGCAGCCGCAGAGAGCGGATCACGCCGGACGCGGTCGGGCTGCCCCACGCCGGACGACGCAGGACGCCGGGCCTGCGCCGGGAGGAGCACGCGGCCTGCTCGCCCGGCTCAGGACGCCGGCCGGCAGCCATCCGGGCGACCCCCGGTACACCCGGTTGATCGACGAGCTGAAGGCACGCAGTCCGGAGGTCCGTGCGTGGTGGCCGCGGTACGACGTGCAGGCGCGGCACGGCGGACGGAAGCGGCTGCGGCTCGCGGGGCGGGGAGTGGTCGAATTCGCCTACACCGCCTTCCACCTGGCCGAACACCCGGAGCACACGTTGGTGATCTACTCGGAACCCGGTCAACCGCATCCAGGAACCCGAGCGCCCGCGAAGCGGGGGTGGCGGAAACGGCGGGTGGGCGCGAAGGGGAACCCCATGACCAAGTGGGTGGTGAGACCGGACGGTGGCCGTCCGGAGGGCCGGAGCTGCGTCCACGCGGCGGACGCGGGCACGGCACCGGCGCCGGTGCCGCAGAGCGACGTGTGCCCGGAGTGCGAGGCCCGGGGACAGCGCGGAGGACGCCTGCGGCTCTGCCTGGCCTGCGGGCACATGGGATGCTGCGACAGTTCGCCGGGCGCCCACGCGACCGCTCACCACGAAGCGACCGGGCACCCCCTGGTGCGTTCCACGGAGCCGGGGGAGGAATGGGCGTGGTGCTACGTCGACGAGGTGTACCTGCAGCCCGCGGAATCGGCATGATCAGCGCATGGGGTGCGGGCCGCCCGGTGGTCCGCCGTCTGCGGGGCCCGAAGGCCCTGCGTCGCTGACGGCCGACAGCGCCGGGGCCGTCCTCCGGCCGACGGCGCCGGTCTAAGCGCTTCGCGGCCGTCGGGACGTCGTCCTCCTGGCGGTCGTCCTCTTCGCGGACGCCTCCTTCCCGGAGGCCTTCCTCGCGGACGCCTCCTTCGCGGACGCCTCCTTCGCCGACCCCTTCCCCCCGGACGTCTCCTTCGTGGACGCCTTCCTCCCCGTGGGCCTTGCGTCCGGTTGCTTCTCGGCCCTCCCCCGCCTGGCGGCCGTTGTCTTCTCGGGCTTCGGCAGCCTGCGCACCTCCGCGGTGCCGACGTCCTCTCCGCGGGAGGCCTTCGCCTTCCGCACCGACTCACTCAGCGCTGCCATCAGGTCGAGCACCTGGGCCGGTGCCGCCGGCTCCGGCGCCTCGGGCAGCGGCTTCTCCTCCCGCTTCGCCTCGATGATCCGCGCCATGGCCTCGGTGTAGCGGTCCTGGAACTCCTCCCCCTCGAGGTCGTCGCGGGCCATGGTCTCCATCAGCGCGAGCGCCCCCTCGATCTCCTCGTCCGACACGTCCACCGGCGGGGGCAGCAACTCCTTCGGGGAGCGGATCTCGTCGGGCCAGCGCATGGCGTGGAGTACCAGGACGTCGTCCTTCACCCGGAGCAGGCCGAGCCGCTCACGACCGGACCAGGCGTACTTCGCGACCGCCACCTTCGAGGAGCGGCCGAGAGCCCGGGCGAGCAGCTTGTAGGGCTTGGCCGCGACCTTCCCGGCCGGTTGCAGGTAGTAGCCCTCGCCGATCCTGATCGGGTCGATGGAGGCGAGCGGCACGAAGGCGTCGATCTCGATCGCCTTCGCCGTGGGCAGGGGAAGATTGCGCAGGTCCTCGTCCGTGATGGGGATGACCTGCGTCTTCGTCAGCTCGTAGCCCTTGCCGATCTCTTCCGGGGAGACCTCCCGGTCCTCGAGCTCGCAGATCTTGCGGTAGCGGACCCGCCCCATGTCCGTGGTGTGGAACTGGTGGAACCGGATCGAATGGTCCTCCGTCGCGCCGACCACGTTGATCGGGACGGTGACCAGGCCGAACGAGATGGCACCGGACCAGATGGTTCGGGGCATGCGCACACCTCCGCGATAGCCCCGAGCACCAACAGCCTAGGGAGGCCGCATGCGGACCGCACTCCGCCGGAGCCGGGCCGCGGTGCTCCCACCGGGTGCGTGGGCGGGCGACGACGCCATCGAGGGGTGAAGCTGGGAGCGTGAGCATCAAGAGCGAGCGTCCGGTGAGTGCCGAACAGATCAATGCGGCGTTGAGCGCTCTGGGAGCCGAACCGGCGGCGGATCCAGACGCGCGGCGCGCGGAGCCACGGGAACCCGATCGCCTGCGGCTGCTGGGCCATCTGCTGGCCAGGGCGGAGTGGGAGATCACCGCCGCGACACGGCTGTCCGAGGAGGGCGAGATCGAGGATGTCCTCGACACGATGCTCGGCTGGGCGGAGCAGCTCGACCATGATCCCGGTCTCGCGGTCAACATCCTGACGAACAGACTGCAGCGCACCGCCATACAGGTCTCGGAGTCCGACGCGGAGGAACCGCCGCCGGGTCGGGAGGCGTCCTTCGCGGCCGCGATGACGGCCCTGTACACCCTCAGCGCCCAGTTGCACGCCGATCGAGGGGACGTAGAGGGGACCAGGCGAGCCCTGAGCGGGGCGGAGGAAGCCCTCATCGACACCATGCAGGGCATGCACGACCTGCGGGTCGCCATCGGGGACACGGCCGGCGAGGACGCGGCGGACGAGGCCCCGGAGGACTGAGGCCGGTCCGGCGGCTGAGGACCACCGCCCGCTCCCGTCGCAGCAACGCACCACGGGGGCGGGCGACTTGACCCGTGCACCCTGGGCCTCCGTCGTCCAGGAGGACGGCCCGCCCGGAGCGCCCGGGCTTCCGGTCACGCGCGTCCGGCCGCGGCGCGGCGATGACCGCGCCGCAATCGGCACGTTTGCATGGGCGCGGACGGAACACACGATGAGCTGACAAGTTCTTTATGAGACGGAGCGGAGACGTACATGGGCATCATCGCGTGGATCCTCATCGGGCTGCTGGCCGGCGCCATCGCCAAGGCGCTGATGCCGGGCAAGGACCCCGGGGGCATCATCGTCACCATGCTGATCGGCATCGCCGGCGGTCTGCTCGGAGGCTGGCTCGGCAAGGTCATCTTCGGGGTCGACTCCATCGACGGGTTCTTCGACCTGTCCACCTGGGTCGCGGCGATCGCCGGCTCCCTCATCCTGCTCGTCCTGTACCGCCTCGTCACCGGCAATCGGCGCTCTCACGGTCACGCGTGACACCGCACGGCCGGACACACGCGATCGGCTCCCTCCCGTCAGGGGAGGGAGCCGATCGCGTTTCGGTGCCGCACCGACGCGCCGCGGAGTGCCGTCCGGGCCGGCGGCCACCGGCCCGCGGCAGCGGCGCATCACAGGGTCGAGGTCGTCCCCTCACCGGACGCGCTGCCCGCGAGCCACTGGTCCCATCCCAGATTGAAGGCGGCGTAGCCGTTGTCGGCGGGGGCCTTGGCACGGCTCGAGCCGGTGATGGTGACCGGATCCCCCTGCTTGACCTGGCCGTAGAACCACTTGGCGTCCGACATCGACAGGTGGACGCAGCCGTGCGAGCCGCGCGCGCTGCCGCTGCCCGGGTTGGGGTCGCCGGTCGAGTAGTGCACGTAGGTGCCGGACTGGGTGAGGTGGACGTCCCAGGGCAGCGTCAGGTCGTAGTAGTTGGGGCTGCCCTTGTCACAGCTGATGCCGACGCTGCAGGAGGTCATGTGGACCTTCTCCTGCTTGTCGATGACGGCCATCGTGCCGTTCCACGTCGGGTACTGGGCACTGCCCGCGTTGATCGACAGGGTGCGCAGCAGCTTGTCGTTCCTGGTCACCTTCATGGTGTGACCGGTCACCGACACATCCGCGCGTACGTCGTCGCCGACCGTGAAGGTGTGCGTGTAGCCATGCACGCCGTAGCGGCCGTTGCCGTTGCCGACGCCCTGCATGTCGGCGTCGATCTTCACCTTGGTGCCGGACGGCCAGTACGTCTTCGGTCGCCAGTCGGCGCGCTTGTCGCCGAACCAGTGCCAGGCACCGGCCACCGGCTGCGAGGCACTGACCTTCATGTGCTTCTCCACCGCGGCCCTCGCCTTCTCCGCCACCGGGTCGGTGAAGACCACCGAGATCGGCATGGCCACGCCGACCGTGGCCCCCGTCTGCGGAGTGATCGTCTCGAGCAGCATCGGCGGGCCCTTGGGCTTCGTCGGTGACGGTGAGGCGCTCGTACTCTGTTTGCCCGGTGCCTTCGCGTCGTCCCCGCCGGCCGTGTCACCACCGCTTCCGCCGCAGGCGCTCACACCCACCAGCATCGCGCCCGTGACGACTGCGATCCCTATGCCGCCCTTGCCCCGTCCCACGACGTGCCCCACTCTCTCGTCATTCGGCCCTGACAGGCCCAACGCCCTGTCAGACAGCCAGGACCCTGGCCACAGTTGCGTGTATCGCGTAAAGCGTGTTCCAAAACTCCCGGCCCGAGGCCCTTGATGCCCTGGGCGGCCCGTGGCAAGGGACCGCTGTGTCCCGTGGTACGGGAGACGCGCCGCCGGCCGGGCGGACCAGGAGCGACGCATACGGTGATCGTTCGGGGGCAGTCGAGTCCCGGGGAGGTGCCCGCTTCCCCTCAGTCGTGGCGCCACCCGGCGGGTGTGCGCCCGGGGATGTCACGGGCCCCGGTGACGGCCCGTCCGTCGAGAGAGGTTGCCGCCGTGCTGTTGCCCGCGGAGAAGGAACTGCGTGCCGTGCTGGCCCGCTTCGCCGAGGCGCGCTTCCGCCATGACCTGCAGCCCACCGGCCACTCGAGCCGGGAGTTGGAGGACACCTCCGGCACGCTCTGCGCCATCACCGGCGCCCCGTCGGTGGAGGATGCGCTCACCGCCGCCGACGCTCTCCTGGAACGGCTGCGAGCGGACCGTGGCTCGGGACGGAGGACGAGCCAGTCCCTGGCCGCCTGACCCGCCCGCCCTCCATACGGCGCCCGAAGCGCGCTCGCAGCCCGCCCAAGGGGCGCCCCGTCGGGCCGATCCGGCCCGGGGGCGCCGGGCGTGACGGCTCCCGATTCACGGTGTCCAGCGTGTCGTCGCCCGCACGCGCCACCAGCCCCCTCCCCCACCGGGTACAGGGGTTCGTCCGGTTTGGGACCCGAGTCCGATTGTCAGTGGTGGATGAGACGTTGGGGGAACCGAGTCGGAAAGAGGGGGGAGCCGCCATGTCCGGAAACCAGAACTACATCAACCACGTCGCCCTTGTGCTGGATGCCAGTTCGTCCATGTCGCACCTGAGCCGCAAGGTGGTCGAGGTGGCGGACCAGCAGATAGCCTATCTCGCCCGGCGGTCGAGGGAGCTGGACCAGGAGACGCGCGTCACGGTGTACGTCTTCGCGGACAAGGTGGAGTGCGTCATCTACGACAAGGACGTGCTCCGGATGCCGTCCCTCAAGCAGCTCTACCGCGTCGGCGGGATGACGGCCCTGCTGGCGGCCGCGCTGACGTCGCAGCACGAGCTGGCGCAGACGGCACAACTGTACGGCGACCACAGCTTCCTGACGTTCGTGCTCACCGACGGTCAGGAGAACGCGAGTCATCGCTGCCCGGACTCCTCTTCCAGGGATCCTCGTGAACTGGTCCAGGCCGTGTCGGAGATGATGCGGACGCAGCAGGACAACTGGACCCTGGCCGTCCTGGTGCCGGACCAGATGGGCAAGCGCGAGGCCATGCAGTGCGGTTTCCCGAAGGACAACATAGCCATCTGGGACGCGACCAGCACACAGGGTCTGGAGGAGGCCGGGCAGGTCATCAGGCAGGCCACCGAGAACTTCATGGTGGGCCGGTCCCAGGGCATCCGCGGATCGCGGGCGGTGTTCTCCACGGGTGCCCAGGCGGTCAACAAGAAGACGATCAAGGCGGCCGGCCTGACCCCGGTGAAGCCGTCGGAGTACCAGCTCATCCCGGTGGCCCGCCACGCGGGCATCCGGGAGTGGGTCGTCGAGTGCGGGCACGACTACCGCACCGGCGGCGCGTTCTACCAACTGAGCAAGTCGGAGAAGATCCAGGCGCAGAAGCGGATCGCGGTGCTGGAGAAGAAGACGGACCGGGTGTACACCGGGCCCGAGGCCCGGGCCCTGCTCGGCCTGCCGGACGTGGAGGTCCGCGTCAAGCCGGACCACAACGACGAGTACACGATCTTCGTGCAGAGCACCAGCGTGAGCCGCAAGCTCGTCCCGAACACACGGCTTCTGCTCATGCTGTCCTGACGCCGGGCGGAGGGACTCCCGGCCGGTCGGCGGCACACCGTGCACCGGTGTTCCCGGTCGACGGCCGGGCCGCCGGCCAGCGGGACCGGGGCGGGGCGTGCGAAGGCTTGCCGTGCGCCACCTGGTCTGGTTGGGTACCAGCTCCGTCGGCATGCGGCGTGCGCGGCGGACGGTGAAGTGGAGCGAGCTGCGTGCACATGTCGGAACAGCAGGACGGGTCGTGGACCTGGCCCGAGGGGCTGGAGCGGGCGATCCGGGGCACCGCCGAGGAGATCGCCACACTGGTCCGGAGCGCGGGTGACACGGCGCTTGCCGTACCGGGGTCGGAGTGGACCGTCGGTGAGGTCGCCGCGCACCTGGCCGTGGCGAACGAGCTGATGGCCGATCTGGCGGCCGGGCGGGAGCGTCCGTACGGTGACGGGACGCCGCAGAGTCTCGCCGCCGCCAACGCGGAGTCCCTCGCCGCCTTCACGGAGCGCCGGGCGGAGCCGCTCGCGACGATGATCACGGAGCAGTGCGAGAGGTTCCTGGAGGCGCCGCCGGGATCCGCGGCCGACGGCCGGGCGCCCGCCACGCCGCTGGGCCCGATGAGCCGGCCCGTTCTCGCGTCGTACCTGCTCACGCACATGCTCGGCCACGGCTACGACCTGGCACGCGCCATGAGGCGCCCGCACATGGTCGACCGGGCACGGGTGAACCTGTGCATGCCGTTCATGCTCTCGGTCATGCCGCGTGTGGCCGATCCCGAAGCCACGGCCGGACTGGAGGCCCGTTACCGGATCCGGCTGCGGGGCGGGGAGGCGTTCTGCGTGACGCTCGCCGGCGGTGCCGTGCGGGTGACGCCGGGCCCGTCGTCGCCGGGTGTGGACTGCACCATTCTGCTCGACCCCGTCGCCTTCCTGCTCATCGCGCTCGGCCGGGTCGATCCGTGGCGTGCCCTCGCCCGGGGCCGGATCATCGTCTGGGGTCGCAGGCCCTGGCTCGGTCCACGCTTCCCCACGTTGTTCACCGCGCCCTGAGCCGCGGCCCGACGCGGCGCGCGGTGTGGGAGACGGAGGGGCCGCCACCCGGCCCGTCGCGGCCGCAATTCCCGGCACGCGGAACCGAGTTCGGTCCGAGGCGTGCGGCTCGGCGCGGCGGCGCACGGCTCAGAGGGGCTGGATGCGCCTGCGCAGGAGGCAGAATTCGTTGCCTTCCGGATCGGCTAGGACGTGCCAGCCCTCGGAGCCGGTCTGACCGACGTCGGCCCGCTCGGCGCCGAGAGCGAGCAACCGCTCCAGCTCGGCGTCCTGATCACGGTCGGTGGCGCTCACGTCGATGTGCAGCGGCAGCTTCCCGGTCCGCGGGTCGTCGCTGGGACTGAGGACCAGGGTGGGCTGCGGGCCACCGAATCCGGTGTCGGGCGGCCCGATCTCGATGCTCCCGTCGTCCTCGCGGCCGAGTTCGACGTAGCCGAGGACCTCGCTCCAGAACGCGGCGAGCCGCTCGGGATCCGCGGCGTCGAGTACCAACTCACTGATGCGGCATGCCATGCCCGTCAGTCTAGGGTCTGCCGTCCGGATCGGGCCGGATCGGGGAGCGGGGTCCCACCCGGTCGCGGGCTCGGTGGGCACTGCCGGGCGGTCGGCGGTCCCGCACCGACTGCCGGGCGGCCGCTTTCACGAGCGGTGCTCAGTACGCGGAGTCGACGTTGTCGATGGAACCGTAGCGGTCCGCGGCGTAGTTGGCGGCGGCGGTGATGTTCGCGACGGGGTCGGTGATGCGGTTGGAGGTGCCGTCGACGTGGTAGGCCTTGAAGGTGGGCTCGATCACCTGGAGCAGGCCCTTGGACGGGATGCCGTTCCGCGCGTTCACGTCCCAGTTGTTCTGGGCGTCGGGGTTGCCGCTGGACTCGCGCATGATGTTGCGGTGCAGGCCCTCGTAGCTGCCCGGGATGCCCTTCTCCTTCATGATGGCCAGCGACTTCTTGATCCAGCCGTCGAGCTTGCCGGTGCTGCCGGTGGAGCCCTTGGCGTCGGCCTGGCCGTCGCGCGAGGAAGCCGCGACGGCGTGGGCGGTCTTCGGTGCCTCGGCGGCCTGCGCGGAGGCCGGCATCAGCGTGAGGGCCGCGGTCGCGGCGCCGGTCGTGGCGATGCCGGTCAGAGCGAGGGTGCGCAGGCGGGCAAGGCGGCGGTTGGCGGTGATCGCGGTCATGTAAGAGGAACTCCTGGGGACGTCTGGGAGGCGCCGGCCGGGTGCCGGTCACGGTGCGGGCTTCGGACCGGGGCCCGTGCTGCGGGACGCAGCGGGCATGCCCGGTGGTGTTCGCCCGGTCGGCCCCACGGCTCGCGGGGCAACGACCACCATGTTTGGCGGCATGCCGAAACCGCGCAAGAGTGTGACCTACTACCCGAGAGCGTAGAGAAATCGCATATCGGACTTCTCGCACCCAAGAGGCCGCGTCCACCACGAATCACCTCTACGATCCGACATAGGACGTGACATGGCTCCTATGGGACGCATCACCTTCTCCGCCCGGAACGGCGTTCCGATCCGGCCCCGCGGGGCGCATGCCGGGGCCCTCGCGCCGTGGGGATCGCGGGTCCGGAGGGAGGCGGGCTCAGTACCGCAGCGCCCCGACGGCCGCCTCGCCCGTCGTCGCCACGTGCCGGCGGCGGGTACTCACTGGCCCACTCGTCCGTCGATGCGTTCGCGCAGCAGGTCGGCGTGTCCGCAGTGGCGGGCGTACTCGTCGATCCGGTGCACCATGAGTTCGCGAATGGCGATCCGGTCCCTGCCGACGCGTTCGCCCAGGTCGGCGTACCCGGCCAGCGCGGCGTCGGTCGCGGCCTGCTCGCGTTCCAGGTCGGCGTGGGCCGCGTCGACGACCGCCTGCTCGGCGACGGCTCCGAGGAAGTCCGCGTCCCTCGCGCCGTACAGCTTCGGCAGTGGTTCGTCGTCACCGAGCCAGTTGCGCCAGTCCCGCTCCACCTCGGCGAGGTGGCGGAGCAGGCCGAGCAGCGACATGGTCGAGGGCGGGACCGACCTGCGGGCCAGCCGGTCCGCGTCAAGGCCCTCGCACTTCATCCGCAGGGTCATGCGGTAGTTCGCCAAGAAGTCCTGCAGCGTGGCGAGTTCGCCGTCCGGACTGTTGCCGTTGTCGCGGGGGTCCTCGTCCGGGTCGGTCCACATGTCGGGGTAGACGGTCGCCCGGGTCCAACGCGCTGGCTGTTCACTCATGCGTCGCATGATGCTGACCGACGTCCCAGGTCCGCCACCGAAATTCACATCGCGGGGAGGGCGGCCACCGGCGCGGGCGGGCGGGCGCGCCGCCCAGGGGGCGCCGGGGGCATCGGTGGGACGGACCGCCGAGGGGGGCGGCGCCGGGGCCGAGTTCCGGACCCGGCGCCGTGGCGCGCCGGTCGTCGAACACGGCGGCCGGGAGCCCACCAGGGCCTTGCCGGCCGGGTCCGGCACGCCGGAGCCGCGACGACGGGGAACGCACCGCGCCGGGCAGGGCATGGGCGCGGGCACGTGAGCCGCGCCGAGCCCGCGCCCATGCCCCGCCGCCCACGCCCTGCCCGCCCATGTCAGGGACGCGTCAGCCGCCCGTCAGGGGAGCCTGCCAGTCTTGTGCAGGTGAACGGGCCGGGAGAACACCGGGCCGGGAACGAGGAGAGGTGCCCGGAGTGGTTGATCGGGGACCGCGAGCACGCTCATGGTCGGACTCCCACGGGGTCCACGCAGGTTCG
Source organism: Streptomyces cellostaticus (assembly GCF_023630175.1). Lineage (GTDB taxonomy): Bacteria > Actinomycetota > Actinomycetes > Streptomycetales > Streptomycetaceae > Streptomyces > Streptomyces cellostaticus_A. Next base: position 39,399 of record NZ_JALLIN010000029.1, on the reverse strand, counting down.
AATCCTGCCCTCTCCGCCACCGGCGGCACCCGCCCCGGCCCGCCCGGTGAGGGCGCGGCCGGGCCTCAGACGACCGACAGGACGATCTTGCCCGCGGTCCGGCCCCGCTCGCCGGTCTCGTGCGCCTTCGCCGCGTCCGCCAGCGGCAGGACCGTCTCCACCACGGGCTTCAGAGCGCCCCGCTCCACCAGCGCGGCGATCTCGCGCAGGCCCAGGTGGTCGGGCTCCACCAGCATCCACACCGCCCGGACCCCGCCGGGGGCCGCGGGTACGTCGTCGGGGCCGGGCAGGGTGACCAGCCGGCCGCCCGGCCGGAGCACCTTCACCGAGCGCTCGGCCGTCTCCCCGCCGAGTCCGTCGAGCACCACGTCGACGTCGCCCACGACGTCCTCGAACCGCACCGCGCGGTAGTCGATCACCTCGTCCGCGCCCAGCGAACGGACCAGGTCGTGCTTGCCGGCGCCGGCGGTGCCGATGACGTACGCCCCGCGGGCCTTGGCGATCTGCACCGCGAAGTGGCCGACGCCGCCGCCCGCCGCGTGCACCAGGACCCGCTCGCCCGGGCGCACGTCCGCCGTGTCGACCAGAGCCTGCCAGGCGGTCAGCGCGGCCAGCGGCAGGGCGGCCGCCTCCACGTGGGTGAGGCCGGCCGGCTTGGCGGCGAGGTGCCGGGCGGGCGCCAGCACGTACTCGGCGTAGGCGCCCGCCTGGCGCGGGAACAGCGGCATCCCGAACACCTCGTCGCCGGGACGCCACATCCCCACGCCCGGTCCGACGGCCTCGACGGTTCCGGACACGTCCCAGCCGACGGCGGGGACGGTGCCCCAGTCGATGAGCGCTCCACCGGCGCGGGTCTTCCAGTCCACCGGGTTCACTCCGGCCGCGTGCACCCGCACCAGAACCTCGTTCAGTCCCGGCTCGGGGCGCTCGACCTCGCGCTGGACCAGGTTCTCCGGTCCGCCCCACTGCTCCACGACCACCGCTCGCATGCCGACTCCCTCGACTTCCGTCTCGAATCCGTGCGTCACCGGGACCTCCCCGGCGCGACGCGGTCCACGATCCGGGAGAAGCGCCCGTCATGGTGTTGGCCGTCCGGCCACCATGTGACAGGATCTGGCCATGAGTGAAACGCGTGCCTCGCTGACGACGGGCGCACCCGACCGCGCGGTGGCGCCGTCGCCCCGCCGGCACCGGATCGCCGTGCTCGCCCTGCCCGGCGTCCCGCCCTTCGAACTCGGTATCCCCTCCCGCGTGTTCGGCAGCGTGACGGACTGCGACGGACAGCCTCTCTACGACGTCACCGTCTGCACCGCCGACGGTGCCCCGGTCCTCAGCGACGCGGGATTCACCGTGCAGCCCGCCGCCGGGCCCGAGGCCCTGGCCGCCGCGGACACCGTGATCGTCCCTCCCACGCACGCCATGCCCGAGCTGGGTCGCGGCGGCCCGCTGCCCCCCGAGGTGACGGCGGCCATCGCCGGCATCCGGCCCGGCACCCGTCTGGTGTCGATCTGCACCGGCTCCTACGTACTGGCCGCCGCGGGGCTGCTGGACGGCCGGCCGGCCACCACCCACTGGAACCTGGCGCCGGAGTTCCGCCGCGCCTACCCGAAGGTCAGGCTGGACGAGGAGGTGCTGTTCGTCGACGACGGCGACGTGCTGACCTCGGCGGGCGTGGCCGCCGGTGTCGACCTGTGCCTGCACATGATCCGGCGCGACCACGGTGCGGCCCTGGCCAACCGGGCCGCCCGCATGTGTGTCGTGCCGCCGTGGCGGGACGGCGGCCAGGCCCAGTACATCGACCGCCCGGTCCCGGAACCCACTGTCGCCAGCACCACCGCCACCCGCGCCTGGGCGCTGGAGCACCTCGGCGAGCCGCTGTCCCTGCTCCAGCTCGCCGAACACGCCCGGATGAGCCTGCGGACCTTCACCCGGCGGTTCCGCGACGAGGTCGGCATGACCCCGGTGCAGTGGCTCACCGCGCAACGCCTGGAACTGGCGAAGCAGTTGCTGGAGACCACCGATCTGCCCATCGACCTGGTCGCGCACCGGGCCGGCTTCGGCTCCGCGAACTCCCTGCGCGCGCACATGCGCACCACGTTCGGGGTCTCCCCCGCCGCCTACCGTCGCGCCTTCAGCCCCAACGACCTCGCCGCGCCCGTGTGAGGCCGCCCGCCGGTCTCCCTACCGACCGGGGACCCGGCGAGGTGGCCCTGACCGCCCAGGGCGACCGGCGTCCGCCCGGTCCGCCGGGCTTCCCGCCGGACCACGGAACTTCCCGCCGGACCGCAGGGGTGTCCGACACCACCAGGACTGCCACATCCGTCGCCCCGATGACACTTGTTTGGACGACACTCGTTCGATGACATCCCATCGACGGCGTGCGCTCGATGACACTCGCTGACACCGGCTCGCGTTTCGCGGACCTCGCGGGGGCGACCGCCGTCTAGCCTCGACGCGTGGGGCAGCCGGAGCAGCGTGCCGAGGGCGCGGGACCGTTCGTCACCAGGCGGACGTGGCGCCGCCCCGGCGGCGACACCGTGGTGTGGGAGTCACGGACCGCACGGCGGCGCGGAACCGTCACCGTCCGGCCACCCGGTGCCGCGCCGGACCGTCAGGCCCCTGCGGACGCCGTGTCCGTCGGCCGGCTGCGCAGGCTCAACGCCATCGCGGCGACCGCCTTCGTCATCGGCGGAGCCCTCTTCGCGGCGGGCGCGGGAGCCGCCCAGTTCGGCTCCGGCGACGCACTGAAGTCCGCCTCGATCTACTTCGCCGGGGGCCTGTTCTTCAACACCGGCGGCTACGTGTCGCTGCTCCAGGTGATCAACGCGCCGGTGCACACCGAGGGCCGGCTGAGCACGCTCCGCTGGCGGTGGTGGAGCTACGAGCCGATGCGGGTGGACTGGCTGAGCGCGTTCGTCCTGTTCGCCGGCACGCTGGTGTTCGGCCTGAACCTGATCGACTCGTTCCTGCGGGGTCTGAGCGTTCGGCAGATCAACCGGCTGATCTGGGTGCCCGACGTGGTCGGCTGCGTGCTCTTCCTGGTCTCCGGGCACCTGGGCTTCACCGAGATCTGCCACCGCGGCCGCCTCTGCGCCCACCCGCGCGGTCTCGGCTGGTGGATCGTCGCCGTGAACCAGCTCGGCTCGGTCCTGTTCATGATCTCCGCCCTCGCCGCCTTCACCCGTCCCGCCACCGGCAGCCTCGTCAACGCCGACATCGCGAACTGGGGCACGCTCACCGGCGCCCTGTGCTTCTCCGTCGGCGGCCTGCTCCAGCTCTGCGAACGCCCCTGACCCGCCCGCGGCACAGCACCCGATGCCATGGGGCGCCGCCCGCGGCGGCGCGTGATAGGTTCGGCGCCGTCGTGCGCCACAGCGAACCGAGGAGGTGAGACCGATCAACGCTTCGACAGGTCGGGACTCCCTCGCTCGCACGGTCCGGGGAGTGCCCGCGTAAGGCATTCCGAAAGGCCAAGGCCATGCGCTTCATCTCCGAGACGTCGTCCGACGGCGTCCGCGAACGAATTTTCCACCTCGGTGAGGTCCCGGGCGTGCTGTGGACCGCGGACGGTGCCGCGGGCACTCGTCCACTCGTCCTGATCGGGCACGGCGGTGGCCGGCACAAGAGGGCCCCCGGCCCCCTGGCCCTCGCGCGCCGCTTCGTGACCGAATGCGATTACGCCGTCGTGGCGGTCGACGCGCCGGGGCACGGCGACCGGCCCAGGCATGTGGAGTACGACCGGCTCGCGACCGAGAACCAGGCGCGTGCCGAGGCCGGTGAGGAACTGGGCCCGCTGATCGCCGGTTTCCACGCGCTGGTGGCCCGCCAGACCGTACCGGAGTGGCGGGCGGCGCTGGACGCGGTGCAGGCCCTTCCGTACGTGGGTCCCGGCCCGGTGGGGTACTGGGGTGTGTCGCTGGGCTGTGGGCTCGGGGTTCCCTTCGTCGCCGCCGAGCCGCGGGTCCGTGCGGCGGTGCTGGGCCTGGGCGGAGCGTCGGCGTCGGCGGAGGTCGCCTCGCGGATCACCGTGCCGGTGGAGTTCCTGCTGCAGTGGGACGACGAGCGGGTGCCGCGGGCGGCGGGCCTGGCGCTGTTCGACGCCCTGGCGTCGGCGCGGAAGACGCTGCACGCCAACCCCGGCAAGCACGGAGACCTCCCGGCGACCGAACTGGACAGCTCGGTGCGGTTCTTCACCCGGCACCTGAACTGACGCCACCGGGTCGACGAGAGGTGGGCGGCGGACCGGGTCGCCGCCGATATCGGGTTGCGTGGTTCCGTCCCCGGGGGCGAAAGTCGCCCGACACCGGAAGAAGGCGGAGCAGATGACCACCCAGCACCACCCCGTGGACCACGAACTCGTCCGGGCCGCGGCGCATGTGGCCGGCACACACTGCCGGGGCGAAAACCACACCATGGCGGCCGCGGCCCGGGCCCGCGACGGCCGGATCGTCACCGCGGTCAACGCCTACCACTTCACCGGGGGCCCCTGCGCCGAGCTGGTCGTCATCGGCGCGGCGGCCGCCCAGGGCGCTCATGAGCTGGAGACCATCGTGGCCGTGGGCGACCGGGACCGAGGGGTCGTTCCTCCGTGTGGCCGCTGCCGGCAGGTACTGCTCGACTACTTCCCCACGCTCCGCGTCATCGTCGGCAGCGGTGACGGCATCCGGGCGGTTCCCGTCTCGGATCTGCTGCCGGAGGGCTACGTCTGGGCCGACCACCGGCTCGACGCCGGGTGAACCGGCGCCGCATCGGGTGAGCCGGTGCCGCGCCGGGCAGGCGGCGCCGTCCGCGTCCGCCGACCGGGGGTGTCAGGGCGTCGTCAGCCTTCCGTCAGTGGTCTGCGGCAGTCTCGTACTCGTGAACGGCACGGGAACGGCATCCGGGCCGGTCAGGGAGAGGTGCCCGGAGTGGTTGATCGGGGACCAGCGAGCTCGCCTCACGGTCGGGCCTCCTCGGAGGCCCACGCAGGTTCGAATCCTGCCCTCTCCGCGAAAGGGCCGCCGGCCCCGCACGGACCGCGGGCCCGTCACTGAAGTGACGGGCCCGCGGTCCGTGCGGGGCGCGATGTCAGTGGTTGGTGAGCATGCCCTCGCGCAGCCGGGCGAGGGTGCGTGAGAGCAGACGCGAGACGTGCATCTGCGAGACCCCGAGGCGCTCACCGATCTGAGCCTGCGTGAGTTCCTCCACGAACCGCATGTGGATGATCTGCCGGTCGCGCTCGCCGAGCCCGGCGATCAGCGGAGCCAGGGCATGGAAGTCCTCCACCAGCCCCAGGGCCGCGTCCTCGGTGCCGATGAAGTCCTCCAGCGCGGCCTCACCGTCCGTGCTGTTGTTGATGGTGGCGTCGAGGGAGGCGGAGTTGTAGCCGTTCGCGGCGAGCCGGGCCTCGCGCACCTCTTCCTCGGACAGGCTCATCAGCTCGGACAGCTCCCTGACCGACGGCATGCGGCCCAGGCGGCTCTGCAGTTCCTCGGTCGCGCGGGCCAGTTGCACCCGGGCCTCCTGCAGCCGCCGGGGCACGTGCACGGCCCAGGTGGTGTCGCGGAAGAACCGCTTGATCTCACCCACGATGTAAGGGATGGCGAAGGAGGTGAACTCCGCCTCCCGGGAGAGCTCGAAGCGGTCGATCGCCTTGATCAGGCCGATCATGCCGACCTGGACGATGTCCTCCATCTCCTCGGCGCCCCGGCTGCGGAACCGGCCGGCCGCGAAGCGGACCAAGGACATGTTCATCTCGATCAGGGTGTTACGGGCGTACTGGTACTCGGGCGTGCCCTCTTCCAGCACCGTCAACTGGTGGAAGAACAGCCTGGACAGCTCGCGGGCGTCCTTGGGGGCCACCCGGGAGGGGTCGGCGACCTCCGGCAGCTCCGCCGTCCGCGTTCCTCTTGCCACCATGCTCGTGGACGTCATGCTTCCCCTCCCGGAGTTCCAGACCGTCACCGCTGTCGTATCACCACGGCCGCTGCCCTGGGGCCGGCGTCCGATGACGCAGCGCGTACCCCCTCATCCTGCACCCACGCCTGCCACTCGCACCAATTTGCGGAACCGGCCGCCTGCGCTGCGACCGACTTCCTCTTCCCCGTCGCCACCTGCCTCACCGGCCTGACGATGCCGACCACCCCTACCGGTGCCCTGGTGGGCGCCAAGGACGCCGTCCACGTACTGGACAGCAGCAAGACCTGCGGCGGTGCGAACCCGCGGCGGCCGGCCGGGACCATGCCGCGCGACACCCGGCTCGGCCCGGTCAGCGGCCGCTGGGGGGAAGTGGACGTCCTGGGCCGGCGCCCTTGGGTCCACACGCGCTTCCGCGACCGGATCGCCGCCGCCGACCGGGAGGCCGGCTTCACCCCTCAGGACCCGACGGGGAGCCGCGGCCGCGTGCGGTGGTGCGGCACGCATGGCAGATGCCCCCGGGCTATGCGAGATCACGGTCCGGTGCCGACCCCGTCCACCGCCGCAACTCGCCGTGTGCCACGTCCGTTTGCCCGCATGTGTATGACGAACACCTTTTCACCACCGGCCCTTCCCGCCTGCTGGGTGCCTACTGGCTGGAATCCGCCGACTGGCCCTCCCCGAAGCCCTGTTGCAGCTTCGCACCGGCCCCGAGCCGCCGGTCGGCGAGCGGTGTGCGCCTGACCTGGACCGCGTTCACCGTGGCCGCCTACGCCCTCATCCTCACCGCACTCGCCCTCACCGCCACCGGCTGACCCCTTCCGGTATCCGCTCGGCATCGCCGAGCGGATGTTCCGTCCCGCCGCGGGCGCCGCGCCGGGGCGGTGCGGCCGGCGGGCCCGGTCGGCCTGGGCCGCGGCGGCACGGGACCGGCTCACGGAGCGGATCCGGGCGCGGGGCTGCGGGAGGCGGATCGCGGCAAGGGGGACAGCCCGGGAAGATGAAGGCCGGCGGTCCGGAACGCGGCCCGCACCGGCGGCGCCGCGCCTCCGGGTGGCGCGGCCCGCTCCTTCGGCCGGCCGGTGGCCCCGATCGGGGGGCATGTCGCCGGCCGTGCATCCACCGGCCGACCGCCCCGGAAAGACATTCGTGGACGGTCCACCGGACCGGCCGCCCCGTGGCCGGCCGGCACGGCCCGACGCCTTCGACAGGAGACGCTCATGCACCACTACGGCTGGTGTCCACGGCATGCCCGCGGCCGGGGCTGAGGGGGGACGCGCCGTGCACTGGCTCTTCGGCGACCAGCTCGGACCGCACTTCCTCACCCCCGGCGACGACGGCCCCGGGCGGGACGCGCCGCTGCTGATGATCGAAGCCCGGTCGGTCTTCCGGCGCCGCCGCTTCCACCGGGCCAAGGCGCACCTGGTGCTCTCCGCCATGCGCCACCGCGCCGCCGAGCTCGGCGACCGGGCGACCTACGTACGGGCCGACACCTACCGCGAGGGACTGGAGCGCGCGACGGGCGGCCGCCCGGTCACCGTCCACCACCCGACGTCGTACGCCGCCGCGCGGCTGGTGCGCTCGCTCCCCCAGGTCGCCGTGGGTCCCGCGCGGGGCTTCCTGGTCCCGGTGGACGACTTCGCGACCTGGGCGGACGCGCACCGCGGAAAGCGGCTCCGGCAGGAGGACTTCTACCGGTGGGTGCGCCGCGGGCACGACCTGCTGATGGACGGCGACGCCCCTTCCGGAGGGCAGTGGAACTACGATCACGACAACCGGCAGCCGCCGCCCCGCCACGCCTCGTCCCTTCCGGTGCCCGCGCCCTACCGCCCCCGGGAGGACGAGATCGACGACGAGGTGCGCCACGACCTCGACCGCTGGGAGAAGGGCGGTGACGTGTCCTTCGTCGGACGCGACGGCCCGCGCCTGTTCCCCGCGACCCGCACCGAGGCGCGAGCCGCCCTGAGACGCTTCCTCTCCCACCGGCTCGGCACCTTCGGGCCCTACGAGGACGCCGTGCTCGCCGCCGACCCGGTGATGAGCCACAGCCTGCTGTCCACGTCGCTCAACCTGGGGCTGCTCGACCCGGCCGAATGCGTCGAGCGGGCGGAGGCGGAGTGGCGGGCCGGGCGGGCACCGCTCAGCAGCGTGGAGGGGTTCGTCCGGCAGATCGCCGGCTGGCGCGAGTACGTGTGGCAGCTCTACTGGTACTTCGGCGAGGACTACCGGAACTCGAACGTGCTGCGCCACGTCGCCCCGCTGCCGCGGTGGTGGAACGAGCTGGACGCGGACGCGGTCGAGGCACGCTGTCTGCGCACGGTCCTGGAGCAGGTACGCGACACGGGGTGGGCGCACCACATCCCCCGGCTGATGATCCTCGGCAGCCACGCCCTGCAGCGGGGCTGGGACCCCGCCGCGGTCACGGACTGGTTCCACCGCTGCTTCGTGGACGGCTACGACTGGGTCATGGTGCCCAATGTCGTCGGCATGTCCCAGTACGCGGACGGCGGCCGGATGACGACCAAGCCCTACACCTCGGGCGGCGCGTACGTGAACCGCATGAGCGACCTGTGCGGACCGTGCCGCTACCGGCCGGGAGAGCGGACCGGTGAGCACGCCTGCCCCTACACCGCCGGCTACTGGGCCTTCCTGGACCGGCACCGGGAGCGGCTCGGCCGCAACCAGCGCGTCTCCCGGCCCGTGCGGCAGTTGGAGCGGCTGGCCGACCTCGCCGAGGTGCGGCGTCAGGAAAGCGCGCGGGGCGACGCGCCGCCCTGAGCGCGGCGCGCCGCTCACCCGCGCCCGAGGTCGTCCAGCACCTCCCGCGCGGCCCGGGTGCCCGACGCGAGCGCGCCCTGGACGGAGCCGGTCGCCCGGTGGTCCCCGCAGAGGTACCGGCCCGGTGCGAGGCGCGTCGTACGGCTCAGCGGCCACGGCGGCCGCATCACGGGCAGGGCTCCCGCCACGGTGTACGCGGCGACCTGCCGCCACTCGCCGGTGTCGGTGCCGTAGAGCTCGGCCAGGCGCCGCAGGACGGCCCGGCCCGCGTCCGGGCGGTCGGGTCCCAGCACGGAGGTGGAGACCAGCGCGGTGCCGGGCGGCCCGTACGTGGGCGCCACCTCGGTCAGGACACAGGTGTTGAGCACCGCCCCGGTGCCGTCCACCACCAGGGTCGGCTCGGCCAGCGGGGATCGCGCGGCGGCGTGGTAGTAGGTGGTCACGGTACGGCTGTCCGGCACGGCCCGGCCGGGCAGCAGACGGGCCGCCGTGACGGCGTCCGTCGCCACGACGACGGACGCCGCGGGCAGTTCGCGGCCGTCGCCGAGGAGCACCCCGGAGCTGGTGACCTCGGTGACCGGTGTCTCCAGCCGCAGCACGCGGTCGGGCAGGGCGGAGGCCAGTTGGGCGGGTACCGCGCCGATGCCGTCGGCGGGCAGGCAGAGCGTCCCGCGGGCCATGCTGCGCCAGACCAGGTGGAAGAAGCGGCCGGAAGTCTCCAGTTCGTGCTCCAGGAACACACCGGAGAGGAACGGCCGCAGGATCTCGTCCACCGTCCGGGCCGAGACACCTGCGCGGGACAGGGTCTCGGCGGTTGAGCGGTCCGCGCCCCGCTTGAGGACGCCGGCCGGCAGCAGGGTGTCCCGCGCGGTGAGCGCGCCGAGGGCTGCCAGGTCCCGGGCCGGCAGGACCCGTCCGGGCAGCAGCGCTCCGGCGTCCTTCGGCCGGCGGGTGGGGTCGGTCAGACGGACGGGGCCGTTCGAGGTGTGCGCGAGGACGCCGGGTGTGAACGGCCGCAGTCGCAGGCTCCTCAGGTCGAGGCGCCGCTTCACCTGGGGGTAGGAGGTGTTGAACACCTGGAAGCCCCGGTCGAGCAGGAACCCGTCCCGCCGGTCCGTGCGTACGCGGCCGCCGACACCGTCGGAGGCCTCCAGAAGCGCGACGTCGCGCCCGGCGTGGCACAGGTCCAGTGCGCAGGCCAGGCCGGCGAGCCCCGCACCGACGACGACGGTGTCCGGCTCCCGGGTGTGCCGATTCATCAGTGTCCCCTTCCTTCCACGCGGTCACCTGTACCCCGAAAGCCGGGGCGGGCCTCGCGGCGCGCCCGCCCCGGCTCTCGGTCACACCCGTTCCGCCGCGTACCCGTTCCGCCGCGGCGGGGTGCGCCGCGGACGCCGTTGCGGTTGCGACGGGCATCGGGGCTCGGGCCCTGCCCGGCGCCGGTGCGGCGGTCCCGGCGGACTCGTCCGGGAGGCGAGGGCCCCGTTGACGGCCGTCACCCGGGCCGTTCGCGCCGCGCACGCACGTGGGGCCCGGCCGTTGCGGCCGGGCCCCGTCCACGGATCAGGCGTGGCGTGTGCTGTGCGTCGGAACGCTCGTCTACCAGCGGTACCAGCGTCCCTTGCGGCCGCCGCTGCCCGCGGGCCGCACCACGAAGCCCAGCAGCCACACGACCAGAACGATCACCGCGATCCACCACAGCGCCTTCAGGGCGAAACCCGCGCCGAAGAGAATCAGGGCCAGCAGAAGAACCAGAACCAGGGGAACCATGATTATCAACCTCCTGGCCACCGCATGCCCCTGGTCCACCTGCACAAGCACGTGAACAGGCTGGTTTTTTCCACGAGATGAAGGGCATGTGCGCGTGTCGCGGTGATTTCCGGGGGCGGTGTGCGACCGGGCCGCCCCCGGCGGGCTCACACCGGTTCGGGTTGCGGTTCCCGCTGCGGGACCGGCACCGCGACCGGGTCCCAGAGCCTGGTGGTGCGCACGTAGGCGTGGATCACCGAGGCCATCGCCAGAACGAGGAGCGGCCCGGACAGCCACGGATATCTGGCCATCTCGACCGGCAGGCAGCGGTAGGACACGAGAAGCGCGGCGAAGACCGCCGTGCCGTGGACGACGAGCCGGGTCCCCTCACGGTCCCAGCCGCGCTCCAGGGAGCGCAGGCCCGCCTCGATGGTGAGCGTGAACACGACCCCGGCGATGAGGTCGGCGCCGTAGTGGTAGCCGAATCCCAGGGTCGCGGTCAGCGTGGCGACCAGCCAGAAGGTGCCCGCCCAGCGCAGCGCGCGGGGGCCCCTGCGGGAGTGGAGGAAGATCGCGGTGGCCCAGGCGGTGTGCAGGCTGGGCATGCAGTTGCGCGGGGTGATCCCGTCGAACGGCATGTGGTGCGGGCCGGTGATCGGGGTCGCGGTGTCCGGCCACAGGTCGGCCACCGCCCAGTGGCCGCCGTCGGCTCCGTAGGCGAAGACCGGTCCGACCACCGGGAAGACCAGGTAGACGGCGGGTCCGAGCAGGCCGATGACCAGGAAGGTGCGCACCAGGTGGTGGGGCGGGAAGCGGCGCTCGGCGGCCACGTTGCGCAGCTGGTACATCGTGACGACGACGGCGGCCACCGCGAGCTGGGCGTAGACGTAGTCGAGCGCGTGGGCGCCGATGGGTCCGGTGGCCCGGACGAGCCGGCCCACCAGCCAGGACGGGTCGCCCAGCGCGTGGTCGGCGGTGGCCACGTACTGGTCGAGCACCGTCGGGCGGGTCTTCGAGGTGATGACCAGCCAGGTGTCGCCCGTCTTGCGGCCGGCCACGAGCAGCAGACCCAGCCCTACGCCCTTCAGCAGCAGGACGCGTTCCGGCCCGGTGCGGCGCGTGACCGCGATGACCGCGCAGCCGATGAGCACCCACAGCGCGCCGTTGCCGAAGGGGTGCCCTTCGGACAGGTCTGCGCCCGCCGCCCAGCGGACCAGCAGGACGACGGCGTCGATGCCGATCGCGGTGCAGGTCGCGATGATCCGTTGCCGCCAGGTGAGCACGACCATCATCAGCGCCATGCTGGCGTACAGCAGGAAGCCCGACTTGGGCGGGAGGATCACCTCTCGCGCCTGATTGGTGATCGGTCCCGCCAGTCCGTAGTGGCGCGCGGCGAACTCGAGCGCGACGAGGAATCCGAGGGTGACCGCACCCGCCGCGGCCCACAGGATCGTCCGGGGTTCGCGCCACGGAACGGACTTGACTCTGCTGCTTATTCGCGAAGACACCCGCGATGGTATCGATATCAAGGTTTCGGCCGATTTGTTGGTTTTCGGGTGAGTGGGTCGCCATTCACGCCGAACGGCATGTTCTGTCGTGACACGACGAGCGTCGAGGGCGCTCGCCCCGGCCGGATCATGCTATCGGAGGGGTGCGGGCGGATTTGAGCGATAAGTGGCCGAGCCGGGGCCGGACTCCGACGGCAGGCCGGGTCACTCCGTGTGCCGTTCCCGGCCGCCGATGTGACGCAGTGTCGACTTCACCCGCGGAAGCGTGCCGTCGGACCGGGGGACGATCCGGAAGATGCCGACACCGGCGAGCAGCGGCGGGGGCTTATGGATACCCTCGCGTCAGACACGTTCCCTGATCCAAAGCTACGCGCCCGGGAGAGGACTCGGTGGCAGCAGACGATGCCGGCGCCCGACCGGCCGGAGCCCCGGAGTTCCTCCGGTATGCCCGAGAGCGCCGCGCGTCGAATGGCACGCGGGTCGCGCCTCTGCTTCCGGCCGCCCCGCGCGGCCCCGCCGCGCACCGGGGCGCGACCGCGTCGCCGGCCGTCGTGGACGGCCGATGAGTTCGGCGGCCCGGCTTCGCCGGTGGCACAGGATGCGCAGGCGCGACAGGGAGATGCGTCAGCTCGCCGCGACACTCATCGACCCCATCCGGGAGAGGCTGAGGGCCGCCACCGGCGCGGGCGGTGGTCCGCCGGGCGACGGGGCGGTCCTGGATCCCGAGGACCTGTTCCAGGCCCTGGTGGACTCGGCCAGGCGGTGGCGCGGCGCCCGCAGGCTCGAGGTGCACCGTGTGCCCATCCCCCGCGAGTTCAAGGCGACCGGGATGTGGCTGGAGCGTACGGACCGGGACGACGTCGTCATCGAGCAGAGCGCCGAGATCTGGCACCAGGCGCAGATACTGGGTCACGAACTGTGGCACATGCGGCAGCGGGAGGGTCTCGCCGCGCAGCAGCCGGCCGCCGGGGGCTGCGGCTCCCTGGAGTCGGGGCACGAGCACGGCGCCCGGCCGGCCGCCGCGCGTTCTCGTTTCGACGACGATCCGGAGAAGGAGGCCGAGTTGTTCGGGATCCGGGTCGGCCAGCAGATGCGGGCGCTGATGGAGCGGGACGTGATCACCGGTGAGACGGCCCGCCGTATCGCCGACGCTCTCAACTATCGGGGAAACCGGAAATGAGCGGGGCGATAAACTACGTGAGCTGCGGTCTGCTGTGGGTCGGGCTCCTGGCCAAACTGCCGGATCTGATCCGCCATCGCGGCGAACTCTCCCAGCGCGCGATCAACGGGGTGCTGGCGTTCGCGTCGCTGTGCTTCCTGTTCGGCGCTCCTCCTTCGGTCGGGGTGATCAACCGGGTCAGCGGTGTGCCCAACCTGGCCGCCCCGCTCACCTACGGCTCCATCACCGCGTACAGCGCGTCGCTGCTGATCCTGATCGCCTGCTGGCGCGGCGGCCCGTCGGTACGGCGCACGACGCGGCGCTGGATGTGCGGCTACGCGGCGGTGCTCGCGGGAATAGCCGGGCTGTTCGCACTGGGGACGACACCGCGCGAACGGCGCACCGACTTCGACACGTACTACGCGACGACGCCCTGGATCGCCGAGATGGTCGTCCTGTACCTGGTCGCGCACCTGACCGCCGTGTCGGTCAGTGCCCTGTGGTCGCTGCGCTGGGGCTTCGAGGCGGAGGTGCGCAAGCGGCCCTGGCTGCGGGCCAGTCTGCTGACGATCGGCACCGGCACGGTGATCACCGCCGGGTACAGCATCTCGAAGCTGATCGCCGTCGCCGCGCGGTGGTCCGGCCGGGACTGGCCCCTGCTCGCGACGTCCGTGCCGCCCGTCTGCGCCGGTCTGGGCGCCCTGCTGACGGTGGCCGGGGTCCTGCTGCCGATGGCGGGCTACCACCTTTCGGCATGGCGGGACTTCTTCCGGCTGGCGTCACTGGACGCCGCACTGGATCCGGTGCTCCGCGACCGCGCCCTGCGGGTGGACCGGCCGCGCTCCCCCTTCCTGTGGGGCACCTGGCGCCGGAGCACCATTCTCAACGGCCTCCACGCGCTCGAGTCGCTCTTCGACACACGGCTCTTCGACGAGGTCCACGACGCGGAACTCAGGAGGACGGGTGACCGGGAGAGGGCCGTCTCCGCGGCGTGGGCCGCCACCATCTCGGCGGCCGCGCAGCGCAGTACCCAGCCCCTGCTCGAACCCGTGGGCGCGCCCACCCGGTTCCCGCATCCCCGCGATGCGCAGGCCCTGGTCCTGATCGCCGACGCCCTGAAGAAGTCCGCGCGGGTGACCCGGGCGACCGCCCACGTCGCCGGCGGGGCCGAGGCGGCCCGGCCGCGTGTCTGACGACGGCACCGCCCCGGCCCCGCTCCCGGCCGTCCCCCCACACAGCAAGAGGACCTGAACGGAGTCCCCCACCCTATGAGTCCTGTCGTGTACACGGCGGCTTTCCTTCTGGCCCTGGCCGCCATGCTGCTTCGCCGACCACGCACGACTCCCCGCTCACCCCTGACCGTCGCCAGCCGGGCCACCACCTTCCTCGCCGCCGTCTGCTTCGTCTGGTCGGCGCCGGTGACCCTCGCCGCGGTCAACCACGCCACCGGCGTCCCCAACGTCGGCGCCCCGCTCACCTACGGTTCGATCTCCGCCTTCAGCTGCTCGCTGATCATCCTGCTGATCCACTGGCGGGGCGGGCCGCAGGAGCGGATACGGCGCATGGTGCGGCTGACGGTCGCGGTGTACGGGACGCTCGTCGTCGCCATCGTCGTGCTGTTCGCCCTCGCGGACGCGCGCACGGAGCGGCTCACCGACCTGGACACCTACTACGCGAACACCCCGTACATGCGGGAGATGATCCTGCTCTACCTCGTCGGGCACCTGACGAGCACCATCGTGCTCAGTGCCGTCTGCCTGAAGTGGGCGCGCGACGAGGTCACCGGCCTGCTCCGGATCGGTCTGCGGCTGATCCTCGCGGGCCTGCTGGTCGACACCCTGGGATTCACGCTCACCAAGGTCACCGCGGTCGCCGCCCGCTGGCTCGGGTACGACCTGGACGTCCTGTCGACCACTGTGGCACCCCCCGCCGCCGCCCTCGGTGCCCTGATCTACTCCGCCGGCTTCGTCCTGCCGCGCCTCGCGTCCGCCGCGGCGGCGGAGCGGCAGAGCCTGGCCACCTACCGCGCGCTCAAGCCCCTGTGGCCGGCGGTGAAGGACGTGGCGACGACGCCGAGGGCGGAACCGACCTGGTGGCAGTTGTGGTGGCAACTGCCGAGCAACCGCCTCTACCTGCTGGAGGCGAACATCCGCGACGCCCTGCTGCAGCTCACGGCGCACTTCGACCAGCGGGTCGGCCACACCGCGTACACGGCGGCCGTCCAGCGCGGCGAGCGGCAGGACCGGGCACGCGCCGCATCGGAGGAAGCGATGATCATGGACGGATTACGCCGTGCGTCGGGCAAGAGCGCCGGCCCGGCCGATCCACCGGAGAAGTTCCGCATCACCATCGACCTGGTTGAGCTGGCGAACACCGTGCACCGCCTCCACACGGCGGCGCCGGAGCGAATAAGTACCCAATGACGCCGTTTCACGATCATTACGAGGAGAGCCCGTTGCCGCACAAAGCTGTCGTGATCGGAGCCGGCACGGCCGGACTGGTGGCCGCAGCAGCGCTGTCCCTGGCGGAACCCACGCTGCGGATCCATGTGCTCGACCGGGACGAGCTGCCCCGGGGGCCGGAGAACCGGCGTGGTGTCCCCCAGGGACGGCACGCCCATCTGCTGATGGCCGGCGGCCTGACCGCGATGGAGGCGCTGTTCCCCGTCAGCGTGCGCGACCGCCTGCTCGCGGCGGGGGCGCACGAGATCGCGCTGGGCAACGGGATGCTGGCCCGCACGCCGGACGGCGGCTGGTTCCACCGCTGGAAGCGCAGCGGTCCGCACATGATCACCTGCACCCGGGCGCTGACCGACTGGGTCCTGCGGCAGATCCTCACGGAGGCCCGGCCCCACGTGTCCGTCCACCGGGCGAGCGTCGAGGGGTTCCTGGGCGACGCCCGCCAGGTCCGGGGCGTCCGGCTCGGCCAGGAGACGGCCCACGGGCTGGGCCGCGAGCTGGCGGCGGACCTCGTCGTCGACGCGAGCGGCCGCGGCTCGGGCAGCCTCGCCTGGCTGGCCGGCGTCGGCATCACCGGCGTCGAGGAGAAGAAGATCGACTCCGGTCTCACCAACGCCACCCGGATCTACCGGATCCCTCCGGGTGCCGAATCCTTCCCGCTGACCCTGGTGCAGGCGAACCCCTACGACGGCCGGCCGGGCCGCAGCGCCATGGTCCTGCCGATCGAGGGCAACCGCTGGATGGTCAGTGCGGCCGGCACCCGGGGCGGCGAACCGCCCCGCGACCCCGAGGGCTTCCTGCGCTACGTCCTCGGCCTGCCGCACCCCGTCATCGGCCACCTCGTCTCCGGTGCCGAGCCGCTCACCGACGTCGCGGTCAGCCGGGGGCACAGTACCGACAACAACCGCCGGTACTTCGAGAAGGCCGGTCAGTGGCCCGAGCGGCTGATCGTCCTCGGCGACGCGCTGGCGACCTTCAACCCCGCCTACGGACAGGGCATGTCGGTGGCGGCGCTCGGCGCCCAGGTCCTGGCCCGGGAGGTGCAGCGGCACGGCCTCACCGGCACCGGCCTGTCCCGGCGCGTGCTGCGCGGTGCGGCGCGGCATGTCGACACCGCCTGGTCGACCGCCGTCGGCGTGGACGTCCTCTACCCGGGCGTCGTCGGCGCGCGGCCGGGAGCCGCCGACCGGGTCGCCGCCTGGTACACGAGGCGGCTGACCCGGGCCGCGACCGGGACCTACGAGGCGGCCTCGGCGCTGTGGGACGTCACCAGCCTCACCGCTCCCGCCGCCCGCGCGATGCGGCCCGGGGCCCTGCTCGCGGCCCTCACCGGTCCGGTCCTCCCCCAGACGTCCGAGCCCCCGCTGCAGCCCTCGGAGCGGCGGATCCTGGAACAGCTCGGCAGCGCCGCGCACCGGCCGTCCGCACCGAGGCCCAGTCACACCACATGACAGGCGGCGCCTCGTACGGCGGGCCCTACGATCGGGGCATGACGATCAGCTACGAGTGGCGGGGCGACCTGGACGACGGTGCTCTCGACGCCCTGCACGCCGAAGGCTTCGGTCATCCGGTGGCCCGCACCGACTGGCGGGCCCGGCTCGAGCGGCACAGTCTCGGCTGGGTCTGCGCGCGCGAGGGCGGGGACCTGATCGGTTTCGTCAACGTCCTCTGGGACGGAGGGGTCCACGCCTTCCTGCTCGACACCGTGGTGGCCGAGCGCTGCCGGGGCAGAGGGGTCGGCAGCGGGCTCGTCGCGCTCGCGGCCCAGCGGGCCCGGGCCGCCGAGTGCGCCTGGCTGCACGTCGACTTCGAGGACCGGCTGCGCTCGTTCTACGTCGACGCCTGCGGCTTCCGGGAGACGGCCGCGGGACTGATCGCCCTGTAGCGGCACGTTCGGGGCGGCACGCCGTCGGCGGCCGTGTCCCCGGTGAGGGCGGTCAGCGGGTCGCATACCACGCCAGGGTGTTCGCCGTGCCGGTGCAGGTGAGGAGGAAGCAGGCGGCCATGGCGTGGCGCCGGACCAGGGTGCGGCGCAGTGCGCGGTAGCGGGCCTCGTACTCGCCGCGCAGGCGTTTGGCGCGGTCCGCCGTGGCCTGCAGGGCCCGGCGCGTCAGGTCGAGGCGCTGCTCGGTGTAGTGCCGGGTCAGGTCCTCGGCCTGACCGGTGGTGAGCCAGGGCAGGCGGGCGCAGAGCGTCTCGGCCTCGTGCCGGGCCTGTTCGAGTTCCGCGTGCAGGAGCAGGTAGCCCTCGACCTCGTTGGCGAGCGAGCCGTCCCGGGGGGCGCCGGGACGGTTCGGCGTCGTCACCTCTGACCGCCCTGCGGCTCGACCGCGTCACGCCGGCCGACGTTGGCCTCGTGTTCGAGCTGGGCCACCTCGGGGTGGTGCAGGTCGAACGCCGGGGATTCGCTGCGGATCCGTGGCAGGGTGTAGAAGTTGTGCCGCGGCGGCGGGCAGGACGTCGCCCACTCCAGCGAGCGGCCGTAGCCCCACGGGTCGTCCACGCCGACCGGCTTGCCGTACCTGGCCGTCTTCCACACGTTGTAGAGGAACGGCAGCATCGACAGGCCCAGCAGGAACGAGCTGATGGTGGAGATCGTGTTCAGGGCGGTGAAGCCGTCGGCCGCCAGGTAGTCGGCGTACCGGCGCGGCATGCCCTCGGCGCCCAGCCAGTGCTGGACCAGGAAGGTGCCGTGGAAGCCGACGAACAGCGTCCAGAAGGTCATCTTGCCCAGCCGCTCGTCCAGCATCTTGCCCGTGAACTTCGGCCACCAGAAGTGGAAGCCCGCGAACATCGCGAACACGACGGTGCCGAAGACCACGTAGTGGAAGTGGGCCACCACGAAGTACGAGTCCGAGACGTGGAAGTCCATCGGCGGCGAGGCCAGGATGACACCGGTCAGACCACCGAAGAGGAAGGTCACGAGAAAGCCGACCGCCCAGAGCATCGGGGTCTCGAAGGACAGCGAGCCCTTCCACATGGTGCCGATCCAGTTGAAGAACTTCACCCCGGTCGGGACCGCGATCAGGAAGGTCATGAAGGAGAAGAACGGCAGGAGTACCGCCCCCGTGACGTACATGTGGTGCGCCCACACCGTCACGGACAGGCCGGCGATCGCGATGGTCGCCGCGACCAGGCCCATGTAGCCGAAGATCGGCTTGCGGGAGAAGACCGGGATGACCTCGGTGACGATGCCGAAGAACGGCAGGGCGATGATGTACACCTCCGGATGGCCGAAGAACCAGAAGAGGTGCTGCCACAGGATCGGACCGCCGTTGGCCGCGTCGTACACATGGGCGCCGAAGATGCGGTCCGCCGCCAGGGCGAACAGCGCGGCCGCCAGGACCGGGAAGGCGAACAGCACCAGCACCGCGGTCAGCAGCACGTTCCACACGAAGATCGGCATGCGGAACATGGTCATGCCCGGGGCGCGCATGCAGATGATCGTGGTGATGAAGTTGACCGCGCCGAGGATGGTGCCGAAGCCGGAGAACGCGAGACCCAGGATCCACAGGTTCGAACCGAGGCCGGGCGAGCGGACCGCGTCCGACAGCGGGCTGTAGGCGAACCAGCCGAAGTCGGCAGCGCCCTGTGGCGTGAGGAAGCCGCCGACCGCGATGAGCGAGCCGAACAGGTAGAGCCAGTAGGCGAACATGTTCAGCCGCGGGAACGCCACATCCGGGGCGCCGATCTGCAGCGGCATGATCCAGTTCGTGAAACCGGCGAACAGCGGCGTCGCGAACATCAGCAGCATCACGGTGCCGTGCATCGTGAAGAGCTGGTTGTACTGCTCGTTGGAGATGAGCTGCAGGCCGGGACGCGCCAGTTCGGCCCGGATGACCAGCGCCATCACCCCGCCGAACAGGAAGAACAGGAACGACGTCGCCAGATAGAGCGTGCCGATCGTCTTGTGGTCGGTGGTCGTCATCCATCTGACCACGACGTTTCCGGGCTGCTTGCGCCGGACCGGCAGCTCGTTCTCGTACGAGTCCTCGGCTGCCGCTGCTCCGGGAGGTTCGTTGAGGATGCTCACAGGTTGGATGTCTCCCGATGTCGCGGTTCGCGTTGCCAGTCGGCCCCATCCTCACCGTGACAAACGTGGGAAAGCGCCTTGACCGGCCGAATACGCCGCCAATGGGATGACATTCGCCCTCTAAGGGAGTATGAACGCCGTGCGCGCGTTGCCGCGAGAACGCGGCGGCCGTCCGGCCGGGGCACGGGCGCCCGGGACGGGGCTCCGGCTCGACCTGTCCGTGCGGCACGGGACGGGCCGCGGCCACGACCGCCGGGTCGTGGCCGCGGCCGTCCTCACATGTTGATCATGTGGCCGGCCAGGCCGTGCACGGCCTCCTTGACGGCCTCGCCCAGGGTCGGATGGGCGTGCACGTTGCGCGCCACCTCATGGACCGTCAGGTCCCACTGCTGGGCGAGGGTCAGCTCGGGCAGCAGCTCGGTGACGTCCGGGCCGATCAGGTGACCGCCCAGCAGCTCACCGTACTTGGCGTCGCTGATCAGCTTCACGAAGCCGGTGGCGTCACCGAGGCCGTGCGACTTGCCGTTCGCGGTGAAGGGGAACTTGGCGACCTTGACGTCGTGCCCGAGTTCGCGCGCCTGGGCCTCGGTGTAGCCGAAGCTGGCGACCTGGGGCTGGCAGTAGGTGGCGCGCGGGATCATCGCGTAGTCGAGCTCCATGGTCTCCGCGTCGGCGAGGGTCTCGGCGGCGACGATGCCCATCGCCTCGGCGGCGTGGGCGAGCATCAGCTTGGCGGTGACGTCCCCGATGGCGAAGATGTGCGGGACGGAGGTGCGGCAGCGGCCGTCCACGTCGATCGCACCGCGCTCGGTCACCCGTACACCGGCCTTGTCGAGGCCGTAGCCCTCGATGTTCGGGGCGAAGCCGATCGCCTGCAGGACCTTGTCGGCCTCCAGGGTCCGCTGTGATCCGTCCTTGGCGGTGACGGTGACCCGCACCTGCGGGCCCGACTCGTCGATGGCGTCGACACGGGTGGAGGTCAGCACGTCGATGCCCAGCCTGCGGTACTGGCGGGCGAGCTCGGCGGACACCTCGGCGTCCTCGAGCGGGGTCATGCGGTCGAGGAACTCGACGATGGTGACCTTCACGCCGTAGTTGTGCAGGACGTAGGCGAACTCCACACCGATGGCGCCGGCGCCCGCGATCACGATCGACTGCGGCAGCTCCTCGGCGAGGATCTGCTCCTCGTAGGTCACCACCCGGGAGGTGCGGCGGGTGCCGGGGAGCAGCTTGGGGGTGGCGCCGGTGGCGATCACGCAGTGGTCGAAGCCGATGGTGCGCGTCGAGCCGTCGTAACCGGCCACCTCGAGTGTGTGCGGGTCGAGGAAGGTGCCGCGGCCGTCGAACTCCGTGATCCCGTTCTTCTTCATCAGGTAGTGGACGCCCTTGACGCGCCCGTCGGCGACCTTGCGGCTGCGGCGGAAGGCCTCGCCGAAGTCGAAGGACACCTGCCCGTCGACCTTGATGCCGAAGGTCTTCGCCTCGCGCGTGAAGATGTGCGCCAGTTCGGCGTTGCGCAGCAGCGCCTTGCTGGGGATGCAACCCACGTTCAGGCAGACACCGCCCCAGTACTTCTCCTCGACGACGGCGACGCGCTTGCCGAGCTGCGCGGCGCGGACGGCGGCGACGTAGCCGCCGGGTCCCGCTCCGAGAACCACGACGTCGAAGCGTTCGTCCAGCTCGGGCATGGGGGTTTTCCCTTCGTAGGGGAACGGTTCGGGCGACCGGAGGTGGATGACCGGTCTCGAATGGATCATCCTCGCGCCCGGCGGGCCGACGCAACCGCTTCTTTCCCAGCCGGCCGCCGGCGCTACGGAAGCCGGGGGGATTCGGCCCGGGCACCGTCGTCGCCGGGCGGGCGGCCCCGCGGCGGGAGTGCGTGCCGGACGTGCCGGGACGGCGCTTCACCGGAGACACGACCGGGTACACCCGAGGGCCGTCCCGTGCTCCGCGGCGGCTCCGGCGCACGGTGTCGGACGCGCTGCGTCGCGGGGCGGGGGGTCGCTTGGCGGAGGGTCGTCCTCATGCCGGGCGTGTCCGGGCGATCCGACGACGCGGCGAGGTGCCGCGGCTGTCGTCGTGCGCCCGCCGGGGATCGCCGGACGTCCCTCAGGGGGTGTTGCGAGCCGGAGCCGCGGTCGTCGTCGCGGGCCCGGGTGCGGGGCCGGCGCGGGGGATGCGGGCCAGGTCGGTCATCAGGGCGCTCAGCCACGCGACGGTCGCGTAGTACAGCCGGGGTGCGCCGGGGGGCTCCGCGCCGAATCCCGCCAGGGCGGGGTCGAGGCGGGGCACCAGCGCCGCCGGGGTGTCGCACCCGGGGTCGAGCGCCGCCGAGACCAGCAGCATCCGCCCCGCCACCCGGTCCCCGAGCCCCCCGGCCGACTCGGCGGCTGCCGGGCCCAGCGGAACGGGCGGCGGCTCCAGCAGCCGTTCCGATCCCCACAGGGTGTGGTGTCCGGCGATGAGCGCGGCCTGCCAGTCCACCCCGGGCAGCGGCGCCCCTCTGCCCTGGCCCCCGAAGAGCGTCGGCTCGCTCTGGAACTGGGCGTACGCGGACTCGGCGAGGATCACGGCCTGGTGCAGCGAGCGGTGGCCGGACACCTCGAGCGGTGTGGCGGCCGCCGGACGCCCGGCCGCCACGTCGGCGCTGGTCGCCACCACGATCTCGGCCGCCCTGCGCAGGAGTTCCGCCGCGGCGCGGCGCAGCTCGTCATGGGCGCCGCGGGGCCAGGCGAGCAGGCCGAACACCGCGCCGATCATGCTGCCGACCAGTACGTCCAGCAGCCGGACCTCGGCGAGCCGCCAGGTCGGCGGCGCGAGCTGGGCGAAGACCAGGGCCACGAGGACCGTGAACAGCCCCTGGGCCCAGCCGACACCCTTGACCGGTCCCAGGGTGAAGGCGAGGAGCATCCACAACGGGAGGACGGCCGCGTAGATCTCGGTGTGGGCACCCACCAGGGCCAGCAGTCCGGCGCTCAGCAACGCCCCGGCCAGGGTGCCTCCGAGCGCCCGGCGGATGGTGCTCCAGGTCTCGTCCATGGTGGTCCGGGTGAGGGTGAGCGTGGCCAGCGTGGCCCAGAAACCGTGGGGCAGCGTGTCCACCCCCGCGACGAGCCGGGCCGCGGTCAGGGCCAGGGCGATGCGCACCGCGTTCTGGAAGAACACCGACCGGCGCCCGGCATGACCGCGCATCCGGTACCACCACAGCCGCGGGGCCCGGCTCCTGGCGTACCAGAAGCGGCCGGGCGGTACCGGCACCGCCACCCGCCGGCCCCGTACCGCGAGGTCGGCCGCCGTGGCCATGGCCAGCGCGGCGTCGGCGATCTCCAGCACGGCCGCGTGCCGGCGCAGTACGGCGGGCGGGAGGACCGGCGGGCCGGGGCCGCTCGCGGCCCCGGCCACCGCGGGGACGGGACCGGCGGACGTGGCCGCCAGACGTGCGCGGGCCGCGACCAGGTCCGCGTGGGCGGCCACGGGCTCCGGCCCCGAGCCGAGGCTGTCCGCGGTCGCGGTGGACAGGTTCGCCACCGCGCGCAGGACGGCGGTCACCCGCGGGCCCTGGTCTCCGTCGCCGGGCGGGGTGGTCAGCCGTGCGAGCCGGCTGAGCAGGGTACGGGTGGCCAGGCCGGTGTGGGCGAGGGCGCGGTGCCGCAGCCCCGGTCCGGCGGGGCGTTCGGCCTCCGGCACGGTCAGGGGCCTCAGCTCCGCGCCGGCCTCCCGGGCGTCCTCACCGGCCTTGCCGGTCAGGGCGTACGGGGGTGCGGCCAGCAGGGTCGCGCAGTGGGCGGCCGTCCGTACCGCTCGGGAGGCCCGCTCCCGGTACGACCGCGGTGGGGGCTCGGGGAGGATCAGCGCCTCGGCGGCGATGAGCAGGGCCAGCCCCGTCGTGGTACCGATCAGCCGTTCGCCGAGCGAGCCGGGATCGTAGGGCGGGAAGGAGGGCAGGATGTAGAGCAGTTGCAGGCCGGGGGCCGTGCCGGCCGGACGGGGGCCGCCCACGGCCGAGAAGGCCAGGGCGAAGCCCACGATCAGCATCCCGGCGACGGCGCTCCAGGTCCGCACCGACAGCCAGGTGCCGACGATCACCAGCAGCCAGCACACCGGCAGCGCGCGCAGTGCCGTCGCGGCCCGTTGCCGCCCGGTGCCGGGGATCTTGGACAGCCCGCCCAGCGCCACGGCGGAGAACAGGGCGTAGGTGGCCGCGACGGGGAGGCCCAGGCCGTAGCGGAAGAGGAGGAACCCCGTCGCGGCGACCACCGTCACAGGTACCGCCCGGCGGCCCGCGGCGGCGTAGGCCGCGGGGATCCGGCCGGCTGGGGCACCCCACACGCTTACAGAATCCCGCACCGCCCGGTACCCGGCACGCGCACCGTCCGGGGTGACGGCCGGGAAGCGGAGTGCGCCGACCGGGAAGGTGCGCGCGAGCGGGAGGGCGGTTCCGCGGCGTGAGGGGGGTCGCAGGGACCACGGCTCCGTGCGGGCCATCAGGGTGGCCGCGGGCCGTGTCGGACGGCCGGAGCGGGCACCGTCGGCCATGCTGGAGCGCGAGCCGCCCCTTCCCGGCGAACGCGAGCCGCCCCTTCCCGGCGAACAAGGAGCACGGTATGCCGACGGACCCGGTGGGACGTTTCCTCGCCGCTCTGGACCCGGAGCACCGGGAGGCCGTGGCCGCCCGGCCGCGTGCGGAGCAGGAGCGGCTCGCCGGGGCCTGGGAACGGGAACTGGAGTCGGACACCGAACTCGACACCCTCGACGAGTTGTCCCCGCCGGCCGCGGAGGCGGAGGCGGCCCGTCGCGTCCTGGAGTCCGGAGCCGACTAGTGCCGCGTCAGCCGGGGTTCGCCCGTCAGGAAGCGGTGTGCGGTGGGTGCTCCCGGCGTGCCGGCCGGAAGCCCTCGTACCGGGCGTACCCGGGCTTTCGGCCGGTGCGGCGAGCGTGTCCGCCGGGCATCGCGACGGGGCGAGCCCCGGCCGACGCGGCGCTGGCTGGGTCCGTCCGTTCGGATCCGGCCCGGTCCACACCAGAGGCCCCGGCTCAGCGCTGTCCTCGGCACCGGGGTGTGCCCCGCCTCCGTGATCAGACGCCGGGTTCGGCGAGGTCCCAGGGGCGGGGGCCGGTGCCGTCGGTCCAGGCACTCAGCTCCGCTCCGTTGACGCAGAGGATCCCGCACTGACGGGCGTACTCGAGGGCCGGTGCGGTGAAGTCGCTCGTCGTGACGACCACCGCCACGTCGGCCTCGTGGACGGTGTAGCAGGTGCCGCCGAATCGCTGCATGTCCTGCGAGCCGACCTTGTTGGTGTCGCAGTAGCGCTTGCACTGGATGACCACGCGCCGGCCGTCGGGGGTGACCGCGGTGACGTCCGCGCCCAAGTCGCCCGCGCCTCCGACCACTTCCACCTGGCGGCAGTCGTCACGCGCGCACAGGTCGGCTATGGCCTGCTCGAAGGCGTCGGGATCGAGCTCGGCGTGGTCGACCACGCCGGTGAGGGGGACGGTGGCCTCCTCTCCGCCGAGCCCGTTCGGTTCGCTGCCGGGGCACGTGGTCTCCGGCCCGAGGACGCCGCCCCGGCCCGGCGTGCCGGCGGGTGCGGTCGGCTCCGGAGTCACCAACGCCTCCACCGGCACCGGACCGGCCGGGGCCGGAACCGGGGCAGGGGCCGGGGCGCACAGCGTGTCGGACGCCTTCTCGGCCGCCGCCTCCAGGGTCTCGGTGGCGCGGCGCGCGCATCTCGCGACGGACAGGCGCCGCCACCGGGACCTGCACGTGAGCGCCGCCGCGAGGCTGACCATGGCCAGTGAACAGGCCCAGAACGGACGGCGTTCGACGATGTCGACCGCGGTACGGGCCACGAAGCTCAGGACGCACAGGATGATCGCGAGCAGCCCGAAGAACATGGCGGTCGTACGCAGGTCGAAGCGCCGCCGGTCGCGGTCCGCGGGGCGGAAAGGGCGCGCGGGGACGGTCATGCTGGGCTTCCCTCCGGGAGATCGACGACGGGGATCACCCGGCTAAGCGTGCCCAAGATCGTCGTTTTCAACGGTGGTTGGGGTTCCCGGGGGTGTGCCTTTGCGGATCGGGCCGGGCGGGCGTTTGCTGGAAGTGTCCAGCAGCGCGACGAGGCCCATGCGGGGGCTCGCGGGGCGCGGCCCTCGGCCCGCCCTGCCCGGGCTCCCTCCGGAGCGGCCCGTCGCCGCCGCCGTCCGGCGTTCGACGCGGAGGTGACCGAAGGTGAAAGCCGTCGTCTATGAGAAGCCGTTCAGTGTGGCGGTGAGGGACGTCGACGATCCGCAGATACAGCACCCGAACGACGTGATCGTACGGGTCACGTCGACCGCGATCTGCGGGTCCGACCTGCACATGTACGAGGGCCGTACGGCCGCGGAGGCCGGCATAGTCTTCGGCCACGAGAATCTCGGCATCGTCGAGGAGGTCGGCAGCGGCGTGACCTCGCTGTCCCAGGGCGACCGGGTCGTGATGCCGTTCAACGTGGCCTGCGGGTTCTGCAAGAACTGTCTCGCCGAGAAGACCGGGTTCTGCCTGACGGTGAATCCGGGGTTCGCGGGCGGGGCGTACGGCTACGTCGCGATGGGCCCCTACGTCGGTGGCCAGGCGGAGCGGCTGCGGGTCCCGTTCGCCGACTTCAACTGCCTGAAACTGCCTGCGGGAGAGGAGTTCGAGACGGACTTCGTGCTGCTCGCCGACATCTTCCCGACCGGATACCACGGATGCGAGCTGGCGCAGGTGTCGCCCGGTGAGTCCGTGGCCGTGTTCGGTGCCGGTCCGGTGGGTCTGATGGCCGCCTACTCGGCGCTGCTGCGCGGCGCGTCCAAGGTCTTCTCGGTGGACCGGGTGCCCGAGCGGCTCGCCAAGGCGGCGGAGATCGGGGCCATCCCGATCGACTTCACCAAGGGCGACCCGGCCGAACAGATCAAGGCGCAGACCTCGGGCGAGGGCACCGACAAGGGCGTGGACGCCGTCGGCTACCAGGCCACGTCCCACAAGGACGTCAGCCACGAGGAACCCGCCGTCGTCCTCAACACCCTCGTCGAGACGGTACGCCCCACCGGCATGCTCGGCGTGCCGGGCCTGTACGTGCCGTCCGACCCGGGCGGACCCGACGAGCACGCCAAGCACGGTCAGTTGCTGGTCTCCATCGGCCGGATGTTCGAGAAGGGCCAGCAGATGGGCACCGGCCAGTGCAACGTGAAGCGGTACAACCGCCAGTTGCGCGACATGATCATCGCAGGGCGCGCCAAGCCCAGTTTCGTGGTCTCGCACGAGTTGCCGCTCGAGGACGCGCCCGGGGCCTACGAGAAGTTCGACAAGCGGATCGAGGGCTACACGAAGGTCGTGCTGCACCCGGGCCACGCGCTCGCGGCGTGAGGCACCCCGGGGTCCGGCCGCCGGGCGCCGGCGTTCGGGCCGCACGGCGTGCGGGCTCCGGTGCGCGCGGGCCGTGCGGCCGTTCGCCGGCGCCGGGGCGGGAAGCACCTGCGGCGCGCCACTCCTGGTGAGTGACGCGCCGCGGGTCAAACGCCGGCAGGTCCTGGATCAGCGGTGGTTGCCGTGGACGCCGTCGTGGCGGCGGTCACCGCGGTGGTCGCGGTCGTCGTGACGGCGGTCGCCACGGTGGTCGCGGTCGTCGTGACGGCGGTCACCGCGGTGGTCACGGTCGTCGTGACGGCGGTCACCGCGGTGGTCACGGTCGTCGTGACGGCGGTCACCGCGGTGGTCGAGGAGGCCGCCGAACCAGCGGCCGTTGCGGTCGTTGCCCCAGCGGCCGCGGCGGTGGTTGCCCCAGGAGGCGGAGTCGACGTAGCGGCCCCAGCTGTCGCGCAGGACCGCGGTGTCGTTGTAGTCCCACACCTGGCGACCGCGGTCCTGGTAGACGTCACCGACACGGTCCCGGCCGACACCGGTGTGGACGCGGACCGTCCCGTGGGCACGCAGCCGGTAGTAGCGGAAGACGTACCTGTGACCGTCCGCGTCGGACAGCGTCCAGCCGTTCAGGTTGACGTCACGGCGCCCCTCGTTGGCGAGCTCGACCCACTCCCTGTTCAGAGCGCGGGCGTCGCGGACGTGGGAGCCGTGCTGCACGGCGCTGATGACGACCTGTGCGCGCAGCGCACGCCCGTGGTCGGCAGCCGAGGCCGGCAGTGCCGCCGCGCCCACGACGGCCGCCGCGGCGACGGTGGCGGCAGCGGCACGACGTGCGGTCACGAAGACAGAAGCGGACAAGGTGTCCCCCTTCTCAGGGTTGTGCGGGTGACGGCCGGGCGGCCGCACAGGCACACCGTGCAGGCAGGACGCCACGCCACCGGCGGACACACGAGGCCCGTTACGATTCACGCACATTTTCGTAACTCTAGGATGTAATGTCCATTAATGCGTTGTATGAGCTATAAGGCGACGCCGTCCGGGACTTCGCGCCCGAGCCCGCCCGGCCTCACCCGAAAGTGAGTAACAGTCAGCGGCCCGGCGACCGGGGTCGCCGGGCCGCCTGTGGAGCCGTTACTCGGTCACCTTCAGCAGCTTGTTGGGTGTTCCGCTGCCGGCGCCGGTGATCTTGTCGACCGTCGCACCGCCGGTCAGGGCCGTGGCGACCTGAGCGGGCGTGGCGTCCGGATGGCCGGCGAGGTAGACGGCGGCGGCGCCGGTGACGTGGGGGGTCGCCATGGAGGTGCCGGAGATCGTCCTGGTCCCCTCGTCGCCGTCGTTCCAGTCCGAGGTGATGTCCGATCCCGGTGCGTACAGGTCGACCACGGAACCGAAGTTGGAGAAGTCGGACTGCCCGTCGGTGTTCGTGCTGGATGCGACGGTGAGGGCCTCGGGCACGCGGGCGGGCGAGCTGTTCCTGGCGTCGGTGGACTCGTTGCCGGCCGCGACCGCGAAGGTGACACCGGCCGCGATCGCCTTGGCGACCGCCGCGTCCAGGGCCGGGTCCGCACCGCCGCCGAGGCTCATGTTGGCGACGGAGGGGCCCTTGTGGTTCTCGGTCACCCAGTCGATGCCGGCCACGACCTGCTCGGTGGTACCGGAACCGTTGTCGTCGAGGACTCTGACGGCGACGATGTCGGCCTTCTTGGCCACGCCGTGAGCGGTCCCGGCGATGGTCCCGGCGACGTGGGTGCCGTGGCCGTTGCCGTCGCCGGCGCTGTCGTCGTTGTCGACGGCGTCGAAGCCGTAGGAGGCACGGCCCCCGAAGTCCTTGTGGCTGATGCGCACACCGGTGTCGATGACGTAGGCGGTCACGCCTTCCCCGGCCTTGTCGGGGTAGGTGTACTTGTGGTCGCCCGCGGTGTCGGCCTGGTCGATCCGGTCCAGGCCCCAGGACGGCGGATTCTCCTGGTCGGCGGTGGTGTGGAACTTCTTGTTCTGCACCACGGTGGAGACCTCGGGATCGGCGGCCAGCCGTTTGGCCCCGGTCTCCGTGAGGCTCGTGGCCGAGAAACCGTTGACCGCCGATCCGTAGGCGCGGCCGAGTTCGCCGCCGTACCGTTCCGCCAGGTCGGCCTTCCGAGCCGGTGACGCCGCGTGGTCCAGCAGGACTATGTAGCTGCCGGCGACAGCTCCCCGGGCGTGCAGCCCGTAGACCGTGCCCTCGGCGGGGCGGTCGGCGTGGGCGGTCGGCGCCACGGCCATGGCGGTGCCGACGACGGCCGCCACGGAGGTGATCGCGGTGGCGATCCTGGCCTTCCCCAGGCGGTGGTGATGGGTCGTCAAGAGGGGTCTCCTCGTCCTGTGTGGGGGGTTGAGTGGGGGGCGCGCCGGCGACGAAGAACCGGTGCGCCTCGGAGCGTGCCCAGTTGTCACGCACAGATCAACCCCGGAGGTGCGGGCGGGACGCCGATCCCGCGCGCACCTCCACCAGATCCCCTCACCTCCGACGGAACCCGTGGGTACAGCCGCAGCTCCCAGCGGTGATTGAACCCACGAAGCAACACCGGGGGAGCCTTTGTGACGTTCTCCGCACACGATGCGCACGTGGGTCCCGCGACGTCCCGGACCGCGCGGCGCAGCGGTGGCCTGCGCCGGGTGAGGTCCCCGTGCCGTCGGGCGCACGGCCTCGACGGCGTCGGCATCTGTCGCTTCCGGACCTGTTCGAAGTTGCGGTTCTGTGCCGAATTGTTGCTTCGCAGGGTGGCTCGAGGCCTCACTTCGGGGCACCCGGACCTGAGGAGCGTTACTTCGACAGGAGGCACGTCATGATCGCCCTCGGAGTCATCCTGCTCATCATCGGCTTCCTCACCGGGATCTCCATCCTGTGGACCATCGGCATCATCCTGGTGGTGATCGGCGCGGTCCTGTGGATCCTCGGCTCCATGGGGCACGCGGTCGCCGGACGCCGGCACTACTGGTAGCGAAGGGGGCCGTCCGCCGGTCCGTCGTCCGTCCGGGCGCCGCGTACCCTGCTGCTCGTGTCCGCCTCAGCCCAGCATCCGCACCGAGTCGCCGTGCTCGTCCTGGAGGGTGCGAAACCGCTGGACGTCGGCATTCCCGCCCAGGTGTTCACGACCCGGGCGAGCATGCCGTACGAGGTGCGGGTCTGTGGGGCGGCGCCCGGCCTGGTGACCGGTGGTGACGGTCTGTCGTACCACGTCGCGCACGGCCTGGAGGCGCTGGAGTGGGCCGAGAGCGTCTTCATCCCGGGATACCGCTTCCCGGACCGCGAGGACCCGCCGCGCGCCGTCGTCGACACACTGCTGGCCGCCCACGACCGGGGCGCGCGGCTGGCCGCGATCTCGACGGGCGCCTTCGCGCTCGCCGCGACGGGCCTGCTGGACGGCCTGCGGGCCACCACGCACTGGCACTACACCCGGGCGCTTGCGGCGCGGCACCCGCTCGTCCGGGTCGACGAGAACGTGCTCTTCGTCGACGAGGGCGGCGTGCTGACCTCGGCGGGCGCCGCCTCCGGCATCGATCTGTGCCTGCACATCCTGCGCCGTGACCTCGGGGTCGCCCCGGCGAACCACGCGGCCCGGCGCCTGGTCGCGGCTCCCTATCGCAGCGGGGGCCAGGCCCAGTACGTGCCGCGCAGTGTGCCCGAGCCGCTGGGCGAGCGGTTCGCGGCGACCCGCGAGTGGGCCCTGCACCGGCTCGGCCGGCCGCTCACCCTGGACGTGCTCGCCCGCCATGCGGCGGTGTCGCCGCGCACGTTCTCGCGCCGTTTCGTGGCGGAGACCGGGTACACGCCGATGCAGTGGGTGATGCGGGCCCGCGTCGACGCGGCGCGCGAGCTGCTGGAGCGTTCGCAGCTGAGTGTCGAGCAGATCGCCGCCGACGTAGGTCTCGGCACGGGCGCGAATCTGCGGCTGCACTTCCAGCAGGTCCTCGACACCACCCCGAGCGAGTACCGGCGCACCTTCACCCGGGGCGAGTAGCCCGCGCCCCGCGCGCGCTGGCGCGATCCTTGCGAACTGTGGCGATCGCGCCTCTGTCAGCGACCGCCGCCGCCCGCGAACCTGGTGTGCGAGCGAAGGGACACCACTCATGACTCGTATCGCCATCAACGGATTCGGTCGCATCGGCCGCAATGTGCTGCGCGCCCTGCTGGAGCGCGGCAGCGACCTCGAGGTCGTGGCCGTCAACGACCTCACGGAGCCCGCCACGCTGGCGCGGCTGCTCGCCTTCGACACGACGGCCGGCCGGCTGGGCCGCCCGGTGAGCGCCGACGGTGACGCCCTCGTCGTCGACGGCCGCCGCATCAGGGTGCTGGCCGAGCGTGAGCCGGAGCGGCTGCCGTGGGGCGAACTCGGCGTCGACATCGTGCTGGAGGCGACCGGCCGTTTCACCTCGGCCAAGGCGGCCCACGCCCATGTGGCCGCCGGAGCGCGCAAGGTGCTCGTCAGCGCGCCGTCGGACGGCGCGGACGTCACGCTCGCGTTCGGGGTGAACACCGGTGCCTACGACCCGGCCCGGCACACGATCGTCTCGAACGCCTCCTGCACGACCAACGCGCTCGCCCCGCTGGCCGCGGTGCTCGACGAACTCGCCGGGATCGAGCACGGCTTCATGACGACCGTGCACGCCTACACGCAGGAGCAGAACCTCCAGGACGGTCCGCACCGCGACGCCCGCCGGGCCCGCGCCGCGGCCGTCAACATCGTGCCGACCACGACGGGCGCCGCCAAGGCGATCGGGCTGGTGCTGCCGAACCTCGACGGCAGGCTGTCGGGCGACTCGATCCGGGTGCCGGTTCCGGTGGGCTCGATCGTCGAGCTGAACACGACCGTCGCGCGGGACGTGACGCGCGACGACGTACTGACGGCCTACCGGGCTGCTGCCGAGGGACCGCTGTCCGGTGTCCTGGAGTACTCCGAGGACCCGCTCGTGTCCTCCGACATCACCGGCAACCCGGCCTCGTCGGTCTTCGACTCCGCCCTCACCCGGGTCGACGGGCGCCATGTGAAGGTGGTCGCCTGGTACGACAACGAGTGGGGCTTCTCGAACCGGGTGATCGACACCCTCGAACTGCTCGCCGCCGGCTGACCGGACGCCCCGGCGGCGCGGCCGGCCGCCGCTACCGGCACAGCGCGTCACCCAGGGGCGTGCGCAGGTAGCGGACGGTCCGGCCGCTGCGGGTGCGGCTGAGCAGGCCCGCGTCGTAGAGGACGGCGAGATGCTGGCTGACGGCGCCCGGGGTGACGTCCAGGCGGTGGGCGAGTTCCGTCGTGGAGGCCGGTTCGGCGAGCAGGACCAGCAGCCGGGCGCGGGGCCGGCCGAGGAGCCGGACCAGGGCTCGGTCGGTGACCGGGGGCGGCGTCTCGGAGAGGGTGCCGCGGCCGCGGGCCGGATAGGCGAGCAGCGGCGGGCGGGACACGTCGATCATCGTCTGGGCGCCGCGCGCGAAGAGGGTGGGCACCAGGACCATGCCGCGTCCCGCGATACGGATGTCGGCCGACGGCCAGGGGGCGGTGGCGCCCTTGTGGTGCAGTCGGAGCAGACCACCGTTCCACTCGAGCCCCGGGTCGAGCCCGGCGAACAGGGCGGCGGCCCCCTGCTCGGCCAGCACCCGTGCGCGGTGGGCGAGATCGGCCTCCATGATGCTCTGGGCGCGCGGCCACCACGCGTCGGAGAGGCAGGTGCGCCAGTACGCGTCGAGGGCGTCGGTGAGCCGGACGAGAAAGGCGGCCGGGTCGGCCAGGCCCCGCGCCACGAGCGGGGGAAGAGTGTCCGCGGCCCGGTAGCCGGCCCGGAAGTCGGCGGAGACGACGTCCGGCGGGGTGCGGCGCACCTCGTCGAGTTCGTGCGCGAAGGCCGGCCGCGCCCGCGCCGGACGCGGGGTGAGGAAGTCGGGCACCCACAGCCACGGGGTGACCAGGGCGGTGAGCAGTTCGCGGTCCGTGTCCTGCAGGCGGGGGCGGATGCGGCGCAGCCACGGCCGGTGGTGCGGGTACCTCGCGGGGTCGTGCAGACAGCGCAGCGAGAACACCGCCTCCTGCAGCGGCGAGTAGGCGAACGACGTGGTGGCCAGGTCGCCGACGGCGAAGCGGAACTCGATCATTGAGCGCCACGCTAAATCATTGTCGGACCGGGACGCGGACCGGGTTGGCTGTCGGGCATGACCACCACACCACTTCCGAAGGCCCCTGGCCTGGACGGCAGTTCGGGGGCCGGACCGGCGACGCGGGCGGGCGGGCTGCTGCCGGCCGACCCGGTGCTGCGCCCCGCCACCGTGCTGACCGCCGTCAACTCCCTCGGCAACGGGCTGTACTTCCCCCTGGGCGTCCTGTACTTCACCCGCGTCGTCGGCCTGGAGGCGACCGCCGTCGGGCTCGGGATGACGATCGCGGGCCTGGTGGGAGTGGCCGCGGGGGTGCCCGCGGGGCGGGCGGCGGACCGGTGGGGCGCCCGACGCGTCGGGTCCCTGCTGTGGGGCGGCACGGGGATCGCCACGGCCTGCTACGTCCTCGTGGGCTCCTACGCCGCGTTCCTCGTCGCGGTGATCTGCGCGACGGGACTGCAGATGGCGAGCCGGGGGGTGCAGGGCGCGCTGTACGCGGAGGTGCTGCCACCGGCGACGCGGGTCGAGGCCCGGGCGTACCTGCGGATGGTGACGAACGTCGCCATGGGCGTGGGCGGCGCGCTGGGCGCTGTCGCTCTGCAGGTGGACACGCGGGGCGCCTACCTGACGGTGATCGCGTTGAACGCGCTGTCCTTCGCCGGCCCCGCGCTGCTGCTGCCCCGGCTGCCACTGGCGTCCCACGCTCGTGAACGCGCGGTCCAGGTGGCGGACGCCCCGGCGGGCGACCGCTGGCGGGCGGTGCGCGACCTGCCCTTCCTGACGGTGACGGTGCTCAACGCGGTGCTGGTGGTGCAGTACACGCTGGCCGAGGTGGGGCTGCCGCTGTGGATCGTGCAGCGCACCACGGCACCGCGCTGGACGGCCGCCCTGCTGATGATCGTCAACTGTGTCCTGGTGGCCCTGCTCCAGGTGCGGGTCGCCCGGCGCGCCTCCCGAGTCCCCGCCGCGGTGAGGGCGATGGGCTGGTCGGGGCTGCTGCTGGCGGCGGCCTGCGCGGTGTACGCCCTGTCCGCGGGCCTCTCCCCCCTGTGGGCGGTGCCGGCCCTCACGGCCGGGGCGGTGGTGCAGGTGTTCGCCGAGGTGCTGTCGGCGGCCGGCGGCTGGACCCTGGGCTACGAACTGGCCGACGCCCGTGCGCACGGCGTCTACCAGGGGGTGTTCGGCGCGGGCGCGTCGGCGGGGATGATGGCGGGACCGGCGCTGGTCACGGTCACCGCGATCGCCCACGGCGCCCTCGGCTGGGCGGTGCTCGGCGCGGTGTTCGCCCTCGCGGGGCTCTGCGTGGCACCGGCCGTGCGCTGGGCGCTGCGCGACGGCGCCTGGCGCGGTGAACCGGCCTGACGCCCGGGCCGGCCTGCGGCCACGGCGGGCCCCCGCCCCGCGGGTATGCTGGGCGCGATCCCTCCCTCCTCGGTCAACTGGAGCATTCCGCATGGAACTTGTCTTCGACGGCCGGGTGATCGAGTGGCGCGGGCCGTCCCCGTTCCACTTCGTCGCCGTGCCCGAGGACGAGTCCGCCGACATCCGGCAGATCGCGTCGGCGGTGACGTACGGCTGGGGTGTCGTCCCGGTCGACGCCAGGATCGGCGGCAGCGGGTTCTCCACCTCGCTCTTCCCCAGGGACGGCGGCTACCTCCTGCCGCTGAAGAAGGCCGTACGGGTGTCGCAGGGGCTGTCGGCCGGCGACGAGGTGACCGTGACGATGACCGTCCGTCTCTGACCTGCGGGGCCGGCCGCTTCCGGGCCCCGCGCGCCCGGAAAACAAGCGGAATCCAAGGTTCCGTGACATCCGTCACAGCATTACCGCGACATGAGCGGGTCGGTTAGTAGACGGGGCTCCGGCGACATATGGGATTTGTCCGTCTTGATGCGGGAGTGGACCGGGGCCGGCCGGACGTCACCCCGCCCCACCGGCGCCGCGCGCCGTTCTCCCGCCGGTGCAGGGTTTCTGACGAGCCGTCAGAGCTCGGTTCGCCCCGCTCCGGCCGGACCGGCACGCGCGATCGCCCTTGGCAAGGGCCGCATCCGACTACTAGGCGCGGTAGTACGACCGCTCTTTGCATGCCATGTGAAGGCTTCCTAAGAATGACGACCCGCAAGGCGTTCCCGCAGGTCGGGAGCGGAGTCCGCGGCGCGCCGGCAACCCCGGGGCGCGCAACGACCAGCGAGTGAGGTCACGCAATGGGAGAGCATCGCAAGAAGCAGCAATACCGGCGGGTGGTCGTCGCCGCGGTCGCCGTGAGCGCCGTCGGGGTGCCGTCCATAGCCATGGCCTGCGCCGAGTGGCCGGACGGCTCAGCGGACCGGTCCGTCGCCGTCCAGGACGCCGCCCAGAGCCGGTACGCCGAGTACGGACAGCGCTACTGGCACGGTGACGGCGGCATCGCGCCGAGCTGGCTGCCGACGCAGATACCGAGCGCGGCCGCCCCGAGCACCCCGGCGGGCACTCCGCCGAAGCCGAAGCCGAAGCACAAGCACCGGCACGCGCACAAGCACACCGTCAAGGTGTCCCCCAGCCCGTCCAGCCCCACCGCGGGCACGCCGCAGCGCGCGCCGAAGCCCGCCGCCACGGCCTCCCCGGCCACGCCCCGGCCCACCGCCACGGCACCCACCGCTTCAGCGCCCGCCACCACGGCGCCCGCCACCGACGCGCCGAGCACCCCCGAGCCCACCGCCACGGCCTCCGGCGTCACCGCCCGCATCGTCGAACTGGTCAACGCCGAGCGCGGCAAGGCGGGCTGCTCCCCCCTGACCCTGAACGCGACCCTCACCAAGGCCGCGCAGGAGCACAGCGAGGACATGGCCGCGCACCAGAACATGTCGCACACCGGATCCGACGGGTCCTCCCCCGGCGACCGGATCACCGCTGCCGGCTACACCTGGAGCTCCTACGGCGAGAACGTCGCGTACGGCTACGCCACGGCGGAGCAGGTCATGGACGGCTGGATGTCCAGCCCCGGTCACCGGGCCAACATCCTCAACTGCTCGTTCAAGGAGATCGGCGTCGGTCTCGCGCAGCCCAACAGCTACTGGACCCAGGACTTCGGAACCGCCCGCTAGTGCTGTGACCGGAAGGGTTTGCCGGAAGGCTCGCGGCGTCCGGTGCGGTGCAGCGCAAGGCGGAGCGTCGTCCGCGTACCGGACGTACTCGGGTGATGCGACGACGCGGCGAGGTGCCGGGCCGGGCGTCGCGAGCCGGTGAACCCTTCCGGTCACAGCACCAGGGTGCCGCCCGGGCGGGTGGCCGCCACGTCCGACACCGGCGGCCGCTAGGACGGCTAACGGTCCGGCTTCGGGGTAGCCGACTGGTTCAGATCAGCCACGCACCCAGTGACAACCGAGGCATATTCATGGCCATCCCGCTTGTGCAGAAGGCACCGGATGGGCCGGAATGGAACGGGGACGCCTCGCCGCGGTGGAGCGCGACCTGGGACAGCGGTGCCATCACCGCCGCCCGGGCCCGCGCAGCGGCGGAGAGCTTCCTCGACCGTGTCCGCGCCACCGGCCGCATCCCCGTCCCCGACCTCGTGGTGCAGGACGCACTCCTGGTGGTCAGCGAGCTGATCACCAACGTCGTTCTGCACACGTCGGGACCCTGTGGGCTCGGGCTGGAGGTGGCACCCGACGGCGACCGGCTGCGGATCTCGGTCTGGGACTCCTCCGGCCGGATGCCCGAGGTCCGGTCCCGGGACGCGCGGCGGGTCGGCGGACACGGGCTCGAGATCGTCAAGGCGATCGGTCACACGCTGTCCGTGCGGGCCCGGGACGAGGGCAAGCGCGTCGAGGTGTCGCTGCTGCTGCCCGGCGCGCGCGGACCCGCGCCGCAGGCGGAGCCGGACCCGGATCCGCTGCGCCGGGCGCCGCGGGAGCGGATCCGCGCGGACCCGCCCAACGGCCCGCCGGGGAGCCGGACCGCCGCGCCGCCGGGCCGGACGGCACCGCCCACTCGGGCGCTCAGGGCCGCCCGGGACGGTCGTCGCGCACCCGCTCGGCGATGTCGCGCAGCTTGACGTTGTGCTCCTGCGAGATGCGCCGCATCACGTTGAAGGCGTCCTCCTCGCTGAGCTTGTGGCGCTCGCGCAGGATGCCCATGGCCTCCCCGATGGCGTGCCGGCTCTGCAGCCCGTGCTCCAACTGGTCGATGGTGCGTGCGCTGGCGAGTGCGACGGCCGCGTGCGAGGCCAGCAGCCAGCCGGCCGTCTCGATCTCCTCACCGAAGGCCCCGGAGCGGGAGCCGTACAGGTTCAGCGCCCCGAAGTCCTCCTGGTCCGTGTACAGCAGCACGCCCGTCATGCTGTGCACGTCCAGTCCGCGGGCCGCCGCCGCGAAACTCTCCCAGGCGGGCTGGGGCGCGGCCATGTCGGGGATGCGGTAGACACGGTCACCGCTCTTGCCCCGGGCCAGGTCGAAGCACGGCCCCTCCCCCAGCTCGCCCTGGAGCCGGTCGCACTCGCGGACCATGTCGTGGGTGGCGGACAGGGTGACCGCCTTGCCCTTGCG
This sequence comes from Streptomyces cellostaticus, assembly GCF_023630175.1. GTDB lineage: Bacteria > Actinomycetota > Actinomycetes > Streptomycetales > Streptomycetaceae > Streptomyces > Streptomyces cellostaticus_A. The sequence goes on along the minus strand of NZ_JALLIN010000029.1, from coordinate 1,792 downwards.
CACCGCGAGGATGCCCGCGGACTCGCAGCCCTCGACGAGTTCCACCGCCGCGGCGCAGATCGCGTCCAGCGTCGCCTGTACCGAGTCCTGCTCCAGCAGGTCCCTGGCGAGCCGGGCCATCGCCTCGGCGTACTCCCGCCACTCCATGCCTCACCACCCGTTTCGCTCACCGGTTCGATCAACAGTAGCGCCGCAACGGCGGGCTCCGCTCCCCCGGCCCGGGTACGGTCGCGGCGCGGCGGGCGGGGACGCCTGCTCCCTGCCCACCGGGGCCGGGGGATCAGTCGTCGGAGTCCGGTCTGCCGCGCGCCGCGGCGTACGCCTGGGCCGGCGTCATGGGTACGCCGTTGAGGCTGACCGTCTTGTAGCGGCTGACCTTGGCGCAGGTCTTGGCCTGGTCGGCGGTCTGGGCGTGGGCGTTGGACACGGCTGCCCCGGTGTCGGCCGGTGTGGGCGAGGCCGAGGACGAGGCGCCGGGCCAGGAGGTGCCGCTGGGCCAGTCGGTGCCGACGACCAGCGTGAGTCCGGTGCCGGTGCCCTGCTTCAGACGCGAGGCGGGCAGGCCCAGGGCCTTGGCGGCGGTCAGGGCCTCGTCCTTCCGGCCGGCGCCGTAGGTGAGTGTCGTCGTCGCCGCGGGGCTGGGGGCGTTGGCCGTGGTCGTCCCGGTGCCGAACCCCCTGCCGGTCAGGGCGGCGGCGACGGCGGAGGCGCGGCCGGTGATCCCGGTGCCGTTCTCCACCGTGACGTCGATGTCGGACGCGGGCACGGCCGAGGCCGATGCCTTCGCCCCGTCGGACGGCGAGGCCGCCGCGGACTTCTTGCCCGAGCCGGTGGTCAGTGAACGGTCGTCGGCGATGGCCGAGAAGAGCGCCTTCGCACCGGCGCCCACCACGACCCGGTTGCTGTCGCCGGGGTCGGCGCCCGTCTGCATGGTGGTGAAGGTCATCCGCTTGGTGGGGACCTTGTTCACGTCGGTCGCGAGACCGATCAGCTTCTTCACGGTGCCCAGGCCGTCGTCCACGGTCAGCGCCTTGGTGGCGGCGTCCGCGAGATCGTAGACCGCGCTCGGGTCGGTGAGCGTGCCCGCGCTCTTGAACTTGCGGATCATCGCGCCGAGGAAGATGTGCTGGGAGACGGTGCGGCCGAGGTCGCTGCCGTCTCCGAAGCCGTGCCGGGAGCGGACGAACTCCAGGGCCGCGACGCCCTTCAAAGTGTGGCTGCCCTCGGACAGCTTCAGGTGCGAGTAGGTGTCGTAGACGTCGTCGGTGACGCAGACGGAGACGCCGCCCACGGCGTCGGACATCTTGACCACGCCGGAGAAGTCGAGCTTGACGAAGTGGTCGATGGGGATGCCGGTGAGCTGGTGCACGGTGGCCACCTGGCAGGCGGGGCCGTACTGCAGCGCGCTGTTGATCTGGCCGTAGTAGCCGCCCGTGGACCGGCCGCTCGCGCTGTCCTTGCAGGCGGGAACCTTGGTCATGGTGTCGCGCGGGATGCTCATCACGGTGGCGTTGGAGCGGTCGGCGGATATGTGCACCACCATCTGCACGTCGGCGTTGCTGCCGTCCTGGACGCCGGTCCGCGAGCAGCCGCCGCCGAGTTTGCAGTCCGCCTCACTGGTGCGGCCGTCCGAGCCCATCACCAGGATGTTGATCGGGGTACGACCGAACGCGTCGGCCTTCTCGGTGCCGCCCTTGCCGTCGAGCGAGACGCTGTGGATGTTGCCGTTCAGGTGCTCGTAGAACCACCAGCCGGCACCGGCCGTGACCAGCACCGCGACCGCCAGGCCTAT
>NZ_JALLIN010000028.1 GCF_023630175.1 Streptomyces cellostaticus | reverse complement strand
CCATGTCCTTGTTGCACCCAGAACGGGGCAGGGGCGGCGCCCGCCGTCATACGCAGGGGCGTGTCGCGAATGGCTGGTACGGGATGGCTTCGGCCCCGGCCTCGGCCTTGGAAGGAGCTCTGCTGTGCCGCCGTTCGAGCAGCCCGGCCAGCGCGTGACGGGCCTAGACCGCCGAAAGATCAGAGAGGGCCTCCGACGCAGGTCAGAGGCCCTTTCCAAGGCAAAGCCGCTGGTGGCGGCAGACGAGTCGGGCTGTACGCCGGGGAGAGCCACCGCGACGCTATGACCTGCACAAACGTACAGAGAGGGCGTTGCCGTGGCTACCTTGATGGCTCCGCACGGGGGCTTCGTCGTTCTCGGAGAGGCAGGTTCCGGTGGCCACTGAGGCGGACAACATCACCGCCGACAGGGAGATCACCGAACTCAACCGGCGCGATCTGCCGGTAGTCCGCCTCGACCCGCCGACATCGGAGAGGACGTCGCAGTCTCGGTTGGTGGCAGCCTCCGGGACGGGGGTGAAGATACCTCCCAGGCCGCCCGACGCGGGACACTCACCGGAATCCGTACTAGAATCTGTACAGAATCAAGCCTCTATATGGGTACGGTGACAACATGGTGATCCCTGAGGTCGTGACCGTCAGCGACGCGCGCGCGGGACTGTCGCAGATCCTGGCTGACCTGTCGGAGTCCGGCGCGGATGCCGACCCGGTCCTGATCGGCGCCCACCGCAAGCCCCAGGGCGTCCTGCTGTCCGTCGAGGCCTACGAGGCGCTGAGCGGCCGGGCGGCACGACGTGCGGCCGTCGCCTCGGCCACCGGCTCCATCGAGGCCGAAGGGCTCCACGCCTCCGAGGCCTCCGACCGCGATACCGAGGCGTACGTGAAGGGCGACGTCGACGCGGACACCCTGGTCGCCCGCGCGATCGCCCGCCACCGACAGGCTTCGGAGCGGCGGGCAGGGTGAACGATCCATACGCCATGCCCAACGGCGTGCTGCGCAACAAGCTCGGCATCACCGACCATCAGCTGCTCGCGGCAGCACCGGAAACCGAGATCCCGGCAATCGCGAGACCCTTGCCCCGCTGCCCTTTTCTAGAAATCTGCAGCAACGCGACGATGCCGAATATCAGCCCCAGCGGAGCGAGGCACAGCAGCGACGTCACCAACGCGGTGACCGCGAACGGATTCAGAGCTGGAGGCGCAGGCATGGGATTCCACTGCTGCCCCGGCCCCGGTGGCTGATACGGATACGGTGGCGGCGGAGGAACTGACACGGGATCTCAACCTCTTTCTCAACGTTTTAGGTGTCCTGACGGGACGAAGCCCGGTAGATCGGATAGAGAGTTGAACCGACGATGACGAGGAGTGCCGCAACAGCCTGGGACACCACCCCATTACCGCCGCCCTCGCTATGGACGCGCGGATAGGACCCGATACGCTTCTTCACCTGGGAAGTGCCTGCGACGGTGGCAGGAACAAGGACCTCGACAATCCTAATTGTTGCTGGGCAGAGGCACTTTTCGCTTACCTGGCCACCCGTCGGACAACCGGTTCATGAAAGCGCGAGGCCAACCGGTAACCCCCAACGCGCCCCCGTCGGAGGCTGTGCCCAGCCCGATTCAGCGGACAGTGGATCGCCCACGACGTGAGCGCACGACGGCGATGCAGAAGGCCGCGGTCAGAGCCAGTGCGCCTCCCGCCGTGAGCGCCGTCGGCTCGAACGCGGAGCCCGGTACGCGCCGGTCCGTCGGGGCGACCTTGCCGGCCGGGTCGAAGAGCATGGTGAACCGGTCGCCTTCCCTGCTGGAGGCGTCGCAGCTCGCCCAGACCTCGACGGCGACCGGCGTACCGTCCGGGAGGGCCACCGAACAGGAGTAGTTGGAGTAGTTCCGGCTTTCGTAGGCATGCTCGTGCACGGCGGAGACGACCACGGTCCGGTGCTCGCCACGCACTGCGAGCACGGCCTCGGCGTGAAACTCGGCACCCACCAGGCGAGGATCCCGCCAAGGACCGCGACGGTACCCACCAGCGCGCCCCCTGCCTTCAGCCCGAGCAGATACACCACGAGCAGCAGCGTCACCGCAGCACCTCCCCACAGACCCGCCGCCCGGTGACCGGTCAGCACCCCGCCGACCGCGCAGGCCACCACGAGCCCAGCGCCCTGGGCTCCCAGCAGAGCCCCGCGCGCTACCAGGGTTTTCGGCGCATCGGTGAGGTTCTCCGGCCCCCACAGCCCGGCTATTGACACGATGCCGCCCTTCGCCATGCGGGCACCTCATAGCCGGAAGTCACCTGTCTCGTGCCTTCATCCATCGCTTCACCGTGTCATAGATCGTGTACAGGGCCAGCGCCACAGCGCAGGGAATCGCAACCACCGCAAACCCCACCAGCACCTGCCGACTCACGCCGAGATCGAGCAACAGGAACCAGATCAGCAGACCGAAGCCGCCAAGGGTGACCGTCCGTCCGAGCACGAAGGTCTGCCGCCGGATTTCCTCCGGCGAGTATGCGACTTTTGGATATATGTTCTGCAGCCGAAATATGGAGTCTCCGATACCCCATGGATTGAACACGCCCAGCAAGCCGCCAAGGATGAGGAGGGCTGGCACCAGGGGAAAAGGCCCGAGATGAAGCGACATTTGCATTCCTCGTAATCATGTCCGCGGGGCGGGCAGACAGGATTCCCGCCCGCCCCGCGAAGGTTCACAACGTGTGCTTACCCACCCGTATCAGTGCACGCGCGAGCAGCTCAAAGAGCCACCGACGTCCAGCCCAGGAGTCGTCACACCGAAGGAGAAGGAGCCAACGGGATCACCGTTGCTGTTCCTCACGACGCTCAGCACCAGAAGGCTGGTGCCATCCTCGCGGCAGTCACTATAGGTGTTGACGGCCTGGCTATAGCCACCGGTGAAGATGGCGACCGAGCCGTCTATACCCAGGCCCGAACCGCGAACCTGGTCCCAGCTGTCAGCATTGCTGGTTTCCGTTGTCAGCGAGACACCCCACCCCGGCGAGGTGACGTCGACGCTGTCCGATCCGATCCAGGCCAAGTCGAACCCGCCGTCGGTCCGCATGACGCCCAAGCAACCGGAAACGCTCCCGCCGAAGCCGGCTCCGGCCCCTCCACCGACACACACGGACTTCGTGTTTCCGTATCCCGTCATGTCGTAAATCAAGTCGGAGCCCGGAGTTCCACCGCCCAAGGCCTGGTCGAGCAGACCGCCGAGGACCCGCCCGAGGACTGAGCGATCTGCCCCCGATCCTGCCTTGGTGGGGAGATCGACGTCACAGCTGAACTTCACGCTGTGTAGCTGAAATGGCAGGACAGTGGGAATCGAAGTGGCCACGGCGAACTGGCCGCCCGAGCACCAGAGGTTCGGAAACATCCCCTCCGAATGTCCGGCATCGATACGCCTTCAGGCCGCTTGGTACTCGGCTCGTGCTCGTGCACCCACTATCGGCAAGGGCTTCGCCAGCACCGGAGGGACGTTGCCTGTGCAGCTGGCCATCGCCTGCTCAGGCGGGACTTCACAACGCGAGGTCGCCATGGTCATGGTCGCTTCTGCTGAGGATGGCACTTCCAGTTCGAACCAGATCGTCTTCCCCGCAACGCAGGATTGCGAGCCCCACTCTGTTGCCAGTGCAGCAACAAGGCAGGGACCACGCCCGTGCTCGTCCGCAGGCAGAGCCTGTGAGAGAGCCACCGGCGTGGGATCGATATCGGTGACTTCCACACGGAGCCGCTCTCCGGTCCACCGTACGCGCACCGCGCACGCGGCCTTCGTGTGCGTGACCGAGTTCGCGACCAGCTCTCCGGTGAGCAGCTTCAAGTCGTCGGTCAGTTCCTCGCCCAATTCCAGCCCAAGCCGCCGAGCACGGTCCGCGACGCGGTCTCCTGCTGCCGACACCTCCTCGACCCGAGGCGGGACGGTGAACGCGTAGGGCGATTCCTCAAACGGGCGCGACATAGCTGGAACCTCTCAACGGGCAGGAGCTAGGGCGTCAACGCGATCTCCTGTAAGTGAACGGATCGCTCGCCGACCTCACCGGGCAGCCCTGCAGGGCAACCGGGAGATCAGGTAAAGCCCGGACTGGCGGATGACCACCATGAGCCACAGACCGTCCGACTCCCTATTCCTCCGGTGATATCACCGTCGCGATGTCAATGAGACTGCGCCAGCCATTCGCCCAAGGCCGCGACGACCGAACTCTTTCCCCACTCGTCGAACGCACGGATCTGCTCGTCCTCCGGTAGCGCGGCCAGCGTCGTGGCTACGCCGTTCGGCGAGGTAGTGGCTGCTACCAGTTGGACTGGCCCGGACCCGTACTAGAAATCTGTCGCACAGGGAGGATGGGTTCCCCCACTCTTGCAGAATGCCGAACATCGTCACCCCGCGCCTGCAGTACAACTCCACAGCGGTACGTCCGCGCTGGGGCGACCTTCCACATGCCGTCCGGCAGCTGATCTCACGGCACTTGGGTGGTGTGGTGGACGCAGAGCCAAGTGCGGGGAGCGGCTTCACCAGTGGGTTTGCCGCGGTTGCCCACGGAAGCAGCGGCACGCAGTTCATCAAGGCGGTCAACGGCGGAGAGAACGCTGTGATCGCCGACTGTTACCGGAGGGAGGCGTTGATCAACCAGGCACTGCCCCCGGAGGTTCCGGCTCCCCGCTTGCAGTGGATCGAGGAGCAGGACGAATGGGTTGTCCTTGGCTTCGACGCGGTCGATGGCGGGCACATGCCCGCCGAACCCTGGCAGTCCAACGACCTGAACGCCACCCTGGACACCTACGCCGCCGCGGCGGAGGCGCTCGCCGTGGCTTCGCCACAAATACTGGAACTCGGTCTCAAGCCGATCGACGCCGAGGGCGACTTCACCGACTGGCGCGACCTGCAAGCCGGCAGGACCAGGCCGGAGCTTCTGCCTGCATGGACGCCGCTCGGGCTCACGCCGCAGCTGGCTGAGCTGGAGGGCCAATGGCGAATGGCCACAGCGGGCACCGCCGTCTTGCACCACGACCTGCGCCAGGACAACGTACTCAGCGATACCCGCGGCGGCGCGTGGATCTGCGACTGGAACTGGCCGTGTGTCGGGGCCAGTTGGTTCGACCTGGTCCTCCTCTTGGCCACCGCGTTCGCTGACGGTCACGACGCCACGACTCTGTTCGCGGCGCATCCTACCGCCCTCGGGGTCGCCGACGAGCAGCTCGATGCCGCCCTCGCCGCGCTCTCTGGCTTCTTCCTGGTCTCCGGTGCACAGCCTCCGGCGGACTGGTCACCGCATCTTCGCCAGCATCAGACATGGTGCGGCGAAGTCACTCTGCGATGGCTGTCCGACCGGCGCAGCTGGTCGTTCTGACTGCGTCCATAAACCCGATGTGGGGTCTGTACGGTGTCCGGCTCCGCTGCCGCCCGTCCGTCGACTCCCCGTAGGCGCGCGCTCGGCTAGGCACGCAGCTGCCCGCGCTCGGCCTCCTGCTCCGGACCTACGCCGAGGATTCGGTGCAGCTCAGAGGCTTCGCCCGCCCCTCCGCTCCAGGGACTTTTCAGGGACTTTCAGCGCTGTCTGAGGGACTCCCGAGGGACTTTTCGCGGCCTAACACGGCAAGCCCTTGAAAGATCGGAAAGGGCCTCCGACGCAGGTCGGAGGCCCTTTCCGAGGCAAAGCCGCAGGTAGCGGCAGACGAGTCGGGCTGTACGCCGGGTTCTGTTCCCCGGGGTCCTCGCGGGCCCCGGGGCGACGGCCATCCATCTAGGGCCGGTGTTGCCACCGGCCTCGTGCGGTCTACCCGCGGACTCGGGCGGGCAGCCCTCGAACGTCCGCGCAGAGCGCTTTTCACGGCGCTCCTTTTGACCTTGCTCCAGGTGGGGTTTACCTAGCTGCCCAGGTCACCCTGGGCACTGGTGGTCTCTTACACCACCGTTTCACCCTTACCGAGGGCCGAGGCCCCCGGCGGTCTGCTTTCTGTGGCACTGTCCCGCGGGTCACCCCGGGTGGCCGTTAGCCACCACCCTGCCCTGTGGAGCCCGGACGTTCCTCGGGAAGCCCCTCGCGGGAACTTCACGCGGCCGCCCGCCCGGCTCGTCTGCCGTGCCGACCATGGTACCGGGCGTGTGGGGGCACCCGGTCCCGCCCATGGCTCTCCGGTCAGAGGAACTCCGAGGTCTCGAGGTCGAGCGCGAAGGACTCCGGGAGGGCCGGGGGCCTGCCGAACGGCAGCGTGCAGTGCCGGCGGTAGTCGTCGCTCCCCGGCTCGCCGAACAGGGTGAGCGAGGAGGCCTCACGGTCGACCAGCAGGTACAGGGGGATGCCGGCGCGCGCAGGGCGGCGGCGCCGCGCCCCGCGGTCGGTCCCGGGTCTGGTGGACGTCACCTCCAGGACCATGGCGACACCGTCACAGCGCATCCACGGTTCCGCGCCCCGGTACAGGCGCAGGCCCGTTCGCCCGGCGAGCAGGTTCGGCGGGTGCTCACGCGGGAGCGAAGAGGACCTTCCCCCGGCCCGGTTCCGCCCGGGTGAGGCGGACCCGGAGCCGCTCGCCGAGGGGGAGGCCGGCGCCCTCGACGCGGCCGGTGACGGCCGGGGACTCCAGTTGCACGGTGCCGGCGTCCGGGTGGTCGGCCAGGTCGATCACCACGCCCTCGAAGACGTCTCCGACGCGGTCCTCCAGCAGGGCGGCCTCGACGAGGTCGACGCACTCGCGTTTGACCGCGGCCGCGCGGCGGGCGCCGTCGGCCATCCGCCGGGGCAGGGTGCCGAGTGCCTCGCGCACCCAGGCGGGCGGGGCTTCCCCGGCGACCGCCGAGAGGCAGATCTCCGAGGCGTAGCGGTCGGCCAGGCGGTGCAGCGGGGCCGTGCAGTGGGCGTAGGGGGCGGCCACCGCGGCGTGGCTGGTGATCGGGGGCAGGTCGCCGTTCCGGAACACCGTGTAGCCGGCGCCGCGCAGCAGGGTGGTGCACTCCTGGAGGAAGGCCGCGTCGTGCGGTTGACGCGGGTCGAGGGTGCGCAGCAGCGCCGCGTACGAGACGTGGTGCGGCCAGTCCACGCGCAGGGCGGTGGCGGTACGGCGCAGCCTGGCCGCCGCGCCGTCCGGCGCGGCGGGGACGGTGCGCAGGACTCCGGTGCCGGTGGCGAGCATCAGGTCGGCGGCGGCCATTCCGGCCAGCAGGGAGAGCTGGGCGTTCCAGCCCTCGGCGGGCAGCGGGGCGCGGTAGGTCAGCAGGCGGGTGTGGTCCCGCTCGGTGATCTCCTGCTCGGGGACGTGGAGCGAGATGCCGCCGCGCTCGGCCTCCAGCCGTTGCCTGGCCCGGCCGATCTCCCTGAGCAGGGCCACCGGTTCCTCCGCCGTGCCGCCGTCGATCTGCCGCTGGACGCCGGCGGGGTCGAGCCCGGCGCGGCTGCGGACCAGGGCCCGGTGCACGTCGACGGCGACGGTCCGGCCCTCCGCGTCCAGGTCGACCGTCCACAGCACGGCCGGCCGGGTCCGGTCGGGCAGCAGGCTCGCGGCGCCCTCGCCGAGCACGGTGGGGTGCAGCGGGACCCTCACGTCGGGGAAGCAGAGGGTGTTCACCCGCCGGTGCGTCTCCGCGTCCAGCCCTCCGCCGGGTACGACGAAGGCGGCGACGTCGGCGATGGCGTACCTGACCCGGTATCCGGTGCCCCGCCGGGACAGGTGCACCGCCTGGTCCAGGTCGGTGGAGGAGGCCGGGGCGAGGGTGAAGAAGGGCAGCTCCGTGGCGTCGTGCCAGGGCGGCAAGGGGTTCTTCGCCGCGCGCTCGGCCTCCTCCCCCACCTCGGGCGGGAAGTCCTCCGGTACGCCGAGTTCGGCGCGGAGGGCGACGAGGGCGGCCCGCAGCGGGGCCTCGGCGGCGCCGGTCAGCCGGATCGTGCGGCGGGGCATGTGACGAGCGTAGGGCGAGGGGGCGTGCGCAGCACCCCGTACGCTGGCGCTGAACCGATGCGAAGGAGTACGCGTGCTTGTCCTGCTGCCGCCCTCGGAGGGAAAGGCGCCCTCGGGCCGTGGCGCCCCGCTGAAGCCCGAGTCGCTGTCCCTGCCGGGGCTGACCGGGGCACGGGAGGCGGTGCTGGCGGAACTCGTGGAGCTGTGTGCCGCCGACGAGGAGAAGGCACGCGAGGTGCTCGGGCTCAGCGAGGGGCTGCGCGGCGAGGTGGCGAAGAACGCCGGGTTGCGCACGGCCGGCGCCCGGCCCGCCGGGGAGATCTACACCGGTGTGCTGTACGACGCCCTCGACCTGGCCTCGCTCGACGCGGCGGCGAAGAAGCGGGCGGCGCGCTCGCTGCTGGTCTTCTCGGGGCTGTGGGGAGCGGTGCGGGTGACGGACCGCATCCCCTCCTACCGCTGCTCGATGGGCGTGAAGCTGCCGGGGCTCGGCGCGCTGGCGGGGCACTGGCGGGCGCCGATGGCCGAGGTGCTGCCCGAGGCGGCCGGCCGGGGCCTGGTGCTCGACCTGCGTTCCGCGGCGTACGCGGCGGCCTGGAAGCCGAGGGGTGAGGTCGCCGGGCGGACCGCGACCGTGCGGGTGCTGCACGCGCCGACCCGGAAGGTGGTCAGCCACTTCAACAAGGCCACGAAGGGCCGGATCGTGCGGAGCCTGCTGTCGGCAGGGGCCGCGCCGAAGGACCCCGCCGAGCTGGTGGCGGCGCTGCGGGACCTCGGGTACGCGGTGGAGGCGGAGGCTCCGGGCGGCGCGGGGAAGCCGTGGGCGCTGGACGTGCTGGTGGACGAGGTCCACTGAGCGCACCCCACTCCTGAGATCGTTGCCCGGCGTGTCCACCGCGTCGGAGGTCGTGGCGCTGCTGGAACACGGGGTGCGGGGGATGGAGTTCTTCCCGGCCCGGGCCGCAGGGGGCACCGCCTATCCCGGGTCGCCGGCCGGGCCGTTGCCGCAGGCCCGGTTCTGCCCGACGGGCGGGACGGGTCCGGCGACCGCGCCCGGGTACCCGTCCCTGCCCGACGTCGGCCGTGTGGGCGGGAGCCGGACGGTCCCGGCGGACGCGGTGGCCGCCGGGGACCGGGGGCGGGTGGAGGACCCGGGGCGCGGCGGGGCTCAGGGACGCAGGTGCGACGTGTCGTTGAACAGCCGCACGCTCGCGTTGCCGTCCGCGTAGTAGGCCACCGCGGACAGGGACGCGGCGGAGAGTTCCATGCGGAACAGCGACTTCGGCGGGGCGCCCAGCGCGAGCCGGATCAGCGTCTTGATGGGCGTGACGTGGGTGACCAGCAGGACGGTGCGGCCGGCGTGGGCCGCGGCCAGCCTGTCCCGGGTGGCCGCGATCCGGGTGGCGGTCTCCGCGAAGCTCTCGCCGCCGCCGGTGGGACGGGCCTCGGGGTCCCCGAGCCAGGCGTTCAGGTCGTCCGGGTGACGCTCGCGGACCTCACCGAAGGTGAGGCCCTCCCAGGCCCCGAAGTCCGTCTCCCTGAGCCCTTCGTCGACCGACACCTCCAGGCCGAGGCGGGCGGCGACGACGCGCGCGGTCTCCCGGGTGCGGGCGAGCGGTGAGGCCACGACGGCCTGGACGGTGCCGCGCCTCGCCAGCGCGGCGGCGACCCGCTGGGCCTGCTCCCTCCCGACGCCGGAGAGGGAGGGGTCGGTGCCGCCGCTGCCGGAGAAGCGCTTCTGGGGGGTGAGGGGTGTTTCGCCGTGCCGGAGGAGGACGAACGTCGCGGGGGTGCCGAGATCGGGGGCGGCGCTCCAGCCGGGTGCCTGCGACTGCGCGGCGGGGCCGGAAGGCTCACGGCCGGTGGAGCCGGGGGGCTGCCCGGAGTCGGGAGGCCGCCGCTCGGAACCGGGGGGCTGCTGCCCGGCGGTGCCGGACGGCGCGGCCGTGCCCGCCGCTGGCTCCGCGGGACCCGTCGCCCCGCGCATCGCCTCGGCTTCGACGTCGTCGCCGGCCGCGGACCACTGCTCGCCTCGCGCGCCCGCGTCCATGGCCTCGTTGGCAAGGCGGTCGGCGTGGGTGTTCCGGGCACGGGGGATCCACTCGTAGGTGACCCGGCCGGGCGGGAAGACACGGTTCGCCTCCGCCGCCAGGGGCTTCATGTCCGGGTGCTTGACCTTCCAGCGGCCCGACATCTGCTCGACGACCAGCTTGGAGTCCATCCGGACGTGCACCCGGGCGGCGGGGTCCAGGGCGTGCGCGGCGCGGAGGCCGGCGAGGAGGCCCCGGTACTCGGCGACGTTGTTCGTGGCGACGCCGAGGTACTCGGCCGTCTCGGCCAGGGTCTCCCCCGTCACCGCGTCGCTCACCACGGCGCCGTACCCGGCGGGCCCCGGGTTGCCCCGCGACCCGCCGTCCGCCTCGACGATGAACTCCCGCACCGCGCCGGCTCCTACAGACCCGACTCGGCGGTGCGCACCAGGATCCGGCGGCAGTTCTCGCAGCGGACCACCGTGTCCGCGGCCGCGCCGCGGATCTCGTTCAGTTCGGTGATCGCCAGCTCCTGGCGGCAGCCCTGGCAGGTGCGGGCGTACAGCTTGGCCGCGCCGATGCCGCCCTGCTGCTCGCGCAGCTTGTCGTAGAGCTTCAGCAGGTCGGCGGGGACGGACCCGGCGACGACCTCGCGCTCCTTGGTGACGGAGGCGGCCTCGCCGTCGATCTCCTCGAAGGCGGCGTCCCGGCGGCCGGTCGCGTCGTCGATCTTCGCCTGGACGGAGCCGGCCCGCTCGGACAGCTCAGCGACCCGCTCCTGCGCGGACTCGCGGCGCTCCATGACCTCCAGGACGACGTCCTCCAGGTCCCCCTGGCGCTTGGCGAGGGAGACGATCTCGTGCTGGAGGTTGGACAGGTCCTTGGGCGAGGTGACCGCGCCGGAGTCCAGGCGCTGCTGGTCGCGGGCGGCGCGCTGGCGCACCTGGTCCACGTCCTGCTCGGCCTTGGTCTGCTCGCGGGCGGTGTCGCTCTCCTCGGTCTGCGCGGCCACCAGCAGGTCGCGCACCTGCGTGAGGTCCTTGTTCAGCGACTCGATCTCGGCGTGCTCGGGCAGCGACTTCCGCTTGTGCGCGAGCTGCTGGAGGCGGACGTCCAGGGCCTGGACGTCGAGGAGTCGGATCTGGTCGGCGGGCGCGGCGTTCAGTTGGGGGCTCCCGTGGAATCGGAAGGGGCGCGGGAAGCGCTCGGTGGAAGGGTGGTGGTGGGCGACGGGTGGGCGGTGACGGTGGACGCCGCGTGGGCGGTCCAGGGGTCGGTGACCGTCCTGGAGACGTGGACCCTGAGGTCCCAGCCGTGACGGTCGGAGATCTCGTCGAGCTGGGCTGCGGCCAGCTCGCACCAGGGCCACTCGGTGGCCCAGTGCGCCGCGTCGAGCAGCGCGAGAGGACTGTGGGCGACGGACGCCGTGAATTCCGAGGCCGGGTGGTGGCGCAGGTCCGCGGTGAGGAAGGCGTCCACGCCGGCGGCGCGGACCTGGTCGAAGAGGCTGTCGCCGGAACCACCGCTGACGGCGACGGCGCGGACGACGGCCTCGGGGTCGCCGGCCACCCGGATGCCCTGCGCGGTGGCCGGCAGCCGCTCGGCGGCCAGCGCGGCCAGCTCGCGCACGGTGAGCGGGCGGTCGGGTTCGCAGACCCGGCCCAGGCCCCGGCGGCCCGCCGGGTCGGTCGGGTCCGGCACGAGGGGGCGTACGACCCGCAGGCCGAGCGCGCCGGCCAGGGCGTCGGAGACACCGGGGTCGGCGGTGTCCGCGTTGGTGTGCGCCACGTGCAGCGCGATGTCGTTCTTGATCAGCGTGTGCACGACGCGGCCCTTGAAGGTGGACGCCGCGACCGTGGTCGTCCCGCGCAGATAGAGCGGGTGATGGGTGACCAGCAGGTCGGCGCCGAGCCTCACCGCCTCGTCGACGGTCTCCCGCACGGGGTCGACGGCGAACAGGACCCGGGTGACCTCCTGATCGGGGTCGCCCACCACCGTGCCGACCGCGTCCCAGGACTCGGCCCGCTCGGCGGGCCACAGGTTCTCCAGCGCGGCGATGACTTCAGACAGACGGGGCACGGGGAAAAGGCTACCTGGCCCTTCCGCGCGGACGTACCGCCTCCGCCCCGGCCGGACCGCTCAGCACAGAGGCCGCCGCACCCTCGGCTGAATCGCTTCTGCGCCACCCGTATGTGTGAAGCCGCTGTCCAGCGGCTCCCCGCCCGCGCGTACGAAAACTAGCTTCGTCGCCGGAGGTGACCGAACGATGACGGCCTGTGCGATCGAACTCCCCTCGACCGACCTGTCCGGCGAGGACGACGGTGCGCCGCGGACGGGGTGCGCCATCACGGCGGACGGCATGTACGCCGCCCGCCTCGCGCCGGACGGTGACTCCTGGTTCCCGGAGCGCTGGACACTGGACGGCCCGGAGCCGTACGCGGTGCCGCTGCCCGGCCACCAGCCGGAGGAGCCCGGTACCCAGGTGCAGCCGATGGGCGACGGACGGGTGCTGGTCCACCGGCGGGTGGCGGAGTACCGGCACACCTTCTGCCTGGTGTACCCGACCGGACCGGGCACCGGCGAGCTGCCGCTGGGCGCGGTGGAGTGCCCGGAGCCCGGCACCCGGCTCACCCTGCTGCCCCCGGCGCCGGGCGGCGCCCGGGCGTACGCCCTGGCCGTCGGCCCCCGGGCCACGGCGGTGTGGCTGGTGGCGGGGGGCGCGCTGGGGCCCGAGCGGCTGGCCGAGGTCCCCGGGCGCTGCTCGGGCGGGGTCTGGCTGGACCGTGCCGGACGGCTGCTCGCGCTGGACCGGGAACTGGACGGACGCACCAAGACGGTCGTGGTGGACCTGGGGCGCGACGGTGAGGTGTGGCCCCTGCTGCAGATCACGGACGGCAGCGACGACCGGCTGCTGCTGGCCGATCCGGACAGCGGGCTGCTGGTCATCTCCTCGGACGCGCCCTCCCCGGGGCGGGAACGGCTGGGCTGGGGTGTCCTGGGCAGCACGCTGCCGGTGCGCTTCCCGAACTGCCTGCGTGTCCCGGACTGCTCGGTGACGCCGTTCGCGATCCAGCCGGGGCAGGTGCTGATGCCGGAGAGCTGCGCGGTGGCGCTGCGCTTCGAGGGGCCGCGCGGCGGCTGGGTCGGGACCTGGCGGCCGGCCGAGCGGCGGGTAAGTCATCTCCCGGCCCCGCGGGGGTGGTTGACCGGGTGCGGGCTGTGGACGCCGGCCGGGGTGCTGCGGCTTCCGTACGCCACGGGAGAGGTCCCGTGCGGCGTGGCGGAGCTGACGGCGCCCCGGGGGGAGGCGCGGGCGACGGTCCCCGGGACGCCGGTCCGGGACGGCACGGCCGCCGGGGTGCCGGAGGCGCCGGAGACGCTGGAGGCGACCCCGCGGACGCCGGTACCGGAACCCCCGGAACCGGTGGCGGTCCGTCCGGTGCCGTTGCGGGAGGCACCGCTCGGACGTCATGTAACGAACTAGTGCCGGTCGGCGTGCCCGTCTGGATCCGGCCGTGGGTGGGTTGGTTACACTCGCCCGGCTGAAAAAAGATCATGTTGACGGGGTGAATTCTTCCGATGAGCGACACCAGCACGACTCAGCCGCTGTCTGCCGACTCTCAGGACGCGGCCGGCCATGGCCGGCACCGGGGCCCGGTCGCGGCCCAGGACGGGGACACCGCTCCGCGCGGGCGTCACCGCAAGCCGGCCGAGGAGACCGCCGAGGCGGCTGCCTGACGGCAACGGATGAAGAGAGGGGCTCCCCGCCGGACGGCGGGGAGCCCCTCTCTTCGTTCCTCGGGGATGCCCGGCTCTCGTTCGCTCCTCGGGGATGCCCGGGCCTCCGGGATGCTCGGCGTACGACCGCATGCGGGTCGCCGCGACGCCGAGCAGGCGGTCGGCCGCCGTGCCGGGCGAGGAAGCCGGTGATGGGGTCCTGCCATTCCTCGGGGCGTTCCACGGGTGGTGGAGACGACCGGGGTGGGCGCCCTGATGTGCGGCAGGTCGTCGCGGACGCCGGTCGTGGGTGACGGGACCGGCATCGCACGGTGCGCGCTGCCGCCTCGCCCGCCCGGGCGGGCGAGGCGGCAGCGGGGAGTCAGGGCAGCAGGACGGCCTTGCCCCGGTTGCGGTGGGCTTCGAGGTCGGCGTGCGCGGCGGCGGCCTGCTCGAGCGGGTAGGTCCGCCAGACGGGCAGGGTGAGGGTGCCGTCGGCGGCCGACCGGGCCAGCCGCGGCAGAGCCTCATCCGCCTGACCGGCGGCGTCGGCGCCGCCGGCGCTGAAGCGGACGCCGTACCGCTCGGCGGACAGGTCGGCGATGGTGACGACGCGGGCGCTGTCCCCGGTCAGGTCGACGGAGTCGGCGAGGACGCCGGCGCCGGAGGCGTCGAGGACGAAGTCGACGCCCTGGGGCGCGGCCGCCCTCACCCGCGGCGCCCAGCCGTCGCCGTAGCGCACGGTGGTGGCTCCGAGCGCGGTGACCCGCTCGATGTCGTGCTCGCCGGCCGTCGCGACGACGGTGACGCCGCGGGCGACGGCCAACTGCACCGCGATCACGCCCACGCTGCCGCCGGCACCGTGGACGAGCAGAGTCCGCCCCTCGCCCACGCCCAGCTCGGCGAGGACGCGGAACGCGGTCCGGCCCACCGTCACCAGGGATGCGGCGACCTCCCAGGACAGCGCCGCGGGCTTGGCGACCGGCCGCTCCAGCAGCGCGTACTCGCTGTAGCCGCCGCCCGTGGTGGCGCCCAGGACCTCATCGCCGACGGCCGCGTCGGCTCCCTCGCCGACCGCGTCGACGACACCGGCCGCGTCCAGCCCGAGGATCGCGGGGAAGCGCACCGGCATGGCGCCGGCCATCAGGCCGGAGCGGATCTTCGTGTCGAGCGGGTTCACGGAGGCGGCGCGCACCCGGATCCGGACCTGGCCCGGGCCGGGCTCCGGGACGGTGACCTCGGACAGACGCAGCACCTCGGGCGCGCCGTACTCGGAGAGAGTGATCGCTTTGGACATCGGGGACTCCCAAGGCAGAAGGGGGTTGACGGGGTCGCCGTTCAGGCGGTGAGGGTGGGGTAGTCGGTGTAGCCGCGGTGGTCGCCGCCGTAGAAGGTGGACTGGTCCGGGGCGTTGAAGGGGCCGCCGGCGGCGAGACGCCGGGGCAGGTCGGGATTGGCGAGGAACAGGGCCCCGTAGGCCACCATGTCCGCGCTCCCGTCCTCGATCAGCTTCAGCGCGTCCGGGCCGGTGGCGTCGGGGTGGGTGAACGGATTGAGGACGAACGTGCCGGGCCATGCCGTGCGCAGCCGCGACGTCAGCTCGGCGTCGGGGCCCTCCATCAGGTGCAGGTAGGCGAGATCCAGACCGGCGATCCGGTCCAGCAGCGCCCCGTGGACCTCGCCCGGGTCGTCCTCGACGATGTCGTTGTACGGGTTCCCGGGCGAGATCCGCAGACCGACCCGCCGACCGCCGATCGCCTCGGCCACGGCCGTGACGACCTCGACGGCGAACCGGATCCGGCCCTCGGTGCCGGCGCCCCAGGCGTCGGTGCGCAGGTTGGTGTTGTCCGCGAGGAACTGGTGGATCAGGTAGCCGTTGGCGCCGTGGATCTCCACCCCGTCGAACCCGGCCTCGACGGCGTTGCGCGCGGCGTTCGCGAAGTCGGCGACGGTCCGCCGGATCTCCGCCTCGTCCAGTTCCCTCGGCGTCACGAAGTCCTTCGGACCCTGGTGGGTGAAGACCCGGCCCCGGGCGGCCACCGCCGACGGCGCCACCGGCACCAGGCCGTCGGGCAGCAGGCTCGGGTGACCGATCCGGCCGGTGTGCATCAACTGGGCGAACATCACCCCGCCCGCACGGTGCACGGCGTCGGTCACCGTCCGCCATGCCCGCACCTGCCCGGGCGTGTGCAGACCGGGGGTGTCGGGGTAGCCCTGGCCGACCACCGAGGGCTGGACGCCCTCGGTGACGATCAGCCCCGCGCCGGCCCGCTGCGCGTAGTACCTCGCCATCAGCTCCGTCGGCTCCGCATCGGGCCCGAAGGCGCGGCTGCGGGTCATCGGCGCCATCACGACGCGGTTCGCGAGGCGGGTGCCGCCCAGGACGATCGGATCGAAAGCAGTGGTCATGAGTCGCTCCCTCGGACAAGTGGCGCTCCCGGGCCGGTCGCCCCGGCCCGCGCTCAAGGTTTTCCTGTCTGAACAAGTAAATCACTTGTCCGAACAGTAAACGCCACCGATCCGCCTTCCGGGCCGGAAAGTGAAGCAAGTAACAGCTTCTCTGGCTGGTGCAACGCACCAATCGACAGAGGAGGCGATCACCGGAGCCCTACCGAGAGGTAGAGTTCTCCTGTCCAAGCAGGAGAGTGAGGAAGCGATGACCGAGCCCGCAGCCGAAGCCGAGCAGGACCCCGAGGTGACGGCGCAGGAAGCCACCGTGCCGGTACCGGGCGCGGCCCGCGGCGGACCGATCAGCCACGCGATCTTCCGGCTGGCCCGCCTGCACCGCATGTTCGCGGGACAGCTGCTGCGCCGCATCGGCCTGCACCCGGGCCAGGAGCTGGTCATGATGCACCTGTGGGAACTCGGCCCCCAGCGCCAGATCGACCTGGTGCGGCTCATGGACTCCGACGCCGCCACCATGACCCGCACGGTCCGCCGCCTCGAACAGGCCGGCTTCGTGCGCCGCCGCCCCTCGCCCACCGACAGGCGCGCCTCACTGATCGAACCCACCACGGCCAGCCATGCCCTGCGCCGGGAGGTGGAACAGGTCTGGAGCCGGCTCGAGGACATCTCGACCGCCGGTCTCTCCGGCGCCGAGTGCGCCGACGCCCTCGCCACCCTGGAACGCCTGGAGCAGAACCTCGTACGAGCCGCCACCCCGCCCCCGGAGCCGGACGCGCGGCCCCAGTAGGACGCCCACGCCCACGCCCACCCCCACCCCCACGCCGCCGAAGCGTCCACCCGGACCCTTGACGGCAGGTCAGAAACCCATGGGTGGGTCAAGAATTCATTAGAGGCCCGAAGCAACGGAATAGTTGCCCGCGCATACGAGGTTTACCCGGCACTCATGTCACCCGGGAGGCCGAACTCAATGACGCACACGACGACCGACCAGCCCGGCCGGAGGGCGAGCGGGGCCCTGGTCCCGGTGCTCGCCTTCGCGGGCATCGTGGTCGCGGTGATGCAGACCCTGCTGGTGCCGGTCATCAAGGACCTGCCGCAACTGCTGGCCACCGCACCCAGCAACGCCACCTGGGTCCTCACCTCGACCCTGCTGTCCGGCGCCGTGGCCACCCCGATCATGGGCCGGCTCGGCGACCTCTACGGCAAGCGCCGCATGCTGGTGCTCAGCCTCGCCGTGATGGTGGCGGGCGCCCTGGTCAGCGCGGTCACCAGCACACTGCTCACCATGATCGTCGGCCGGACCCTGCAGGGCTTCGCCATGGGCGCGATCCCGCTGGGCATCGGTCTCATGCGGGACATGCTGCCGCGCGAGCGGCTCGGCTCGGCCATGGCGCTGATGAGCTCCTCGATCGGCGTCGGCGGCGGCCTCGCCCTGCCCGCCGCCGCCCTGGTCGCGCAGCACACCGACTGGCACGCCCTGTTCTACGGCGCGGCCGGGCTCGGCGCGCTCGCCATCGCCCTCACCCTGCTCGTCGTGCCCGAGTCCCCGGTGCGCGCCAAGGGCTCCTTCGACCTGCTCGGCGCGCTCGGCCTGTCCGCCGGCCTGGTGCTGCTCCTGCTGCCCGTCACCAAGGGCAGCGACTGGGGCTGGTCCTCCGGTACGACGCTCGGCCTGTTCGGATCCTCCGTCGCCGTGTTCGTCCTGTGGGGCCTGTACGAGCTGCGCCTGCAGGCGCCCCTGGTCGACCTGCGCACCACCGCCCGCCGCGAGGTGCTGCTCACCAACCTGGCCTCGATCATGGTCGGCGTCAGCTTCTACGTCGTCTCGCTGGTCCTGCCCCAGCTCCTGCAGTTGCCCAGCGCCACCGGCTACGGCCTGGGCCGGTCCATGGTGGTCGCGGGTCTGTGCGTGGCCCCGCTGGGCCTGACGATGATGTTCACCGCGCCGGTGTACGCCCGCCTGTCGGCCCGCTTCGGCCCGCGGACCACCCTCATCATCGGCCTGCTGATCATCGGCATCGGATACGGCGGCGGCCTCGGCCTGATGGACGCGGCCTGGCAGACGATCGTCACCTCGGTCGTCCTCGGCGCCGGCATCGGCCTCGCCTACTCGTCCCTGCCCGCCCTGATCGTCGGCGCGGTCCCGGCCTCGGAGACCGGCGCCGCCAACGGGCTCAACACCCTGATGCGGTCCATCGGCACCTCCGTCTCCAGCGCCGTCATCGGCATGGTGCTGGCCAACACGGCGAACGACGTGGGCGGTGTCGCGATCCCCACCATGCACGGCTTCCGCGTCTCCTTCCTCATCGCCACGGCCGCCGTCGCGGTGGGCCTGCTGCTCGCGGTGTTCCTGCCCCGGACGCCCCGCCCGGCCCAGCACACCCAACTGCGCGCGAGCAGCGAGGAGGAGGCCGGCATCCGGCACGCGGAGGAGGTCCTGCGCGGCTTCCGCGGCCGGGTGCTGGACGCCGCCGGCGCCCCGGTCGCCCGCGCCAAGGTCACCCTGATCGACCGTCGGGGCCGCCAGGCGGGGGCCACCCTCTCCGGGGAGGACGGCTCCTACGCCCTGGCGGTCCCCGCCGAAGGACCGTACGTGCTGGCCGCCAGGGCCGCCGGGCACGGGCCGCTCGCCTCGGCCGCGACGCACACCGGTGACGACCACCCCGTCGACCTGGACCTGCCCCTGCCGGCCGGGGCCTGACCCGGCTCCCGGCCCGGACGCCCGCAGGGCCCCGGACACCCGGAGGCACACATGCGCACCCCCTGTCGCAGGCCGGCAGGGGGTGCGGCAGCATGGGGCGCCCGGAAGGCCCCACGCCCGGTGCGACCGGGCCCGACCGCACCGGGTACGACCGAACCGAGTACGACCGAGAGGAATCCCCATGCCCGCGGCACCCAAGCCCGAGATCCTGGCCGCGTTCGAGGCGGCGAAGGGGTTCATGCCCGCGGACGAGGGGCTGGCGCTGTACGCGGCCGCGGCCGAGGCCGGGCGGCTCGGGCTGCCGCTGCTGGAGGTCGGCACCTACTGCGGGCGGTCCACCGTCCTGCTCGCGGACGCGGCACGCGAGGCCGGCGTCACCGCGCTGACCGTGGACCACCACCGGGGCAGCGAGGAGCAGCAGCCGGGCTGGGACTACCACGACCCGGAGACCGTCGACCCCGAGGTCGGCCTGATGGACACGCTGCCCGCCTTCCGCCGCACCCTGCACCGGGCGGGCCTGGAGGAGCACGTGGTCGCCCTCGTCGGCCGCTCCCCGCGGATCGCCGCGATCTGGAACGCCCCGCTCGGTCTCGTCTTCGTCGACGGCGGCCACACCGACGAGCACGCCACCGCCGACTACGAGGGCTGGGCTCCGCACGTCGCCGACGGCGGGCTCCTCGTCATCCACGACGTCTTCCCGCACCCCGAGGACGAGTTCACCGGGCAGGCGCCGTACCGGATCTACCTGCGGGCCCTGGAATCGGGCGCGTTCACCGAGACGGACGCGACCGGATCGCTGCGCGTGCTGCGGCGGACCGGCCCCGGGATCTGACCCCGGCACGGTTCCCGGCGCCGCCGGACCGCCCGCCGGGACCCCGCCGCCCCTCGGGGACGTCCCGCACGGCCGCGGGGTCCGCTCCGTCGGCTCACGCCGCGGACGCCGGCCCGGCACGCCCGCCTGCGACCCGATCCGCCGGACAGGCCCTAAGGTGGCAGGCGTGTCGTACGCAGGACCGGACATCGATCCCCCGCGACCGCGCCGGCCCCGGCGCGGACCGCTGACCGTCGCGCTCGCCGCCCTGGTGCCCGGCGCACTGCTCGGCTGGCTCGTGTACGCGGCGGCGGGCGGTTCGGGCGGGTCCTCCGGCGGCGCGGGCTCCGCCTCGCCCGCCGCCTCCTCGGGGCCCGCGTCCGCACCGTCGGCCGCGTCCCCGCGGGCCGGTGACTCCGCCGCGGACGCCAAGGATCCCGGCCCGCCGACGGGTGGTTCGGCGCCCGCCGCCGCCTCCGGCACGCTCAAGGGCAAGGTCGTCGTCATCGACCCGGGTCACAACCCCGGCAACCTCCGGCACCCCACCGAGATCAACCGTCAGGTGGACATCGGCACGAACCGCAAGGAGTGCGACACCACCGGCACCTCCACCAACTCCGGTTACCCGGAGGCCCGGTTCACGCTGGACGTCGCACACCGGCTGCGCACCCTGCTGGAACGGCAGGGCGCCACCGTGAAACTGACGCACGACGGCGACTCCCCGCCCTGGGGCCCGTGCGTCGACGAACGGGCCCGCATCGGCAACACGGCGCGCGCCGACGCGGCCGTCTCCATCCACGCGGACGGCTCGGCGCAGGGAAACCGCGGCTTCCACGTCATCCTCCCCGCGTCCGTGCACGCGGGCGGCGCCGACACCCGCCCCGTCGTCGGTCCCTCCGAGGACCTGGGCACCCGCATCGCGGGCCGCTACCTGCGGCTCACCGGCGAGCCGCCCGCCAACTACGTCGGTGACGGCACCGGCCTCGTGACACGGAAGGACCTGGGCGGTCTCAATCTGTCAACGGTTCCCAAGGTGTTCATCGAGTGCGGCAACATGCGCGATACCAAGGACGCGTCGCTGCTCACCAACGGCGCATGGCGGCAGAAGGCGGCGCAGGGAATCTCTGAGGGAATCGTGAGTTTCCTGCGCGGGTAGCGGTCGGCGGGGCCATCCGGGCGGACAGTGCGATCGTGCGGACGATAGTGTCGTCCCTACCATGAGGGGCCACCCCTGCGCTTCACACCGGGACCTGGAAACGACTTGGTGACGGCGACGCCTCCTCCGACGACGAGACGACCTACGAAGGACCTGCTGAAGTGAATATCCGCTCCCTCACTCGAGGCGACGGCGTGGTGATCGGAGCAGCGGTGTTGCTGTTCATCGCGTCGTTCCTCGACACGTTCGACAAGTCCGGCAATGGCGCCCCGAACGCCTGGGACAACCTCGGCCTGGTGATGAGCATGTACGTCGGCGGCATCGCCGGCGCGGTCCTGATCGTCGTCGCGCGGGCGCTGCCGCAGCCGCGGAAGGTCATCGGGCTCGAACTCGGTCAGGTCGGCGTCGTGCTGGCGGTCTTCGCGGCATGGACCTC
Source organism: Streptomyces cellostaticus (assembly GCF_023630175.1). GTDB lineage: Bacteria > Actinomycetota > Actinomycetes > Streptomycetales > Streptomycetaceae > Streptomyces > Streptomyces cellostaticus_A. Next base: position 82,141 of record NZ_JALLIN010000028.1, on the reverse strand, counting down.
GTTCTGGACCATCGTCGATCCGCTGGGTTCGTTCAGCGACAGCTTCCAGAGCCTGGACGTCGGCGCGGGCTCCGGCCTCGTCCTCGGTCTCATCGCCGCTCTGCTGCTGGCCGCCGCCGCCATCGCCACTCCCCTGGTCCCGGCCCTGCAGGCCGCGCTGATCCCGGCGCCCAAGCCGGCCGCCCCGCAGCCCTACGGCGCCCAGCCGCCCGGCGGTTACGGCTACCCCGGCGCCCAGCAGCAGCCGGGTCAGCCCTACGGCGCCCAGCCCCAGCCGGGCCAGCCGTACGGGCAGGCCGCCGCTCAGGCCGCCCCGGCGCCGCAGCCGGCCGGCGGGGACTTCTCGCCGTTCTGGTTCGCCGTGCCGGCGACCCGCCCGCTGTTCGCCGAGGACGGCAGCGCCCCGATCGCCGAACTGGCGCCCGGTACCTGGTACCTCGCCGTCGAGCAGCGCGGTGGCGCGCTGGTCGCGCAGACCCAGGACGGCCGCCGCGGCGTCCTGCAGGACACCTCGGGGATCCAGCGCGGCTGAACCGCCGCCCGCACCCCGGGCACGGCCCCTCGCCCTTCCGGGCGGGGGGCCGTCGCCGTGCGTACGGCCCGCCCCGAGGCGGTGGCTGACACACCGTCACCCACGGGCGGGCGGGGCGCAGCAGGCCGCGAGGACCGCGGCGGCGTGGCGGACGGGTACGGGCGCGGTGTCCTCACGTGGAGGTGTCGCGTGCGGTCCGCGCGCTCCGTGGAGCCGCGTGACCTCACGCACCTCATCCGAAACAAGGACGCCTTCCGCCGCACCCGCGCGTCACGGCCCGGCCCGACTCGGTACGCCCGGCGTCCCAGCGGCGGCTCGGCGTGCCGTCGGCCGTCAGGTGCAGCAGTCGGGGTCGAGTCCGGACGGCAGGTGCTCCCCGCCGAAGACCGCGCAGGTGGCGTCGTGGCCGCCCAGCGCGGCGACGGCCAGCAGCAGCGAGCCCGCCGTCCAGGTGGTGAGCTCGCGGGGCCATATGGCGTCGTCGTCGAAGACGTAACCCGTCCAGTACAGGCCGCTCTCCGCGTCCCGCAGGTGCCGCACCGACTGCAGGATCTCCAGCGCCCGGTCGGACTCGCCCATCGCCCACAGGGCCAGCGCGAGTTCGCAGGACTCGCCGCCGGTCACCCAGGCGTTGGGGACGACGCAGCGCACACCCAGGTCCGGGACGACGAAGCGGTCCCAGTCGGCCGCTATGCGCTCCTTGGCCTCGGTTCCGGTGAGCGCGCCGCCGAGGACCGGGTAGTACCAGTCCATCGAGTAGCGGTCCTTGTCGAGGAAGCGCTCGGGATGCCGGCGGATGGCGTGGCGCAGTGCCCCGGCCGCCAGCTCCCAGTCCGGCTGGGGCTCCTCGCGCTGCTCGGCGATGGCCAGGGCGCAGCGCAGGGCGTGGTGCACGGAGGAGCTGCCGGTGAGCAGGGCGTCGGCCGTGGGGGTGCCGTCCTCGTCCCGGCGCCAGCCGATCTGGCCGCCGGCCTGCTGCAGCCGCAGGACCCACTCGACCGCCGCGTACACGCTGGGCCACATGCGGTCCAGGAACGTGTCGTCGCCGGTGGACAGGTAGTGGTGCCAGACGCCCACGGCCAGGTAGGCGACGAAGTTGGACTCGCGGCCGCGGTCGGTGACGTCGTCGTGGGCGCCGTCGGCGTAGGCGGCGTACCAGGAGCCGTCCTCGTTCTGGTGGGCGGCGAGCCAGTCGTACGCCCGCTCGGCGGCCGCGTGCTCGCCGGCCGCGTCCAGGGCCATCGCGGCCTCGGTGTGGTCCCACGGGTCCAGGTGGTGCCCGCGGAACCAGGGGATCGCGCCGTCCTCCCGCTGCACGGCGAGGATGCCGCGGACGGTGGCGGCGGCCTGCTCGGCGGTGAGGACCCCGGGCAGGACGAGGTGTTCTGTCCGGGGGGTGGTCACTTGGCGGCCGCCTCGGAGGTCTCGTCCACCCGCGGGAGGTGGGGCTTGGTGGCGTAGACGACGAAGCTCTTGCCGATGACCGGGTTCAGCGCGCGCTCGGCGATCCGGGTGGCGAGCGGCTTCTTCATGATGTCCCAGACCAGCAGCTTGTGGTACGCCCGTACCGGCAGCGCCTTGTCGTTGTCCACGCCGAACGCGCACTTCAGCCACCAGTAGGGCGAGTGCAGGGCGTGCGCGTGGTGGCTGCCGTACGGCCGCAGGCCGGCCTCGCGGACCTTGCCCAGCAGCTCGTCGGCCCGGTAGATGCGGATGTGGCCGCCCTCGACCTCGTGGTAGGCGTCGGACAGCGCCCAGCAGACCTTCTCCGGGCCGTAGCGGGGCACGGTGACGGCGATGCGTCCGCCGGGCCGCAGCACCCGCACCATCTCGGCGAGGACGCCCTTGTCGTCGGGGATGTGCTCCATCACCTCGGAGATGATGACGACGTCGAAGGACTCGTCCGGGAAGGGCAGCGCGAGGGCGTCGCCCTCCATGGCGGTGGCGGTGGCGCCGGCCGGTGCCTCACCGGCCTCCTTCATGGCCGCGAACCACTTGGCGACCTCGCGGATCTCCTCGGCGTTCTGGTCCAGGGCCACGACCTGCGCGCCGCGCCGGTAGCACTCGAAGGCGTGCCGGCCGGCCCCGCAGCCGAGGTCCAGGACACGGTCGCCGGGGGCGAGCGGGAACCGGGAGAAGTCGACGGTCAGCACGTGGCCCTGCTTTCGCGGTCGGAGGTTGCGCGGTCGGAGGCGAGTGGTTCGCGGAGGAGGGCGGCACCGGGCCGGTCCTGGGCGCCGGTGCGGCCGCCCTGGCCGGCGATGGCCTCCCGGTAGCGGGCCACCGTTCCCTCGGCGGCCCGGGCCCAGGTGAAGCGGCTCAGTACCCGCTCGCGGCCGGCGCGGCCGAGGCGCTCACGCAGCCCGGGGTCGCCGAGCAGCCGGACGAGTCCGGCGGCGAGGGCGCCCGCGTCGCCGGGCGGCACGGCCAGGCAGGTCTCGCCGTCGCGTCCGGCGACCTCCGGGATGGCGCCGCCGGTGGTGGCGACCAGGGGGGTGCCGGTGGCCATGGCCTCGGCGGCGGGCAGCGAGAAACCCTCGTAGAGCGAGGGCACGCAGGCGACTTCGGCCGAGCGGATCAGGTCGACCAGTTCCGCGTCGGAGATGCCCTTGACGAACTCGACGGCGCCGTCGAGGCCGTAGCGCTCGATCGCCTGGGCGACGGGGCCCTCCGTGGGGCGCTTGCCGACGACGACGAGGTGGGCGGCCGGGTGTTCGGTGCGGGCCTTGGCGAGGGCCTCCACCAGGAAGACCAGTCCCTTGAGGGGGACGTCGGCGCTGGAGGTGGTGACGATCCGGCCGGGCACCTCGGCGACGGCGGGATTCGGCGCGAAGAGGCCGGTGTCGGCGCCGATGTGGACCACGTGGACGCGGTCGTCGCGGACCCCGAGGTGGTCGACGATCTCCTGGCGGGAGCTGCCGGAGACGGTGAGTACCGAGGGCAGGCGGCGGGCGACGCGCTTCTGCATCCGGGTGAAGGCGTACCAGCGGCGCACGGACAGCCGGCGCCGCCGGCTGCCGGCCGCGTCGAGCTCCAACTGCCGGTCGACGGTGATGGGGTGGTGGATCGTGGTGACCAGGGGGGCGCCGATGTCGCCCAGCAGGCCGTAGCCGAGGGTCTGGTTGTCGTGCACGACGTCGAACTCGCCGCGGCGGGCGCGCAGATGGCGGCGGGCGCGCAGGGAGAAGGTGAGCGGCTCGGGGAAGCCACCGGTCCACATGGTGCCGACCTCGACGGCGTCGATCCAGTCCCGGTACTCGCCCCGCCCGGGGGTGCGGAAGGGGTCGGGCTGGCGGTAGAGGTCGAGACTGGGCAGCTCGGTGAGGCTCAGGCCGTCGTGCCCCTCGTCGAGCACGGGATAGGGCTGGGCGCCGATGACCTCGACGCGGTGGCCGAGGCGGGCCAGCTCGCGGGAGAGGTGCCGGACGTAGACGCCCTGGCCGCCGCAGAACGGGTTCCCCTTATAGGTGAGGAGCGCGATGCGCAGCGGCGGTCCGCCGTCCGCCGCCAGCTCCGGTCGGGGCCCCGCCTGACTGGCCTCAGCGGTCACTCCGGGCCCCCTTCTCCGTGCACTTTCCCGCGACACTACGACGGGACGGTAATCTAGAACAAGTTCCAGACTTGATCGTTCAAGAGGCTCTGAATCTACCGGCAGGTAGGTGCCCTGGCAGCAGTGGATCGGGTGATTCACGCCACGGCGCGAACCCCCGCCATGCCGGATGATCACGTGCCCTACAGAAGCCCTCACCGACTGTCACGGAGCGGGACCCATGCCTGCGGAAACCGAGCTGGAAGCCGGGAGTGTCCGGCCCCCCATGGCACCGCTGACCGAGCGGCAGGAGGCGCGCCGCCGACGGATCCTGCACGCGAGCGCGCAACTGGCGAGCCGGGGCGGTTTCGACGCGGTGCAGATGCGGGAGGTCGCCGAGACCTCGCAGGTGGCCCTCGGCACCCTGTACCGGTACTTCCCGTCGAAGGTGCACCTGCTGGTCGCCACCATGCAGGACCAGCTCGAGCACATGCACGGCACGCTCCGCAAGAAGCCCCCGCCGGGCGACTCGCCGGCCGAGCGGGTCGCGGAGACCCTGATGCGGGCGTTCCGGGCCCTGCAGCGCGAGCCACAACTGGCGGACGCGATGGTCCGCGCCCTCACCTTCGCCGACCGCAGCGTCTCCCCCGAGGTCGACCAGGTCTCCCGCCAGACCACGGCGATCATCCTGGACGCGACGGGCCTGGACCACCCGACCCCGGAGCAGCTCTCCGCGGTCCGCGTCATAGAGCACACCTGGCACTCGGCCCTGATCACGTGGCTCTCGGGCCGCGCCTCCATCGCCCAGGTCGGGGTCGACATCGAAACCGTGAGCCGGCTGATGGACCTGACGGATCCGCAGCCACGCCCGCGGGCGGGCCGAGGGGGCCTCCCGGGGCCGCTCCGCGGTGGCGGTACCCCGTGACCCCGCTCACCGGGCCCGTGTGCGCACAGCCACTCATCGACCCCCGCCGGCCTGCCGGTAAAGTGGCGGCGTCGTCATCACACCCGTACGGGGGAAAGCCGGTGCAATTCCGGCGCTGCCCCTTCCCCAATCCTCGACTTCGCTCGAACCGGGGACACCCCGATCCGTGAACCGTTCGCCACCCGACGGTGAGCCGGACCACCCTGTACGGGCGTTGACCGGCTCACGTGCGCGGCGACCCGTCGCGCGCGGCACCGTCGAGGTTTACGGGGCCGAGCCGCCCGGGGGTCTCCCGTGCGCTGCCGGCCCCCCGCAGGAGAGGCAGTCGCCGACCATGAACGTCCGCCGCAGTGCCGCGGCTCTCGCCGCCATAGGCGTGCTGGCCGCCGCCGCGCCCGCCACGGCCGCCGACACGTCCCCCTCCGCCTCGCCCGAGGTGGCGGTCCCGACCGGGTTGTTCGGCAAGTCCGACCCGACGTACGACGGTGTGTGGCGCCAGTCCCTCGCCCTGCTCGCCCAGCGCACCCTCGGCTACCGGCCCGCGGCCGCGGCCGTGGACTGGCTGGTGGGGCAGCAGTGCGACAAGGGCGGTTTCGCCGCGTTCCGGGCGGACACGGCCAAGCCCTGTGAGGGCAAGGGCGGCGCCCAGCCCGACACCAACAGCACGGCCGCCGCCGTCCAGGCCCTGCAGGCGCTCGGCGGACACGACGCCGAGGCGCACCGCGCCCTGGACTGGCTGAAGGACGCGCAGAACAAGGACGGCGGCTGGGGCTACACGCCGGGCAGTCCCAGCGACACCAACTCCACCTCGGTCGTCATCGGCGCCTTCGCCGGGGCCGGGCAGGACCCGGGCGAGCTGCGCGCCGCCAAGGGCACCCCGTACGAACTGCTGAGCGCACAGGCACTCGCCTGCGACGAGGACGGCGGCGGCGCCCTCGCCTACCAGCCGGACAAGAAGGGACGCCTGGTCGCCAACGCGGACGCCACGGCGGCCGGCGTGCTGGGCGCCCTCGGCAAGGGGTTCGTCAACGCGCCCGCCGAGGCCCGCGCCAAGGCGCCCGCCTGCTCCTCCTCCGGCCGGGCCACCGAGGCCCGCGTCGCGGACAACGCCGCCGCGTACCTCGCGCACGCCGTCGCCGCCTCCGGCCACCTCGAGTCGGCGCTGCCCGGCGCCGAGGACCAGCCCGACTACGGCAACACCGCGGACGCGGTCGTCGCGCTCGCGGCGGACGGCTGGAGCACGCAGGCGAAGAAGCCGTACGCCTGGCTGGAGAAGAATGCGGCGGGCTGGGCCCGGCAGAGCGGCCCGGCCGCCTACGCCCAGCTCATCCTCGCCGCGCACGCGGTCGGTGCCGACGCGCGGCACTTCGGCGGCACCGATCTGGTGCGCTCGCTGAACGCCACCGGCCCGGCGCCGCGCGCGGCCGCCCACAAGGAGGAGTCCGGCGAGCGGGCCGGGGACGAGTCGAACACCGGTGTCTGGTGGATCGTCGGCGTCGGTCTCGTGGCCGGCATCGGCATCGGCTTCCTGCTCAGCGGCCGCCGGAAGAAGCAGCAGCCGTGACCGTCGTCCGCCGCGCCGCCGCCCTGCTCCTCGCCGCGTCCGCCGTGCCGGCCGGTGCGGTGCAGGCGCAGGCCGCCGGGTACCGCTACTGGTCGTTCTGGGAGCGGACCGGCGGGCACTGGTCGTACGCCACCGAGGGTCCCTCGACCGCCCGCCCCGACGACGGGGCCGTCCAGGGCTTCCGCTTCGCGGTGAGCGAGGACTCCCAGGACGCGACCCGGCCGCGCGGCACGGCGGACTTCGCCACGATCTGCGCCGGCACGCCCGCGAAGGCGGGCACGAAGCGGGTGGCCCTCGTCCTCGACTTCGGCACCCCGGCGGACGCCCCCTCCGGCGAGACCCCGCCCGGGCGGCGCACGGCCTGCGCCCGGGTCTCCGGCGACGCGACGACGGCCGAGGCGCTGGCCTCGGCCGCGAAGCCCCTGCGCTACGACACCAACGCCCTGCTGTGCGCGATCGCCGGATATCCGCACACGGGATGCGGGGAGCAGGTGTCGGCGAAGGAGCAGCCGGCGGGGAAGCCGGCGAAGGCCGCGAGGAACCCGGAGCCGGACGGCGGTCCCTCGCTGGGGCTGCCGATCGGGGTGGGCGTGGTCGCGGTGCTGGCCGGGGCGGCGGTGTGGCAGTCCCGGCGGCGGCGCGGGAATGCGTAGCCGGAACGGCGCTGCCGGCGCGCCCGCCGCGGGGGCGGGCGGGCCCGCCGGCACGGGCACGGGCGTCCGTGCCGGTGCGCGGGCACGGGGTCGTGACGCGGCGGGGGCGGGCGCTCCCGCCGCGCCCCCGGGCGGGCGTGCCACCGGGCGGCCGGGCGCCGGCCCGTCCCGTGAGCGGGGGGCGGAAGCCGCTCCCGCCCCGCCCCGGCGCGGCCGCGCGTCGCTGCACCCCGGCGCCTGGTGGCTGTGGTCCCTCGGCCTCGGCACCGCCGCCACCCGCACCACCAACCCCCTGCTCCTCGCCCTGCTCATCGCCGCGGCGGGCTATGTGGTGGCCACCCACCGCTCCGCCTCCCCCTGGTCCCGCTCCTACGCCGCCTTCGCCAAACTCGCCGTCGCCGTGCTCCTCGTCCGCCTCGCCTTCACCGTCGCCCTCGGCTCCCCCGTCCCCGGCACCCATGTGCTGCTCACCCTCCCCGAGATCCCGCTCCCGCACTGGGCCCAGGGCATCCGGCTCGGCGGCCGGGTCACCGCGGAGGCGCTGCTCTTCGCCGGCTACAACGGGCTGAAGCTGGCCACCCTGCTCATCTGCGTCGGTGCCGCCAACGCCCTCGCCAGCCCGGCCCGGCTGCTGAAGTCCCTGCCCGGCGCGCTGTACGAGGTGGGCGTGGCCGTGGTCGTCGCGCTCACCTTCGCGCCCCACCTCATCGCCGACGTCCAGCGCCTGCGCGCCGCCCGCCGGCTGCGCGGCCGTCCGGACCGGGGCGTTCGGGGCCTGCTGCAGGTCGGACTGCCGGTGCTGGAGGGGGCGTTGGAACGTTCGGTGGCACTGGCCGCGGCGATGGACGCCCGCGGCTACGGCCGGACCGCGCAGGTCCCGGCCCGGGTGCGCCGTACGACGACCGCGCTCACCCTGGGCGGGCTGCTCGGCGTGTGCGCGGGAACGTACGGGCTGCTGACCGCGGAGGGCGGCACGTACGGGGTGCCGGTGCTGTGCGCGGGGGCCGCCGCCGCGCTGGCCGGCCTGCGCCTGGGCGGCCGCCGCTCCCCGCGCACCCGGTACCGGCCGGATCCCTGGGGGGTGCGGGCGTGGCTGGTCGCGGGCTCGGGGGCCGGGGTCGCCGCGCTGCTCACGCTCGCCGCCGTGCGCGATCCGGACGCGCTGCACCCGGGAGTGGTCCCGCTGGTGGCACCCACCCTCCCCCTGTGGCCGGCCGCGGCCGTACTGCTCGCGCTGCTGCCCGCCTTCGTCGTACCGAAGCCCGTCGAGGAGCCGTCGTGATCCGCTTCGAGGATGTCAGCGTCACCTACGAGGGCGCCGGCGAACCGACCGTCCGGGGCGTGGACTTCGAGGTGCCCGAGGGTGAACTCGTGCTGCTCGTCGGCCCGTCCGGGGTCGGCAAGTCGACCGTGCTGGGCGCGGTCAGCGGGCTGGTGCCGCACTTCACCGGAGGAACCCTGCGCGGACGGGTCACCGTGGCCGGCCGGGACACCCGCACCCACCAGCCGCGCGAACTCGCCGACGTGGTCGGCACGGTGGGCCAGGATCCGCTCGCGCACTTCGTGACGGACACGGTGGAGGAGGAACTCGCCTACGGCATGGAGTCGCTGGGGCTCGCCGCGGAGGTGATGCGGCGCCGGGTGGAGGAGACCCTGGACCTGCTGGGCCTCGCCGACCTGCGCGACCGCCCCATCGGCACGCTCTCGGGGGGCCAGCGGCAGCGGGTCGCCATCGGCTCGGTCCTCACCCCGCACCCCCGGGTCCTGGTCCTCGACGAGCCGACCTCGGCGCTCGACCCGGCCGCGGCGGAGGAGGTGCTGGCGGTGCTGCAGCGCCTGGTCCACGACCTCGGCACGACGGTGCTGCTGGCCGAGCACCGGCTGGAGCGGGTGGTCCAGTACGCCGACCGGGTCGTCCTGCTCCCCGCCCCCGGCGCCGCCCCGCGCTGCGGGGACCCGGCCGAGGTGATGGCCGTGTCCCCGGTGTACCCGCCGGTGGTGGGCCTGGGACGGCTGGCGGGCTGGTCGCCGCTGCCCCTGACGGTCCGGGACGCCCGCCGCCGGGCCGCCGGTCTGCGCGACCGCCTCGCCCACCGGCCCCTCGGCGAGGAGCGGCCGGCCGCCTCCCCGGCGTCCGAGCCACCGACCGGCCGCGCCCTGCCGGGCACAGCGTCCGGCTCCACCACCCCGGCCGGGCAGGCCGATCCGGCCGGGGCCGGCACCGCCTCGCCCGGGCCCACCGGCCCGGCTCCCGCGGCCGCGCCCGGAGCGCCCGCCGCCCGGCTCCCCTCCCCCCGGCTGCCCTCCCCGCGGCGCGGCCTCTTCCGGCGGAACTCCGCGGCCCTCGCCCCGCCCTCCGCGGTCCCGCGGGTGGCCGAGGTCCGGGGCCTGGCGGTCCGGCGGGGGCCGGTCACCGCGCTGCGGCACGTCGATCTGTGTGTGGCGCGGGGCGAGACGGTCGCGCTGATGGGGCGCAACGGTGCCGGGAAGTCCACTCTGCTCGGCTCCCTGGTCGGCCTGGTGGAGCCCACCGCCGGCTCGGTGCTCGTGGGCGGGGCCGTCCCGCACCGCACCCCGCCCCGGGACCTCGTCCGCCGGGTCGGCCTGGTCCCGCAGGAGCCGCGGGACCTGCTGTACGCGGACACGGTGGCCGCCGAGTGCACGGCCGCCGACCGGGACGCGGGCGCCGAGCCGGGCACCTGCCGGGCCCTGGTGTCCGAGCTGCTGCCCGGCATCACCGACGGCATCCACCCCCGGGACCTGTCCGAGGGCCAGCGTCTGGCCCTCGCCCTGGCGGTCGTGCTGACCGCCCGCCCGCCGCTGCTCCTGCTCGACGAGCCGACGCGCGGCCTGGACTACGCGGCCAAGGCCCGGCTGGTCGCCGTGCTGCGCGCGCTGGCCGCCGAGGGGCACGCCATCGTCCTCGCCACCCACGACGTGGAACTGGCGGCGGAGATCGCGCACCGGGTGGTGCTGCTCTCCGACGGCGAGGTGATCGCCGACGGCGCCACGGCGGAGATCGTGGTCGCGTCGCCGTCCTTCGCCCCGCAGGTGACCAAGATCCTCGCCCCGCAGCGCTGGCTGACCGTGTCCGGGGTCCGGGAGGCCCTCGCGTGAACCCCTCTCCCGCCGACCGCCCGGCCCACGCCCCCCGCCCCGTCCGGGCCGTGCGCCTCGGCCCGCGCTCCCTCGCCGCACTGGGTCTGGTCAGCGCGGTCGGGGTGGTGGCCTTCTTCTGGCCCTTCCTCGCACCGCCCGCCTCCGGGCTGAGCGCGCACGCCGAGGACGCGCCCTGGCTGTTCGCCGGACTGCTGCTGCTGATGATCGCGGTCGTGGCGGCGACGATCTCCGAGTCCGGCCTCGGCCCCAAGGCGGTCGCGACGCTGGGCGTACTCGCCGCCACCGGCGCGGCGCTGCGCCCGGTGGGCGCGGGGACGGCGGGGATCGAGCCGATGTTCTTCCTGATGGTGCTCAGCGGCCGGGTGCTCGGCCCGGGCTTCGGTTTCGTCCTGGGCTCGGTGACGATGTTCGCCTCCGCGCTGCTCACCGGCGGGGTCGGGCCGTGGCTGCCGTTCCAGATGCTGGCGATGGGCTGGTTCACCATGGGCGCCGGGCTGCTGCCGGGGCGGGAGCGGCTGCGGGGCCGGGCCGAACCGCTGCTGCTGGCCGCCTACGGCTTCTGCGCCGCCTTCGCCTACGGCACGGTCATGAACCTGGCCGGCTGGCCCTTCATGGGCTCCGGCACCTCGAACATCGCCTTCGACGCGCACGCCACGGTCTCCGCCAACCTGGCCCGGTTCGCCGCCTACTGCCTGGCCACCTCGCTCGGCTGGGACCTGGGACGGGCGCTGTGCACGGTCGTGCTGACCCTCGCGCTCGGTCCGGTACTGCTGCGCGCGCTGCGCCGGGCCACACGGCGCGCCGCCTTCGAGACCGCGGTCACGTTCGACGCACCCGCTGGGTGAGGACCCGTATCCGGACTGTGGCGCCTCCGGTGAGGCACCCCACATGACGCAGGTCACCTACGATCCGGCATCGTACTTCGATTTGTCCGATACGTCCCACCCTGCACCCCGCCTGACCTGCACTGCGAGACGCCGGCCACAGGGGTGCGAAAGCCCGCCGTTCCGGCCACAACTAGTAAAAGGGGTCATTGCGGACACCTCTCGGGCCTGTTTCTCTGGTCGACGTCGCCAGGCGCCACCGCCCGAGAGGGCCGGGGCGCCGACGTACGCGGCCCCCGCATGACGGGCGGCTCCGGCATACGGGCGATCCCCCCGTCCCCGACGCAAGAGGTTCTCCGTGTCCGTCTCCCTCATCCGCCGCATCGCCTCCCCGAAGAAGGCCCTCACGACCGTCGCCCTGGCCGCCGCCACGGCCGGCATGGCGATGTCCGCGACGCCTGCCCAGGCCGCCACCGACACGGCCTCGTCCGCCCGGACGATCGCGCACAGGATGATCCCGGACGACGCGCAGTACAACGCCTTCAGCAAGATCGTCGAGCACGAGAGCGGCTGGAACCCCAGCGCCACCAACAGCTCCTCCGGCGCCTACGGCCTGGTGCAGGCCCTGCCCGGTTCGAAGATGGCCTCCGCCGGCTCCGACTGGAAGACCAACCCGGCCACCCAGATCAAGTGGGGCCTGGACTACATGAACTCCCGCTACGGCAGCCCCGTGAAGGCCTGGACCTTCTGGCAGGCCAACGGCTGGTACTGAGCCACCCGAGCCGTCCGCACCGCACCCTCGCCCACGACCGGCGAGGGTGCGCGCGCATGTCCGCGCGTTGCGCGGCGCCTCACGGAGGGCGCCCGCCGGCCGGTGGACCATGGTGGGCCTGGCACCAGCCCTGTCCGTCCGGCCGACCGGAGGAAGCATGACCACGCCGCCACCGCCCGCCCCGGAGCCGGAGACACGGGGAGTGCGGCTGGTGGCCGTACTGCTGACGCTGACCGTGGTGAGCGGTCTGATCGACGCGGTGAGCTATCTGGGCCTGGGCCGGGTGTTCACGGCCAACATGACGGGCAACGTGGTGGTCCTGGGCTTCGCCGCCGCGGGCGCCCCCGGGTTCTCGGTCCCGCTCACGGCGACCTCCCTGACCTGCTTCCTGTGCGGCGCCGTGGCCGGCGGCCGGGCGGCGGCACGCTTCGGCGGCGGCCCCCGGCGCGGGTGGGCCCGCCGGATCCTGGCGGCCGAGGCGGTACTGCTCGGCGGGGCGGCCGGGGTCGCCTTCGCCTGGCCGGACACGAGCGGCACCCGGTACGCGCTGATCGCCCTGACCGCCTTCGCGCTGGGCCTGCGCAACGCGACCGTCCGCAAACTGGGCATCCCCGACCTCACCACCACGGTCCTGACCATGACCCTGACCGGCCTGGCGTCCGAGTCCCGGCTGGGCGACGCCACCGGCCACCGCTCCCCGCGCCGCACGGCCGCGGTGGTCGCCATGGTCGCGGGCGCCTGCGCGGGCGCCTGGCTCGTCCTCCACCAGGGCCTGGCCGTCCCCCTGCTGATCGCGGCCGCGATGTCGGGCGTGCTGGCGATGGTGGCGTCGGGCCGGGAGTGAGCTCCCGGTACCGGCGCGAGGACACCCGGCCACCGGACCTCCCGCCTCCACCCGTCCGGCGGCCGGGCGGCACGGCTCCGGTTGCCCCGACCCGGCGCGACAAGGGTCACAGCGCCGGGCCCGCGCACGCCGGTCCGACCGGACAGGAGTGCCTGCATACACGCCCTTTGGCCGCACTGTGCATCGACTCGCACACACGACGTAAGAGGGTGAATTCCGGCTATCGTCGCTTTTCGGCCTGTTGTCCGACACCGCCGTCGCCCGGGCCCCGTCCCTGTTCCCGACGAAAGGTGGGTGAGCCCCGTTTTGGCGACCGCCACCGCAGTCCCCCCGCGCCCGAAGACCACGCGGACCGCGCAGGCCCGCACCGACGTCACCGTCACCGACTCCGCCATGGTGAAGCGCGCCGTGAAGGCGGCCGCGCTCGGCAACGCCATGGAATGGTTCGACTTCGGCGTCTACAGCTACATCGCGGTCACCCTGGGCAAGGTCTTCTTCCCGTCCGGCAACCCGACCGCACAGCTCCTGTCGACGTTCGGCGCCTTCGCCGCGGCCTTCCTGGTCCGCCCGCTGGGCGGCATGGTCTTCGGCCCGCTGGGCGACCGCGTGGGGCGCCAGAAGGTCCTCGCCCTCACCATGATCATGATGGCGGCGGGCACGTTCGCGATCGGCCTGATCCCGTCGTACGCCTCGATCGGCGTGGGCGCGCCGCTGCTGCTCCTGGCCGCCCGCCTGGTGCAGGGCTTCTCCACCGGCGGCGAGTACGCGGGCGCGTCGACGTTCATCGCGGAGTACGCCCCGGACAAGCGGCGCGGCTTCTTCGGGAGCTGGCTGGAGTTCGGCACGCTGGCCGGCTACATCGGCGGCGCCGGCCTCGTCACCCTCATGACGGCCCTGCTGTCCACGCACGACCTGCTGGCCTGGGGCTGGCGGATCCCGTTCCTGATCGCGGGCCCGATGGGCATCATCGGCCTGTACCTGCGGATGCGCCTCGAGGAGACCCCGGCCTTCGCGGCCGAGGTGGAGAAGGCCGAGGCCTCCCGGACCCGGGTGCCGCTGCGCGAGATGGTCTCGGGCCAGTGGAAGGCGCTGCTGCTGTGCATGGGACTGGTGCTGGTCTTCAACGTCACCGACTACATGCTGCTGTCGTACATGCCGAGCTACCTGACCAGTGAGCTGAAGTACGACGAGACCCACGGGCTGCTGGTCGTGCTCGGCGTGATGGTCCTGATGATGGTCGTCCAGCCGTTCGCGGGCGCGCTGAGCGACCGGGTCGGCCGCCGTCCGGTGATCGCCGCGGGTTGCGCGGGCTTCCTGCTGCTGTCCGTCCCGGCCGTACTGCTGATCCGCCAGGGCAGCCTGCTCGCGGTGGCGCTGGGCATGGGCGCGCTGGGCCTGCTGCTGGTCTGCTTCACCGCCGCCATGCCGGCCGCGCTGCCCGCGCTCTTCCCGACCCGGGTCCGCTACGGCTCCCTGTCGATCGGCTTCAACGTGTCGGTGTCCCTCTTCGGCGGTACGACGCCGCTGGTGGTCACGGCGCTGATCGGCGCCACCGGCAACATGATGATGCCCGCGTACTACATGATGGCCGCGGCCGTCGTGGGCGGGTTCGCCGTCTGGCGCATGTCCGAGTCGGCCGGCCGCCCGCTGCCGGGTTCGGCCCCCTCGGTGGCGCGGTAGACGTCACGCACCTTCGACCGGCCCCCGGAGCGCGAGCGCCCGGGAGCCGGTCGGGTCCGGGGCGCGGAACCCCGCCGTCGCTCCTCCCGTCGGCGCCCGGCGGCTGAGACGATGCAGGGGCAAGGCCCCAGGAGCCCCGGGAAGAGACTCGGGCGGACACTCGGGAAAGGCAGCAGACGCATGAGCTCGCAGCTCTGGGACGACGTCGACTTCTACTTCAGCAGCCATCTCGCACCGGAGGACGATGCGCTCCAGGCGGCCCTGCGCGACAGCGAGGCCGCCGGGCTGCCGCACATCAGCGTGACGGCCACCCAGGGCAAGTTCCTCCAGCTCCTCGCGGAGGTCCAGGGCGCCCGGACCGTCCTGGAGATCGGCACGCTCGGCGGCTACAGCACCATCTGGCTGGCCCGCGCCCTGCCGGCCGACGGCAGGCTGATCTCACTGGAGTACAGCGCCAAGCACGCCGAGGTGGCGACCCGCAACATCGCCCGGGCCGGTCTGGAGCGGATCGCGGAGGTACGGGTGGGCCCGGCCCTGGAGTCGCTGCCCAAACTCGCCGACGAGAACCCCGCCCCCTTCGACCTGGTCTTCATCGACGCCGACAAGGCCAACAACGCCCACTACGTGGAGTGGGCGCTGCGGCTGAGCAGCGCGGGCAGCCTCATCGTGCTGGACAACGTGGTGCGCGGCGGGCGGGTCGTCGACGCCGACAGCAAGGAGCCGGACGTGGTCGGCACCCGCGAGGCCATCGAGCTGATCGCCGCCCACCCCCGGCTGAGCGGCACGGCGGTGCAGACGGTGGGCAGCAAGGGGTACGACGGGTTCGCGGTGGCCCGGGTGCTGGGCTGAGCCACCCCGCCGGCGGCGTCCGCCCCGGGGCTCAGACCTCGTGGTGGAAGCCGACGTTGACGCTGCGCGGCGCGGTGCGGTCCTGGACGACGACCTCGCCGGCGCCGCCGCGCGGCAGCGTCACGGCGGCGCCGTAGGCGACCGTCTGCGCGTACTCACCGACGATCAGCCGTACCTCGGCGGACGGCTCGGCCTGCGAGCCGCGCAGCCAGCAGAGCTGCCAGGCGCCGTCGGGGCCGTACCGGAACTCCAGGTGGACGCGGGAGACGAACAGCCAGTCCTCGGGGGTGACCAGCCGGCACACGGACGCGTCCCGCCCCACTCGCAGCACGGCGCCCGGCTCGCTGGGCGCGTCGGCCATCGTCATGCCGGCGGTGGCGCCCGTGTCCGCCCCGGAGACGGTGGCCATGGTCAGTTCGAGCACGTGCGTTCCCCCTGGAGATGCTGCGACGTCGAAGGAGCGGCGACATCGGAGACGTCCTTGCGCGGTGGCCGGATTGCCGCACCGCCGCCGCATGATAAAACGCCCGGCCGGGCGGCGTCCGGCACAATGGGCTCATGACCGAGCGAAAGCCACCGGGTGTTCCGTTCGAGTCCTGGGTCGACAAGCAGATCCGGGACGCGCAGGGGCGCGGTGAGTTCGAACGGCTGCCGGGCGCGGGTGAGCCGCTGCCCGCCGACCTCGACTCCACGTACGACGAACTGTGGTGGGTCAAGCGGAAGATGGCCCGCGAGGGCCTCGCGGTGCTGCCGCCGGCGCTGGCCCTGCGCAAGGAGGCGGAGGACGCGCTCGTCGCCGCCTACGCGGCGCCCACGGAGCGCATGGTCCGGAAGATCATCACCGACGTCAACGTGAAGATCCGCGACATGATGTTCAAGCCGCCGCCGGGACCGTTCCTGGGCAAGAAGCCGTACGACGTCGAGGAGGTCGTACGCGAGTGGCGGCAGCGCAGACTGACCACCACGCGCGCCGAACCGGGTCCGGCGGGCTGAGCCGGGTCCGGGGCGGGCGCCCCGGTTCAGGGCCTGTCCGGCGGACCGGCGCGCGGAAGCGGGGCAGGGCGCGTCCATCTGCGGCGCTGTCGTCGGTTGCCGGCGCTTCGCGCCGGTGCCCTCCTCCACGCCGCGGTTGGACGCACCCTGCCCCGCTCACCCGCGTCGACCGGGTCCTGCCGCCCGCCTGCGGTCCGCTCCGCCGGCCGCCGGTGCCGTGACCGGAAGGACTCACCGGCCGGCGGCGTCCGGCACTAGAGGTGGAGCAGCCGGTCGGCCAGTTCGCGGTAGTCCCGCAGGGCGAGGCGCAGTTGCTCGGTGTCCGTCTCGTGCCGCGCCGGGTCGCTCCCCTCGCCGCTCTCCCAGGACGTGCGCAGCGTCCGGCGGCGCCGGGTGACGGCCTCGCCGAACCGCGCGGCTATCTCCTCCAGCGTCCGGTCGGCCTCCTCGACGGCCGTCCGAGGCTCCTCCACGAACCCGGCGAGCGTCTGGCGTAGCTGTGCCTCCCACTTCTCCGCCTCCTCGGTCGCGAGGAGCGGGGCGTGGCCGCCGGAGCCCTTGCCCTCGGTACCGGGCCGACCGGTGTCGCCGGTCCGGGCCGCGGTGGACCCGGGGTGCCCCGTGTCCACCCCCCGGCCCGAGGCCGTCGCCGCCCCGCGCCCCGGGGCCCCGTGCGGGGCCGGCACCGCCCCACCGTCGCCGGTCGTCCGCTCGCCCGGTGCGGAGGCGCCGGGCGTCCCCGCACCGCGTGCGCCCGTACCGGACTCGCTCCGGTCCGCCGCGCCCGCGCCTTCGTCGACGCCGGTGCCGGGGGTGCCGGTCCGGGCGGTGTCCGTACCGCGGGTGCCGGGTCCGTCCGTACCCGCCCCCCGGGTGCCGGTCCTCGCGTCGCGCATCGCGCCGGTGTCCGTCCCGGCTCCGGTGCCGGCCGCGCCCGCTCCAGCCGCCCCCGTCGTCCCGGCGGGGGTCGTGCCCGGGTGGGCCTCCGCGCCGCGCGGCGGCGTGCGGCCGTCTCCCGTCAGCTCCTCCCGGCCGGCGCCGGGCTCACCGTGGAGCGAGCCCGCTCCGCCCTCGGGGCGGTGCACCGACTCGCCCCGCGCCGGCTCGCCCACGGGGCGTTCACCGACCGGGCGCCGGTCGTCGGGGTGCCGCCCGGCACCGGTGGCGTCGTCCTCGGCCGGGTACCCCTCGGCACCCGCCGCCGCGTCCCTGTTCACGGCCATGGTCAGACTCCCCTCGGGTGGCTCTTGCCGAACATGCCCGGCTTGCCGGACGACTGGTGCCGGGTGTCGTCAGCCGTCGCGGCCGTGACCTCGGAGCGGTGGCCGGTCGCCCGGGCCGAGTCGCGCATCAGGTCGTCGAAGAGGGCGCGCGCGTCCATCAGCGCGGTGCGCAGCTCCTCGGTTCCGGCCGCGGACTCGCCCGCCCCGCCGACCGGACCGGCCTGGCCCACCCGGTGCACCCGCCGGTAGCCCTCGACGTGCTGGGCGTGGTGCACGGACAGCGCGGCGAGCTGCTCCTCGTAGCGCCCGCCGTCCGGGTAGCCACGGAAGGCGGCGAGATCCGACAGCAGCCGGTCGGCCTCGGCGACCGCCTCTCGCGGCGCCTCCACGAACCGCTCCTGCACGGCGGTCCAGCGAGCGCTGTACTGCTCGCGCTCGGCGGGCTCCAGGGGCCGCTCGCGCAGCTTGCCGTGGCGCTCCAGACGCTCGGTCAGCTCGCGCTCGGCGGCCTTGGCGTCGCCGTCGTGCCGGGCCACGGTCCGCTGGTACTCGGGCCCGAAGCGCTGCTTCAGGTCCGGTCCGCCCTGCCGGCCGCGGCCGCGCGTTATCAGGGTGGCGGCCAGGACCAGGGCCGCCACGACCACGATCACAGCGATGATCATGCCTGTTGACATGGTTGCCTTCCGGAATCGGACCGGCCCCGCTGGCCGGCTCTCCTTCCGTGTGACCCGGAAGTCGGCGCACAAACGGTGGCCCACCGGCGCAGCGGCGCACGCATATCCGGTTGCGCCCGCTGCCCGCCGACGGCGCACAATCCCCGGCATGACGTGGATGATCGCCCCGGAACGTTACGACTCCCCGGCCGCCGTCGCGCTGTGGCGGGCGTACTACACGGAGGTCAGCGACCGCTGGTACCTGCTGCACGAGGGACGCCGCACCGCGCCGGAGGAGCTGGAACGGGGGATCGCCGCCCACGCCGGCGCCGAACTCGCACCGCCCAGCGGGCAGTTGCTGCTCGGCCGGTACGACGGCGAGCCGGCCGGCTCGGCGGGCGTACGGCTGCTGGCCCCGGACACCGCCGAACTCACACGGGTGTTCGTGCTCGACGGGATGCGCGGCCGGGGCGGGGCGGCGCTCCTGGTCGCCGCCGCCGAGGAGGCCGCCCGTGCCCTCGGCGCCACGGCGCTGGTCCTGGACACCCGTGCCGACCTGGTCGAGGCCCGCGCCCTGTACGCCCGGCTCGGCTACTCGGAGACGGGGCCCCACAACGACGACCGGTACGCCGAGCACTGGTTCCGCAAGGAACTGCCGGGCCCCGTCAACGACGGCCGAGCACCGCGCCGTCGGCCGGCCGCTCGCCCTCCGCGCCGCACAGTTCGCCGGTCAGGTCCTTGACGAGCCGGGTGAGGTCCGTGGACCGGCCGGGGACCCACCAGTCGCCGAGCAGTTCGGCCAGGGACTTCTCCCGGGCCGCGGCGAGCCGTTCGGCGACCTCGCGGCCGGCCGCGGTCAGCACCAGGTCCAGGCCCTCCCGCTCGGCCAGGCGGCGCTCCTCGACCTGCCGGGCGGCCGCAAGGACCGTCCGCAGCGGCACGGGACCGCGCTCGGCGAGCACTCCGGGCTCCACCGAGCCGTACCTGCGGATGCGCAGCAGCAGCCAGCTCGCGGCGGGCAGCAGGTCGTACCCGGCCCGCTCGGTGATGTCCCGGTAGACCTCGCGGCGTCCCTCGCGGCTGCCGAGCACGGACAGCGCGCGGCTCACCTCGTCGCCCGAGGAGCGCTCGACCGGGTTCGGCGGGATGGTCTCGGAGGCGTCCGGCGCGGTGACCGAGCCGCGCAGCCGGTCCTCCTTCAGGAACCACGCCAGGACGAAACCGAGGGCGGCGACGGGGGCGGCGTACAGGAACACGTCGGTGATGGCGGACGCGTACGCGTGCAGGGCCGCCGGGCGCAGCGGGGGCGGCAGCGCGGTGATGCCGCGCGGATCGGCCTTCAGGGCGTCGGGGGTGGCGCCGGGGGGCAGCCGGACGCCGCGGAAGGCGTCGGCGAGCCCGTCGGCGAGGCGGCTCGCGAACACGGTGCCGAAGACGGCGACCCCGAAGGAGGCGCCGATGGAGCGGAAGAAGGTGACGCCGGAGGTGGCGACGCCCAGATCCTCGTACGACACCGCGTTCTGCACGATGAGGACCAGGACCTGCAGGACCAGGCCGAGGCCCAGGCCGAAGACGAAGAAGTAGGCGCTCATCTCGGTGGCCGGGCTGTCCTCGTCCAGCCGGTGCAGCAGGAGCAGGCCGACGGCGGTGACGCCGGTGCCGGCGACGGGGAACACCTTCCAGCGGCCGGTGCGGCTGACGATCTGCCCGGAGGCGGTGGAGGACAGCAGCAGGCCGATCACCATCGGCAGCATGTGGACACCGGACATCGTCGGGGAGATCCCGTGCACGACCTGGAGGAAGGTCGGCAGGTAGGTCATCGCGCCGAACATGGCGAAGCCGACGATGAAGCCGATGACGGCGGCGAGGGTGAAGGTGCGCAGGCGGAACAGCTTGAGCGGCAGGACCGGTTCGGCGGCCCGGCGCTCCACCGCGACGAAGGCGGCGGCGAGCACGGCGCCGAGCACCACGAGCCCGATGATCTGCGGCGAACCCCAGCCCCAGGTCGTGCCGCCGAGGGAGGCGACCAGCACCAGGCAGGTGGCGACCGAGGCGATCAGCGCGGTGCCGAGGTAGTCGATGACGTGCCGGGCGGCCCGGCGCGGGATGTGCAGGGCGGTGGCGATCACGGCCAGGGCGACGACACCGACGGGCAGGTTGACGTAGAACACCCAGCGCCAGCTCAGCTGTTCGGTGAGCAGCCCGCCGAGGAGCGGCCCGAGCACACTGGTGGCACCGAACACCGCACCGAACAGCCCCTGGTAGCGCCCGCGTTCCCGGGGCGGCACGATGTCGCCGACGATCGCCATCGACAGCACCAGCAGTCCCCCGCCACCGAGCCCCTGCACGGCCCGGAACGCGATGAGCTGCGGCATGTCCTGCGCCATTCCGCACAGCGCGGATCCGACGAGGAAGACGACGATCGCGGTCTGGAACAGCTTCTTGCGCCCGTACTGGTCGCCGAGCTTGCCCCAGAGCGGGGTCGCGGCGGTGGAGGCCAGCAGGTAGGCGGTGACGACCCAGGACAGGTGCTCGAGCCCGCCGAGGTCGCTGACGATCGTGGGCAGCGCGGTCGCCACGATGGTCTGGTCGAGTGCGGCCAGCAGCAGCCCGAGCAGCAGGGCCCCGATCGAGACGAGCGCGTTGCCGGAGACGTGTTCGGCGGCCGCCGCGTCCTTCGCCGTGCCGTGCGTGTCCAGGGCCATGGAGACCTCCCGGCGCTCGATGCGCCCCTTCCATCCTGGGCGGTGTCACCGCTTATGGCCCGTTGAGGTCTGTGGTTGTCCCATTGAGTCCTGTGGTGGTGGAGGAAATATGCATATCCTCTGAAGTTCTCAAGGGGACGGGGGAGCACATGCCGGAGTCGAGCGGCCACACCTGCCCGGAGTGCGGTGCGCCCAGGGGGCCGGACCACACCCCGTCGTGCGCCTGCACGGCGCGGGCGTCCGAGGCCCTGCGCGAGACACGCACGGCCGAGACGGCCGCGGCGGAGGACTTCGACGCACTGCGCGTACGGCCCTACGTGGGGGTGGGGGGCCCGGACGGCTCGGCAGGGCCGCCGGAGGCGGAGCAGGAGGCCCCCTCCACCGGTGCGTCCGCGGTGGACGGCGACCGGGCGGGCGCTCCGGCGGCGGAGGCCGGCGCCGCAGCGCCCGGTCCCGGCACGCGGGAGTTACCGCCCTCCGGGGACGTGGGCGCGGAGCCGTTCCCGGCCCCGGCCGCGTCCGCGACCACCGGCCGCGCCCGCCGGCGCCGTACCGCGCTGCTGTGCGTGGCGGGCGCCGGCGCGGTGGTGGCCGCCGTGAGTCTCGCGGGCGGGCTGCTCTCCTACCAGGAACCGACGCGGGACCGGTCGGCGCCGGAGGTACGGGAGAGCCTGCCGGAGGAGGCCCCGGTGTCGCCGGGCTCCGCCTTCTCGCCGGGGCCCGCGTCCCCGTCCGCCGTCCGCCTGCCGACCTCCACGCCGTCCGCGCCCGGGGCGGCGGCCACTGCCCCGGCGTCCCGCGGCGCCTCCCGTCCGGCCCCCTCGGGAACGGCGCCGAACAGCCCCTCCCCGACCGCCACGCCACTGGCCCTGCGCCGCGGCGACCAGGGCCTGGAGGTCGTCGACCTGCAGGCCCGGCTGAGCGCGCTGAACCTCTACCCCGACCACATCGACGGCGTGTACACCCGCCCGGTCGAGGACGCCGTGCGCACGTACCAGCGCGCCCGCGGCGTACGCGGCGACACACCCGGGGTCTACGGCGCGGCGACCCGCGCGCGGCTGGAGTCGGAGACCTGGTAGCCGCGGGACGGGGCCGCGTCCGCCGGGTCCGGGCGCCCGGGGCCGGGCGCGGCTCAGGCCAGGTGCAGCCGGACCGTGCCGTCCCCGGCGGGTTCCACCCGCACCCCGGTCAGGTCCGGCACCACCACGTCCGGCGCGTGCGAGGCGGACCGCGCCCCCACGCCGACCACCCGCATCCCCGCGGCCCGTCCGGCCGCCACGCCGGCCCCGGAGTCCTCGAGGACGACGCAGTCGGCCGGGTCGACGCCCAGCTCCGCCGCGCCCTTCAGGAACCCCTCGGGGTTGGGCTTGCTCGCCCCCACCGACTCCGCGGTGACGCGCACCTCGGGCAGCGGCAGTCCCGCCGCGGCCATGCGGGCGGTGGACAGGGCGACGTCGGCGGAGGTCACCAGGGCGTGCGGCACCCCGCCCAGGGAGGCGAGGAAGGCACCGGCGCCGGGAACCTCGACCACGCCGTCCATGTCGGCGGTCTCCTCGGCGAGCATGCGGGCGTTGTCGGCGAGATTGCGCTCGACCGGCCGCCCGGGCAGCAGCACCGCCATCGAGGCGTGCCCCTGCCGCCCGTGCACGACCTTCATCACCTCGTCGCCGTCCAGTCCGTGACGCCCGGCCCAGCGCCGCCAGACGCGCTCGACCACGGCGTCGGAGTCGACCAGGGTGCCGTCCATGTCGAGCAGGAGGGCGCGGGCGGTGAGGACGGCGGGCGTCGTGGTGGCCGGCATCGGCGGCTCCTCCTGGTAGGGGCGCCCCGGGATACGGAACGACAGGGCGGGGCGGGGACGGAAGACGAAAGGGCCCCGCCCGCCGGTCAGGGAGAACGGACGGGAGCCCCTTTGTTCCCTCACGGTACAAAACATGTCGCGGTACCGCCACCGCCACCGCGGGTGTGCACCGTCCGTTCGCTCAGCCGGCGATGGCCTCGTACAGACTCCACACGCCCAGGCCCAGCATCAGCAGCGCCGCGATCCGCGCGATCAGCCGCAGCGGCACCCGCTTCATCAGGGCCTTCCCGCCCACGATGCCGAGCCCCGCGACGGCCCACAGGCCGAGGACCGCGCCGAGGCCGACGGAGAGCGGGTCGTCGTAGCGGGCGGCGAGGTTGGCGGTCATGATCTGGGTGAGATCGCCGAACTCGGCGACCAGGATGAGCATGAAGCCGGTGCCGGCGACCTTCCAGAAGGACTGGTCGGCGGGCTTCTTGATCTCCTCCTCGCCCTCGTCCCTCTTCAGCAGCAGCACCGCCGCACCGGCGAGGAAGAGCGCACCGGTGAGCGCGTGCACGATCCGCTGCGGGAGCAGGGTCAGCACGCTGCCGGCGGCGACGGCGAGCACGACGTGCAGCAGAAAGGCGGCGGCGACACCCGCGAAGACGTACGAGGCGCGGTAGCGGGTGCCGAGGACGAGCCCGGCGAGCGCGGTCTTGTCCGGCAGTTCGGCGAGGAAGACGACGCCGAAGACGAGCGCCGTCACGGTGATGCTGATCAAGGTCCCTCAATCGGTCGGGGCTGCCCCACCGAGAGCTCTGCACCTCACAAAGGACACCTCGGCACGGCAGCGCACTCGGCGCCCGCGCCTCGGGGCACGGGCGTGCACTGCTTGCCGAAGGTCTCGCCGGCGGTCCCCGCGGGGCCGCCTCCGGGCGCCGGCTCAGGCTCGCTGAGCAGTATGTCGACGGTCCGGCGAAGGGCTACTCCCCTTCTGCGCCGTCCATCGTACGGGATCGAAAGTTCGACCTCGAACCTTGTCGTGTCATGCACGCGACATTAGCTTCTAACCGAGCGCTCACCGAACGGCAACACGGCAGCGCGAGCATTCCCACGCCCGCGCTCCAACACCCCCACCCCACAAGGGAGTTCGCATGCCCCGGTTCTACGCGCGTCGACGGCTGAGCATACTCGCCGCCCTCAGCGCACTGATGGGATCCGTCGCCCTCCTCGACGCGCCGAGCGCCTCCGCCGCCCTGCCCACGCCGGTCAGCGGCGCCACCGCCCGCAGCTACCTCTCCCAGCTCACCGTGGCCACCGAGAACCGCACCGGCTACAACCGCGACCTGTTCCCCCACTGGATCACCATCAGCGGCACCTGCAACACCCGCGAGACGGTCCTGAAGCGGGACGGCACGAACGTCGTCACCAACTCCTCCTGCGCCGCCACCAGCGGCAGTTGGTACTCCCCCTACGACGGCGCCACCTGGACCGCCGCCTCCGACGTCGACATCGACCACCTCGTGCCGCTGGCCGAGGCCTGGGACTCCGGCGCGAGCAAGTGGACCACCGCCCAACGGCAGGCCTTCGCCAACGACCTGACCCGCCCGCAGCTCATCGCCGTCACCGACAACGTCAACCAGGCCAAGGGCGACCAGGACCCGGCCACCTGGATGCCGTCGCGCACCGCGTACCGCTGCACGTACGTCCGCGCCTGGGTGCAGGTGAAGTACTACTACGACCTGTCGGTCGACTCGGCGGAGAAGTCCGCGCTGACGAACTACCTGGCGAGCTGCTGACCGCCCCCCTCCCCCCACAGCCCTCTCCGGCCGCCGCGCACCGGCGTCCGGGGAGGGCGGCGGTACGCGAGCCCCGGGGAGCACCGCGGCGGCCGGCGGCCGGACCGCTACGCCGGACGCCGCCGCACCAGGAACCCGGCCGCCGCACCCGCGCCGACCAGCGCGGCCACCGAGACGCCGGTGGCCAGCCAGGTGGCACCCAGCCAGCGGGCGCCGAAGTAGCCGAGGGCGACGCTGTAGGCGGCCCAGGACAGCCCGGCCAGCGCGGACCAGGGGACGAAGTCGCGGGCCCGGCGGTGCGCCGCACCCGCGCAGAAGGACACCACCGAGCGGCCGGCCGGCGCGAACCGGGCGAGCACCACCAGGGCCCCGCCGCCCCGGGACAGGGCCTCGCCGAGACGTTCCTGCGCGACCGTCAGCCGCCTGGACCGGCCTATCGCCCGGTCCAGGCGCTCGCCGCCCCGCCAGGCGAGCCGGTAGGCGGCGACGTCACCGAGGAGCGAGGCGGTCGCGGCGGAGAGGATCAGGGCGAGTATGTCCGGCACCTCGTGCGGGACCTGCCCCGTCGCGGCACCCGAGCCGGCGGCCGCCGCCGTGGCCGCGGTGATGACGAGGACACCGCTCGGCAGCACCGGCAGGAAGACGTCGAGCAGCACCGACAGGGCCACCATGACGTAGATCCACGGGCCGGCGGCCAGCGACCCCAGGCTCTCCCACACGACTGCTCCCCGTTCCCCCGTGACTCCCCCCATGACAGCCATACAGCGTACGCCGCGGGTGTGACAGGAGGTTCCCAGGGGCGCACGTGATCGTCACCCTGTTTTTCGGGCCCTTCACACCCGGCGAGCCCGACGGCGCCCCGCCCCGCGCGGGAGCGGGGTGGGGCGCCGTTTTCCGTATGCCCTGCCCGGGCACCTTGATGCAGTGCCCCGGCGATCGGGTCAGGCCGCCATCGGCGCCTGTTCGGTGCGGGACCTCCGGACGGTCGCCGTGCGCCGGACCAGCCGGTCCAGGCCGAAGGCGCCGGAACCGGTGAAGACCAGCAGCAGGAACGCCCAGCAGAACAGCACCGACAGCTCGCCGCCGTTCTGTATGGGCCACAGCGCGGCCCGCTGGTGGACGTCGAAGTAGGCGAACGCCATCGAGCCCGAGGCGACCAGCGCGGCGCCACGGGTGCCGAGGCCGAGCAGGACGAGGCCGCCGGCGACGAGCTGGATCACCGCCGCGTACCAGCCGGGCCAGGTGCCGGCGTCGACGGTCCCGCCGTGGGTGCCCATGGCACCGCCGAGGACGCCGAACAGCGAGGCGGCGCCGTGCACGGTGAACAGCAGGCCGACGACCACGCGGAACAGCCCGATGGCGTACGGCTGAGCGGAGTTGAGACGTGCGGACATGAGGGGGGATCTCCTCTTCGGTTCGGTCGGACCGGCCGGGGACGGACCGGTCATGGGGGCGGCGGTACCGAATGGAGACCCAGGTTAGGTGCACCTAATCGATGCTTGCAAGTTCAACATTTGGCCATGGTTTCGCGTGCGCTCACGGCGCCCTTCCGGGCGCGAGCGCACGTGGCGGGGCGCTCCCCGCCGCACTCCGGGCCGAAAATGTGACCGAATCCACTCCCTGCGCGGCCGCCCCGCACAGCCGCCCGCCGCCACTCGGGCCGCGCGGGCCGCGGGTGGACCCCCACCTCCGCCACCGTGCGGGCAGCCCGACGTGATCGTCCGTCGGACGATCGGGCGCGGCGCACCCGAGACCGAGGCGGGCCCGGCCGCGGGCGCTGCCGCCCGGACGGACGTCCGGCCGCCGAGGCGCCGGTCACGACGCCCGGGCGCTTCCTACTCCGCCGCCGTCCGCACCGCCCGCCCTCGCACCTCCAGCCCCCCGAGCAGTTCCGCCGTGGCCGCCGCCACGGCCTCCACGGCCCGTTCGAACACCTCGCGGTTGTGAGCGGCGGGCGCCCGGAACCCCGAGACCTTCCGCACGTACTGCAGCGCGGCGGCGTGGATGTCGTCCTCGGTGGCCTCGTCGGGCAGCACGGGCGGGCGCAGCGTCTTGATACTCCGGCACATGCCCCCAAGTCTCCCGCGACGCCCCCGGCCCTGCGATGATCACGCCGAAGGCGGCCACCGACCCCCGGGGCCGACCGACGAGAGGAACTCCCTCATGACGACGAAGCAGACCGGAACGTCCGGACCGGCCACGAAGACGGCACGGGCCGAGCGGCCGGAGCGGCCGGGCCTGACCGTGGCCGTGCTGGGCCCCGGCGGTGTCGGCGGCCTCCTCGCCGCCCTCCTGTCCTGTTCCGGGCACCGCGTCATCTGCCTGGCCCGCGAGGACACCGCGAGCACCCTGCGCGCCGGCGGAATCCAGGTCCGCAGCCACCGGTTCGGCGACTTCACCGCGCCCGTGGCGGCCGACACCGAACTGCGCGAACCGGTGGACGCCTGCCTGGTCGCCGTCAAGCACACCGGCCTGGACGACGCCCTCGCCCGCGTCCCGGCGGCAGCGCTCGGCGACGCCCTCCTCGTACCGCTCCTCAACGGAGTCGAGCACCCCGCCGCCCTGCGCGCCCGCTACCGCCCCGACCTCGTCGCCCCGGCGGTGATCCGGGTGGAGTCGACCCGGACCGCGCCGGGCGTCCTCCGGCACGACAGCCCCTTCGCGGAGATCGACCTGGCGAGCGACACCGCGCCCCGGCCGCGGCTGACCGCCCTCGCCGCGGCCCTGTCCGGCGCCGGCCCCACCGTCCGGGTCGTCGAGGACGAGACGGCCGCGCTCTGGGCCAAGATGGCGTTCCTCGCCCCCCTGGCCCTGCTCACCACGCGCTACGCCCTCCCCCTCGGCGAGGTGCGCTCCCGGCACGACGAGGAGCTGCGGTCACTGGTCGCCGAGACGGCCGCGGTCAGCCGCGCCTGCGGCGCTCCCGCCGACCCCGCCGCGGCCCTGGCCCGGTACGCCGCCTTCCCCGCCGCCACCCGGTCCTCCATGCAGCGCGACGCCGAGGCGGGCCGGCCGCTCGAACTCGACGCCATCGGCGGGGCGCTGCTGCGCGCGGCGGACCGGCACGGCGTACCGGTGCCGGTCGCGGCCCGGCTGGTCGGGGAACTGCGCGAGAGCGGCCACTGAGCCGATCACCCGTTCGAATGAACTCCGGGAACGGCCTCGCCACCCAAAATCGAACAGGCGTAGCATTGTCACGTGGGTACGTCCTATGACTTTCCGAGTGACCTGCTCGCCGGTCAGGAGGAGCTGCACCAGATACGGGCCGAACTGTCGGCCTTGCTGAGGCGGCTCCCCTGGTCCGTCGAGCCGCTGGACGGCTTCAGCGACGACAACGGGTGGCGCAGGATCGAGCGGTCCGCGTCCCCCGGGTGGACCGAGGACGAACAGGCGGAGGTGGAGAAGCTGCGGCAGCGCGAGCACGAGCTCGCGGTGTTCGTCAGCACCCACCGCTACTGGTCGGACCTCACCGGCCCGGACCGGGTGGACGCCCGCAGCAGGCTGAAGCACGCGCCCGAGACGCCCGGGAAGGAGCGGACGGAGCAGGACTGACGCGCGCCCGGTCAGCCGGGTGCGCGCGGGAGGACCCCGGCGGTCGTACCGCCGGGGTCCTCGGCATCACGGCCCGAGGGCCGCGCCGGGCGGCGGGCGAGAGGGCCAGCGCCTGGCCGGCGAGCGCGGCCGCCATGGCGGCGGAGCCGAGCAGGACCCGGGGCCCGACACGGGACCGCCGGGCGGTGACGTTCGGACCGTTCACGTGTTGTCTTCCTTCCCCGCGGCGGGCCCCACAACTGTCGCGAAGCATGAGAAAGGGGAACCGGAGCACTGCAGAACGGCCCGCAGACCCATGGCACTTCCACCACCGGGCCCCCGCACCCCGGCCGGGCACCGATGGCCCCGCACAGGTGATCACCGGCGTCCGGCCGGGCTACGGACCCGCCCCGCCTCGAAGCAGAAGGCCCGGCCCCCGCGAGCGGGGGCCGGGCAGCCTTCTCAGATCCTCTTGGTGGGCGCGGACGGTTTCGAACCGCCGACATCCTGCTTGTAAGGCAGGCGCTCTACCACTGAGCTACGCACCCGGGAACAGGTCGACAGCCTACATTGTCCCCGCCTCCGCCCTGCAAGCCCGAGCCGCGCGTGCGGGCGGGCCAGGCCCGCCTCGTGTCCGCGCCCGGAGTGCGTTCCGCGCGCGGCCGGAGAGAGTCCTCGGCCACCGGCGAACTGATCGGCTCGTGTGTTCGTCTTCAACAGGTGGGAGAATGGCACGAGGCAGTGCGGACCACAGCACGGGAGAGGGATGTGAGGGCGACACCGGGCACGCCATCCACGCAGTCGTACCCGCCGTCGCCGACCGGACGGACCCGGCGTGGGTTCGCGGGCGTGCGTGACGTGCTGACGCTGATGAGTGTGCCGGTGGTGGCCGCGCTGGTACTGCCGGCCGCGTTCGCGGGGGGCGGCACGCGGCGGTGGTTCGGCGGGCGTGCGGAGAGTCAGCGGGCCGAGGCCCAGGCCGCGAAGGACGCCGCGGCCGCCGCGTTCTACGAACTGGACACCGCCCAGCGGGATCTGCGGATCTCGGTGGAGACCATCACCGCCGTCGACGACTCCCCCGCCGCCCGACGCGTGGTCGCCGACTTCGAGGCGCTGGGCGCGCGGATCGACGAGGTCAGCCATCGCTACATCCAGGCCGTCGACGCCCATGACCTCGACCGTGACGGCCTGGAGGCGGCCACGGCAGCCCGGGCGCGCGGCGAGCTGACCGCCGCCAAGGACGAGCTGGTCGGGGTGAAGCAGGAGCTGGACCGTTTCGGCAGCTCGCTGGGGCCGTTGCTGGGCAAGGCCGAGACCCGGCTGGCCCGGCTCGCGCCGGCCGTGGAGCGGGCCCGCCAGGCGCTGCTCGGTGCGAGCAACGCGCTGGACGCCGTACGGGGCGAGGGTCTGTCGGCGGACGACCTGGCTGCCCGGCTCGCCTCGCTGTCCCCGGAGCTGACGAGGCTGAACCAGGGCGCCGGGCAGCACGGGGTGCCGCAGACCTTGGAGCGGGCCGAGCGGGTGCAGCGGGAGGCCGCGGCGATCCGGGCCGAGGCCGAGCGGCTGCCGGAGCGGGCGGCGGAGATCGATCACCGGCTGGTCAGTCTGCGCACCCGGGCGCAGGCGCTGACCACCCGGGCGGGGCAGGTCGAACCGGTGCTCAGTGAGCTGCGTCGGCGGTTCGCGGCGGCGTGCTGGCAGGATCTGCAGCAGGTGCCGGCGCAGGCCGCGGAGAACGTGCGGCAGGCCGAGCTGAAGCTGCGCGAGGCGCAGGCGGCGCGCCAGGCACAGCGGTGGCCGGACGCCACGTCGCTGCTGTCGACGGTGCGGGCGCTGCTGAACAGCACCGACGAGGCCGTGTCGGCCGCGGGTGACCGGCTCGCCCGGCTGAACGCGGTGCAGAAGGATCCGCAGGCGGAGACGGAGCGGACCCGGTTCGCGATCCGGGACGCCCAGCGCCTGGCCATGTCGGGGCGTACGACGCCCGATCCGCGGCACGCGCGTCCGCTGGACGAGGCGGTGGGCCGGGTGGAGCGGGCGGTCGGCTCGCTGGAGGGACGGCACCCGGACTACTGGCACTTCCTGACGGAGTTGGAGTCGGTGCGGCGGACGGTGGCCGACGTGGTGGCGCGGATCCGCGAGGAGCGCGGCGGCGGCCGCTGAGCCGCCGGGCGCCCGGCGCGGTTCCCGGGCGGGCGACCCGTGTGGTGGCGGTACGGGGTGGTCGGGCGGATGCTGGTGGGACGGATGGCCTCCGCTAGCGCCCGGAGGAGGCGGACATGGCCACACACGCAGTGCACACCAGGTCCCGACGGCGGATCCGGTTCGACGAGCATCTGCCGGTCGACCACCGGCTGAACACGGTCTACCGCATCGGTGCCGGCCTGATCGGCGTGTTCCTGCTCGTCTTCGGCATTCTGGGGCTGATCGACCAGATCGGATTCTTCAACACGGGCGGTGACACGGTCATCGGGCTGAACACCAACGGCACGCTGAGTGTGCTGTCCATCGTCGTCGGGGTGATCCTGCTGGCGGGCATGGTGATCGGCGGGAACGTGGCGTCCACGCTGAACATGGTGTTCGGCGTGCTGTTCCTGCTGAACGGCTTCCTGAACCTCGCCCTGCTGGACGGCGACTACAACTTCCTCGCGTTCCGGATCCAGAACGTGATCTTCAGTTTCATCGTGGGTCTGCTGCTGATGACCTTCGGCATGTACGGCCGGGTCGGTTCGACCCTGCCGCACGACAACCCCTACTACCGGGCCCGTCACCCCGATCCGGCCGGTGAGCCCGCGGGGCGGGAGCGCGAGCTCGGGACGGCACCGGCGAGGACGCCGCTGACGGGCGGGGAGCAGGGCGGGGCCGGCCGCCCCGGTTCGCGTGAGTCCGGGCGGGGTGCCGGTTAATCTGGGCGCATGCCTCGCTACGAGTACCGCTGCCGAACCTGCGGCGACACCTTCGAACTGAGCCGCCCCATGGCGGAGTCCGCCGCTCCCGCCGCCTGCCCGGCGGGCCATGACGACACCGTGAAGCTGCTGTCGACGGTGGCGGTCGGTGGCACGGCCGGCGCCCCGGCCGCGGCGCCGGGCGCGGGCGGCGGGGGCGGTGGCTGCTGCGGCGGGGGCTGCTGCGGCTGATCAGCGGGACGGGCCGGCCGGTGTTTCGCCGTGGGCGGCCCGCAGGAACTCCCGGGTGATCCGTTCACCGGCGAGTACGCCCCGCTCCGCCAGTGCGGTGACGGCCGGAGCGGTCCACCGGGTGTCGGCCAGTTCGCCGTGCCCGGGCCGCCAGCCCCGGTCGGCGGCGAGGAGCAGATCGGCGTCCAGGAGGGAGTCCCCGGCCGCCAGGGTCAGCTCCGCTCCGGTGCGCCGGGCGATTTCGCGCACGGCCGCGCTCTTGGTGAGCGGCCTGGGCACGGCGTAGATCTTGCGGCCCTGGAGTGAGACGCCCCAGCCGCGGTTCTCCGCCCAGGCCGCCAGTTCCTTCACCCAGTCGTCGGGCAGCAGTTCGCGCTCGACGACGAGGTAGGCGAAGAGGTCCTCGGCGATCCGGTGCTTGCGTGCCCAGACGGGGTCGGCGGTCCGCACCAGGTGCTCGCGGATCTCGTCGAGCGGCGCGCACTCGTCGGCGAGGCGTGCCAGTACACGCGTGTGCCAGTCGTGGTCGGCGACCCCGTCGACCAGCAGGTGTCCGCCGTTGGCGCAGATCGCGTAGGCCGGCGGGGGGCCGGGCAGGTTGATGCGCTGGTACTGCTTGCGGGTCCGGGTCGTGGTGGGCACGAAGACGGCCGCGTCGCCGAGGTCGGTGAGCAGCTGGGCCGCCGTCTCGGTCATGTACGACAGGGGCCGGCTCTCGTGGACCTCCACGCAGAGCAGGCGGGGGGCCCGGGCGTCGGGCATGGTCAGGGCCAGGGCCGCGGCGGAGTAGATCAGCGTGCGGTCGAGGTCGCTCGCCACCAGGACCGGCATCAGACGTTCACCGTCCGGCCGTCGGCGCCGGTGGCGCCCCGGGTGTACTTGGGGTGGATGAGTCCGACGCAGGTGTACGGCAGTTCGCCGACCTCCTCGACGGGCACGCCGCGTTGCGCGGCGAGCAGGCGTACGTGGTCCAGGTCGGGTCCGGCGCCGGCCTTGGCGAGGATCTTCCAGGGCACGCGGCGCAGCAGTACCCGGGTGGTCTCGCCGACGCCGGGCTTGACGAGGTTCACGTCGTGGATGCCGTACTCCTCGCTGATCCGCTCGACGGCCCGCCAGCCGGCCCAGGTGGGGGTGCGGTCCTCGGTCATGCGTTCCTTGACGGTGGTGCCGACGGTTTCGGTGACGTCCTGGAAGCGCGCGCCGACGGCGTCCAGGAAGGCCATGGAGACGTCGGCGCCGGCGAGTTCGCGGTAGAACTTCGCGCCGTGGAAGTCGTCGGGGCCGACCAGGTCGGCCCGCAGCACGGTGCGGGAGATCAGGCCGGAGACGGTGGAGTTGAGGCAGGCGGAGGGGATGAGGAAGTCCTCGCGGGTGCCGTAGGTGCGTACGCAGGAGCCGGGGTCGGCGAGTACGGCGATCTCGGGGCTGAAGCCGGTGACGCCCTCGGCCTTCTCGAACTCCTCGATCGCCTGGGCGAGTTCGCGGGTTATGGCGCCCTTGCCGGTCCAGCCGTCGACGAAGACGACGTCCCGGGGGTCGTGGTGGTCGGCCAGCCAGCGCAGCGCGTTGGCGTCGATGCCGCGGCCGCGGACGATGGAGACGGCGTAGTGCGGCAGGTCGAGGCCGTGCCGGAAGCGGGCCCAGCGGCGCATCAGGATGCCGACCGGGGTGCCGGCGCGGGCGAGCGAGACCAGGACGGGGCGGGCCGCGCCCGCGTCGAGGACGGTCTCGGTGACGACTCCGACGGCGTGTGCGATCCGGGTGGCCGAGGCGTCCAGGGCCGCGTGGAAGAGCTGCTGGTACTGCTCGCTGGGCTGGTACTCCACGGGGAGCGACTCGGCGTAGTGGGCCCCGCCGCTCTGGATGGCCTCCTCCCGTTCCTCCGTCGGCGCCTCGAGGGTGACGTCCGAGAGGTCCCGCAGCAGCCAGCCGACCTCGTCGGGCGGGTACGAGGAGAAGGCGGGGCCGCGGAGGGGCTCGGGCAGCATGGCCGGCCTTTCGGGGGTGGCGGAGGGGGGCGCGGGGACGTGGGAGGGGACGACGGCGAGCAGGACGTGCGGGCTGTGGGCGGCGAGGCGGGCCGTGAGGCCGTCGGCGGCGTGCAGAGCGGGGGTGTCGGCGGCCGAGTCGACCACGGCGACGACGGCGTCGAAGCCGGCGCCCGCGACGTTGTAGGCGTACCGCTCGCCGGGGCCGTCGGCGGGGTCGTCGTGGGCGGGGAAGACCAGGCGGGTGCGGATCGCGTAGCCGGGGTCGTCGACGGCGAGGACCGGTGAGCGGGTGGTGGTGGAGAAGCGCACCCGGGTGTCCGGGGCGATCCGCTCGAGTTCGCGGGCGAGGCGCAGCGGGGTGTACATCAGTTCCTCGAAGCCGAGCACGAGGACGTGCCGGGCGCCGCGGGGCAGGGCTTCGGCGACCCTGCCCGCCATGGCGGGCAGGGCGGCTTCCAGGCGGGCGCGGTGCGCGGGTGTGAAGCCGTGCCGGCCGCCGTCGGGCAGGCCGGGAGGCCAGCGCAGGTCGACACGGGCGATCCGGCCGCGGGACGGCTCGTGCGGCTCGTCGGGCCGGGCGGCCTCGTGCCGCGCGACCAGCTCGCGGCCCCGGTCGAGGACGTCGTCGGGCAGCCGTACGGTGCCGGAGGCGGCGGCGACCAGGTCGACGCGGGCGCCGATGCCGTCCGCGAACCGCTGCAGGCGTGCGGTGTCCTCGGGTGAGCGCATGTCGACCAGGGCGACCACCACATACCGCCGGCGCGGGTGGCGGATGTGCAGGTCGCGGATGGTGTTGAGGACCGTGTTGCCGGTGGAGAACTCGTCGTCGACCAGGACCAGCGGACCGTCGCCGGCCAGCAGGGCGGGGTTCTCGGGGAGCAGCAGGTGGGTGGTGGCGTGGCTGTGGGACTCCTCGAAGCCGCCGGCGGGGGCGAGGCCGGTCACCGGGCGGCGGGTGGAGTGCAGGTACGGGGCGAGGCCCACGCCGTCGGCGACCGCGTGGCCGAGGCCGGTGGCGGTCTCCGCGTAGCCGAGGACGACGGCGGAGGCGGCCGCGGTCTCGCCGAGCAGCGCCCGGACCCGGCGGCCGAGCCGGAATCCGTGGCCGTAGACCACCGACGGCGACTGGGGCACGTGTTTGCCGAGCACGTTGGAGACCAGCAGGTGGGCCCGCTTGGGGTTGCGGCGCAGCGCCAGTCCGAGCAGGTCCGGGAGCCCGTCGTCGCCCTCCAGTCCGACCCCGAGCCGCTGGGCGACCCAGCGTCCGGACCAGACCCCGTCGTTCACTGCGTTGTTCATGCGTTCCTTGGGTTGGGAGGGGTCAGCCGGGTATTCCGGCGGCGAGCAGTTCGACGAAGCCGACGTCCTCGCCGGCCACGCCGAACACCTCGGCGCGCAGCAGGGTCCGTTCGGCCCAGGCGCGGTGGGGTTTCACTTCGTTCATCTTGTTGGTGTAGGCCGAGCGGAGTACACCCCCGCCGCCGCTTTCCGGCCGGAGGATGTCCACCGCGTCGCTGAACTCCTCGTGGCTGACCACGGACAGCGCGTGGACGGGCAGGACGTGGGAGGGGTGGATGCAGGTCTTGCCGAGCAGGCCGTTGGCCTGGTCGAGGGAGATCTCCCGGAGCAGTCCGTCCATCGCGTGCTCGATGAGCTTCTCGCGCAGTTCGACGGCCTGCACCTCAAGGAAGGGGCTCTGCCGCAGCTGTGGCTTGAACATGCGCTCGGCGACCCGGAAGTACTCCCAGACGGGGCCGGTGACGGTGAATCCGCTGCCGTCGGCGCGGCCCAGCATGTTGACCACGTCGGAGATCACCGAGGCGACGATCTGAACGTCGTAGGCGGTCATGTCGGGGGGGCGGCGCAGGCCGTAGGAGGAGCAGAAGTCGGTGACGCCGAGGCGCAGGGCGAGGACCCGGTCGCGGAACTTGCCGACCGCGCGGGCGATGCCCTCCAGGGTGTCCACGCGGCTCTCGCGGTAGAGCAGCTCGGGCGATTCGAGGACGGGCATCGCGAAGAGCCGGCGTCCGCTCTCGGCCTCGGCGAGGGCGAGGGCCTCGAGGAAGGGCATGCCGCGTTCCTCGGTGAACTTGGGCAGGACGAAGCCGGACAGCAGCCGCGCGGAGGGTCCCAGGCGTCGGACGAGGTCGGGGATCTGCTCGGGGACGCGCACCCGGACGAACAGCAGCGGCGGTTCGGCGCCCGTGCGGGCGGCGAGGTCGGCGAACTGCCGGACGAGGTTCTCCTCTCCCGCGGCGACGTCCGCGTCGTCGATGGAGTCCTCCAGGCACAGCACCATCGAGACCACGCCGGACAGGGCCTGTTTGACGATGTCGTCGGCGAGCTGCGGCCGGGTGGCCGGGCTGTACAGCGTGGCACCGAGCGCGGCGGAGAGCAGCCGCGCCGGGGAGCCGGCGGTGAACTCGCACGGCTCCTGGTGGAAGAGACGCTTCCGCACTTCGGGGGCGATGTGCCCGAAATGGCGCATACGGCTCCTTGGAGGTCCCGGTCGGACCCCTGGATTCGGTAAAGGGTGGCCGGTAATAGTACGTAGGGACGGATGTCGGAAGTTCCCTCCGGTCGTGAACTTCCGGTAACCGGCCCGCGTCGTGCCACCACACCCCGCATTGTCGTGGCCAGGGCCCAGAAGGCAGGATGACGGCATGACGCACGCGATGCTGAAGGGGTCCAACGTCCCGCTCGAGGCCACCACGGTGCGCGCCGTGCTGCGCTGGACTCCCGGGCAGGGCGTTCCGGACGTGGACGCCTCGGCGCTGCTGCTGGGCCGGGACGGCCGTGTGCGCTCCGACGAGGACTTCGTGTTCTACAACCAGCCCCGGCATCCGTCGGGAAAGGTCTGGCGGCTGGGCAAGAAGCGGGTTCCGGAGGGCCTGACCGACACGATCCAGTCGGACCTCGGCGGTGTGGAGCCGGGTGTGGGCCGGGTGCTGCTGGTCGCTTCGGCGGACGGTGTCCCCTTCGACCAGGTCCCCGCCCTGTGCATCCTGCTGTACGACGCCGCCGTCGCCGGCGGCGAGCCGCTGGCCCGTTTCGAGATCAAGCCGGAGACCGGTGCGGAGACCGCGTTGATCTGCGGTGAGCTGTACCGGCGTGGCGAGGGCTGGAAGTTCCGCGCGCTCGGTGAGGGCTATTCGAACGGTCTGCGGGGGCTGGCCACGGACTTCGGGATCTCGGTCGACGAGTCGGAGGTGGAGGAGCCGCGGCAGACGCCGCCGGAGACCGCGGCCCAGCCCCTTCCGCCGGAGCAGCCGACGACGTCGGTGCCGTCCCAGCCGGCGTACGGCTACCCGCAGACGGCGTCGCCCCAGCAGCCGGCGTACGGCTATCCGCAGCCGACCTCGGGGCTGCCCGCCCACGGCGGTCCCCAGTACCAGCCGCAGCCCGCCCTGGCGGCTCCGCTGGATCCGGACTTCCGGCTGCCGCCCCAGGGGCCGCAGTTCATCGGCCGGTAGGAGCTACTGGTCCACCTTGGACTTGTAGCCCCGCCCCCAGGTCAGTCCCCAGCCGTACAGCCGGTCCAGTTCGCCCTGGAAGCCGTAGACGAACTTCACCTCGCGCCGGACGACCAGTTCCCCCTTCACGTTCTCGATCATCACGACCGCGCAGGACCGGGCCTGGGGATGGCGTTCGTCCAGGCCTATCTCGATGCGGGGCCCGTTGCTGGGGTAGAGCGTGACGATGGCGTGCGTGCGGTCGAAGGCCGGTGTGCGGTCGTAGATGTACACGAACACCAGCAGTCGCTTGATGGCGTCCCGGTGGTCCAGGTTGACGTACATGGTCTCGCCGGACGCCGAGCCGAACCGGTCGTCGCCGCTGAGCTTGATGTACGGCGGTGCGTTGACGTCGCCGAGATGGCCGCCGAGGGGCTGGACGACGCCCTTGGTGCCGTCGGTCAGCTCGTACAGGCAGCCCAGGTCGAGGTCGACGTTGACCATGCTCTCCCCGTGGCCGAGCACCTCCGGTGGCTTCAGCGCCCGGAAGGGGTGCCGGAAGAGGCTGGTGCGCTGGGTGACGTCCAGGTCGGAGGTACGCATCCGCCAGGTCAGGTTGACGCGCAGGTGGCCGGTGGCCGCGCCCTGTTTGGTGAGGGACACCTGCTGGTGCCGCCGGGTCAGTTCGATCGCGTTGCTCGCGGCGCTGCCCGAGTCGAACTCGGCGGCGCGTCCGCCGCGCAGCCCGTCGAAGAAACCCATTCCCGCCCCCTGGTACTCGTCCCGAACGCCGTCGGGGCGGCCGACCACGTCGGCCGCCCCGATCAGAGCGTTCCTCGGGACGCGGGGCGTCACACCCCGCCACGTCCCTGATCTTGCCCGTAGGGGCCTCGCCCGGCGCGATCCGGACGCGGGCCCCAGCGGGCACACGGGGACCGTCAGACCCCGGAGGAGACCTCCGCCTTCTCGTCGGCTCCCTCGCCCGCGGCCGCGAGGGCGCGGTTGCGGCGGACGGAGGACCAGAAGGACCAGGCGATCAGGACCACGCCGACGAGGCCGGTGATCACCTCGTTGATCTCGTACCGGATGGTGACCATGAGGATCACGGCCAGGGCGCCGATGGCGTAGTGGGCGCCGTGCTCGAGGTAGACGTAGTCGTCGAGGGTGCCCTGGCGGACCAGGTACACGGTCAGGGAACGGACGTACATCGCGCCGATGCCGAGGCCCAGCGCCATCAGGACGATGTCGTTGGTGATGGCGAAGGCGCCGATCACACCGTCGAAGGAGAAGGACGCGTCCAGGACCTCGAGGTAGAGGAACATGAAGAACGCCGCCTGGCCGGCCAGGACGACCGGCGAGCGCTTCTTGCCGGCGCGGGCGGCCGCTTCCTCCTCCTCGTGCTCGCGTTCCTCCTGCTCCTCGAGCCGGTCCTCGAAGAAGCCGGAGAGACCGCCGACGATCATGTAGGTGATCAGGCCGGCGATGCCGGCGATCAGGACCGTCTGTGCCTTGTCGACGTGGGCGCCGCCGTGCTGGTGGGCCTGGGTGGCGAAGGTGAAGGCGGTGATCAGAAGGACGATCAGGGCGATGCAGACCGACAGCATGTCGACCTTGCCGAGCTTGGCCAGCGGCCGCTCGATCCAGCGCAGCCACTGGATGTCCCGGTCCTCGAAGATGAAGTCGAGGAAGATCATCAGCAGGAACATGCCACCGAACGCGGCGATCGCGGGGTGGGCGTCGGTGACGAGCTCCTGGTAGCGGTCCTTGTTGTTGAGCGCGAGGTCGACAGCCTCGATCGGGCCCATCTTGGCGCTGATCGCGACGATGACGACGGGGAACACCAGCCGCATGCCGAAGACCGCGATGAGGACGCCGATGGTGAGGAAGATCTTCTGCCAGAAGGCGTTCATCTTCTTCAGGATTCCGGCGTTGACCACCGCGTTGTCGAACGACAGCGAGATCTCGAGGACGGCGAGGATCGCCACGATGCCGAAGGCGGTCCACCCCCCGTAGAAGGCTGCCGCGACCAGGCCGAGCGCGGTGACCGCGAACGACCAGCCGAAGGTTTTCAGAAGCACTGGCTACCCCATCGTGTTGTGGGGGCACCTCCCAGACGATGTCTGGGGGAGAGTTTCCCCCGCGCCGTACTCGGCTTTGCTAAATGTTGACCACGAGTCTAGAGGGGCACTGCGCCGAAAGAGGCGGCGAGGGGAGCTCCGTCACAACGCCGCAGGTCCCCGCCTCGTGCCGGCAGCGCCCTTTGACCCCTTCGAAGATCACGAGGAAGGGGGAGGTGAATCCGGAGGCCGCGACGGGGTCGGTCCGCCCGGAGACGATCAGAACCACGCCGGCGATCAGCACGACGCGGTGCACCAGCGCGGCGAGTGCGGGTCGAGTCGTGGCGGCGTCCGTTCCGGTTCCCGTTCCACGAGCACACTCCGTTCGTCCGAAGGCGGCGACGCGCCGGAGTCTCCCCGGGTCCGGGTACGGCGGCCGAAGAGCCCTCCGCACGCTCCGCGTCCGGCTTCAGGAGACGTTGACTCCGAAATCCAGGGCGATGCCGCGCAGCCCGGACGCGTACCCCTGACCGACGGCACGGAACTTCCACTCGCTCTGGTAGCGGTACAGCTCGCCGAAGATCATGGCGGTCTCGGTGGAGGCGTCCTCACTCAGGTCGTAGCGGGCCAGTTCCTGCCCGTCGGCCTGGTTGACCACGCGGATGAAGGCGTTGGAGACCTGGCCGAAGGTCTGGCCGCGCTCGTCGGCGGCGTGGATCGAGACCGGAAAGATGATCTTCTCGCACTGGAGAGGGACCCGGGTGAGGTCCACCAGGATCGACTCGTCGTCCCCCTCGCCCTCACCGGTGAGGTTGTCACCGGTGTGCTCGACCGAGCCGTCGGGGCTGGTGAGCTGGTTGTAGAAGACGAACCACTCGTCGCCCAGCACCCGGTTCCCGGCGCCGCACAGCAGGGCACTGGCGTCCAGGTCGAAGGGGGCACCGGTCGTGGAGCGCGCGTCCCAGCCCAGCCCGATCATGACGTTGGTGAGGTTCGGTGCGGCCTTGGAGAGGGAGACGTTGCCTCCCTTGGCGAGCGTGACGCCCATGATGCTGGTCCTCCCCTAGCGGTGCTTGTTTGGTTGTCCTGCACTCCCCCGAAGGGAGCACCACCAGGCGCCGCCCGTGAACGGGGCGGCGCCGGTCGCTCGTGCTGTCGTGCCTGTCAGACGTTGACGCCGAAGTCCTGGGCGATGCCGCGCAGACCGGAGGCGTACCCCTGGCCGATGGCGCGGAACTTCCACTCGGCGCCGTGGCGGTAGAGCTCGCCGAAGACCATGGCGGTCTCGGTGGACGCGTCCTCGCTGAGGTCGTAGCGCGCGATCTCCTGCTCGCCCGCCTGGTTCACCACGCGGATGAAGGCGTTGCGCACCTGACCGAAGGACTGCTGGCGGTTCTCGGCGTCGTAGATCGACACCGGGAAGACGATCTTCTCGATGTCGGCCGGCACGCCCGCCAGGTTGATCTTGATCTGCTCGTCGTCGCCCTCGCCCTCACCGGTGATGTTGTCACCGGTGTGCTCGACCGAGCCGTCGGGGCTCTTGAGGTTGTTGAAGAAGACGAAGTGCTGGTCGCTCGCGACCTTGCCGGAGTTGTTCAGCAGCAGCGCGCTGGCGTCGAGGTCGAAGTCGGTGCCGGTCGTGGTGCGCACGTCCCACCCCAGACCGACGATGACGGCGGTCAGGCCCGGGGCCTCCTTCGTCAGCGATACGTTGCCGCCCTTGCTGAGGCTGACTCCCACGGGTCCTCCATGTGGTGTTCAGGGGCGGGAAGCCCCGTCGTGCTTCGGATATGGGATCAACGTGCCGATCCTAGTGACGGGTTCCCGCTCTTCGCAGGCCCTGG
Organism: Streptomyces cellostaticus; assembly: GCF_023630175.1. GTDB lineage: Bacteria > Actinomycetota > Actinomycetes > Streptomycetales > Streptomycetaceae > Streptomyces > Streptomyces cellostaticus_A. The sequence goes on along the minus strand of NZ_JALLIN010000028.1, from coordinate 41,681 downwards.
ACCCGGAGGATCACAGGGTGTCGAGCGCCTTCACGTACGCGTCGAGGTCCCGGGCGTCCGGCAGTCCGTTGACCACGGTCCACCGCACGACGCCCTCCTTGTCGATGATGAAGGTGCCCCGGACGGCGCAGCCCTTGTCCTCGTCGAAGACGCCGTAGGCGCGCGAGGCGTTGCCGTGCGGCCAGAAATCGCTCAGCAGCGGGTACTCCAGGCCCTCCTGCTCGGCGAAGACGCGCAGGGTGTGGATGGAGTCGTTGGAGACGGCGAGGAGCTGGGTGTCGCGGTCGGTGAACTTCGGCAGGTTGTCGCGCAGCTCGCACAGCTCGCCGGTGCACACGCCGGTGAAGGCGAAGGGGTAGAAGAGCAGCACCACGTTCTTCTCGCCGCGGAAGTCGGCGAGGTTCACGGTACGGCCGTGGTTGTCCTTGAGCTCGAGATCGGGCGCCTTGTCGCCGACCTGGATCGCCATCGTCATGCATCCCTTCGGTGGGCTGTTCGGTTCAGAGCGCGGCTGGCGCTCGGCTCCACCCTACGCAGCGATCACCGGGGTACCCGCGGCGGCCGGGCCGGGCCCGAGGGCCCGGCCCGGTGGCGGTCACTTCTTCGACTTGGCGGCCTTCGGCGTCGCCAGACGGCTGCCGCTCCAGTCCTTGCCGACGCTGACGCTCTTGGACGCGGTCAGGCCGGCGGTCGTCGCGGCCTCCGAGATGTCGCTCGGCTCCACGTACCCGCTGCGGCCGGTCTTCGGCGTGAGCAGCAGGATGGCGCCGCCCTCCTCCATGTACGTCGTGGCATCGACGAGCGCGTCGGTGAGATCACCGTCCTCGTCGCGGTACCACAGCACGACGGCGTCGGCCACGTCGTCGTAGTCCTCGTCCATCAGGTCGCCCTCGACGGCTTCCTCGATGGCCTCGCGGAGCTCCTGATCGACGTCGTCGTCGTAGCCGATCTCCTGGACCACCTGCCCGGGCTGGAACCCCAGCCTGGCGGCAGGGTTCGTCCGCTCCTCCGCGTGGTCCGCGGTCGCGCTCACGGTTTGCCTCCTGATCATGTCTTGGTGAATATCTCAGCCACGCGCGTGCGCGAAGCATTGGCCGTAGTCCACACGGGCTGGACGGATCGCGCAAGTACCCGGCCGCCCGGACCGCCGAAACGGTGACGATCCCGGCCGTGTCGGCGCAACTCCTGGCACCGTATCCCGATTCGCCGGGGCCCACATCACGCGCGGGTGCCCGCTTTGTTCCATTCGGAACCATCCGGCCGAACGACTCTCGAACAAGTTTGGCAATCCTGTCACGTCCCGGGCGTATCGTTGCGTTTTGACCGGGCCTGTGTACCGGTTACCCCACGGTAGAGATGACGTACGTCTTCCCGCGGTACACGATGGGGAACGGTGTAGGCACGAATGGAAAAGTGGCCCTCCGGCAGATAAGGAACAGCGTGGCTTCCGGATCCGATCGCAATCCGATCATCATTGGCGGCCTTCCGAGTCAGGTTCCTGACTTCGATCCCGAAGAGACCCAGGAGTGGCTCGACTCCCTCGACGCCGCGGTCGACGAGCGCGGCCGGGAGCGGGCCCGGTATCTCATGCTCCGCCTGATCGAGCGGGCCCGCGAGCGGCGCGTGGCCGTGCCCGAGATGCGCAGCACGGACTACGTCAACACGATCCCCACCAGGGCCGAGCCGTTCTTCCCGGGCAACGAGGAGATCGAGCGCCGGATCCTCAACGCGACCCGCTGGAACGCGGCCGTGATGGTCTCGCGCGCCCAGCGCCCGGGCATCGGCGTCGGCGGCCACATCGCCACTTTCGCCTCCTCCGCCTCGCTGTACGACGTGGGCTTCAACCACTTCTTCCGCGGCAAGGACGAGGGCGACGGCGGCGACCAGGTCTTCTTCCAGGGCCACGCCTCCCCCGGCATCTACGCGCGCGCGTACCTGCTCGACCGCCTCACCGAGAAGCAGCTCGACGGCTTCCGGCAGGAGAAGTCGAAGTATCCCGACGGCCTGTCCAGCTACCCGCATCCGCGCTCCATGCCGGACTTCTGGGAGTTCCCGACGGTCTCCATGGGCCTCGGCCCGCTCGGCGCGATCTACCAGGCGCGGATGAACCGCTACATGGAGGCGCGCGGCATCGCCGACACCTCCACGTCGCACGTGTGGGCGTTCCTCGGCGACGGGGAGATGGACGAGCCGGAGTCGCTCGGCCAGCTCAGCATCGCCGCGCGCGAGGGGCTGGACAACCTGACCTTCGTGGTCAACTGCAACCTGCAGCGCCTGGACGGCCCGGTGCGCGGCAACGGGAAGATCATCCAGGAGCTGGAGTCGGTCTTCCGGGGCGCCGGCTGGAACGTGATCAAACTGATCTGGGACCGCTCCTGGGACCCGCTGCTCGCGCAGGACCGGGACGGCGTCCTGGTCAACCGGATGAACACCACGCCGGACGGCCAGTTCCAGACGTACGCGACCGAGACCGGCGCGTACATCCGCGACCACTTCTTCGGTGACGACCACCGGCTGCGCTCGATGGTCCAGAACATGAGCGACCACCAGATCCTGATGCTGGGCCGCGGCGGTCACGACCACCGGAAGATCTACGCGGCGTTCAAGGCCGCCGTGGAGCACAAGGGCCAGCCGACGGTCATCCTGGCCAAGACGGTCAAGGGGTGGACGCTGGGCCCGAACTTCGAGGGCCGCAACGCCACGCACCAGATGAAGAAGCTGACGGTCGACGACCTCAAGGGCTTCCGCGACCGGCTGCACCTGCCGATCTCCGACAAGGAGCTGGAGTCCGGCGCGCCGCCGTACTACCACCCGGGGCGGAACTCCGAGGAGATCCAGTACATGCACGACCGGCGCCGGCAGTGCGGCGGGTACGTGCCGACCCGGGTCGTCCGCTCCAAGCCGCTGGCGCTGCCGGACGACAAGGCGTACGCGACCGTGAAGAAGGGCACCGGCCAGCAGTCCATCGCCACGACCATGGCGTTCGTGCGGCTGCTGAAGGACCTCATGCGGGACAAGGAGATCGGCAAGCGGTTCGTGCTGATCGCGCCGGACGAGTACCGCACGTTCGGCATGGACTCCTTCTTCCCGAGCGCGAAGATCTACAACCCGCTCGGCCAGCAGTACGAGGCGGTGGACCGCGATCTGCTGCTCGCGTACAAGGAGTCGCCGACCGGCCAGATGCTGCACGACGGCATCTCCGAGGCGGGCTGCACGGCCTCGCTGATCGCGGCCGGCTCCGCCTACGCCACACACGGCGAGCCGCTGATCCCGGTGTACGTCTTCTACTCGATGTTCGGTTTCCAGCGCACCGGCGACCAGTTCTGGCAGATGGCCGACCAGCTCGCGCGTGGTTTCGTGCTGGGCGCGACCGCCGGACGCACGACCCTGACCGGTGAGGGACTGCAGCACGCGGACGGCCACTCGCAGCTCCTCGCCTCGACCAACCCGGCGTGCGTGGCCTACGACCCGGCGTACGCCTACGAGATCGCGCACATCGTGCAGGACGGCCTGCGCCGGATGTACGGCGGTGACGCCGAGCACCCGCACGGCGAGGACGTCTTCTACTACCTCACCGTCTACAACGAGCCCATCCAGCACCCGGCCGAGCCGGCGAACGTGGACGTCGAGGGCATCGTCAAGGGCATCCACAAGCTGAGCGAGGGCACCGGCGGCTCGGTCCCGGCGCAGATCATGGCGTCCGGTGTCGCGGTGCCGTGGGCGCTGGAGGCCCAGCGGCTCCTCGCCGAGGAGTGGAACGTCAAGGCGGACGTGTGGTCGGCGACCTCGTGGAACGAGCTGCGGCGCGAGGCCGTGGCCTGCGAGGAGCACAACCTGCTGCACCCGGAGGAGGAGCAGCGGGTGCCGTACGTGACGCGGAAGCTCAGCGGCTCCGAGGGACCCTTCGTGGCCGTGTCCGACTGGATGCGGTCGGTGCCGGACCAGATCGCGCGCTGGGTGCCGGGGACCTACCAGTCCCTCGGCGCGGACGGCTTCGGCTTCGCCGACACCCGGGGCGCGGCGCGGCGGTTCTTCCACATCGACGCGCAGTCGATCGTGGTCGGGGTGCTGACCGAGCTGGCCCGGGAGGGCCGGGTCGACCGGTCCGTGCTGAAGCAGGCCGTCGACCGGTACCAGTTGCTGGACGTGTCGGCGGCGGACCCGGGTGCGGCGGGCGGCGACGCCTAGTGCTGTGACCGGAAAGGTCTGTCGGAAGGCTCGCGGCGCCCGGCGCGAGCCCTGCATGATCCACACGAGAGGCCCGGCGTGGCGCGGCCCGTGACGGGGTTCCGGGCGTGCGGGCGGCGGGGACGGGGTCCCCGCCGCCCGCACGTCTTCCCTACGATGCGGGCATGGAGACGAATGCGGCGCAGGCCCGGTGGGAGCGGCTGACCCAGCGACCCCTGCTGGCACTGGCCGTGGCCTTCGCCGTCGCGTACGCCGTACCCATCGTGGACGATTCGGCGGGGCACCCGCTGACGGCCCTGTGCACGGGGGTCGAATGGGTGGTGTGGGGCGCCTTCGCCGTGGACTACCTCATGCGGCTGGCGCTCGCGCCCCGGCGCGGGGAGTTCGTGCGCCGGCACTGGCCCGACCTGTGCGCGGTGGTGCTGCCGGTGCTGCAGCCGCTCAGGCTGCTGCGGCTGGTGTCCACGCTGATGCTGGTGGGGCGGCGGGCGCGGATGGCTCCGCAGATCCGGCTGACGACGTACGTCGTGGGGTCGGTGATCGGGCTGATGATGTTCGGGTCGCTCGCGGTGCTGTCGGCGGAGCGGGAGTCCCCGGAGGGGAACATCCGAACGCTGGGTGACGCCGTGTGGTGGTCCTTCACGACGATGACCACGGTGGGGTACGGGGATCACGCGCCGACCACCGGGCTGGGGCGGATGATCGCGGTCGGGCTGATGCTGTCCGGGATCGCGTTGCTCGGTGTGGTGACGGCGAACATCGCGGCGTGGTTCATCTCGCGGTTCGAGAAGGACGACGTGGAGGAGCGGCGGCAGACGGAGGCGATCGCGGTGCTGACGGAGGAGGTCCGGTCGCTGCGGGCGGAGGTGGCCCGGCTGGCCGGGGAGCGGGAGGGGCAGCGGCACTGAGGTCCGGCTCGACCGGGTTCGGCTGGGCGGGACGTGGCTCGACCGGGCCGGGCCCGGACGAGCCGGGTTCGCTGGTGCCGGGTGTCCGGGCGGGCGTCAGGGTGTCGCGCTCGCCCGCGCCGGCGGGGTACCGCCGCACCCGCCTGTGCCGCCCGCCTGGCAGTGGCCAGGCCGGCACGGCCGCCGTTGCCCGGCGGGCGCCACGTCGGCAGGCGCGCATCCCCGCGGGCCCGAGCCCCGTACGCACTGCGGGGAGGCCGCGTCCGCGGGTTCCGGCGCATGGACGTGCAGGGGCCCGCGGCTCCGGGCCCGGAGCCGCGGGCGTCGAGGTCGGGGCGGGCTCAGAGCAGGCCGTGGCCCCAAGTGGCCGCGCCGGCCAGGGCGATGAGGGACAGCAGGGTGTCTATCGCGCCCAGGACCAGGGCCACCACGGCCGGGATGTTGCGGTCGGTGGACCATGTGCGGCCCATGGACTGCCAGCCGCAGAACATCGCCACCGGGCCGAGGATGATGCCCAGTGCGAAGAACCCGGCGACCGCGCAGACGGTTCCGATGATCCCGAGCGTCGCGCGGTCCGGCCCGGTCCGCTGCCACGAACGGCCGCGTGACCGGGGGTGTCCGCGCGTTCCGTGCCCGAAGCCAGCCATCATCAACTCCCTGGAGGTCATGGACAGTTCGGCCTCGCTGGGCGGGTACCCCGGTTTTCCCCGGACAGACCTGCGCGCGCTGCCCCCTCCGGCAGCGCGCGCCGCGGCCCGGCGCCCTCCGCATGCCCTGCGGAGGACCTGACCCACTGTGACCTGCGGCGCGCGCCCGGGATGAGGGATCTTGAGCGGAGTCACCCGGATGGGTGAACTCCGCCGAGCCCGCGCATGAGACGCGCGGTCAGATGTGACCGACGCCCGCGCCCGCCTCCGCGTTCTGGCCCCGCTTGGTGAGGAAGGCGACCAGCACCGCGACCGCCGCCACGCCCGCCGCGACCAGGGAGGCGAGGCTCATGCCGGAGACGAAGGTGTCGTGGGCGACCGTGGTGATCTTCGCGACGAGAGCCTCGGGCATGCCCTTGACCACCGGCGCCACGCCCACCTGGACCGCCTCGGAGGCCTGGTCCAACTGCTCCGGGGTCAGCTTCGGCAGCCCCGCGCCGGCCCAGTTGCCCGGCAGTTCGCTGTCGACCCTGGAGGCCATCACGGCCCCCAGCACCGCCGTACCGAGGCTGCCGCCGATCTGCATGGCCGCCTGCTGCAGGCCGCCCGCCACACCGGACAGCTCCATGGGCGCGTTGCCGACGATCACCTCGGTGGCGCCGACCATGACCGGCGCGAGGCCGAAGCCCAGCAGGGCGAACCAGATCGACATCGCACCGCTGCCGGTGTCGGCCTCCAGCGTCGACATGCCGTACATGGCGATGGCGGTGGCCGCCATGCCGCCTGCCAGCGGGACGCGCGGGCCGAGCTTGGTGATCGCGGCGCCCGCGAGCGGGGAGCCGACGATCATCATGCCGGTCAGCGGAAGCAGGTGCAGACCCGCGTCGATGGGGCTCATGCCGTGGACGTTCTGGAGGTAGAACGTCACGAAGAACAGACCGCCCATGAAGGCGATGGCCATCATGACCATGAGGACGACGCCCGCGGACAGCGGGATCGAGCGGAACATGCCCAGCGGGATCAGCGGTTCGGCGACCCTCGTCTCCCAGACCGCGAACAGGACGAACAGCAGCGCCGAGGCGCCGATGAAGCTCCAGGTCTTGATGTCGCCCCAGCCCCAGGTCGGCGCCTGGATGAGCGCCCACACCAGACAGAACATCGCGCCGGACAGCAGCCCGATGCCCGGCAGGTCGAAGGAGCGCGGCGCGTTCTCGGCGCGGTGGTCCAGCAGGATCAGCAGGCCCAGCAGCAGGGCGACGGCGCCGACCGGCACGTTGACGAAGAAGACCGACTGCCAGTTCACGTGCTCGACGAGGACGCCGCCGAGGATCGGGCCGCCCGCGGTGGAGGCACCGATGACCATGCCCCAGATGCCGATCGCCATGTTCAGCTTCTCGGCCGGGAAGGTGGCCCGCAGCAGTCCGAGCGCGGCCGGCATCAGCAGCGCGCCGAACAGGCCCTGGAAGACGCGGAAGGTGACGACCGCGGCGATGCTGTTCGACAGGCCGATGGCGCCCGAGGCGGTGGCGAAGCCGGTGACGCCGATCAGGAAGGTCTGCCGGTGGCCGAAGCGGTCGCCCAGCTTGCCCGCGGTGATCAGGCAGACCGCGAGGGCGAGGAAGTAGCCGTTGGTGATCCACTGGACGTCGGAGAAGCTCGCGCCGAGGTCCTTCTGGATGGCCGGGTTGGCGATGGCCACGATGGTGCCGTCGAGGGCCACCATCATGACCCCTACGGCGACGGTGATGAGGGTGAGCCACGGGTGGCCGCGCAGCCCCGCGGCCGGGGTCGGCTCCGACGGGTCGGCCGATGCCCGGTCCCCCGGTCCCGTCGTGTCGATGGTGGTCTGACTAGTCATACCGTAGAGGCTAGTGTCAGTCGCTGACAATTGACAAACCAATTCACAAGTCGGTTACTGACACGACACCAGCGCATAGCCTGAGCTGGAAGGACATTTCACTGGAGAGGCCGATGGAGACGCTGCGCGACCGCAAGAAGCGGCACACCCGGGAGGCGCTGCTGCGGGCCGCTCTCGAGCTGTTCACCACGCAGGGCTACGAGCACACCACCGTCGACGAGATCGCCGAGGCCGTCGACGTCTCGCAGCGCACCTTCTTCCGCTACTTCGCCGGCAAGGAGGAGGTCGCCTTCGCCGTCCAGGAGATGACGGAGGCGCTCTTCGTGGAGTCCGTACGGGCGAGACCGGCGCACGAGGCACCGATGGAGGCACTGCGGCAGGCGGTCCTGGAGGGCTGGGAGGCGATACAGGAGACCGTCGAGTCGGCCGTCCCGGTGGAGCTCTACCTGCGGATGTACCGGACCATCGAGTCGACGCCCGCGCTGCTCGCCGCCCATCTGCGGCGCTCCGTGACCACCGAGGAGACGATCGCGCGGCTGCTCGCCGAACGGGAGGGCGTCGACGTGGACACCGATCCGCGGCCGCGGCTGGCGGTGGCCGTGTTCGGCGGGGTGATGAGGGTCACCGAACGGCAGTGGTGCGCGGGTGACGACTTCGGCCTGGAGGCGATCCGGCGCCTGACCGCTTCGTACCTGGACCAGTTGGGCTCGGCGCTGACCGGGAACTGGCGCGCGGGCTGAGGACCTCGCGGAAGCGTTCGACGGTTACCGAAACGTGATACCCATCACTCGGTTACCCCGACACCCGCCCGTTCTCCTAGTGTGTCCTCCCAGTGACTTCCTTCGACACCTCCCCGCCCCTCAACGTCTGGCGCGCCCTGCTCGCGCTGTCCGTGGTGTTCGTGATGCTCGCGACCACCGGCTGGACCGCCCTGCGCACCCACCGGGTGCCGACCGCGCTGCAGCACTCACTCGACAAGTGGGAGCACGGCACCCTGCGCGGCCTGCGCCTGCCGGACCCCGAGGCGGCCCCCGCGCGCCTCGGCCGGTTCTTCGCCTCGCTCACCGCCCACGAGCGCGACCGGCTGGCCCGGCGCTACCCGCTGGCGGTCGGCAACATGAACGGCGCCCCCGTCAAGCTGCGCTACCGCGCCAACCGCATCGCGCTGGGGCAGGCACGCGAGGTCGAGCGCAAGCGCACGCACGACAGCCGGATCAGCAGGGCCGGGCAGCAGGACGCGGGCCGGCGGATGGAGCGCTACGAGGCGCTGATGCGTCCGAAACGGCACATCCTCGCCTTCGACCCGGCGGGCTCGGGCCGGGTCGCGGAGGTGTTCGGCAGCCTCACCAAGGCCGACCGGATCTCCGTCGTCGTCCCCGGTGTCGACACCGATCTGCTCACCTTCCAGCGGTCGTACCGCAAGTACAGCGCCCCGGTCGGCATGGCCAAGGCCCTGTACGCGGCCGAGCGGGCGGAGAGCGCGTCGACGCGCACGGCCGTGATCGCCTGGGCCGACTACACCGCGCCGGACGGCCTCGGCGTGGACGCGGCCACCGGACTGCGCGCCGAGGAGGGCGCCGTCCGCCTGAACGCACTGCTGCGCGGCCTGCCCGGCCGGGCACCGGTGTCGATGTTCTGCCACAGCTACGGCTCGGTGGTCTGCGGCGTCGCCGCGCACGGCATGCCGGACCGGGTGTCCGACCTGGCGGTCGCCGCGAGCCCCGGCATGCGCGCCGCGAACGCCGGCCGCCTGGGCACCTCGGCCCGGGTGTGGGCGATGCGGGACGCCAGCGACTGGGTGCGGGACGTGCCGTACCTGGAGCTCGGCGGGCTGGGCCACGGCGCCGACCCGGTGTCCTCGGCGTTCGGCGCGCGGGTCCTGTCGGCCCGTGACGCGCAGGGCCACAGCGGCTACTTCCAGCCGGGCACGGACAGCCTGCGCAACCTCGCGCACGTCGGCGTCGGCGCGTACGACGCGGTGACGTGCGCCCGCGAAGACGATGCCTGCCGGACTGATCCGCCCCGCACGAAGACGGCCGGACGCGCGTAGAGACAGCAGGAAGTGCGGTCCGCGCGGGTGGCGACGGAGAAGCACGTGCCGCATACGATGAGCCGCATGGGTGACGTACTGGCGGGTTTTCATGCCGTCTGGGAGTTCGAGTCCGACTCCGTGCTCATCCGTTACGAACGGGGGATTCGGACACCCAGGCTGTTCCAGGCGCTGGGCGAGCGGCGCATTCCGCTGGCCGCGGTGGAGGAGGTGACCCTCACTCCCGGAAGGCGCCGCTCCGTCGTGCTGCGGCTGCGGCCGCGCCCCGGCGCCGATCCGCTGATGGACGCGGCGGCCGGGCAGTTGCGCGAGGGCTCCGATCCGTACCGGCTGGTGCTGCCGGCCGAGCGGGCGACCCTCGCCGAGTACTACGCCGACGAGCTGAAATTGCTGCTGACCGGGGCCGGACCGGAGCCCGCCGAGCGCTGGCTGGTGGCCGCCCCCGAGGCTCCGCGGCAGTTCAAGGCGTACGACGGGAAGGCGGCCTTCGACGGGACCTGCGTGCGGTTCCGCTGGTCCTGGACGGGTGCGTCCTCGGCGAAGTGGAAGTCCGGTGACCAGAGCTGGCCGGTCGCCGACCTCAGCGCCGTGGAGTGGCGTTCGCCGGAGGCCTTCGAGGGGCACCTGCGACTGGTACCCCGCGAGGGCGGGTCCACCCGCCCCGCCCAGCCCGACCAGGATCCGGCGGCCGTCGTCTTCGGCCTCGGCTACGGTCCGGTGCACGAGTCCCTGCCGTTCGCCGCCGCCGTCCTCGCGGCGCTGCGGCCCCGGGGGCCGGTGCCGGTGGCACCGGCCCCCTCCCGGCGGGACCCGGCCGACGTCGCCGAGCGCATCCGGCACCTGGGGGAACTGCACCGGGCGGGCCTGGTCACCGACGAGGAGTTCTCCTCCAAGAAGGCCGAGCTGCTGGACGAGCTGTAGCGGCCGCGGGCGGGCGGCCGGTCAGCGCTCCGTGGCGTAGAAACTGATCTTCCGGTCCAGCACCGCCAGGGTGTCGTGCAGTTCCGCGATCCGGGCCAGCACGTCCCGGCGGGTCGACTCGAGCAGTTCCTGGCGATCGGCGTAGGTGCTCTCGCCCTCCCGCACCAGTTCCGCGTAGCGGACCATGTCGGCCACCGGCATGCCGGTCAGCCGGAGCTTGTTCACGAACTCCAGCCAGTCCAGGTCCCGGTTGCTGTAGCGGCGCTGCCCGGTGTGCGAGCGGTCGACGTGCGGCATCAGGCCGATCCGCTCGTACCAGCGCAGTGTGTGCGCGGTCAGCCCGGTGAAGGCGACGACCTCGCTGATCGTGTAGCGGTCCTGGCCGTCGGGGCGGGGGTGGCGCCGGGGCGGGGCGGAGCAGATGTCGGCGGGGTTCGCCCGCCCGGTGGCCGCCGGCGTGGTCTGCATCACCGTCATGCCCCAACGCTATGGCCTTGGAGTGCACTCCAGGCAAGGCGACCGCGTGAGAAAGGGGTGTGGGAAAACGGCGCGACGGGTCGGGGGTGCGGTGGTTAGCGTGCCCGGCATGAGTCTCGTACGCCGGGCCGGGCCCGAGGACGCCGCGGAAGTGCTGCGGCTGCGTCAGGTCATGATCGACTCGATGGGCCACGCCGACCGGTCCACCGACTGGCACACCGAATCCCTGCCCGCCCTGCGGGCGAGGCTCGCGGAGCCGGAAGGGGGCTTCGCGGCCTTCGTCGTGGACCATCCGGAGCGGCCGGGCGCGCTGGCCGCGCTGGTGGCCGGCACGCTCGACTACCGGATCGGCCGGGCGGGCAACCCGCTCGGCACCGTCGGGTACGTCTTCAGCGTCGCCACCGACCCGGACGCCCGGCGGCGCGGGTACGCGCGCGCGTGCATGGACGCGCTCCTCGGCTGGTTCCGCGGGCGCGGTGCCGACCGGGTGCAGCTCACCACGTCCGCGCAGGGCGCGCCGCTGTACGCCTCGCTCGGCTTCCGTCCCAAGCCCGACCCGTTGCTGGAGCTGTGGCTCTGAGCCCTTAGGCTCGGCCCCATGTCGTTGAACAGCCTGGCGTCGATCGAGAACTGGCCGGTCCCCACCGCGGCGGCGGGCGTGGTCCGCGCGGACGGCACGGTGGTGGGCACCCACGGCCCGGCCGGACGGCGGTTCCCGCTGGCCTCGGTCACCAAGCCGCTGGCGGCCTACGCCGTGCTCGTCGCCTACGAGGAGGGCGCGATCGAGCTGGACGAGCCGGCGGGCCCGCCCGGCGCCACGGTCCGCCATCTGCTCGCGCACACCTCCGGGCTGGCCTTCGACGAGCACCGCGTGATGGCTCCGCCCGGGGAGCGGCGGCTGTACTCCAACGCGGGCTTCGAGCAGCTCGGTGATCATGTCGCCGGGGCGACGGAGATCCCGTTCGCCGAGTACCTGCGGCAGGCGGTGCTGGAGCCGCTGGGGATGGCGTCGACGTCGCTGGCGGGGTCGCCGGCGAAGGACGGCGTGTCCACGGTGGACGACCTGCTGCGGTTCGCCGCCGAGATCCAGGCGCCGCGGCTGCTGGACCCCCGTACGGTGGCCGCGGCGATGAGCGTGCAGTATCCGGGCGTGAAGGGGGTGCTGCCGGGATACGGGCACCAGAACCCCAACGACTGGGGACTGGGGTTCGAGATCCGGGACTCCAAGTCGCCGCACTGGACGGGCTCTTCGTCGTCGCCCCGGACGTTCGGGCACTTCGGGCAGTCCGGCACGTTCCTGTGGATCGACCCGGACGCGGGGGTCGCCGCGGTCGCGCTGACCGATCGGGCGTTCGGGCCCTGGGCGGTCGAGAGCTGGCCGGCGTTCACGGACGCGGTGCTGGCGGAGTCGCGGGTCTGAGGTCCACCGGGCCCGGACGGTGTCCCGCCGCCCGTGCCCGGCAGGGTCTCTCGCGCACACTCCCCGGCCGGAGAAGGCCCGTCCTCCGCCGGGATCACGCCGGGCCCGCGGGCCCGGTCCGCACCGGCGCCCGCTGCCGTGGCCGGAAGGATTCACCGGCGCGCGGCGTCCGGCACGCCTTCGGTCACGGCACCGCTGCCCCGTGGGCCAAGGTCTGCCCGTCAAGGAGCGGCGTCCGGTGAATGCTGCCGGCGTGTCGGCCGGAAGGCCTCGTACTGGGCGTACTCGGGCTCTCGGCCGGTGCCGCGGGAGTCCCCCGGGCATCGCGACGGGGCGAACCCCGGCCGACGCGGCGCTGGCCAAGGGCTGTCCCGTGATCCCCGGTGGATCGGCGCACGGCGTCGGATGCGGTGCGTCGCAGGGCGGAGGGTCGTCCTCGTACGGGCCGTGTCCGGGCGATCCGGCAGCGCGGCGAGGTGCCGTGGCCGTCGTCGTGCGCCCGCCGGGGATCGCGGGACAACCCTCAGAGCATCTCCCACATCAGCACTTCCGCCGCCGTCAGACCTGCGGCGTCCAGCCCCTCGGCGTCCGTGACCCGGGCGGAGTCGCCCTCGCCCAGCGTCTCCTCGGCGAGCGTGATCCCGCCCCGGACCACGTGGACGTACACGTGCGGCGCGTCCGGTACCGCCGTCCGCTCCCCCGCCGCCAGCCGGCGGACGTGGAGCACGGCACCGGCGGCCGGGAGGGCGTAGGGGGTGGCGTCGGCGATGCCGGGGACGATCGCGTAGGACGGGTCACCACCCGGCTCCAGCGGGGCCAGCCACATCTGGACGAAGGTCAGCGGGGTGTCCGCCTCGTTGCGCTCCACATGCCGGACGCCCGCCGCCGCGGCGAGGTGCTGGACGTCGCCGGGGCGTACCTTCGTCTCGTGGCCCGTGGAGTCACGGTGGGTCAGTTCGCCCTCGACCACCCACGTGACGATCTCGGTGTGGCTGTGCGCGTGCTCGTCGAAGCCGGCCCCCGGGGCGAGCCGTTCCTCGTTGCAGGCGATCACCGCGCCGAAACGCAGGTTGCCGGGGTCGTAGTGCGGGCCGAAGGAGAAGGCGTGGCGGGAATCGATCCCCGCCCGCGGATCCCCGCCGCGGTAGCGCTCTCCGGCGCGCCGTACGTCCATCACAGGCACCACCGTAGACCGCGCACGGCACCCCGCCGACGCACGGTCCCGTCCCGATAAGGCAGTCTTGTCCCCGTGCCCGAACCCGAAACCCGTAGCGGCGAACCCGCAGCGCACACCGTCCACCAGCACTCCGCGACCCTGAAGCGGCTGGAGAAGTCCTCCGGGAGCCTCGCCGCGCAGGCCATCGCGCGCATGGACGAGACCCTGCCGTGGTACCGGGCCATGCCGCCGGAGAACCGTTCCTGGATCGGGCTCGTCGCGCAGGCGGGCATCGCCGCGTTCACCGAGTGGTTCCGGCACCCGGACGCCCCGCAGGCCATCTCCACGGACGTCTTCGGGACCGCGCCCCGCGAGCTGACCAGGGCCATCACGCTGCGGCAGACGGTGGAGATGGTGCGCACCACCATCGAGGTGATGGAGTCCGCCATCGACGAGGTGGCGGCCCCCGGGGACGAGGGCGTGCTGCGCGAGGCCCTGCTCGTGTACGCCCGGGAGATCGCGTTCGCCACCGCCCAGGTGTACGCCCAGGCCGCCGAGGCGCGCGGCGCCTGGGACGCGCGGCTGGAGTCGCTGGTGGTCAACGCCGTGCTCAGCGGGGAGGCCGACGAGGGCGCCGTCAGCCGGGCCGCCGCGCTCGGCTGGAACTCGCCGGACCATGTGTGCGTCGTGCTCGGCACCGCGCCCGACGGGGACAGCGAGCTGACCGTCGAGGCCATCCGGCGGGCCGCGCGCCACGCCAAGCTGCAGGTGCTCACGGGAGTGCTGGGCGACCGGCTCGTCGTGATCGCCGGGGGCAGCCCCAATCCGCTCGCCGTCGCCAAGTCGCTGATCGGGCCGTACGCCGCCGGGCCGGTCGTCGCCGGGCCCGTCGTACCCGATCTGCTGGCCGCCACCCGGTCCGCGCAGGCCGCGGCGGCCGGGCTGAAGGCATGTTTCGCCTGGCAGGACGCGCCGAGGCCGGTACTGGCGGACGATCTTCTGCCGGAGCGGGCCATCGCAGGCGATCCGGGCGCGCGCGAGCAGTTGGTGGAGGAGATCTACAGACCACTGGAGGAGGCCGGGTCCGCGCTCCTGGAGACCTTGAGTGTCTACCTGGAACAGGCCAGCAGCCTGGAAGGCGCGGCCAGAATGCTGTTCGTTCACCCGAACACCGTGCGCTACCGGCTCCGACGTGTGACAGACGTCACCGGATGGTCGCCCTCGGATGTACGATCCGCGTTCACGCTGCGGATCGCGCTGATCCTGGGGCGTCTGGCCGACGGTGAACCCCAGGCCTAGGGTTTTGTGGGGGGCCCACAAAACCCCTACGTGTTCTTCGTCCCTGTCCCCACGGGCGGCTTCGGCCGTCTCCAAGAGAG
The DNA here is from genome assembly GCF_023630175.1 of Streptomyces cellostaticus. Lineage (GTDB taxonomy): Bacteria > Actinomycetota > Actinomycetes > Streptomycetales > Streptomycetaceae > Streptomyces > Streptomyces cellostaticus_A. The sequence continues at coordinate 26,677 of NZ_JALLIN010000028.1, read as the reverse complement.
AGTGTGAGAGTGCTCGTACTCGTCGCTCCCGGCCAGGGCGCCCAGACGCCCGGCTTCCTGACCCCCTGGCTCGAACTCCCCGGTGCCGCGGACCGCGTCGCCGCGTGGTCGGACGCCATCGGTCTCGACCTGGTCCACTACGGCACCCAGGCCGACGCCGACGCCATCCGCGACACCTCGGTGGCCCAGCCGCTGCTGGTCGCCGCCGGGATCCTGTCCGCCATGGCACTGGGTGACATGTCCGAGACCGCGCCCGGCGCGGTCGCCGGCCACAGCGTGGGCGAGATCACCGCCGCCGCCTTCGCGGGCGTCCTGGACGACACCGCGGCCCTCGGCCTCGTCCGCCGTCGTGGGCTCGCGATGGCCGAGGCCGCCGCGATCACCGAGACCGGCATGTCCGCGCTGCTCGGCGGTGACCCCGAGACGTCCGTCGCGCACCTGGAGAAGCTGGGCCTGACCCCGGCGAACATCAACGGCGCGGGCCAGATCGTCGCCGCCGGCACGCTGGAGCAGCTCGCCGCGCTGGCCGAGGACAAGCCCGAGGGTGTCCGCAAGGTCGTCCCGCTGAAGGTGGCCGGCGCCTTCCACACGCGCCACATGGCTCCCGCCGTCGAGGCGCTGGCCGAGGCCGCCGCGCGGCTGACGCCCGCCGATCCGAAGGTCGCCTACGTCTCCAACAAGGACGGCCGCCTGGTCGCCTCCGGCGCCGAGGTGCTGGACCGGGTGGTCGGCCAGGTCGCCAACCCGGTGCGCTGGGACCTGTGCATGGAGACGTTCAAGGAGCTGGGCGCCACCGCGCTCATCGAGGTGTGCCCCGGTGGCACGCTGACCGGTCTGGCCAAGCGCGCGCTGCCCGGTGTGCGCACGCTCGCCCTGAAGACCCCCGACGACCTCGAAGCGGCCCGCACGCTCATCGCCGAGACTGCGACACCTGCCGCTGACGCGGCGAGCGCCTGACAAGGAGCCCAAGACCCATGTCGAAGATCCAGCCCAGCAAGGGCGCCCCGTACGCGCGCATCCTCGGCGTCGGCGGCTACCGGCCGACCCGCGTGGTGCCCAACGAGGTGATCCTGGAGAGGATCGACTCGTCCGACGAGTGGATCCGATCGCGCTCCGGCATCGAGACCCGGCACTGGGCGGGCCCCGAGGAGACGGTCGCCGCGATGTCCGTCGAGGCGGCCGGCAAGGCGATCGCCGACTCCGGCATCGACGCCGGGCAGATCGGCGCCGTGGTCGTCTCGACCGTCTCGCACTTCAGCCAGACCCCGGCCGTCGCCACCGAGATCGCCGACAAGCTGGGCACGAACAAGGCCGCCGCCTTCGACATCTCGGCCGGCTGCGCCGGCTTCGGCTACGGCCTGACCCTCGCCAAGGGCATGGTGGTGGAGGGTTCCGCCGAGTACGTGCTGGTCATCGGTGTGGAGCGGCTCAGCGACCTCACCGACCTGGAGGACCGGGCCACGGCCTTCCTGTTCGGTGACGGCGCCGGCGCGGTCATCGTCGGCCCCTCGCAGGAGCCGGCCATCGGCCCGACCGTGTGGGGCTCCGAGGGCGACAAGGCCGGCACCATCAAGCAGACGGTCTCCTGGGACCGTTTCCGGGTCGGCGACCTCGCCGAACTGCCCCTCGACAGCGAGGGCAACGTCAAGTTCCCTGCGATCACGCAGGAGGGCCAGGCGGTGTTCCGCTGGGCCGTGTTCGAGATGGCGAAGGTCGCCCAGCAGGCGCTGGACGCGGCCGGAATCAGCCCGGACGACCTGGACGTCTTCATTCCGCACCAGGCCAACGTGCGGATCATCGACTCGATGGTGAAGACGCTGAAGCTGCCGGAGCACGTCACGGTCGCCCGTGACATCCGCACCACCGGCAACACCTCGGCCGCCTCGATCCCGCTCGCGATGGAGCGGCTCCTGGCCACCGGGGAGGCGAAGAGCGGCGACACCGCGCTCGTCATCGGATTCGGGGCGGGTCTCGTCTACGCCGCCACGGTCGTTACCCTCCCCTAGGCACTCCGTGCCGGATCTTGTCTCCGGCCCGGTGCAAACTGCCACAAACCGTCTGGATTATCGAAGAAGGAGCGCCTGACATGGCCGCCACTCAGGAAGAGATCGTCGCCGGTCTCGCCGAGATCGTGAACGAGATCGCCGGGATCCCCACCGAGGACGTCCAGCTGGACAAGTCCTTCACCGACGACCTGGACGTCGACTCGCTGTCCATGGTCGAGGTCGTCGTCGCCGCCGAGGAGCGCTTCGACGTGAAGATCCCGGACGAGGACGTCAAGAACCTGAAGACCGTTGGTGACGCCACCAACTACATCCTCAAGCACCAGGCCTGAGGCACCCCTTAGGCCGTCAGGCTGCTAGGCCCCGCCACCCGGCGGTGGCGCCGTCGAATCCCGTTTTCCGTTGGAGAAAGAATTCCCGTGAGCCCGACCAATCGCACCGTGGTCGTCACCGGTATCGGCGCAACCACACCGCTGGGTGGCGACGCAGCCTCGTTCTGGGAGGCCCTGGTCGCCGGCAAGTCCGGTGTCGGCCCGCTCGAGCAGGAGTGGGCGGCCGAGTTGCCGGTCCGCATCGCCGCGCAGATCGCCGTCGAGCCCGGCGAGATCATCCCCCGCCCGCAGGCCCGCAAGCTGGACCGGTCCGCGCAGTTCGCGCTGATCGCCGCTCAGGAGGCCTGGAAGGACGCCGGTTTCACCGCCAGGGCCGGTGCCGTGGAAGCGGACGGCTCCGTGCCGGGCGCGTCCGTCAACCCCGACCGCCTCGGCGCGGTCATCGCCTCCGGGATCGGCGGCGTGACGACGCTCCTGGACCAGTACGACGTGCTCAAGGAGAAGGGCGTACGCCGCGTCTCCCCGCACACCGTGCCGATGCTGATGCCCAACTCCCCGGCGGCCAACGTCGGCATCGAGCTGGGTGCCCGCGCCGGTGTGCACACCCCCGTGTCGGCCTGCGCCTCCGGCGCGGAGGCCATCGGGTACGCGATCGAGATGATCCGCACCGGTCGTGCGGACGTGGTCGTGGCCGGTGGTACCGAGGCCGCCATCCACCCGCTTCCCATCGCCGCCTTCGGCAACATGATGGCGATGTCCAAGAACAACGACGACCCCGAGGGCGCGTCGCGTCCCTACGACGCGGGCCGCGACGGCTTCGTGCTCGGCGAGGGCGCCGGTGTGATCGTCCTGGAGTCCGAGGAGCACGCCAGGGCCCGCGGCGCCCGGATCTACGTCGAGGCGGTCGGCCAGGGCATCTCCGCCGACAGCCACCACATCACGCAGCCGGAGCCGTCCGGCAACGGCATCGCCCACGCCCTGCAGAACCTGCTCGACAACACGGACCTGAAGCCGGCCGAGATCGTGCACGTGAACGCGCACGCCACGTCGACGCCGCAGGGTGACGTCGCCGAGATCAAGGCGCTGCGGAAGGTGTTCGGCGACGACGTCGACCACATGGCGATCTCCGCCACCAAGTCGATGACGGGTCACCTGCTCGGTGGCGCCGGCGGTATCGAGACCGTGGCGTCGATCCTGGCGCTGGTGAACCGCACGGCTCCGCCGACCATCAACGTGTCGGACCTCGACCCCGAGGTCAACGCCGACGTGGTGACCGGTGAGGCCCGCGAGCTGCCCGAGGGCCGGATCGCCGTGCTGAACGACTCGTTCGGCTTCGGCGGGCACAACGTGGTCCTGGCCTTCCGGACCCTCTGAGACCACACGCGAAGGAGCCCCCACCGGCCGGTGGGGGCTCCTTCGCGTGTGCCGCGGGTGCTTCCTCCCGCGTGTCCCGGGGACCCGCGCGTGTCCGCGAGGGGCTTCAGACCACCTGGTGCAGCCAGCGCACCGGTGCTCCCTCGCCCGCGTAGCGGAACGGTTCCAGCTCGTCGTCCCAGGGCTTTCCGAGGAGCTTGGCGATCTCCGCCTCCAGGTCGGTCTCCTCGCGCTGGGAACGCGTCAGCGCCGCGCGCAGCCGGTCCTCGGGGATGAGGATGTCGCCGTGGATGCCGGTGACGGCGTGGAAGATGCCGAGGTCGGGGGTGCAGCTGTAGCGCTCGCCCTCGGCGGTGGCGCAGGGCTCGGCGGTGACCTCGAAGCGCAGCAGGTGCCAGCCGCGCAGGGCGGAGGCGAGCTTGGAGGCGGTGCCGGCCTCGGCCTGCCAGGAGAACTCCGAGCGCCAGGTGCCGGGTGCCGCGGGCTGCCGGATCCAGTCGAGGCCGACGCGCGTGCCGAGCACCCCCGCGACGGCCCACTCGACGTGCGGGCACAGCGCGCGCGGCGCGGAGTGCACGTACAGAACTCCACGTGTCGTCACCGGAACCTCCGGGCAGAGCGGGACATCTTGCGGACTGGCGGGCGGCCCAGGCGCGACGGCCGCGTTGAGGGCGAGGCTACCCTGCGGCGGGGCAAGGAGTGTGACGTACCGTCGGTCCCGGCGCCGTGAAACCCGCCCCATTCACCCAGGGGGACGCTTGTACGGGGGTGGGGCGTTCCCGGGTCCACGGTCCGGGAACCCCGGCGCGTTGTCATGGGAGGGAGCACCGCACGGTCGAGCGAGGGGAGCAGCCAGGATGCGCGAGCGAGGCAGGCGGGCGCGGGGCGCCGTCGCGGCCGTGACGGCGGCCGTCCTGGCCCTCACGGGGTGTGACGCCTTCGGCGGTGGCGGGGCGGACGGCAAGAAGGACTCCGGTACGTCCGCCTCCCGGCCCCCGGCCAGGCCGGCGCCGGTGTGGGACCGCAGCCCGGACTCGATCGCCGCGGTCGGCGACTCGATCACCCGGGGCTTCGACGCGTGCGCCGTGCTCTCGGACTGCCCCGAGGTGTCGTGGGCGACGGGCGGCGACGCCGGGGTCGACAGCCTGGCGGTGCGGCTGCTGGGGGTGCGGGGTGCGGCCGAGCACAGCCGCAACTACGCGGTGACCGGCGCCCGGATGGCGGACCTGCCGCGGCAGGTGGCCGGCGCGATCGCCGGGCGGCCCGAACTGGTGACGGTGATGATCGGCGCGAACGACGCCTGCCGCGCGTCGGTGTCGGCGATGACGCCGGTGGCGGACTTCCGGGCGGACTTCGAGGCGTCGCTGGCCGCGCTGCGTACCGCGCTGCCCCGGACGCAGGTGTACGTGGCGAGCGTGCCGAACCTGCTGCGGCTGTGGTCCCAGGGCCGGACGAACCCGCTGGGCAAGCAGGTGTGGAGGCTGGGCATCTGCCCGTCGATGCTGGCCGAGGCCGACGACCTGGGCGACGCGGCCACCCGGCGCCGGGAGAAGGTGCAGCGTCGGGTGGAGGAGTACAACGCGGCGCTGCGGGCCGTGTGCGCCGGGGACCGCCGCTGCCGCTTCGACGGGAACGCGGTGTTCGACTTCCGCTTCGGCACCGACCAGCTCAGCCGCTGGGACTGGTTCCACCCCAGCCGCGACGGCCAGGCGCGGCTGGCGGAGATCGCGTACCGCACGGTCACCGCGCCGACACCCTGACCGGTGCCGCGTCGGCCGGGGTTCGCCCCGTCGCGGCGCCCGGCGGGCGCACGACGACGGCCACGGCACCCCGCCGCGTCGTCGGATCGCCCGGATACGTCCGGTACGAGGACGGCCCTCCGCCCTGCGGCGCACCGCATCCGGCGCCGTGCGCCGAGCCATCGGGGATCACGGGGCAGCCCTTAGGCTCTCCCACATGAGTGAACTTTTCTGCACACTTCCCGACGGCGCGCCGGTGCACCGCTGGACGCTGGAGCGGGCCGGGGTGCGGGTGCGGGTGCTGTCGTACGGCGGGATCGTGCAGTCGGTGGAGGTTCCGGACCGGGACGGCCGAACGGCCGACGTGGTGCTGGGGTTCCCCGGGGTGGAGGGCTATCTGGAGCATCCGGAGCCCTGTCTCGGCGCCCTGGTGGGGCGGTACGCCAACCGGATCGCGGGCGGGCGCTTCGAGCTCGGCGGCCGTACGTACCCCCTGCCGGTGAACGACGGGCCCAACTGCCTGCACGGCGGCAGGCGCGGGTTCGACAAGCGGGTGTGGGAGGCGGAGCCGGCCGGGGACGGCGTCCGGCTGCGCCGGGTGAGCCCGGACGGCGAGGAGGGCTTCCCCGGCCGGCTGGAGGTGTCCGCGACGTACACGCTGGACGACTCCGGGGCGCTGCGGATCGCCTACGAGGCGGTGACGGACGCGCCGACCGTCCTGAACCTCACCAACCACTCGTACTGGAACCTGGGCGGCTCCGGCTCCGCCGGCGGTCACGAACTGCGGCTCGCCGCCTCCCGGTTCACCCCGGTGGACGCGGACCTGATTCCCACCGGGGTCCTCCAGGACGTGACCGGCTCCCGCTTCGACTTCCGCGGGGCCCGCGAGGTCGGTTCCGGCTACGACCACAACTTCGCGCTGGACAAGGGGGTGACGACCGTCGCCGAGGAGGTGGCCGAGCTGCACGACCCGGTGTCCGGGCGGGTGCTCACCGTGGCCACGACCGAGCCCGGGATCCAGCTCTACACTGCCGACCATCTGGGTGCGCCCTTCGCCCCCGGCGAAGGGATCGCCCTGGAGACCCAGCACTTCCCCGACTCCCCCAACCGCCCTGCCTTCCCGGGCACCGTGCTGCGGCCGGGCGAGGTGTTCCGGTCCGAGACGGTGTACGGCTTCTCGGCGCGCCGAGGTTAGGGACGAGCCCCGGTCCGGAGGTCAGGTTTCCGGGCCGGGGCTGCCCACGGGGGACGCGTCCCGGCTCCGACGTCAATCGCCGGGCCCTCCCGGGGGCCCGCGACGGCCGCTCTCGCGGCGATCCCGTACGAACCCTTCACAACCGGCCGCGGCCTCGCGGCGCCGCGCCCCGGGTTCAGGACGGGACCGGCTCGTCGGACTCGGTGGGGGCGCGGTCGGTGGCGGTCTCCTCACCCAGGAGGTCGCGGGCCAGCAGGGTGGCGCCGGCCACCGCGCCCGGCATCAGGAAGACCGCGACGAACGGGAGCAGGAAGGCCAGGCCGAGCGGGGTGCCGAAGCCCCAGGCCAGGGTCTTGCGGGAGCGGAGCAGGGCGAGGCGGGCGCGCAGGTCGGCGCCCCGGCGCTGCAGGGCGATGGCGGTCAGCTCCTCGGTGAGGAAGAACCCGGTGACGAAGAAGCCGATGACCGGGACGACCGTCTGGCCGACCAGGGGCAGGAAGCCCGCCGCGAAGAGCAGCACGCCCCACAGCAGGGCCCGGACCAGGATCCGCAGGCTGTCCCGGGCCGAGATCCACAGCTCGCGCCAGAGCGGCAGACCCGACTCCGGCGCCGTGCCGTCGGGCGAGACGTCCTCGTCGACCTTCTCCGAGAGGCTGTCGTAGAAGGGCTGGCCGATCAGGAGGGTGAGGGCCGTGAAGGTGAGGACGGCCAGCAGCAGGCCGAGGGCGAACAGGACGGCCGTCAGGAAGCCGCGGAAGAGGCTCTGCCAGGGGCTCCCCCAGTCGTCCGCGAAGGGGGTGGCCCAGGCGACCCCGTCCTCGCCCCACACGGCGAGCGCGGCCAGCGCGGCCGCGTACAGGACGAGCGTGACCAGGCCCGGCAGCAGGCCGAGGCCGAACCGGCGGCCGTGCCGGGCGACCCAGCGCTGGCCCGCCACGAGATATCCGAAACCCACCCCGAGATCGCGCATGGCGAAGACCCTACTCGGACTCAGGCGCCCAGCATCCGCCGCAGCAGGTCCCGCAGGGACCGCCGCTCCTCGTCGGAGAGCCCGGCGAGGGGCTCGCGCGCGAAGCGCAGGCCCTCGCGCAGGTCCCGGGCCATCCTGCGGCCCTCGTCGGTGGCGGCGGCCAGCTTCACCCGGCGGTCCGCGGGGTCGGGACGGCGCTCCACCAGCCCCCGGGACTCCAGGCGGTCGACTATCCCGGTCACGTTCGACGGCTCGCACTTCAGCTTGTGGGCGAGCTTGCGCATCGGCAGCGGCTCCAGCGACAGCAGGCTGAGCAGGCGCGCCTGCGGGCCGGTGAGCGCATGGGTGGCCGCCGCCTCCTCGTAGTCCGCGTAGAAGCGGGCCACGACGTCCCCGATCAGCTCGACGACCTCCATGGTCAGCTCGTCGGGGCGACGGGTGTTCGGTGGTGTGGCCATGCCGTCCAGGGTACCGGGTTACTTGACATCCTGAAATATTCAGGCCCATTGTTGTTTCAGGTACTGAAGTAAATGAAAGGCGATCCCCCATGATCAACCGCGAGTGGCACCTTGTCAGCCGTCCGGTCGGCTGGCCGAAGCCCGAGGACTTCGCCCTGGTCGAGACGCCCGTCCCGACTCCCGGCGAGGGCCAGGTGCTGGTGCGGAACGAGTACCTCTCCGTGGACCCCTACATGCGCGGCCGGATGTCGGCGGCCAAGTCGTACGCCGCCCCGTTCGAGCTCGACAAGGTCATGCAGGGCGGCGCGGTCGGCGAGGTCATCGCCTCCAACGCCGAGGGCGTCGCGGTCGGCGACCACGTCCTGCACTTCCTCGGCTGGCGCGAGTACGCGGCCGTGGACGCGCAGAACGCCGTCAAGGTCGACCCCCAGGCCGCCCCGCTGTCGACGTACCTCGGCGTGCTCGGCATGACGGGTCTGACGGCGTACGCGGGCCTGCTGCGCACCGCCTCCCTCAAGGAGGGCGACGTCGTCTTCGTGTCCGGCGCGGCGGGCGCGGTCGGCAGCCAGGTCGGGCAGATCGCGAAGCTCAAGGGCGCCTCCCGGGTCATCGGCTCGGCCGGCTCCGACGAGAAGGTACGGCTGCTGACGGAGGAGTACGGCTTCGACGCCGCCTTCAACTACAAGGACGGTCCGGTGGGCGAGCAGCTTCGCGCGGCCGCCCCCGACGGGATCGACGTGTACTTCGACAATGTCGGCGGCGACCACCTGGAGGCCGCCATCGGGTCGCTGAACCTCGGCGGCCGGATCGCCGTCTGCGGCATGATCTCCGTCTACAACAACACCGAGCCGGCCCCCGGCCCGCGCAACCTGGCCCGCCTCATCCAGACCCGCGGCCGCATCGAGGGCTTCCTGGTCGGGGACCACTACGACCTGCAGCCGCAGTTCGTCCAGGAGGTCGGCCCCTGGGTCGCCTCGGGTGCGCTGAAGTACCGCGAGACGGTCGTCGAGGGCATCGAGAACAACCTGGAGGCGTTCCTCGGGGTCCTGCGCGGCGACAACACCGGGAAGATGATCGTCAAGCTCTGACCCTGGCCCGGGCTTTCCGGGATGCGGTAACTTCATTCCGAAATCCGCCGTCGATCGTGGGCGCGAGTCACGGCGGACCGAGGAGGAAGACAACCGCATGCCCATTCAGCAGTCCGACGTCCTGTACACGGCCGTCGCCACCGCCGAGAACGGCCGCGACGGCCGTGTCGCCACCGACGACGGGAAGCTCGACGTCGTCGTGAACCCGCCCGAGGAGATGGGCGGCAGCGGCGCCGGCACCAACCCGGAGCAGTTGTTCGCCGCGGGCTACAGCGCCTGCTTCCAGGGCGCGCTCGGCGTGGTCGCCCGGCAGGAGGGCGCCGACGTCTCCGGCTCCACCGTCACCGCCAAGGTCGGGATAGGCCGGAACGAGGACGGCTTCGGGATCGTCGTGGAGATCTCCGCGGACATCCCGAACGTCGACGGGGCCACCGCGCGGGCGCTGCTCGAGAAGGCGCACCAGGTGTGCCCCTACTCGAAGGCGACCCGCGGCGACGTCACCGTGACGCTGGCCCGGTAACGGTCGTTGCGCACGACGGCGGCCGCATCCTTGGACGTGGGATGCGGCCGCCGTCCGCGCCGGATCATCCGGCCGCCAGCGCCGCCCGGTGGACGGCCGCCGCCAGCCGGTCGTTCTCCGCGGCCGCGCCGCCCGGGAACGCGAACCGCCGCCTGGTGTAGCCGTAGGCGAGGCCGCTGCGGGGATCGGCGAAGGCCTGGGAGCCGGCGGCGCCGCTGTGGCCGATCGCGCCGGCGCCCAGGAAGGGGTGCCAGGTGTCGGCCGTGTCCTGGAAGCCCAGGCCGTACGACCTGTGGGTCCGGATCACGAGGTCGTACCCGACGGAGTGCGGCTGCCCGAACTCCGCGACCGTGTCCTGCTTGAGCAGCGGGGCCTTGCCGTCGGACTCGCTGATCATCGCCGCGTACATCCCGGCCAGACCGCGCGCCGAGGCGACACCGCCCACCGACGCCGGGCCCCGGGCGCGGACCGCGCGCTCGTTCGGCAGCGACTCCAGGTCGGTCGGCTCGGCCGGATGCCGGTTGAAGGCGATCGCGCCGAGCGTGTGGGGCCCGCTCGGCAGCGTGTCCAGCACCGCCCGCTGCTGGGCGGTGGGCAGCATCGGCAGGGTGGTGCGGAAGCGGCTCTCCCGGGAGGCGGGCAGGCCCAGGTGGAAGTCCAGTCCGTAGGGGACCCGCACCCGCTCCTCGTAGACCTCCTGGAGCGTACGGCCGGTGGCGCGGCGGACGACCTCACCGGTGAGCGCGCCGATCACCAGGGCGTGGTAACCGAAGGCCGTGCCCGGCCGCCAGAACGGCCGCTGGTCGGCCAGGCGTTCGGCCAGCGCCCGGTCGTCGGCCAGCTCGGCCGTGCCGAACCCGGTGTCGGTGCCGATGAGCCCGGCCCGGTGCGCGAGCAGTTCGCGCAGGGTCAGCGCGCCCTTGCCCTCGGCCCCGAACTCCGGCCAGTAGTAGGTGACCCTGCGGTCCAGCTCCAGTGTGCCGTCCTGCACCAGCAGGGCCACGACGAGATGCGCGGCGCCCTTGGTGGACGAGAACACGCCGTACAGCGAGTCGCCGTCGGCACCCTCGCCGGCCCACAGGTCGACGACCCGGCGACCGTGCACATGGGCGGCCAACTGGCCCTCGTAGTCGTGCCGTTCCTCCGCCACGAAGGCGGCGAACTCCTCGCGCACCGCCTCGTAGCCCTCGGCGACCGTGCCGTGCACGGTGGTTCCCTGCGTCATCCGCCCTCCTCGACCGAGCCGCTCGCGCGTCGCTCCCTCTCGTGCGCAACGCCCTCTTCATTGCGGGGCGTTCCCGAGATCGGTACGGCGAGGTGCACCCGTTCGACTCAACCGTGCCGGGCGCGGAGCAGGTTCCCGGGTCCTACGTGCACCACCAGAGGAACCGGTTGCACGTCTTCGTCGGGGACGCGGTGGGTGTCGGGTCCGAGGTCGTCGGCCCGGCCGTCGGCGTGGCGGTGGGGGCCGAGGGCTGGGCCGGCGGGGCAGCGGTCGTCGCGCCCGTCCCCGCGGCGGCGGACTGCTCCGCGTCGCCGTCGGCGGCAGGGGACCCGGAGGCCCTGCCCTGCGGGGGCGAGGACGCGGACGCGGACGCCGAGGCCGACGGACCGGCGGACTCCGAGACGCTCGGCGCCGCCGCGCGGGCGGGGGCGCCGTCGACGGGAGCCGATGTACGGTCCGGGCGCGCGGAGGCGCTGCCGCCGTCGGCCGAGGGGTCCCCGGCCGACGTCGAGGCGTCGCCCCCGAAGGGCGCGAAGGGGGCGTCCGTGCCGAGTTCGGCGATGCTCAGCCCGCCGGCGGCCAGCACGAACCCCGTGGCGATCAGCACCGTACGGCGCCGTCGGCGCCGGTGCGCGGCGGCCTTGCGGTCCCGGCGGCCGACGTCGGCGGCGACGGGGCCGTCGGCCTCGTCGCCCGCGGCTGCCCGGCGGCCCCGGCCACGCGTCCGACGCCGGGCGGCACGCCCCACGGGCTCACCGGGGTCCTCCCGGTCGTCGCGGCCGCCCCGTTGGCGGGTCTCGTACGCCTCCTCGTCGCCGTGGCCGTCGCGGTCCGGCCGCCGCTCGTGGTCCGTGTGGTCCGTGTGGTCCACGTGACCGTCGTGCCCGTCGTGCCCGTCGTGACCGTCGTCACCCGGGCCGCCCCGTCCCTCGTGGGCGCCGTGGCCGCCCGCGGCCGCGCGCCCGTCGGCGCCCCCGTGGTGCGCGCCGCCGCCCTCGTACGTGTACGCGTCCGGGACCGCCGCGCCGCCGAACTGCTGCGGCACGCGCACGGCCTGCGCCGCGCCCGGGTGGGTGAACCCGCCGGGGTGCGCGGGTGCGTGGGACGCCGGATGCCCGTCCTGACCCGCGTACCCCTGCCCCGCCGGGGCTCCGGTGCGGGCCTCCCGGCCGTACGGGCCCGCCGTCGCGCCCGCGTACCCGGGCGCGCCGTACGCGTCCGCGCGCGGGGCGGAGGGCCGGGCCGGTGCGCCACATCCCGGGCAGGCCAGGGCGCCGTTGAGGTGCCGTCGGCACGGGTGGCAGAAGTCCATGACGCCGGAAGACTAGATTCCCCTCCGGTCACGTAACCAGGCACCGCTGTGAAGGTTTCGTGCGGGACCGGAGACGGTCCCGAGGTGCACGGGGTCACCGACCGGGCCAAGGCGTACACCCACGGCCGGTACGCCACCGGGCGGACACCGGAGGCGCACCGCAAGGCCGCCCAGGGGGGCATGGCTCGCCGGTCGCCGGTCGCCGAGGACCTCCGCGACGGCCAGGTGTGCGATCGCCGCCGCGCGTCCGAGACCACGCCGGGCCCGGCCGGGCACGCGGAGACCGGGTCCGCCCGGCCGGGCACGGTGGCGGTCACCCCCGCCGCGCCGGCTCCGCTTCGGACCACCCGGCCCTCCGGTCCACCGCGCTCCGGCCCGGGCAGACGTCCGGACGGCCGCGATGCGCGCCCTCCGTGTGCGGGGAAGTGCGCTCGGCGTGAACCGGCTCACATCACAGGTGAGTTGAACGCCACTGGCGCCGCCTCCGTATCCATGGGTGGCCCGTGCTCCCCCGCACGGGCCACCCTTCGACGGAGGTCCTCTTGCCTGACAACGTCACCTCGTTGTTCCGCAACACCGCCGCGCACAGCCCCTCGATGGCGGCGCTGACGCGGGAGAGCGACGGGTCGGGCCCGGTGGACTTCTGCATCCCGTGCAATCCGTACTTCCCCACGCCCGCCATGTTCGAGGAGATGGCGGTCCGGTTGCGCGAGATCATGACGTACTACCCGAGCAGCGCCGACACCATCACCGCCGAGCTGTGCGGTCTGCTGCAACTGCCGCCGCAGTGCGTGGCGATGGGCAACGGCTCGACGGAGCTGATCACCTGGATCGACCACCTGCTGGTCCGGGAGTCGCTGGCGGTGCCGGTGCCCACCTTCGGCCGCTGGACCGACCAGCCGATGGAGACGGGCAAGCGGGTGGACATGTTCCCGCTCCAGGAGGCGAACGGCTTCGGCCTCGACCTGACGCAGTACGCCGAGTTCATCCGGGCCCGGGGCACCCGGGTGGCCGTCGTCTGCAACCCGAACAACCCGGACGGCGGCTATCTGCACAAGCAGCAGATCGTGCAGTTCATGGACGCGATGGCGGACCTGGACCTGGTGGTGATCGACGAGTCGTTCCTGGAGTTCGCCGACGCCGAGGCCGAGCCGAGCGTGGTGCAGGAGGCCATGCTCCGCCCGAACGTGGTCGTCCTGCGCAGCCTCGGCAAGAACTTCGGGCTGCACGGCATCCGGTTCGGCTACCTCGTGGCGAACCCGGCACTGGCCGGGCGGGTCCGCTCGATGCTGCCGAAGTGGAATCTCAACTCCTTCGCCGAACACGTGGTGTTCATGCTGCGCGAGCACGGCCAGGAGTACGCGCAGAGCCTGGTCCAGGTGCGCCGCGACCGCCTCGACATGGCCAGCCACCTCTCCGCGCTGCCCGGCCTCACCGTCTACCCCTCCCAGGGCAACTTCCTCTTCGTGCGCCTGCCCGTCGGCGCGGAGGGCACCGTGGTCCGGGACCGGCTGCTCACCGAGCACCGGCTCCTGGTCCGCGAGTGCGGCAACAAGATCGGTTCGTCCAGCCGCTTCCTGAGACTCGTGGTGCGCCCCCAGGTCGACGTGCGTCGCCTGGTGTCCGGCCTGGAGCAGGTGCTCTACGAGACCAGGAGGGGAGCCGCCGTACCCGAGCTGAGCAACGGGACCAGCTACAGCTCGGGTACGGCGGCCGTGGACCGGCTGATGAACGAGACCAACGGAGCCGGTGTACAGGGACTGGCGGCACAGGCCGCCGGCGCCGGCCCCGCCCCGGCCGCCGGCACCGGCATGCCGCTCCCCGCCGCCACGCCGATGGGCGGCGGGATGCCGATGCCGGCGGCAGCCCAGGTCCCGCCCGCGGCACCCGCCCCCCAGTCTCCGGCGCCGGTTCCCCTCCCGGCGCCGGTCCCCACGCCCATACCCGCCCCGATGGTCCCGCCTCCGGCCGCGGCCCCGATCCCGGTCGCGATGCCCCCGGTCGCGGCCCCTCTGCCGGCCGCGATGGCCCCGGTCGCGGTGCCGGCACCGCCCCCCGTCCCCGCTCCGGTGCCCGTACCCGCCCCGGTCCCCACGGGTCCCACACCGCCCGGCGTCCCGGCACGCGGCGGCCTCACCGCCGCCCAGGTGCGCGGCATGACGGCTCCGGCACCCGCCACCGGCCTGACCCCGGCGCCGGCGACCGGCTGGCCCAACGCCCAGAGCTGGCCGAACGCGGCGGGCATGGGGCAGACGGGGTAGGAGGCGGCGGGGCAGCCGGCTCGGCGCCGTGCACAGGTAGAGGGGGGGCGGCCGGCTCGCCCCCCTTCCGTCCGGGCTGGTTCCCTCGGCGCCGCCGGCACGGCCCGGTGGCCAACGCGCCTGGTCCTGCGGCCGGAAGGGTTCACCGGCTCGCGACGCCCATGCACGGCACCTCGCCGCGTTGTCGCATCACCCGAGTACGTCCGGTACGCGGACGACGCTCCGCTCCGCTCTGCGCTGCACCGCACCGGACGCCGCGAGCCTTCCGGCAGACCCTTCCGGTCACAGCACTAGCTGTGCGGGCACTCCTTCCAGGCCAGGTGGTACACCGTGCTGATGTCGCCGTCGGTCGAGTCCATCGTCATGAAGCTGACCTTGTCCGGGTTGGTGCTGCCGGCGTCGACCCGCAGCTCGGTGTTGATGTTGAAGTTGCGCAGCACTCCGCAGGGCGCCCAGACCAGTTGGGCCCAGTCGGTCCGGTCGGTGGCCTGCCAGTCGTCGTTGTAGGCGCCGCTGAACGGGTGCGTCCTCGCCGCGGTGCTCGAGGAGCCCTGGAAGTAGTACGACGCCTTCTGGGTGGCGCTCGCTCCGGGCTGGAGCGAGAGGAAGCCCCGGTAGTCCGCGCTGGCGACCGCGTAGGTGAAGCCCTGCGGTACGTGCACGACCAGGTTGAGCTGGCAGTTCTTGCGGAAGGCCGTCGGGTCGGAGTTGCCGCCGGCCTGGGCCAGGTAGTCGCTGTAGGTCACCGTGAAGGCGGTGTTGTCCGGGGAGACCGCGACGGCGGCCGTGCCGGCCGGGCAGCCGGAGCCGTTCACCGTGGCGACATCGATGACGATCTTGTCCGGGGGCGGGTCGTCGAAGACGGACGAAGGGGACTGGGCGGGTAGCGCGGTGGTGAGCAGAGCGGCTACGGCGCCGCTCAGCAGAAGTCCACCAGCCATGGCTTCTCCAGGTTGTCGAGTGGGGGGTGCGACCTCCGACCCGCCCCTTCACTCATGAGGAAACCGTGTCGAATCCGTGAAGGACGGGGAGGCGATGGGAATCGTAGGAACCCCCGCTCCGGACCGGCAGGGCGAACTCCGGCCATTCACACGCGGCCTTTCACGTACCGCACGCCCGGCAGGCCCCCCGGTACCCCGGTCGCCCTGTGGGGTCCCTCCCGGGCCGCCGGTTCCGTTACCGGCTCGGGCGGCGCGCCGGCCGCGAGGGCGGCGGCGGTGACGCCCGCGGCGCACATGTGGGGAATGTCCTGCTCGACGGCGATTTCCGTTGCCTTCACCGGGACGTTACCCTCCCGTACGGCCGACGCCGGAACCGCCCGTACCGCGCAATCCGCCCGCGCCGAGATCCGCACGGGTCCGTCGCGGGGCGTGTCTCCATGGAGAATGGCCGGACCGCGCCCCCGTACGATCGCCCGGGAGGATCCACCTTGGCGCTCAGCAGACGTACCTTCAGTGCCCTGGCCGGCTCGGCCGCGCTCGGCTTCGCCCTGGGCGGCAGCGGCGGCCCCGGGGCGCCCTCGGCGTTCGCGGCGCGCAGCGTGCCCACCGGTCCGGCGCCGGCCCCGCCGCGCGCCGACGGCGAGCGCCACACGATCGGGTACGACGCCTACTCGCTCCTGGTCGACGGCAGGCGCCTGGTGGTGTGGTCCGGCGAGATGCACCCCTTCCGGCTGCCCAGCCCCTCCCTGTGGCGCGACGTGCTCCAGAAGATGCGGGCGCACGGCTACAACGCCGTCAGCATCTACGTGGCGTGGAACTACCACTCCCCCGCCCCCGGCGAGTACGACTTCACCGGCGTGCGGGACCTCGACCTGTTCCTGCGCACGGCCACCGAGACCGGTCTCTACGTCCTGCTGCGGCCCGGCCCGTACATCAACGCGGAGGTCGACGGCGGCGGCTTCCCGGGCTGGCTGACGGCGACCAGGGGCACGGCCCGCACCGCCGACCCGGCCTACCTCTCGCACGTCGACGAGTGGCTGACCCGGGTGAACCGGATCGTCCGCCGGCATCTGTTCACCCAGGGCAGGGGCACGGTGCTGCTCTACCAGATCGAGAACGAGTACGACTCCCACGTCGACGAGGCGACCGGCCGGGACTACATGTCCCACCTGTACAAGAAGGTCCGCTCCGACGGGATCGACGTCCCGCTCTTCCACAACGACAAGGGCCGCAACGGCCACTGGATCCCCGGCTCGTTCGACACGGGCGGGGAGAAGGGCGGCTGGCTGTACGGGTTCGACGGGTATCCCTCGCCGGCCCAGGTACCGCCGGACTGGGGGCACTACGGACCCGGCGGCCTCACCGGCGGCACCACCGCCTCGCCGCACACGCCGGGCTTCGTGCCCGAGTTCGGCGGCGGCTGGTTCGACCCGTGGGGCGGGGCCTGGTTCGACGGCAAGGGGTACGCCGAGTCCCGGCGCACCCGGGACGCCGCGTACGAGCGCCGCTTCTACCTCACCAACCTCGCCAACGGCATCACCCTGCACAACGTGTACATGACCTTCGGCGGCACCTCCTGGGGCTGGCTGCCCGCGCCGGTCGTCTACACCTCGTACGACTACGGGGCGGCCATCGACGAGGGGCGCAACGTCACCGAGAAGATCGCCCCGATGCACCAGCTCGGGCACCTGATGCAGCGCGTGCCCGACTTCGCCCGGCTGGACCGGGCGGCCGACGTCGAGGCCGAGGGACTGAAGGTCTACCACCTGACCAACCCGGACACGGGCAGCCATGTGTACGTGGCCCGCAACGACGGCTCGGCCCCGGTCACCACCGACCTGCCGACCCACGAGGGCAGGCTGCGGATCACGGTGCCCGCACGCGACGCCCGCATGCTGACGACCGGACTCTCCCTCGGCAGCCGGACCCTGAAGTACAGCACCGCGCAGCCCGTGATGTGCCTGACCGCGGGGCGGCAGGAGATCGCCCTGTTCGCGGGCCGCCGCGACGACATGGCGGAGCTGGTGCTGAAGTGCCCGGTCGAGCCGTTGGTCATGCGGCTCGACCCGGAGGCCGCCTGGGCCTTCGAGGGCGACCAGCTCCATGTGAACGTGCCCCTCGGACAGGGCGGCCTGACCCGGGTGTCGGTCGCGCAGGGCGAGAGCGACACCCCGCTGCTGCTGCTCTTCGCCGACGACGCCACCTCGGTGCGCTTGTTCCCGTACGACACCCCGTCCGGGACGCTGCTGGTGTACGGTCCGGCGCTGCTGCGCCACGCCGAGGTGCGCGGCTCCGAGGTCCATCTGACCGGTGACGTCACCGGGACGACCGGCGTGGAGGTGTGGGGACCGCGCGGCATCACGAGCCTGGTGTGGAACGGGCGCAAGGTGCCGACCCGGGTCACCATGTCCGGCAGCCTGATGACGACCGGGCTGCTGCCCGCCGCGCCGCAGGTGACGCTCCCCGCGCTGGGCGGCTGGCGGATGCGCACGGAGAACCCGGAGGCGGGCCCGAACTTCGACGACTCGAAGTGGCGGATCGCCGACCGGACCACCTCCTACAGCACGACGCCCGTCCCGAAGGACGGGCCGGTGCTGTTCGCGGACGACTACGGCTTCCACTACGGGGACGTCTGGTACCGGGGCACCTTCACCGGCGCCGCGGGCCTGGAGGAGGTCTCGCTCGCCTACACCACCGGCACCCAGGGCCTGCTGATGGCATGGCTGGACGGGGAGCCGCTGGGCACCCACCGGATGCCCGTGCCGGACAAGAAGACCACGATCCGCAAGGGGAGCTGGGACGCCACAGCCGTGTTCCCGGTGGCCGAGCGGCTGCGCGGGCCCGGCCGGCACGTGCTGTCGGTGCTGGTCCGGCGGATGCAGCACGACCAGGACGGCAAGGCCCGGGACACCCACAAGGCGGCCCGCGGACTCACCGCCGCCCTCTTCGAGGGCGCCTCGCCGAAGGTGACGTGGCGCATCCAGGGCGAGGGGGCACCGGACCCGGTGCGCGGGCCGCAGAACAACGGCGGTCTGTTCGGCGAGCGGGCGGGCTGGCACCTGCCCGGCTTCGCCGACCGGGACTGGGAGCCGGTCGGCTTCCCGCGGTCCGAGCGGCGGCAGGGCGTGACCTGGTACCGGACCACGTTCCGGCTGTCCGTGCCGGGCGACATCGACGCCTCCGTCGGCCTGACCCTGGAGGACGACCCGTACCGGGCCTACCGGGCGCAGATCTTCCTCAACGGCTGGAACATGGGCCAGTACATCAACAACGTCGGCCCGCAGCACACCTTCGTGCTGCCGAACGGCATCCTGCGCACCCGTGGCACCAACACCCTCGCGCTGGCGGTGCTGTCGGAGTTCACCACGGAGGCCGGTCCGGGCAAGGTGGGCCTGACCCTGCTGGGCAGGGCGGTCGGCGGGACACCGGTGGCCCCGGTGACCTCCCCGGGCCGCTGAAGGCGGCGCTCACCCCGCGAACGCCGGCTGCGGCACCCCTCGCCCGGCCCCCGGGGAGCACCGGCGCCGACCCGGACAGGGGATGCGGCGCGTCAGCCCGACCCGGGCAGTGGTGACGTACAGGTCGCCGAGGTTGACCGGACCCTCATGCCGTCCCCCGGTGGCCCGGCCGCTCGGACGGTTCCGCCGCGCCCTCGGCGGCCAGTCGCTCCAGCTCTGCCCGGGAACAGCTCCAGAATGCCGAGGGCCCGGGTCACGGCGGGCACGAGGCGTCCCACGTCCGCCCCTCCCTTGGATTCAGCGCCCGTGTTCGGGATTTCACCAGGCGATCGGCATGACGAACACACGCCAGTCACGCGGGATGGACCGGGCAATGGGCCCGGCGGCCTCCGCCACGGCACCATGGACGTCATGCCTCTCGACTTCCAGCTCGTGCTGCTGCGCCGCATGGCCGACCACAACCCGGACCTGGTCGACGAGGCCCGGCGGCGCCTCGGGGCGTCCGCCGCGGAGCTGCGGGAGACCAACAAGCGCTGGCAGGCGATGGTCCGCTCCCCCAGGTCCCGGTCCGCCGCCGCCCGGTACCGGTCGGTCCTCGGCGACCCGGAGTCGGTGCTCCCGCGCCGCCTCGGGGACGTCGACTGCGAGGCCCGGCGCTGGGCGCTCCCGCTCTGGCCGGACCTGCGTTTCGAGGTACTGGTCTCCCCCGACGGCGCGGTCTGGAACGAGTGGCTGGTGCGCGCGCCGGACGCGCCCGCCCCCGTCCTGCGCACCCTGGACGACCTCGCCCCGTGGTCCTGCACGGTCGACGAGGCCGCCCGCGCCTTCGCCCCGGCCCGTCCGCTGGAGGGCACGGCCCCCACGCGCTGGGGCCTGGCCTTCTCGGCGCCCGACCGGGACGGCGTCCGGCACCAGGTGGCCGCCGAGTTCACCTGGGGGCTGCTCCAGCGGACGGCGGTCCGGGGCTGAGGCAGGCTCAGTCGTCGACGGCCGTGGCCCGGCCTGCTTCTCCCCATCGGCGACGCCCCGCTGATCACCCGGGAGGGTGCCACCACCCGCCCGGTCCGGGGCGTCGCCCCCACCCGCCACGCCCTGGCCCGGCGCCGTGAGGACGAGGACCGGCCCCTGGTCCGGGCCCGCGCCGACGCCCGCCGGGCCACGACCGGGCCCGCCGTGGGATCCCAGGGGCACCGCCGCGAAAGTCCCTGGCGCCGCGTCGGTCAGGGTCTGCCCGCCGCCAGGATCGCCTCCGTGACGAGGGGCAGGGAGGCGGGGTGCAGGAAGAGGAAGAGGTTCGGCTCCACCAGTTCGAGTTCCATCACCCGGGGCAGGCCGTCCTCGCCGTCGACGAGGTCCACGCGCGCGTACAGCAGTCCTGGCGCGCCGGGCACGGACGCCAGCGCCTTCCGCGCGACGGCGATCTCGGCGTCCGTGGGCCGCCAGGGCTCCAGCTCCGGGTGGGCCACCTTGTCGGCGTCGTACGGGGTGCCGGGCGTGAGGACGGCACCCTTGCGGCTGGCGTGCAGCAGGCGCCCGCCGAAGAACTGCAGCGCCCGTTCGCCGTTGACGTCTATGTTCCGCAGGTACGGCTGCACCATCGCGGTGAAGCCCTCCGCGTGCATCCGCGCGAGCTGCCGTACGGCCGTCTCGTGCCGGTCCGGCGTGTAGCGGGCGGCGAACCGGGCGCCGGCTCCGGAGGTCGGCTTGATCACGTACTCGTGCCCGCCGGGCAGTTCGGCCGGCTCGCCGGGCGCGATGTAGCGGGTCTCGACGGTCGGCACGCCGGCCGCCGCGAGTTCGCCGAGGTAGCGCTTGTCGGAGTTCCAGCGGACCACGGCGGCCGGATTGGCCAGCCGGGTCAGGCCGCCGACCCGCTCCACCCACGCCCCGAACTCCCCGGCACGCCAGCTGTAGTCCCAGGTCGAGCGGATGACGACGAGGTCGTAGCCGCCCCAGTCGGCGGCCGGGTCGTCCCAGTGACGGGCCTCCGCGTCCGCTCCGGCCTCCCGCAGGGCGCGCACCAGCACCGGCAGGTCGCGGTCCTTGCCCGGCCGGTCGCCCGGGTCGTAGGTGGCGAGGGCGATACGGGGCACGGCGGGCTCCCTGCGGTACGGCGGTTTCGATCGGATGCGAGGCTAACAATCCCGCCGGGAACCGGGACGGCCCGTTTGACCTTCCCCTTCGGGGAAGCCCCAGCATCGGTGGCGGAAGCGGGGAACGCGGCGTCCTCCCGGACGGCGTCCTCCTGAGGACGGGACCGCTGTGGAGCTGAGGAGCGTATGGAGCTGCTGACGATAGGCGCCTTCGCCAAGGCGAGCCGGCTGTCACCGAAGGCGCTGCGGCTCTACGACGAGCTGGGGTTGCTGCGGCCCGCCCGGGTCGACCCGGGCACCGGCTACCGGTACTACGCCGTGGAGCAGCTCCAGTCGGCCCGGCTCGTGGCCTGGCTGCGGCGGCTGGGCATGCCGCTGGCCGAGATCCGCGCGGTGTGCGCCCTGGACGCGGCGGAGGCCGCACACGAGGTCCGGGCGTACTGGGCGCGGGTCGAGGCGGAAACGGCCGTACGGCGGGATCTCGCCGCGTTCCTCGTCGACCAACTGACCGAAGAGTCGAGAAGGGACCACACCACCATGCTGGAACTGCGCTATTCCGCCCACTCCGACCGCGGGCACGTCCGCCCGTCCAACCAGGACTCCGTGTACGCGGGCCGCAGGCTGCTCGCCGTCGCCGACGGCTGCGGCCCTGCGGGGGCGCCCGCGAGCAGCGCTGCCATCGAGGCGCTGAGGTTCCTGGACGAGGGGGAGCAACCGGGCGCCGGCGATGTGCTGAACCTGCTGGAGGACGCGGTGCGCTCCGCCGGTGAGGCCGTACGGGACCTGGCGGACGGCCGGGCCGGGGTCGGCACCACGCTGACGGCGATGCTGTGGACGGGCTCGAAGCTGGCGCTCGTGCACATCGGGGACTCGCGGGCGTATCTGCTGCGCGACGGCGGGCTGTTCCGGATCAGCCACGACCACAGCGTCGTGCAGTCGCTGATCGACGAGGGGCGGCTGAGCCCCGAGGAGGCGAAGAGCCATCCGCAGCGCGCCCTGCTGCTGAAGGCACTCGGTGTCGGCGGTCCGGCGGGGGCCGCGGATCTGCGGCTGCAGGAGGCCCGGGCGGGCGACCGGTACCTGCTGTGCTCGGACGGTCTGACGGCCGTCGTGGCCGACGCGCGGATCAAGGAGCTGCTCGCCGGTGAGGCGGACCCCGAGCGGGCCGTACGGGTGCTGATCGACGCGGCCAACGCGGCGGGCGGCCCCGACAACGTGAGCTGTGTCGTGGCCGATGTCGTCCTTGCCGACGCGCCATCGGTCCCGGTCGCCTAGTGCTGTGACCGGAGAGGTCTGCCGGAAGGCTCGCGGCGTCCGGTGCGGTGCAGCGCAAGGCGGAGCATCGTCCGCGCACTGGACGTACTCGGGTGATGCGACAAGGCGGCGAGGTGCCGTGCCGGGCGCCGCGAGCCGGTGAACCCTTCCGGTCGCGGCACCAGCCAGTGCCGCGTCAGCCGGGGTCCGCCCGTCAAGGAGCGGTGTCCGGCGGGTGCTCCCTCGGCGTGCCGGCCGGAAGCCCTCGTACCGGGTGCACTCTGGCTTTCGGCCGGTGCGGCGACAGTGCCCGCCGGGCATCGCGACGGGGCGAACCCCGGCTGGCGCGGCACTATTGGCGTATGGCTGCTGACGGCACCGACGCGTACAGCGGTGCGGCCGGGCTCCCGCCCCTCGTGCGGAGCGCCCTGGCCGCCGCCCGCGCCCACGGCTTCCCCCACTCCTGCCGCCCCGAACAGGGCCGGCTGCTGCACGCCCTGGCGGGCGGGGCCGGGACCCGGATCGGGGAGACCGGCACCGGGCTCGGGGTGGGGCTGGCCTGGCTGGCCTCCGGCGCCCGGCCGGGCGTGCGGCTGTACAGCGTGGAGCGCGACCCCGGGCGGGCGCGGCTCGCCGCCGGGGTCTTCGCGGACCGTCCCGGGGTCGCGGTGCTCACCGGTGACTGGCGGCGGATCGCCGAGCACGGCCCGTTCGACCTGCTCGTCCTCGACGGGGGCGGGCAGGGCAAGGTACCGGGGGACGAACCGGCCGACGTGGCGGAGCTGCTGACGCCCGGCGGGACGGTCGTCGTCGACGACTTCACCCCGGCCGCAGGCTGGCCGCCGCTGCACGAGGGCGAGGTGGACCGGGCACGGCTGCACTGGCTCGGGCATCCCGCGCTGCACTCGGCCGAGTTGCGGCTCGCGGCGGACCTGAGCGCCGTCGTGGGAACGCGGCGGCTGGTGTAGGAAGGGAGGACCGAAGCCCCCGAGTCCAAGGAGTGCAGCGCGTGTCCTCCCTCTTTCCCGCCCTGGTGGACGGTCCGGGCAAACGCAGCGATACGGGGGTCCCCCCGGACGGAGTCCGGGGGAGGGTCGCCCTGCGGTTCGGCGAGCGGTCGCTGACGTACGGCGCGCTCGCGGGCGCCGCCGGCGCGGTCGCCGCGCGCCTGAGCGGCGCCGGCCGGGTGGCCGTGTGGGCGACCCCGGAGCTGGAGACCGCCGTCGCGGTGACCGGCGCGCTGGTCGCCGGGGTGGCCGCGGTGCCGCTGAACCCGAAGTCGGGCGACAAGGAGCTGGCGCACATCGTCTCCGACAGCGCGCCGGATCTGGTCCTGGCCGCGCCCGGCGCGGAACTCCCGCCCGCTCTGGAGCACTTGGAGCGGCTGGACGTCGACGCCGGCCGTACCGCAGCCCTGCCGGAGGAGCGCGCCGGGGAAGGCGACCCCGCTCTCATCGTCTACACCTCCGGCACCACCGGCCCGCCCAAGGGCGCGGTCGTGCCCCGCCGGGCCCTGGCGGCGACGCTGGACGCGCTCGCCGACGCCTGGCAGTGGACGGACCGGGACGAGCTGGTCCACGGGCTGCCCCTGTTCCATGTGCACGGGCTGGTGCTGGGCGTCCTCGGCCCGCTGCGCCGGGCCGGATCGGTGCGGCACCTGGGCCGGTTCAGCACCGAGGGGGTGACGGGCGCGCTGAACGAGGGCGCGACCATGCTGTTCGGGGTGCCGACGATGTACCACCGCATCGCCGAGGCCCTTCCGGGCGACCCGGAGCTGGCCAAGGCGCTCGGCGGGGCCCGGCTGCTGGTCTCCGGATCGGCCGCGCTGCCCGTGCACGACCACGAACGGATCGCGGCCGCGACCGGCCGGCGGGTCATCGAGCGGTACGGCATGACGGAGACGCTGATGAACACCAGTGTGCGGGCCGACGGGGAACCCCGGGCCGGGACCGTCGGGGTGCCGCTGCCGGGGGTGGAGCTGCGGCTGGTGGAGGAGGACGGGACACCGATCGCCCGCCACGACGGGGAGAGCGTCGGCGAGATCCAGGTGCGCGGCCCGAACCTGTTCACCGAGTACCTGCACCGGCCCGACGCCACCGCCGCGGCGTTCACCGCCGACGGCTGGTTCCGCACCGGCGACATGGCGGTGCGCGAGCCCGACGGCTACGTCCGCATCGTCGGGCGCAAGGCCACCGACCTGATCAAGAGCGGCGGTTACAAGATCGGGGCGGGTGAGATCGAGAACGCGCTGCTGGAGCATCCTGGCGTGCGGGAGGCGGCGGTCACCGGGGAGCCGGACGCGGACCTGGGTGAGCGGATCGTGGCGTGGATCGTCCCCTCGGACCCGCAGGCGCCGCCGTCCGACACGGAGCTGGCCGACCACGTGGCCCGGCGGCTCGCACCGCACAAGCGTCCGCGCGCCGTGCGTCACCTGGACGTCCTGCCCCGTAACGAGATGGGGAAGATCATGAAGCGGGCGCTGGTGGCCGATGCCTGAGCGGCTGTCGGCACGGGAGGTCATCGCACTGGTCGCGGACGAGGCGAGTTTCCGCGAACTCCCCTCCGCCACCCCGGCCGACGACACCGACGGCCCCCTCGCCTGGGAGGGGTACGGCGCCGCGCGCGCCGGCGCGGCCGAGCGCACCGGCGAGGAGGAGTCCGTGGTGTGCGGCACCGCGAGCGTCGACGGCACCCGGGCCGTGCTGATCGCGTTCGAGTTCGGCTTCCTCGGCGGCTCCCTCGGCCGACGCACCGGCGACCGGCTGGAGGCCGCGTACCGGTACGCCCGCGCCCACCGGCTGCCGGTCGTGCCGCTCGTCGCCACCGGCGGCAGCCGGATGCAGGAGGGCATGCTCGCGCTGACCCAGCTCCAGCGGGTGGCCCGCGAGTCGGCGCTCACCCGGGCGGCGGGGCTGCCGCAGATAGCGGTGCTGCGGGACCCCACGACCGGCGGCGGCTGGGCCACCCTGGGTGCCGGGGCCGACGTGATCCTGGCGCTCCCGGGCGCCCAGGTGGGCTTCGCCGGTTCCCGGGTGCGGCCTCGGGACGCGGACCCGGCCGCCTACACGGCGGAGGCGCAGGTGGCCGCGGGGGCGGCCGACGCCGTGGTCCCGCCGTCGGAGCTGCGGCAGACGCTGGGCCGCTGGCTCGGGCTGCTCACCACCCCGGCGCGGGAGGCTCCGGCGCCGTACGCCCTGGGCGCGCCCGCCCTGCCGGACACCGGCTGGGCGGCCGTCGAACGGGCCCGCTCCCGCGAGCGGCCGCGCGCCCGGGCCTACCTGGACGCCTACTTCACCCGCCGGGTGACCGTCCGCGGCGACCGCTGCGGCGGCAGCGACCCCGAGGGCATGCTGTGCGGCTTCGGCGAGCGGGACGGCCGTACCGTGGCCTACGCGGCGCAGACGGGGGTGGCGACCCGGCCCGCCGGGTACCGGACCGCCACCCGGCTGATCCGGCTCGCGGACCGGCTGGACATCCCGGTGCTGACCCTGGTGGACACGCCCGGGGCGGCCAACGACGCCGAGGCCGAGCGGCAGGGCGCCGGGGCCGCGATCGCCGAGGTGTTCGGCGCGGTGGCGGCCGCCCGGGTGCCGATCACCACGCTGGTCATCGGCGAGGGCGGCTCCGGCGGGGCACTCGCGCTGGCCGCGCCCGGCAACACCTGGGCCACGCCGGACAGCTACTTCTCGGTGATCGCCCCGGAACTGGCGGCGGCCATCCTGAAGCGCCCGCCCGCAGCGGTGGAGGCGACCGCGGGGCACCTGCGCATCCGCCCGCAGGACCTGGTGGAACTGGGTGTGATCCGGGGCATCAGGTACCACCCCGGCCCCTGAGGCCCGCGTCCGGTCGGTGGAGCGGGGGCGCCGCACGGGCCGCCCCCGCTCCACCGGCTACCGCACCCCCAGGGCCCGGATGATCTCCTGGGTGACCGAGCCGCCCCTGTCGTCCCGGGCCGAGGCGCGCAGGGAGACCCCGGTGGCGTCGCGGGGCACGGTCAGGGCGCCGTGCCAGGAGGCGTTCGGGTCCGCGGTGAGCCCCCCGGTGAACGGCCCGTCGCCGACGTCGGTCAGCGGCAGCCTCGTGCGGCCCTCGACGAGTGAGCCGCCCGCCTGCACCGTGGCCTCGCCGATCCCCCTGACCTCCAGCAGCGGTTTGGCGAGCCGCCAGACGGTCCGGTACTCGAAGCCGCCCTCGGTGACCTTCGCGGTGGGCGCGGCGAAGACGCTGTCGTAGGTGAGCGGTACCTGGACCGCGCCGAACAGGTCGGCGCCGTTCGCCGTCCGGTCGTACTCCATGAGCAACTGCCGGGTCTCGGTGCGTCGGCGGACGTCCGCCCGCAGCTCCCGCAGCCCGCGTCCGTCGAGGGTGACGTCCCGGTCCCGGTCGAGGGTGATCTCGGGGGCGGCGAGGAAGCCGAGGCCGAGCGAGTCGGCGCCGTGGCTGCCGCGCACGTC
>NZ_JALLIN010000027.1 GCF_023630175.1 Streptomyces cellostaticus | reverse complement strand
GGGGGGGGGGGGGGGCCCCCCGGGGGGGGCGCCCCCCCCCCCCCCCCCCCCCCCCCCCCCCGGGGGGGGGGGCCCCCCCCGCCCCCCCGCCCCCCCCCCCCGCCACCGTCGACACGAGGACGCCCCGTGCGCCCCGGCGGGGCGCACGGGGCGTCCTCGTCCCGCTCGGCCGAGGAGTCGCCGGCCGTCCTGCCGCCTCGGCCCGGGAGTCCGCGACGCAACGGCACGGCCGCGGCGGCACCGGCCGGGAACGGCGGAGACATCAGCGCCCGGCCCGCGACCGAGTCGCCGGGTTCGGCGGCCGGGTCCCGCACCCACCGGATCGGTGCCGGCGTCGACGACCGCCCGGCGAGCTCACGCCAGCGACAGGAACAGCTTCTCCAGTCGGGCGCGCATCGCGTCCGTGTCCTCACCGTTGTTCCGGCCCGCCTCGACATCGGCCACGCACTGCTGCAGACCGGTGGCGATGATCGCGAATCCGGCCCGGTCCAGCGCTCTGGAGGCGGCGGCCAGTTGCGTGACGACGTCCTCGCAGTCACGCCCCTCCTCGATCATCCGGATCACGCCGGAGATCTGCCCCTGCGCTCGCCGCAGCCGGTTCAGCACGGCCTTCAGGGACGCACCCTCGAGATCCAGTTCCACGATCACTCCTCGTAAAATACCCCTAGGGGTACTCTACGTCCCGATTCGGGACCGTGGCGACCCTCGAGGATCACAACCGTCCGGCCGCACGGCACCCCCGGTGACGCCCGCCACGACGGTCCCGCTCATGGCGCCGGCTCCAGTTCCAGCCGCGTCTCCGGCGGATGTTCGAGGGTGTTGTGGACGGTGCAGTGCGAGGCGACGGCCAGAAGGGCCGCACGGCGCTTCTCGGGCAGTTCCGGCGGCGGGACGACCACGAGGCGCACGGAGCCGATCCGGGCCGGACGGTCGGTGGCCATGACGAACTCGGCACGCACGCGGAGCCCGGTACGGGGCAGGCCGTGCCGGTGCAGGTAGCGGCCGGCGTAGAAGGCGACGCAGGTGGCCAGGGACGCGGCGAACAGCTCCGTGGGCGTCGGCGCGGTGTCCGTACCGCCCGAGTCGACCGGCTGGTCGACCCGGACGCGGTGCCCGCGCACCTCGACGGTGTAGGCGTCGCCGCCGTCGTGGGTCACGTCGAGTCGGTTCACGGCGGAACCCGGCCAGGGCTCCGCGCTGATGCGATGGGGTGCGGTGTCGGTCATGACAGGGCTCCTACTCCACGACGCCTCTTGCTCGCTGTCCAGTCGACCGCGGACGGCCGGCCGGCGGGAGGGCCCAACGGGATCCCGTGGAGGCCGGTCAGCCCTTTCGAGCCGCCGCTCCGGCCCCTCGGTCTCCCGCGGAGCCGTCGGCGCGCACGGGCGCGGGGATCGCGGTCGCCCTGCGCGGAGACCCGCGGGCCTGCCGACGCGGCCGGTCCGCCCGGTGCCGCTCCACCCCGGCCCACGCGCGGAAACGCGCTTTCAGCGGTGGGCCGTGGGTACCCAGGGCTGTACCGGCAGCCCGGTCGGACCCCGTACCGGCCGAGACGGTCACCGCACATATGTCAGAAATCGGAGAGTGCCATGTTCGTCATCATCGGCCTCATCATCCTCGTGGCCGCAGTGGTCGTCGGCGTGGCCGGTGTGTTCGGCAACACCGGCGGCGGACACGAGCTCGCTTCCCAGGACTTCACGGTGTTCGGCTACCACGTCACCGGTTCCACGGGCGCCCTCTTCCTGACCGGCATCGTCGTCGGGGCGGCCGGCATGGTCGGGCTGGCCCTGCTGCTGACCGGATACGGCCGCACCGCACGTCGCGGCCGTGCCGCGCGCCGCGGACTCGATGCATCGCGGCGCAGGACGGCGGCCATCAGCCAGGACCGCGACGATCTGATCGTCCAGCACGCGACCGATACGGACCGGAGCGACCAGACCCCCGACGACGCACGTCAGGGCGAGGGGGACCATCGGCGGTGGCGGCTGTTCGGGCACCGCCCGGCCCATCGTTGACAGGGACTCGACGCCCCGAGGACCGCGGCCGGCCGGCGGTGCCGTGCGTCAGGGTGCGGCGGGGAGCCAGTGGCCGGTCAGGGCTTGGTCGACGCTGTCGGCCAGGTCGGCGAGGTCCGCTCTGTCGTCGGGGTGCAGTTCCAGGGCGGCGACGGCCGCACGTACCCGCTCGAGGTGGCCGACGACGGCGGGACGCTGCTCGGGGGTGCTGTGCCACGCCAGTTCGCGCAGCAGCATGCACAGGCGGGCCAGGACCGCCGGCTCCGCCGCGCCGTGGCGCAACGGCTGGGCCACCGCGAGGTGGAGCAGTTCCGCCAGGGTGGGGCGGCGCAGTACGACGCGAACGTGGCCGTGGCCGTCGCGAAGGAGCCGGGGAGAGAGGTCACGCCGCGCCAGTTCGCACAGCAGCGCGGAGGAGTGGGAGAGGGCGTGCACCGCGGTGGTGGGGTCGTTGATACCGGGCGAGAGCGCCTTGACGGCCACATCGGTGAGCTGGCGCAGACCGAAGGCGACGTCCTGCTCGGGGGTGCGCTCGGACCCGGTGGCGAGCGCGGCGGCCGTCCGCTCGATCAGACGGTGCCGTGTGTCCGGGGCGAACGGCTCGCCGGTGAGGGGCCAGACGGCTCCGGCGGGGGTGCCGGCGATCAGCGAGCTTCCGGCACACCGGTCGATCAGGACGACGGCGTCCGCCTCGACGGCGGCGGCGAAGAGCTTCTTCTCGTTCACGGCGGCCAGGAAGCCCGAGGCCCCGGCCGGCAGGGGCAGTGCACCGGACGGGGGCCGCGGCACCGCGGCGCGCTCCGCGGCGCCGGAGCCGGAGCCGGAACCGGAGCCGGAGTCGGAGCCGGATTCCTTCAGGAGCCTGCGGACGGTGGCGTCGGCGCCGGCGTGAACGTCGCGCAGCATGATCTCCACCCGGATCTTGCTCGCCAGGTGGGACAGGAACACCACGAGCGCGAACACGCTCGCCAGGGCGAGGACGAAGGCCAGGGTGACCGACATCTGCGGGACGAACATCCGCTGTCCGGCGGCCTCGGTGCGAACGGTGCGCAGCACGGTCAGCGTGTAGGTGAACGTCGCCAGGAAGAGTGCCAGGGTCGTCTGCACGTAGCGGTCCTGGTTGAACGTCCGCAGCAGACGAGGGGAGAACTGGCTGCTCGCCAACTGCAGGGTCACCACCGTGAGTGAGAAGGTCAGGGCCGTGACACTGATCAGGGAGCCGGCGATCGCCTCCAGCACCGCCCGCGCCGCCGCCGGCCCGCCCTCGAAGAGATACTCGGCGAGCGCGGGCCGGTCCTCGTACGGGATCCGCATGTCCAGTCGGGGCAGACCCACGCCCGCGGCGACGGCGAGCACGACGCCCAGAGCCGGCAGCGGCCAGAGTTGTGTACGCAGGGCATCTCGCATGGGAGTGCATCACCCGTCAGCCGGGGGCGCCCCGTGACGCGCCTCCTGGATTCCAGTCGTGCGGGAACACGGCACGGCTCCCACCCTGGGACCTGACGGTCTCCTCGGACCGCGCGGACACGGAGATCCCGGCGGTGTCGACCGGAATTCCCCCGGACGGCCCCCTGGGATCCACGAAGGCCGCGATCGAGTCCGTCCTGGGGCGGTGCTTTCGTTCTGTCCGGGGCAGGAGGACCCGACCGATCCGTCCGGGGCAGGAGGACCCGACCACGGTCCCGCCCCCGACCGCGGCGGGGCGAACCAGTCCCGCGGCTGACCGGGAACCCGCGGCGGCCGGGACCCCACGGGCGGATCGGCCGCGGGATCCCTCCGGCCCGCCGGCGAGGGACGAGAAGACGATCACGCGCGGGACGTCCGAATGCCCGACCCGTCAGGGACGAAGCAGCAGGCTGTCGCCGCGCTCCTTGGCGGCGGCGTACCGCCTGGCGACGTCCTGCCAGTCGACGACGGCCCACATCGCCTCGACGAAGTCGGCCTTCTGGTTCTTGTACTGCAGGTAGAAGGCGTGCTCCCAGGCGTCGAAGACGAGGACGGGGGTCGATCCCTGGCCGACGTTGCCCTGGTGGTCGTAGACCTGCTCGACGATCAGGCGGCCACTGAGCGGCTCATGGGCGAGGACGCCCCAGCCCGAACCCTGAGTGGTGGCCGCGGCCCTGCTGAGCTGCGCCTTGAAACCGGCGAAGGAGCCGAACGACTCGGTGATCGCGTCGGCCAGGTCGCCCAGGCCGTCGGCCGCGGTCGGCTGGCCGCCGCCGTCCTTCGGGCCGGTCATGTTCCGCCAGTAGATCGAGTGCAGGATGTGCCCCGACAGATGGAAGGCCAGGTTCTTCTCCAGGCCGTTGACCGAGCCCCAGGACTCCTTGTCCCGCGCCTCGGCGAGTTGCTCGACCGTGTCGTTCGCACCCCTCACGTACGCCGCGTGGTGCTTGTCGTGGTGCAGCTCGATGATCTCGGGACTGATCACCGGCGCGAGCGCCGAGTAGTCGTACGGAAGCTCCGGGAGCGTGTAAAGCGCCATGTCCAACGTCCTCCGACACTATTGCCAATAGTATGCAACTGCACGCTAGCAGCAAGAAGGGTGACCCGGGATCAGGTGCCGTCCCGACGGCCGTTCCGTGCCGGATCGGACCGCGGACCCGGGACCGCCCGGCCCCCTCCGCGACCGAAGCCCACGAATCGTCAGCGGCCGACCGAGGAGGTGGACGTCATCGCGGGTATGCTCACCGCCGTGCCGACGGCTTCCCCTCCTCCGACATCGACACGGCCGCGTACCGGACGGGGGTCGTGAGGAGTGCCGGCGACCCCGGACCGGAACGCGCCGCCCGCACCGGGCACGCGCCCTCCGGGCTCCGGGCCGCCCGGCAGCGATCACCTCGTGAGCCGTAAGACGACCGTAAGACGACCGAGAGCAGCGAGAAGAGGACCGTGACCACGCACGTCTACGAGAAGGACGGGGCGGCCATCTACCGCCAGTCCTTCGCCACCATCCGCGCCGAGGCCGACCTCACGGGACTGCCCGACGACGTGAGCCGGGTCGCGGTCCGCATGATCCACGCCTGCGGGATGGTGGACCTCGTCCGCGACCTGTCCTGGACCCCCGCGGTCGTGGCCCGGGCCCGCGAGGCGCTTCTGGCGGGGGCGCCCGTCCTCTGCGACGTGCAGATGGTGGCCAGCGGCGTGACCCGCAAGCGGCTGCCGGCCGGCAACGACGTGCTGTGCACCCTGTCCGACCCGTCGGTCCCCGCGCTGGCCGCGAAGCTCGGCACGACACGCAGCGCCGCCGCGCTGGAGCTGTGGCGGGACCGGCTGGAGGGCGCGGTCGTCGCCGTCGGCAACGCGCCCACCGCCCTCTTCCGGCTCCTGGAGATGATCGAGGAGGGCGCGCCCCGGCCGGCCGCCGTCATCGGCGTCCCGGTCGGCTTCGTCGGGGCCGCCGAGTCCAAGGACGCGCTGGCCGCCCATCCGTCCGGTCTGGAGCACCTGGTGGTGCGCGGCCGCCGCGGCGGCAGCGCCATCGCCGCCGCCGCGCTCAACGCGATCGCGAGCGAGGAGGAGTGAGCGGGAGGCCGTGCGGGGGAGCGGCCCCGCTGCCCGGCCCCCGGCGACCGCGCGGGCGGTGACCCGTGCGGCCCGTGTCCGGCTTCAGTCAGCGGCTCGGGGAGGGCGCCGCGCGAGGCGGCCGCGGATCCACTCCGCCGCCCGTTCCGGATCGGGCACGAGGGGCACGCCCTCGGGGACCGGCGGTCTGCGGATCACGACGACGGGCAGCCCGGCCTCGCGGGCCGCGCCCAGTTTCGGCGCGGTGGCCGCTCCCCCGCTGTCCTTCGTCACGACGACGTCGACGCGGTGGCGGTGCAGCAGCTCGCGCTCGCCGTCCAGGGTGAAGGGGCCCCGGTCGAGCAGCACCTCCATGCGCCGCGGGTGCGGGCGGCCGGGCGCGTCGACGGACCGCACGAGGAACCACAGGTCGTCCAGGTCCGCGAACGCGGCCAGGCCCATGCGGCCGGTGGTGAGGAAGATTCGGCGGCCGAGCGCGGGCAGTATCCGCGCGGCCTCCTCCAGTGACCCCGTCTCGTGCCACCGGTCGCCTCCGGCCGGGGCCCACCGGGGCCGGCGCAGGGCGAGCAGGGGCACCCGTGTGACGGCGGCGGCCCTCGCCGCGTGGAGGCTCATCGTTGCGGCGAAGGGGTGGGTGGCGTCGACGACCGCGTCGACCGAGTGGTCCCGGAGCCACGCCACCAGGCCGTCCGTCCCGCCGAAGCCGCCGACCCGGACCTCTCCCGGGGGCAGCCGGGGGCCGGCGACCCGTCCGGCCAGGGAACTGGTGAGCCTCAGTCCGGGGGTGCCGTGGAGCAGTCCGGCGAGGCGTCGCGCCTCCGCCGTACCGCCGAGGATCAGTACGTGCATGGGATTCCGGGTCTGTCCGTGCGCGGGCCGGTGGCCGCGAATCCGCCGCCGATGCCCCGGCGCGGTCCGCCGGGAACGGGCGACGAGCGCGCCGAGCGGGACGGCGCGGCCGTACCGCCGGAGGGCCTGGCGGGCCGCCCGGCGAGGTTTCGGGGACGCCTTCTGTGCGCCTCGGTCCCGATCTCCGCGGCGGTGACACCCGGAGACGGGCCCGGCCGGGCCCGGATCATCGCTCGCCACCTCGGGGTTCGGGTTCGGGGACACCGGGAGCGCACTCTACCGGCCGGGCCGCAGCGACCGGGCCGCAGCATCGGCACGCCGCGGCCGGCCTTTCGACGTGGATCGAATGCGTTGCCGCCCCCGCTCCGGCCAGAGCATGATCGTCCCGACCAGCCGGACGGGTGCCGGCGACCGGCTCCCGCCGGCGCCGTCGCCGCCATATCCGAGGGGGAACCGTCATGCGCAGCAGGACCGCCGTCGTCGCCGCACTGGCCACCGCACTCGCGGTGGGCGTCCCGGGGGCCGCCGCCGTCGCGGCGCCGGCCGAGACGTCGTACACCGTCGTGCCCTACACCAACGTCAACGTCCGCAAGCTGCCCACCGCGCACAGCGCCTACCTGACCACCCTGACCGCCGGCCGCTCCTACCGGGCCTACTGCTGGACCCACGGCCAGACCGTCACCGACAACGGCTACACGAACGACGTCTGGATCGGCTTCGCCGACGGGTACAGCAGCGCCGTCTACTTCGAGGGCGACGCGTACGCCGGCCTGCCCGCGTCCGCGCGGTGCTGATCACCCGTCACGTCGAGACGAGTTGGAGAGCCCCACTGTGACCACACACCCGAAGGTCAGGGCCCGGAACGCCGCGGCCGGAGCGCTGCTCGCCGCCGGGCTGCTGTCGGCGGCCGCTCCCGGCGCCGCCGCGGCCACGCCCGTGGCGCCCGCCGTCAGCCGCGCTTCCGTCGCGGCGTCCGACGCGTACACGATCGCGCCCTACACCGCGGTGAACCTGCGCTACGGGCCGGGCACCGGCTACGCGTGGATGAGCACCCTGCAGTTCGGCCACACGTACACGGCGTACTGCTGGGTCCACGGCGAAACGGTCGTGGACAACGGCTACCGGAACGACGTCTGGATCTACGCGTACGGGGGCCGGGGCGTCGGGTACGGCTACGTCAGCGCGGTGTATCTGCGCGGAGACGCGCGGGCCGGGCTCCCGGCCTCCGCCCAGTGCTGAACCCGGGCTCCGTCCGTCGGCGGACGCCCCCGTAGCGGACGCCCCCGTAGCGGACACCCCCCGTGGCGGGCGTCCGCGCACGGGCGCCGCCCGGTCCGGGCCGCCCTGTCCTCGCCGCACGGACCGCCGGTGAGCCCCGCAGGCGAGACCTGCGGGGCTCGCCGGCGTGCGGTCCGCGTGGTTCAGCGGCGGTGCGAGCGGGTGTCGGGGCCGCTGCGCAGGAGGGCGAGTTCCCGGTTCATCTCCTCCAGGAACCGGGAGACCACGCCCAGTTCCTCGGGGCTGAAGCACTGCCGAGCGGCCTCGGTGCCGCGGGCCAGGGGCCGGAAGAAGTCCCGTGCGACGCCTCTGGCCGCCTCCGCGTAGTGCAGGTGCACGACGCGCCGGTCGTCGGCCGCGCGGACCCGCCGGATGTGGCCCGCCCGTTCCAGGCGGTCGAGACAGGCGGTCATGGCGCCGGAGGTGAGGTCGAGCCGCCTGCGCAGCCGCCCGGGCGTCATGGGGCCCTCCTGCGGATCGGCGTCGAGGATCGCGACGAGGGCCTGGACGTCGGTGAGGTGGAGACCCTGGGTCTGGGCGAACTCGTGGGCGATGCGGTTGAACTCGGCGTTGAGCCGGCGCAGCAGGACCGCGAAGGACTGCAACCCCGTGGGGTCGTCCGCCGGAAGAGACGGCGAGGCGTGTTCGGTCCCGTGCATCGCCCCAGTATATGGTTACTCAATCATTGAGATACTTCACGACTGACTCACTTGGTCGCACCGATATTTCGAGGAGACGCATGAGAGCGACATCCGGCCGGGCGCGTTGGCTCGTGCCGCTCGTCCTGCTGTTCGTCTGGCTCGGTGTGGGCGGAACGCTCGGGCCCTACGCCGGGAAACTGGGTGAGGTCGCCACCAACGACCAGTCCGCCTTCCTGCCGCAGAGCGCGGAGTCGACCAAGGTGCTCAAGGCCCGCGAGGCCTTCGACGAGGCGGAGACCCTGCCCGCGATCGTCGTCTGGACGGCGGACGGGAAGCCGATCACGGACGACCGGCGCGCCGGCGCCACCCGGGCCCTCGGCGCGCTCGCCGGGCGTACCGGGATCGTCGGCACGCCGTCGCCCGCGCTGCCCTCCGAGGACGGCAAGGCGCTGCAGGCCGTCGTCCAGTTGCGGCCGGATCTGGGCGACCGGTTGCCCGATGTGCTGGACTCCGTGCGCACGGCCGCGCGCAGCGTGCCGGGTACGACGGCGCGGATCGCCGGCCCGGCGGCGAGCCAGGCCGATCTGGGGGACGCGTTCGCGGGCATCGACGGGCTGCTGCTGGCCGTG
This sequence comes from Streptomyces cellostaticus, assembly GCF_023630175.1. GTDB lineage: Bacteria > Actinomycetota > Actinomycetes > Streptomycetales > Streptomycetaceae > Streptomyces > Streptomyces cellostaticus_A. Next base: position 96,789 of record NZ_JALLIN010000027.1, on the reverse strand, counting down.
GCGCTCGGCGCCGTGCTGCTGATCCTGCTCCTGGTCTACCGGAGCGTTCTGCTGCCCTTCGTGATCATCATCGGAGCGGTGTTCGCCCTCGGGCTGGCGTGCGCGGTCGTCTACGCGCTGGCCGACCACGGCGTGGTCCGGGTGGACGGGCAGGTGCAGGGCATCCTCTCCATCCTCGTGATCGGCGCCGCCACCGACTACGCGCTGCTGCTGGCCGCGCGGTTCCGCGAGGAGCTGGCGACGGGGCAGGACCGCGCCCGGGCAGCGGTGGCGGCGGTGCGCAGGTCGTTCGGTGCGATCACCGCCAGCGCCGCCACCGTCGCACTCGCGCTGCTGGCCCTGCTCGCCAGCGACCTCACCAACAACCGCGCGCTCGGACCGGTCGGCGCGATCGGCATCGTCTGCGCCGTGCTCTCCGCGCTCACCTTCCTGCCGGCCGTGCTGGCGCTGCTCGGCCGTGCCGCGTACTGGCCGTCCCGTCCGCGGGAGTCCGACGCCGACACGCAGGGACACGGCGTGTGGCACCGCGTCGCCGGGAAGGTGGGCGCGCGCCCCCGAGCGGTCTGGGTGGTGACCGCGCTCGGCCTCGCCGTGCTCGCGGCCTTCGCCCCGTCGCTCTCCGCGAAGGGGGTGCCGCTCGACGAGATCTTCGTGAACGACGCCCCGTCGGTCGCCGCCCAGAAGACGCTCGGCGAGCACTTCCCGGGCGGGTCCGGCAATCCGGCCGTCATCATCGCCGACGCCGACCGGGCCGACCGGGTGACCGCCGCGGCGAAGGGCACCGACGGCGTGGCGTCGGCCGCCACCGTCTCGGCGTCCGGCCGGCCCGGCGGCGGTGCGCCGAAGGTCGTCGACGGCAGGGTCCGCGTCGACGCCACCCTGGAGGCCGCGGCGGACAGCGACGCCGCCAAGCGGACCGTCGAGCGGCTGCGCGCCCGGGTGCACGCCGTGCCCGGAGCCGACGCGCTGGTCGGCGGCTACACGGCCCAGCAGTACGACACCCAGCAGACCTCGGCCCGGGACCGCACCGTCATCGTGCCCGTCGTGCTGGGGATCATCCTGCTGATCCTCGTCCTGCTGCTGCGCTCCCTGCTCGTGCCGGTGCTGCTGGTGGCGACCGTGGCGCTCAACTTCGCGGCGACGCTGGGCGTTTCCTCGCTCGTCTTCAAGCACGTGTTCGGCTTCGGCGGGGCGGACGCGTCGGTGCCGCTGTACGGGTTCGTGTTCCTGGTGGCGCTGGGCGTCGACTACAACATCTTCCTGATGTCCCGGGTACGGGAGGAGGCACTCGTCCACGGCAACCGGCAGGGTGTGCTGCGCGGTCTGACCACGACCGGCGGGGTGATCACCTCGGCCGGGGTGGTGCTGGCCGCGACGTTCGCCGCCCTGACGGTGATCCCGCTGGCCTTCCTGGTGCAGATCGCGTTCATCGTGGCCTTCGGCGTCCTGCTGGACACCCTGGTGGTCCGCTCGCTGCTGGTGCCGGCGCTGGTGCTCGACATCGGCCCGCGGGCCTGGTGGCCCAGCGTGCTGCCGCGTGACGACGACGCCCCGGTGCCCGGCGCGCGCGAGGCGCACGGGGTGGAGGGCGCCGGGGTCTGAGGACGCGGGCTCCGGTGACCTCGACGGACCCGGCGCGTGCACGGCCCGCCCGGAGAGGGTCGATCCGGAGAGGCGACCGGCCGGCGGCCGGCGGGAGCGATCCGGGAGCCGGTGCCGGACGGCGCCGGCACGAGCCCGGCTCCGTCCACGACGGCCCGGGCGCGGCGGGCTCCCGACCGGTGGGCCGTGTCCCGGACACACGGACACACGGACACCGGGGCGCGGCCTACGACTCGTCCGGGGCGCCCAGGCCGGTCAGGGCCCCGACGGGGTCCGGGTCGGCCGTGCCCCGGGGCCACCAGTCGTCCCGGCCCGGCTCCGACTCGTAGGCGTACCAGAGGCCGTCGCGGCCCAGGCGGAGCTGGACGTGGCCGCGCGGGTGGGTGAGGTGGTTGCGCCAGGGGCGGAACGCCGGGAGGTCGGCGGCCAGCAGCAGCGGGCGGGCCCGGTCGAAGCGGCCGGCCGGCGGGTCCCAGGGGTCCTCCAGGACGGCCAGCCCCTCCGGGCCGCCCTGCCGCCAGGCGGCGACCGCGCGGGCCAGTTCGGCCGGGGTACGACCGACCGCTGCGGCGAGCGTCGCGTACAGCGCGCGGGTGGCGGCGGTCAGACCGGAGCCCGGGCGTGCCGCGGCGAGCCGTACGGCGTCCTGCCAGAGCGTGAGTTCACCGACCGGGTCGGCTCCGGTGGTGAGCAGGGCGTGCGCGCGGGCGGCGGCGTCGGTGGCGAGCTGGTCCAGCGCGAGGGGGTCCGGGCCGCCGGGCGCCGCCGGGTACACCGGCGGCTGCTCCGGGTGCGGCGGGACGGGCAGGGGCTGCGGCAGGGGCGGCAGCCGGCGCGGGGCGAGGGCGTCGGCGGCACGGATCCCGGGGAGCGAACTCGGCGCCCCCTCCCGGGCGGCGCGGGCCGATCGCGCGGCGCTGCGGCGGGACAGGGCGTCCAGCAGCTCGCGCTCACCGCGGCCGCGCAGCAGGAGCAGCACGAAGGGGTCGGCGTCGAGCAGGCGTGCCGTCTGGTAGCAGAGGGCGGCCGCGTGTTTGCAGGGGTGGGCGGAGTCGGGGCAACTGCAGCGGGGGGCGAGATCGCGGGGGCCGGGCAGCAGGGGCACGCCGCAGTCGGCGAGTGACTCGGGCAGTTCCCTGTCGAGCAGCGCCGCGATGTGGCCCGGCCGGTCCGCGGCCGCGTCCAGGAAGCGTTCCCAGCCGTCGTCCTCCAGGGTGCGCAGGCGCACCTGCACCCGGTACGGGCGCGGGCGGCTCCCCCGCACGTACGCCAGCACCAGGCCGGGCGTCACCGTGATCGCGTCCACGTTGCCCCCGTCCGCGTAGCCCCGGCCACGGGCCAGCCTCCTGGCGTCCAGCGCGCCCCGCTCCAGCGCGTCGACCCAGGCGTTGCCCCACCAGGTGCCGGCGAACGCGGAGCTCTCTTCCCGGGCCGTCCGGGGCGGGAACGCCGGGAAGGTGCGGCGCAGTTCGGAGTCCCGGTGCGGCGTGGCCATGGTGCCGGGCACCGGCGGGGGCGCCGCCGCGCCCCGGTCCGGGCGGACGGGGGTGCCGGTGTCGCCCGGCTCGTCCCCGCCCTCCGGGGACTCCGGGGCGCCGGGCGCGTCCGTGATCTCCGGTCCGTCGGTCGAGGAGGGCATGCGGAAGGCGGTGTTCAGGAACTGCCGCATGTCCTGGACGGCTCGGGCGCGTGCGGCTCGTGGCTCCTCGCCGGGCGGTCCGGAGGCGGCGGGCGTCCGGGACGGTCCGGAGGCCCGGCGGGCGGACGCGCGGCCCCCGCGTCCTGCGCCGCCTTCCGCGGCCCGGGCCCGCGACGCCTCCCGCCGGGCCGCGCGCAGTGCCTCCCGCGCGACGTCACCGGGTCGCTCTCCGGCGGAGGCGGCGCCGGATGCCGGCGCATCCCCGCCGGGTGGAGCCGCGTCGGGGGACGGTGCCGTGCCGGAGGAAGGGGCCGCCCCGCCGGCTCGGCCCGCCTCGGACGACGCAGCCGCCTCGGCGGGTGGGCCGGACCGCTGGGCGCCTGCGTGGTCCGGGTCGGCCGTCACGGCGCGCAGTGCCGCCCTGGCGATGTCGCCGGGGCGGGGATCGGCCGGGGCGGCGCGGTCCGCGCCGGAGTCGGTGCCGGCCGGTGCGCCCTCCGGTTCGGGGTCCGTCTCGCGCTGAGCGGCCCCGGTGCGCCCGCGTGCGGTGCGCAGGGCCTCACGGGCGGCGTCGCCGGGACGCCGGTCCCCGCTCGTCATGAGGACCTCCGCAGTGTGACCAGGTCGGACAGTTCACGGTCCGTCAGCTCCGTCAGGGCGGACTCACCGGAGCCGAGGACGGCGTCGGCGAGGGCCCTCTTGGAGGCGAGCATCTCGGCGATGCGGTCCTCCACCGTGCCCTCGGTGACCAGGCGGTGGACCTGAACGGGCTGGGTCTGGCCGATGCGGTACGCGCGGTCGGTGGCCTGCTCCTCGACGGCCGGGTTCCACCAGCGGTCGAAGTGGACGACATGGCCCGCGCGGGTGAGGTTCAGGCCGGTACCGGCCGCCTTCAGGGAGAGCACCAGCACGGGTGTCCCGCCGCTCTGGAAGCGGTCGACCATGCGCTCGCGCTCCGGGACCGGCGTGCCGCCGTGCAGCAGGTCGACGGGGATCGCGCGGGCGGACAGGTGGGCGGTGACGAGCCGGGCCATGCCGACGTACTGGGTGAAGACGAGGGCGGAGCCGTCCTCGGCGAGCACGGTGTCCAGCAGTTCGTCCAGCAGGGCGAGTTTGCCGGACCGGGCGGCCAGCCGGTCGGTGCGGGCGTCCTCCTTGAGGTACAGCGCGGGGTGGTCGCAGATCTGCTTCAGGGCGCCGAGGAGTTTCAGGACCAGGCCACGCCGGCCGATGCCCTCCGCGGTCTCGATGGCCAGCATGGACTCGCGCACCACGGCCTCGTACAGGGCGGCCTGCTCACGGGTGAGCGGCACCGGGTGGTCGGTCTCGGTCTTGGGCGGCAGCTCGGGCACGATGCCGGGGTCGGACTTCCTGCGGCGCAGCAGGAACGGTCGGACCAGCCGGGACAGCCGCTGCACCGCCTCCTGGTCCTCGCCGTTCTCCACGGCGCGCGCGTGCCGGGCGCGGAAGGACTTCAGCGGGCCGAGCAGACCGGGCGTGGTCCAGTCGAGGAGGGCCCACAGTTCGGAGAGGTTGTTCTCCACCGGGGTGCCGGTGAGGGCCACGCGCGCGGGCGCCGGGATGGTCCGCAGCGCCTTGGCGGTCGCGGAGTACGGGTTCTTCACGTGCTGCGCCTCGTCGGCGACGACCATCCCCCAGGGCTGCCCGGCGAGCCGCTCGGCGGTGGAGCGCATCGTGCCGTACGTGGTGAGGACGAAGCCGCCGGCCAGGCCGTCCAGGGTGCGGTCGGGGCCGTGGAAGCGGCGGACGGGGACACCGGGCGCGAACCGGGTGATCTCGCGCTGCCAGTTGCCCAGCAGGGACGCGGGGCAGACCACCAGGGTCGGCTCGGTGCGGGCCCGCTTCAGGTGCAGGGCGATGAGCGTGACCGTCTTGCCCAGGCCCATGTCGTCGGCGAGGCAGCCGCCGAGGCCGAGGGAGGTCATCAGGTCGAGCCAGGCCAGGCCGCGCAACTGGTAGTCGCGGAGGGTGGCGGCGAGTCCGGCGGGCGGTTCGGCCGGGGGCGTTCCGGCGCAGAGGCGGTCGCGCAGGGCAGCGAGCGCGCCGGTCGGGACGGCGTCGACGGTCTCGCCGTCCACCTCGGCGGTGCCGGTGAGCGCGACGGACAGCGCGTCGACCGGGTCGAGCAGGCCCAGTTCGCGTTTGCGGGCCTTGCGGGCCAGGGCCGGATCGACCAGCACCCAGCGGTCGCGCAGTCGTACGACCGGCCGGTGGGCCTCGGCGAGCGCGTCCATCTCGGCCTCGCTGAGCGGTTCCCCGCCGAGTGCGAGCTGCCAGCCGAACCGCAGCAGCTCCTCGCTCTCGAAGAACCCCGTGCCGTCGGTGGCCGAGCCGGGCGCCGGGCGCACCACGGCGGCGGCACCGAGGTCACGGGCGAGGTCGCGGGGCCAGTGCACGGCGACCCCGGCGGCGCCGAGCCGCGCGGTGGCCACGCCGAGCAGGTCGCCGAGCTCCTCCTCCGACAGGGCGAGGACGTCGGGGACGTCCTGCTCGGTGAGCCGGTGCAGCGGCGGCCACACCCGGGCCGCGCGCCGTACCGCGAGGGCGGCGTCGACGTGGGCGCGCGGCCCGAACGCGGCGTCCGCCGCACCGGCCCACAGGGCGGCCGCGTCGGCCATCAGGGTGGGGTCGGCGAGGCTGTGCACCTGGACGATCGCGGCCCCGGCGGCGCGGGCTCCGGCGGCGGTTCCGGCGTCGAAGACGTCGTACGCGGACAGGTCGAGGCGCAGCGAGATCCGTACGCCCGCGTCCATGCCGGCGGCGACCTCCGCGGCCCAGCCGTGCGCGTGCGGCAGGGACTGGGGCTCCCGGGCGGCGAACGGGCGGCCCGCGCTGTGGGCGGCGGCCGGGGTGCGGGGCAGCGTGTCGGCGACCGCGTCCAGGAAGGAGCGGACCAGCGCCTCCGGTTCGGGCAGCCGCAGCGGGCCGGGTTCCGGCAGCGGGACCGCGTGGCCCTCGGGCGGCAGGGCGGCGGCCACCGCGCGCAGATGGGTGAGGTCGCCGGGCTCCAGTGGACCGGCGCGCCAGGCGTCGTGACCGCCGGGAGTCAGGCCGGGCAGCAGGCGGCCGCGGGCGACGAGGCGCAGGGCGTGCAGCGCGGCGGCGCCCCAGCAGGCGGTGGCCGGGTGGGCGGCCGGGTCGCGCCGGGCCCGCACCAGCAGGGGCAGGGCGTCGGCGATCGGCAGGGTCAGCGCGGGCACCCGCCGGCGGCGTGCCCCCGCTCCGTGGCGCCGTACGACGGTCAGCTCCTCCACGGCGGGCGCGCCGGTCCCCCCGCCGTCGGGCAGCGGGCCGCCCTCGGGGTCCCAGAAGGCGATCCGGCTCTCGCGCGGGACGGGCGCGGGCAGGTAGACGCAGGCGAGGCGCACCGGTACCGGGTTCCCTGCGCGGCCGGGCCCTCCCGCCGCTCCCGGGACCGCGGTCGTGCCACCGCTCATGCGTTCTGCCACCTCCCGCCCGGGTCCTGGACCGTCCGGACGTCCTCGACTCTACGGGCGGGGTCCGACAACCGGGTGCGGCGGCCGGGCGGCGCCGTCGCCCCAGGGGCCCGGTGGCCTCGGGCGACCGCGCTACGGCACCGTGCGCGAGACGACGTACACCATCGGGAAGTTCGGGTCGGCCATGTTCACCAGCACGTCCTGGGTGGGCGCCGGGTTCCGCTGCGGATGGGTCAGCCCGAACCACGGGCCGGGTCCGGTGAAGTTCCAGCCGGAGACCTCGCGGTCGCGGGCGCTGATCGGCCTGGCGCCCTTCTCCAGTTCGTCCCGGCGTACGCCCATGGCGCCCAGGAAGCTCTCCAGTCCGGCGCTGTTGGTGCGGAACTGTATGTACAGCCGGCTGGTCTTCCAGTTGTTGGTCTCGTAGTAGGCGATGTAGTCGGCGGGGTGCGGAACGGCCACCTGGTAGATGCGGCGCTGCACCTTGGAGGGGAAGCCCGGGGTGAGGCCGGTCGCCGAGTACTTCTCCTCCTTGTCCCTGCCGCTGCTGCGGCTCTGGTTGGCGGAGATCACGAGATAGCCCGCGGGGACCCCGATGAGCAGCACGATGATCAGCAGGGTGAGGGTCCTGCGCTTCGTCCTGTGACGGGGGTTCTCCACGGTCCGGCGCGGCTCGTCCGGCGGCGCGGCCTGGTGCGGCACCGACGCGGTCATGCGGTGTCCTGGTCGCGGAGGGCCCGCGCGTACCGCTCGTAGCGCTCGTGGCGCTCCACCCGGCGCCGCTTGGCCCGCCGGAACCGGCGGGCGACCAGCCGGGCGAGGTCGGCGGCGCCCACCATGCCGGCATCGGGGCCGAGCTGGGCGCGGGTGATACGGGCCTCGGGGCGGTAGCCGCGGCCGGTGAGGTGGCGCTTGAACGCGTCCCGGGCGGGGCCGATGAGCAGGTCGTCGGCCGCGCTGACCCCGCCGCCGATCACGAAGCAGGAGGGGTCGAGTGCGGCCGCCAGGTTGGCGATGCCGACGCCGAGCCACTGCCCGATGTCCTGCAGCAGCTCGACGCACATGGCGTCGCCCTCGCGGGCCAGCTCGGTGATCATCGGGCCGGAGATGTCGTCGATGGCGCCCTTGACGTGCTCGATGATCCCGTAGGCCACCGGGGAGTCGGCCGCGGCCAGTTCCTTGGCCTCCCGGACGAGCGCGTTGCCCGAGCTGTACTGCTCCCAGCAGCCGCGGTTGCCGCACGGGCACCGGTGGCCGCCGGGCACCACCTGCATGTGGCCGAACTCACCGGCCACACCGTACTTGCCGCGTTTGACCTGGCCGTCCTCCAGGATGGCGCCGCCGATGCCGGTGCCGAGGGTGATCATGACCAGGTGGTCCTCACCGCGTCCCGCGCCGAAGCGCCACTCCGCCCAGGCTGCAGTGTTGGCGTCGTTGTCCACCAGGACCGGTACGGACAGGCGGCCGGCGAGGCGGTCCCGCAGGGGCTCGTTGCGCCAGGACAGGTGGGGCGCGAACAGGACGCGGTTGCGGTCGGCGTCGACCCAGCCGGCCGCGCCGATGCCGACCGCGTGCACGTCGTGCCGGTCGGACAGGTCCAGCACCAGCTCGGCGATGGTGTCCTCGACCACCTTGGGGCTCTTGGACTTGTCCGGGGTCTCCGTGCGGAGCTTCTCCAGGATGTTGCCGTCGGCGTCCACCACGCCCGCCATGACCTTGGTGCCGCCGATGTCGATGCCGACCGTGGGCACGCGGGGCGCGGTCAGGTGCGAGCGGCGTTCCCTGGTCCCGACCGTGCGCAGCACGGGGGCCCGTCGGGAGCCGATGGGTGCGGTGAGGTCGCGGTAGGTGCTCATCGTTGCTCGATTCTGCCTCACCGCGGGGGCGGGTGCCGTATCCGGCCGCGGACCGGCGGGTGCGCGATCGGTGCCCTGCGGGGTCCGTCCGGTCCGGTCGCGGCCACCCGGCGGGGCCCCGGGCCGGCACGGTCCCGCGGCCCCTCAGCCGCGCTCCAGTTCGTGGCGCAGAGCGTCCAGGTCGGACCCTCCCGCCATCTGCTGGGTCAGCTCGTCCAGGGTGATGCCGTCCCGTGTGTGATTGCCCACCATCGTGCCCCGCCGCAGCAGGACGAACCTGTCGCCCACCAGGTACGCGTGGTGCGGGTTGTGGGTGATCAGCACGACGCCCAGGCCCTCGTCACGTGCCGCCGCCACGTACTTCAGCACCACGCCCGACTGCTTCACGCCCAGCGCCGCCGTCGGTTCGTCCAGGATCAGGACCTTCGCGCCGAAGTGGACGGCGCGGGCGATCGCCACGCACTGGCGCTCGCCGCCGGAGAGGGTGCCGATGGGCTGGTCGACGTCGCGCAGGTCGATGCCCATGCGCAGCAGTGCCTCGCGCGTGGTGCGGCGCATGAGGTCGATGTCCAGGCGTTTGAAGGGCCCCGCGCCCCGGCGGGGCTCCGAGCCCAGGAAGAAGTTGCGCCAGACCGGCATCAGGGGAACGACGGCGAGGTCCTGGTAGACCGTGGCGATGCCCCGGTCCAGGGCCTCGCGCGGGGAGGACAGGGTCGTCTCCTCGCCCTCGATGCGCAGGGTGCCGCCGTCGTGCCGGTGCAGGCCCGCGACGATCTTGATCAGGGTCGACTTGCCGGCCCCGTTGTCACCGAGGACACAGGTGATCTCCCCGGAACGGACCTCGAGGGAGACGCCTTCGAGGGCGCGGACGGTGCCGTAGTTCTTGCTGACGTCGGTCAGCTCGACCAGGGAAGTCACTTGTCGGCCTCCGCGCGCTTGCGGACCCAGGCGTTGAGCAGGGTCGCGAGGAGCAGCATCGCTCCGAGGAAGAACTTGAACCAGTCCGGGTTCCACTCGGCGAAGACGATGCCCTTGCTGGTCATGCCGAACAGGAGCGCGCCGACCGCCGAGCCGACGGCGCTGCCGTAGCCGCCGGTGATGAGGCAGCCGCCGATGACGGCCGCGATGATGTAGATCAGCTCGTTGCCGACGCCCTCGCCGGACTGTACGGCGTCGAAGGAGAAGAGCAGGTGCTGGCCGGAGATCCAGGCACCGAGCGCCACACCCATGTAGAGGCCGATCTTCGTCCCGGTGACGGGGACGCCGACCGCGCGGGCCGCGTCCTGGTTGCCGCCGACCGCGAAGATCCAGTTGCCGGCGCGGGTGCGCATCAGGATCCAGGAGGCGAGGGCGACCAGGCCCAGCCACCACAGGATGGTGACCTTGAAGCCCACGCCGCCGACGGTGAGGGTCGAGGCGAACACGGCGTGGGCGCTCGGGAAGCCCTCCATGTCGGCGATGCTCTTGGTGGAGACGGTGTCGTCGATCAGCTTGGTGAGGCCGAGGTTCATACCGGTCAGCATCAGGAAGGTGCCGAGCGTGATGATGAAGCTGGGCAGTCGCGTGCGGGTCAGCATGAAGCCGTTGAAGGCGCCGATCGCCAGCGTGACCAGCAGCGACACACCTACGCCGACCCAGGTGTTCGCGGTCATCTGGTAGCTGGACATCGACGAGACGAGCGCCGAGGACGTCACCAGGACGCCGGCGGACAGGTCGAACTCGCCGCCGATCATCAGCAGCGCCACGGGGACGGCCATGATGCCGATGGTCGAGGAGGCGTACAGGACCGTGCTGAGACTGGCGGCGCGCAGGAAGCCGTCGGCGGCGACGGCGAAGAAGACGAAGACGGCGAGCGCGCCGACCACCGAGCCCAGCTCCGGGCGGGCGAGCAGCTTCCGCAGCGGCGAACCCGGCAGGAGTCTGTCGTCCGCCGCCCGGTCGAGGGTGGCGGTCACCGGGTGCCCCGCTCGGTGTAGTCGGCCAGCGCGGCGGCCTGGTCCCGGGTGACGATCTGCGGGCCGGTCAGCACGGGCCGGCCGCCGCCGAGGACGTCGCCGTTGTACTTGTACAGCCAGAGCAGGTCCACGGCCTGGTAGCCCTGCAGGTAGGGCTGCTGGTCCACGGCGAAGCCGAGGGTGCCGTCCGTCAGCTCGGCGGCGACCTTGGCGTTGAGGTCGAAGGTGTCGATCTCCGCCTTGCTGCCCGCGCCCTTCTTCGCCTGCACGGCGGTGTCGGCGTACGGGGCGCCCAGGGTGACGACCGAGTCGACGGAGGGGTCCGCCTGCAGCTTGGCCTCGACGGCGGACTGCACGTCGGGCATGTTGGTGCCGTTGACGTACAGCTTCCGCACGGTGCCGCGGAAGGTCTTGGCCACGCCGTCGCAGCGCTGTTCGTGACCGACGTTGCCCTGCTCGTGCAGGACGCACAGGGCCTTCTTCCTCCCGCGTTTGTTCAGCTCCTCGCCGACGGCCTCGCCGGCGACGGTCTCGTCCTGGCCGATGTGGGTCAGGGCGCCGAAGGCCTTGGACTCCTCGGAGCCCGAGTTCACGGTGATCACCGGGATGCCGGCCTTCTCGGCACGGGCGACGGCGGCTTTGAGGGCGTCGGGCTTGGCGAGGGTGACGATGATGGCGTCGACCTTCTTGTCGACCGCCGCGTCCACGAGCTGGGCCTGCTGCTGCGCCTCGTCGTCGTGCGAGTACAGGAAGTTGATGTTGTCCTTGCGGGCGGCCTGCTTGGCCCCGCTCTGCACGATGTCCCAGAAGGTGTCGCCGTCTCCCGAGTGGGTGATCATCGCGAAGGTCCAGCGGGGGGTGTTCACCGCCGCCCGCCCCTGGGCGGCGGCGGCCTTGCGGGCGTCCTCCGCCCGTTTGCCTCCGGTGCTGCTGCACCCGGCCAGGGACACCGAGAGTGCCCCTGCCAGCGCGATGCCTGCCCAGGTCCGAAACCGTGCCACGAGGCCGTGCCCTTCCTGCCGTGTCCGTCCGTACGCGAGGGGCCGGCGAACATCTCGACGGCCCCGAACACTCCAGTATCGAACACGGGGACCACTCCTGGCACCGCCGGGGAGCCCCTGCCCGTCGACTTGTCCGGACATTGCGACGTGCCGGTGGCCGGGCGGTCGCGGGCGCGGGCCCGGCGATCACGTGCGGGCGGGGCGGTGGCCCGGGGGTGCGAGCCGGTGCTCAGGGGCGTACCAGGAGCTGGAACTCGAAGGAGTAGCGGCCGGGACGGTAGGTGTGGTCGCCGTACTCCACGGCGCGGCCGGTGTCGTCGAAGGTGGTGCGCCGCATGGTGAGCAGCGGGGCGCCCTCCGCCTCGAAGAGCCGCTCGGCCTCGGCGGCCGTGGCGCCCCGGGCGCCGATGGACTGGCGGGCGCTGTGCAGGGTGATCCCGGCGGAGCGCATCAGCCGGTACAGGCCGGTGGCCTCCAGTCTGCCGGTGTCCAGGTCGAGCAGGCCGGTCGGCAGATGGTTGATCAGGTACGCCATCGGCTCGTCGTGCGCCAGGCGCAGCCGCTCGACGCGGTGGACGTCGCCGCCCTCGGGTACGCCGAGCGCGGCGGCGATCTCGGCGGGGGCGGGGACGACGGTGTTGACCAGGACCCTGGTCTCGGGACGCAGCCCGGCCGCCTCCAGGTCGTCGTAGAGGCTGCTCAGCTCCAGGGGGCGCTTGACCTGGCTGTGCACGACCTGGGTGCCCACACCCCGGCGGCGGACCAGCAGTCCCTTGTCGACGAGGGACTGGATGGCCTGGCGGACCGTGGGCCGGGACAGGCCGAGCCGGGCGGCCAGCTCTATCTCGTTTCCCAGCAGGCTGCCGGGCGTGAGGCCGCCGTGCTCGATCGCGGCCTCGAGCTGCTGGGAGAGCTGGAAGTACAACGGCACCGGGGAACTGCGGTCCACGCGGAGGTCGAGTGACACGGTCGGGTCCACCACTGGTTTGGGCACGGGCTCGAGCGTAGCCGCGTGCCCGGATGACGGGAAGTCGTGTAGTCCGGTTGTCCGGACATTGCGATTGACAGGGTGCCGGGTCCGCCCTCACTTTGTTTCCATGCGCATCGGGGTCATCGGTACGGGCCGCATCGGCACCATTCATGCGAACACGCTCAGCCGCAGTCGCGAGGTCGGGTCGCTGATCCTGACCGACGCGGATCCGGCGCGGGCACAGGCGCTCGCGTACCGGCTGGGCGAGACGGCGGCGCCGGGGGTGGAGGAGATCTTCCGGTGGGGCGTGGACGCGGTGGTGATCACCACGGCGACCGCGGCGCACGCCGAGCTGATCGGCCGGGCGGCCCGGTCCGGCCTGCCGGTCTTCTGCGAGAAGCCCATAGCGCTCGACCTGCCGGGCACGCTGCAGGCGCTCGCCGAGGTCGAGGCGGCGGGGACGGTGCTGCAGATGGGTTTCCAGCGGCGCTTCGACCCGGGGTACGCGGGCGCCCGGGAGGCGGTGCGCTCGGGCCGGCTCGGACGGCTGCACACCGTGCGGGCGACGACCTCCGACCAGTCCCCTCCCCCGCCGGACTGGCTGCCGCTGTCCGGCGGTCTGTTCCGGGACACGCTGATCCACGACTTCGACGCGCTGCGCTGGGTGACGGGTCGTGAGGTGACGGACGTGTACGCGGCCGGCTCGGACGCCGGGCCGCCGATGTTCCGCCAGGCCGGGGACGTCAGCACCGGCGGTGCCCTGCTCACCCTGGACGACGGCACGCTCGCCACGGCCACGGCGACCCGGCTGAACGGCGCCGGATACGACGTCCGGATGGAGCTGGCCGGGGAGCGGGACACGGTCGTGGTGGGCCTGGACGACCGTACGCCGGTCGCGTCCACCGAGCCCACCGGGCCGCCGGCCGCCTCCCGGCCGTGGACCGGTTTCCTGGAACGGTTCGGACCGGCCTACGAGGCCGAGCTGTGCGCCTTCGTCGAGGTGCTGCGCGGTGAGCGGCCCAACCCGTGCGACGGCCAGGAGGCCCTGCAGGCGCTGCGGATCGCCGAGGCCTGCGAGGTGTCCCGGCGCGAGCGCCGCCCGGTGCGGCTGCTGGAGATCCAGGACCGCGTCCAGCCGTCGTACGGCTGACACGGCCTGGACCGGGCCGCTCGCCGCGGTTCACCAGCGCACGGGCAGAGCGCGCATCCCCCGCATCAGCATGCCCGGCAGCCACTCGCCCGGGGAGCCGTCCAGCGCCAGACCGGGGGCGCGCCGAAGGAGGGTGCCGATGGCGATTCCGCCCTCCAGGCGGGCCAGGGGCGCGCCCAGGCAGTAGTGGACGCCGTGGCCGAAGGCGAGGTGGCCGCGGGCGTCGCGGCGGATGTCGAACCGGTCCGGTTCGGCGAAGCGGTCGCCGTCGCGGCCGGCGGCGGTCAGCCCGATCATCACCGACTGGCCCTTCTCGATCACCGTGCCGGCGATCTCCAGGGATTCGGCGGCGTACCGGTACGTGCCGGTCTCCACCGGCCCCTCGAAACGCAGCATCTCCTCGACCGCGCCGTCCAGGAGGCCCATGTCGGCGCGCAGGGCGCCGAGTTGGTCCGGGTGGGTGAGCAGGGCGTGGACGCCGTTGCCGATGAGGTCGACGGTGGTCTCGTGGCCGGCGATGAGCAGCAGGTAGGCCATGCCGCCCAGTTCCCGCGAGGAGAGCCGGTCGCCGTCCTCGGCGGTGGTGCGGATCAGGTCGCTGAGCAGGTCGTCGGTGGGGCCGGCGCGCCGTTTGTCCTCGATCAGGTCCCGGAGGTACCGGGCGAGGGCGAGGACCGCGTCGTACTCGGTGTCGGCGCTGGTCGGTGCGACGACCTCGGTGGAGATCCGGCGGAACTCGGCGCGGTCCATGTCCGGGACACCGAGGAGTTCGCAGATGACGGTGAGGGGCAGCGGGTAGGCGAGCGCCTCGATGAGGTCGGCGCGGCCGCGCGGCAGCATCTCGTCCAGCAGGTCGTCGGTGATCCGCTGGATCCGGGGGCGCAGCCGCTCCACCCGGCGCATGGTGAACGCGCGGGTGACCAGGGAGCGCAGCCGGGTGTGCTGGGGCGGGTCGGTGACCAGCAGGTACTTGCCGATCTTCTCCTCGTCCAGCTGGGGCGCGCCGATCCGGGCGGTGTCCTTGGCGAGCCGGGGATCGGCGAGGGCGGCACGCGCCTCCTCGTACCCGACGACCAGCCAGGTCGTCTGGCCCGCGTCCGCCCCGCCGAGCCGTACCCGGTGCACGGGCCCCTGCTCGCGCAACTTCGCGTAGTACGGATGCGGGTCCGTGCGGAACGCGTCCCCGAACTCCCTGAGGTCGATAACCGGTTGCCTGCCCATCGCTCCCCTTCCGGACTCCCCCCGGGCCCTCCGGGGACGTCCCCGGAGCGGCTTGTGCCGTCTGACGTTGAACGCGCGGCGCGCCCGCTCAGTGCCCGTCGTCGAGGAAAGTCGCGGCGCGATGGACTTAGGGCGGTCCCGTCCGGCGCGAGGGCTGGACCTTCGACGGGCGGCGGCCGTCCCGCGGCCGATGCGCGGCGCGGGACGGCGGGTCCAGGGTGGGTCCATGAAGACTGCTGGAACTGATCGGGTTCATCGCGCTGGTGCAGGGTGTGCTGGGCCCGGTGCACGAGTTCACCCACTGGCACGTGGCGTTCGTGCAGCGGCTCGGGTTCCTCAGGGGCTACGAGGTGTAGGCGAGCGTGGCACTGCTGGTGCTGGCCCTCGCCCTGTTCGCGGCCGCGGAGGGCCAGGAGTCCTGAGCGCGTGGCACGTCGACGCGGGGAGATTTCACGTTCCTCGACGGGAAAGTCCCGCCGTCCGCCCGCAGGGCGGGCCCCGGGATTCGGCCGGACCGCCGGCCGCCGAACCCGGACTGATACCAATTCAGCAGGGCTTGCGGCCCGGTCCGATCTGTTCGGCCGGACGTCGTCGTCACTCCTGCCGTTTGACCGGCTCGGCGCGGCCTGACTCGAATACAGTCGAGCCGTGTTCCACCCGGCTGCGATACGACCGGACCTCGTTCCGGCGGATGATTCAGCCGAAACCCTTCACTCGGACCATTCACACCATCCTGCGGAGAGGCATCATGAGCGTGAATCCCTTCGACGACGAGTCCGGCCGGTTCTTCGTGCTCGTCAATGACGAGGAACAGTACTCGCTGTGGCCGGCGTTCGCCGAGATCCCGAAGGGCTGGCGGGTCGTGTTCGGCGAGGAGGGCCGGGCCGAGTGCCTGGACTTCGTCGAGAAGAACTGGACGGACATGCGCCCGAGGAGCCTGCGGGTGGCCATGGAGGCCGACAGCGGCGCCGCCGCCTGACGATCCCCGGCCACCGGAGGCCCGGTTCGCCCCACTCTGCGGGAACCGGGCCTCCATCTCCTGCGTCCCTGGCTTCCGGCCCGCGGCCGAAGACCTTCGGGCGTCCCGGCCGGAGAGGGCCCTCACCCGCGCCTGGCATCTCCAGGTCCGCACGGCGCCGGGCACCACCTGCTGTGCGCGACGGCCTGCCACGGGGTTCCGCGCAGTTCTCCCAGTTCCCCGGCGCGCGTCAGCACCCGCAGGGCGAAGCCGCGGGTGCGGCCGTCGGTCCCGGCCGCCAGCTCCGGTTGCCGGGCCGCGAGCCGGCGGACGGCGGCCCGGTCGCCGAGCGCCTGGCGGGCCGCCGCCAGGTCGGCCCGCCGGGGGCGCCATGGCCGGCAGATCGGTGCCGCGGGCCGCGAGCGGCTGGCCGCGCTCGGTGAAGTCGCGCACCCCGGGCAGCAGTTGGCCGATGGCCAGGTGGTGGTGGCCGCGTGCCCTGAGGAACCGGATGCCGGGCAGGGGCCGCAGCGCACCGAGATGCCCGGGGCCGCGACGCGACCCCGTGGGCCCGAGGCGGGTGGGGACGGCGCCCTCAGCCGGCGTGGGTCGAGAACAGACCGCCGGTCGGGCCCTGCTTGTCACCGCCCTGGGCCTTCTTCAGGGCGTTGGCGAGGCCCTCGATGGTCAGGGACTGCAGGATCACCCGGCCGTTGCCCTCCAGGGTGGCCAGGGACAGGCCCTCGCCGCCGAACACGGCGTTCATGATGCCCTGCCGGTTCAGTCCGCCGACTCGCTGGACGCCGTACTGGATGCCCTCCTCGAAGGCGACGACGCAGCCGGTGTCGACCTCGATGCGGCCGCCGAAGTCCGCCGGGTTCAGATCGATGAAGTTGCCCGCTCCGGCGATGATCACCGTGCCGTGCCCGGTGAACTTCTCCAGGACGAAGCCCTCGCCGCCGCTCATGCCGGTGCGGCCGCCCTGGAAGGCGATGCCGAACTCGACACCGCCCTCGGCGGCCACGAACGCGTCCTTCTCGGCGAACCACGCGCGCGTGCCGTCCAGCTCCAGGGCGCGCATCTCGCCGGGCAGCACGCCCGCGAAGCCGACGGTGCCCTCGCCGCCCTGGGAGGTGAAGTACTGGAAGGCCAGCGACTCACCGGCCATCATGCGCTGGCCGACCTGCATGGCGGTGCCCATGGCCTGGCGCAGCATGCCGCCCATGCCACCGGAGCCGTTCTGCTGCCGGCCGCCGTTGCCCGACGGACCGGACAGACGTGTCTCCATGGTGACGTTCGACGTCTTGAACAGGAACTTCCCCGCCTCGCAGTACACGGTCTGGCCGGGGCGCAGGTTGACTACCGCCATCTGCATGGCGTTGCCGACGATCTCTTGCTGAAGGGTCACGCGGGGAGAACGCTCGAGGTGGAGCGGAGAGTTCCGGGTGTGACGAGGTCGATGTCCGTACGCCGCCGGTGGACGGTGGCCGCGACGACTGCAATGGACGCATGACGACGAACGGATCGGGACGGCCGACGAGGTGGCGGCGACGGTGGCCCATCTGGCGGGCCCGGACGCGGCCTACGTGACCGGCGCGGAGTTCTCCGTGGACGGCGGGCACGCGGCCTGAGACGACGGCGCGCGGGGTGCACCGGTGCGGTCTCACCGGTGCACCCCGCGGCACCCGGGCGGCCGGTCCCGCCGCCGCCGGCCGCGCGGGCCTCGGGGCGCCCGTACGTGACGGCGGGGGACGCACGCCCGGCCGCGGGTCAGCCGCCCAGTTCCTGGTGGCGGGCGGCGAGCGCGGCGGCACCCTCCTCGGTCGGGGTGCCGAGGAGGCGGAGGCGGGAGATGCCGCCGTCGGGGTAGATGTCCACGCGCGCGTGGGTGCCGACGGCCGGCTCCGGCAGGACGAAGCGGTGGTTGGTGTCGGGCTGGAGGCGGGTGCGGGGCAGGATCTCCCGCCAGTCGCCGTCCTCGCCGTCGCTGACGGACACCGACGCCCAGCCCGCGCTGTTGCCCTTCAGGTACGCCGTGTCGATCTCGACGGCGCGGATCCGCGCCTGGGCGGCCAGCCGGTAGCGGATCCAGTCGTTGCCCCGGTCACGGCGGCGGCGGGTCTCCCAGCCGTCGTCCATCTTGCGGGAGCGGCCGGGCTGGATGGTGTTGGTGGCCGGGGAGTAGAAGAGGTCGGAGGCGTCCTCGACCCGGCCGCCGTTCTCCAGCGCGACCACGTCGAAGGTGCCGAGCGCCGCCAGCCACCGCGGGTCCGGGACGACCTCGCCGTACACGCGCAGGCGTGCGATGCCCCCGTCGGGGTGCTGGTTGACCCGCAGGTGTGTGAAGCGCTGCTCGACGGAGACGGTGAAGCCGTTGGCCGCGTGGCCGCCGATGCGGGTGCGCGGGACGAGCGTCGTCCACTTCACGTCGTCGCCGAGCAGTTGCTCCGGGGACGGGGAGCCGGGCACCGACGTGCCCTCCACCGACACGGCCTGCGGGTAGTTGCCGCGGAAGTGGGCGGTGTCGACCACGATCCCGCGGATCACTCCGGGCGCGCCGAGCCGTACCAGCGCCCAGTCGTGGTCCTCGTCCGTCGGCCAGGGGTGCCCGGCGGAGGCGCCGCGCCGGCGCCGGGTCTCCCAGCCGTCCATGATCTTGCCCTTGTGCCCGAAGCGCTCGGGGTCGAACTCGGCCCGCTCGGGCACCAGCAGGTTCTCCCGCTGGGCGAAGAACTCGTCGTTGGCGGCGATGACACCGGCGCCGAGTCGCCGGTCGGCGAGGTCGGCGTGCTGGGTGAAGGGGAGGTCCGCGGTGCGGTAGTCCGCGTACGGATCGCCTCCTCCGTAGGGGTTCGCGTCGCCGGTGAAGCTCGCAGTCGCCGTCACTGTGATCAGGGTTTCCTTTCGTTGGCCGGCCGCCGCGGTCGCGGCGGCCGCGGAATCAGGGGGTACGGGTCAGCAGTCGGCCCTTCGGTTCGGTGAACTCGCCTTCGAAGGCGATGCGTTGGCCGCGCAGCCAGGTGGACTTCACCACGCCGTGCAGGGTGCGGCCGGCGTAGGCGGTGACCCGGTTGCGGTGCTGCAGGCCGGCCGGGTCGACGGTGAAGGTCTCGTCGGGGGCGAGCACGGCGAAGTCGGCGTCGCGGCCGGCCTCGATGGCGCCCTTGCGGGTCAGACCGGCCAGCGCGGCCGTCCGGGTGGACATCCAGCGGACGACGTCCTCCAGTCCGTGGCCGCGCCGGCGGGCCTCGGTCCACACGGCGGGCAGGCTGAGCTGGAGGCCGGAGATCCCGCCCCAGGCGGTGGCGAAGTCGGCCGTCTTCAGGTCGGCGGTGGAGGGCGAGTGGTCGGTGACGACGCAGTCGATGGTGCCGTCGGCCAGGGCCCGCCACAGCAGGTCCTGGTTGGCGGCCTCCCGGATGGGCGGGCAGCACTTGAACTCACTCGCGCCGTCCGGGACTTCCTCCGCGGTCAGGGTGAGGTAGTGCGGGCAGGTCTCCACCGTGAGGCGCACGCCCTCGGCGCGGGCGGCGGCGATCAGCGGGAGCGCGTCGCTGGAGGAGAGGTGCAGCACGTGCACGCGGGCGTCGAGACGCTTCGCCTGCGCGATGAGTGCGGCGACGGCCGAGTCCTCGGCGGCGCGCGGGCGGGAGGCGAGGAAGTCGGCGTAGCGGGGACCGCCGTGCTGCGGGGCGGCGGCCAGCCGGTGCGGGTCCTCGGCGTGCACGATGAGCAGGCCGTCGAACCCGGCGATCTCGGCCAGGGAGCGGGCGAGGTGCTCCTGGTCGAGATGCGGGAACTCGTCGACGCCGGACGGGGAGAGGAACGCCTTGAAGCCGAAGACACCGGCGTCGTGCAGCGGGCGCAGGTCCTCCACGTTGTCGGGCAGGGCGCCGCCCCAGAAGCCGACGTCGATGTGCGCCTTGTCGGCCGCGACCTCCTGCTTGACCCGCAGGTTCCCCACGGTCGTGGTCGGCGGCAGGGAGTTGAGGGGCATGTCGACGAGCGTGGTGATGCCGCCGGCCGCGGCGGCGCGCGTGGCCGTCCAGAAGCCCTCCCACTCGCTACGGCCGGGGTCGTTGACGTGCACGTGGGTGTCGACCAGGCCGGGCAGCAGCACGTGCTCGCCGAGGTCCTCGAGTCGTGCCGCGGCCGGCACCTCGGCGTCGTACGGCAGTACGGCCGTGATGGTGCCGGCGGACACGGTGACCGTGGCGGCCCGCGTCCCCTCCGGTGTGATGACGCGCGTCGAGCGCAGCACCAGTTCAGCGTCGGACACCCGGACCCCTCTCTCTGCCGCCGTTCACGCCCGGGAAACGGGATTTACATCCACGTAACGGACTTCAACGTTCTGTTGAAGGAGTCTTCACCTCCACTCCCCCGCCGTCAAGGGGCACACTTCTGGACGGCACCGGAGGGACGGAGGCTCTGGACGTTTCCACAAAGCGGAATTATAATTCCGCTGAGCAGAACGTAGCTATGCACAAGCGGGGAGTCAACCGGCCGCCGGGTAGGCTTCTGCCCTCCCCGCCAGTCGCGAAAGGAACGCGCCGTGCCGACGTCCAGCGCCAGCACCACCGACTCCGCCAAATCCTCCGCCGGCGGCGGGGTCCAGTCCCTGGAGCGCGCCTTCGACCTGCTGGAACGGATGGCGGACGCCGGCGGCGAGGTAGGCCTGAGCGAGCTGTCCGCGACCAGCGGGCTGCCGCTGCCCACCATCCACCGCCTGATGCGCACCCTGGTGGCGTGCGGCTACGTACGCCAGCAGCCGAACCGGCGGTACGCGCTGGGCCCGCGGCTGATCCGGCTCGGCGAGTCGGCCTCACGGCTGCTCGGCACCTGGGCGCGGCCCTATCTGGCCCGGCTGGTGGAGGAGACCGGCGAGACGGCGAACATGGCCCTGCTGGACGGCGACGAGATCGTCTATGTCGCCCAGGTGCCGTCGAAGCACTCGATGCGGATGTTCACCGAGGTGGGGCGCCGCGTGCTGCCGCACTCCACCGGGGTGGGCAAGGCCCTGCTGGCCGGTGTCCCCGACGACGAGGTGCGCGCCCTGCTCTCCCGCACCGGCATGCCGGCGGCGACGGAGCGGACCATCACCACGCCCGACGGCTTCCTGGCGGCGCTGGAGGAGGTGCGCCTGCAGGGGTACGCGGTGGACGACAACGAGCAGGAGATCGGCGTCCGGTGCCTCGCGGTGCCCGTGCCCGACTCCCCCACGGCGGCCGCGATCTCCATCTCCGGACCGGCCGGCCGGGTCACCGAGGCCGCGACCGGGAAGATCGTGCCGATGCTCCAGGGGATCGCCGCGGAGCTCTCCGAGGCCCTGGCGAGTTCGGGGGCCTGAGCCTCCCGCCCGCAGACCCGGGGGCCCGAGCCCGCGGCCCGTGCCCTGCACGGACCCTCCGCGGCGGCTCGCCGCCCCGGCGCCGGGCACGTGACGGACGGCCACGGGACTCGCCCGCGCGACGCCCCCCAGCCGCGGAGTTCACCCCCTCGGGTCCGGGGACTCGTCCTCCCGGCGGCTCCCCGGTCCTGAGGGTCACCTCCTGCGCGGCCCGCCGGTCCCGGGGGTCACCTCCCCCGCGGCTCGCCGAACAGGTCCACCGCCCCCCGGACCTCCGTCAGACCGCGCGCCAGCGCGCTGACCGAGCCGATCGCTCCCGCGATCAGTAACAGGGAGCGGCGCAGGCGGGGCGTCTCCGGGATGCCGCCGGCGGCCATCGCCGCGAGCGCGGCCAGCTCGTCCTCGGCTATTCCCCGGTCGGGGAAGTCCGCCGGGTGCGCGGCGAGTTCGCGGCGCAGCCGGGACACCGCGATCCGCAGTTCCGCCACTCTCACGTCCTCGTCGCCGCCGGTCACCGGCCTCTGCTCCAAGCTCCGCGACACAGCCCTCCCCCTCACCCGCCCGTCGTGCGCGGGTCAGTAAACGCCACGCCGCCCCGGAGCGCCACCACGCGGACCGAAATTCAGCCCAAGGAGCCCGGCCGGAGCCGCCCGCGTCGGGTATGCAGGACGCATGAGGGACAACCGGGACGGAAACGGGGAGCGGGTCGCCGGGCTGCTGCTGGCCGCCGGCGGCGGCAGACGGCTCGGCGGGCGACCCAAGGCGCTGCTGGAGCACCGGGGGCGCCCGCTGGTCGAACACGCGGTCGGAGTACTGCGCGCGGCCGGGTGCGCACGGATCCACGTGGTTCTCGGCGCGGCGGCGGACGACGTCCGGAACCGCGCGGACCTGAGCGGCTGCGTCACGGTACGCAACCCCGACTGGGCCGCGGGCATGGGTTCGTCGCTGCGCGCCGGGCTCGGCTCCTTCGCCGGTACGGGGGTGACGGCGGCCCTGGTCAGCCTGGTCGACCAGCCGGGTATCGGGGCGGCCGCGGTGACCCGGGTGCTCGACGCGTACGAGGACGAGAACTCGCTGGTCTCGGCCGCATACGACGGTGTGCGCGGGCACCCGGTGCTGTTCGGCGCGGCGCACTGGGCGGGCATCGCCGCGTCCGCCACCGGCGACCGCGGAGCGCGCGCCTACCTGCGCGAGCACGCGTCGGCGCTCAGGCTGGTGGAGTGCGCGGACGTGGCCGAACCGTACGACATCGACACCGAGGCGGACCTGAGCCACCTTGAGTGAACGGGGTGGCACCGAGCGCCACCTTGCCTCGACCCGGAGATTCTCGACATCAACAAACCATTGAAGTTCCACGATGAGGAAACTAGTATCCACTGATCAGAAGCGCCCGGTCGCACAGCGGGCGCCGATCGTCCGTTTCGTGCCACTTGGCACCCGGTGCCACCGCTGAAGGAAGTGACAGCTCATGTCCGCACCAGCGCCGTCTCCGCTGGCCATCGTCGACGCCGAGCCCCTGCCCCGGCAGGAGGAGGTCCTCACCGACGCGGCGCTCGCCTTCGTGGCGGAGCTGCACCGGCGGTTCACCCCGCGCCGTGACGAACTCCTCGCCCGCCGCGCGGAGCGGCGCGCCGAGATCGCCCGCACCTCGACCCTGGACTTCCTCCCGGAGACGGCCGCCGTCCGCGCGGACGACTCCTGGAAGGTCGCCCCGGCGCCGGCCGCGCTGAACGACCGGCGCGTGGAGATCACCGGCCCGACCGACCGGAAGATGACCATCAACGCGCTCAACTCGGGTGCGCGGGTCTGGCTCGCCGACTTCGAGGACGCCTCCGCGCCCACCTGGGAGAACGTGGTCCTCGGCCAGGTCAACCTGATGGACGCCTACACCCGCGACATCGACTTCACGGACCCCGGGTCCGGCAAGTCCTACGCACTGCGGCCCGCCGAGGAACTGGCCACGGTCGTCATGCGCCCGCGCGGCTGGCACCTGAACGAGCGCCACCTCGTCGACGCCGACGGCCGGCCCGTGCCCGGCGCGCTGGTCGACTTCGGCCTGTACTTCTTCCACAACGCGCGGCGGCTGCTGGACCTCGGCAAGGGCCCGTACTTCTACCTGCCCAAGACCGAGTCGTACCTCGAGGCACGCCTGTGGAACGACGTGTTCGTCTTCGCGCAGGACCACGTGGGTGTCCCGCAGGGCAGTGTCCGCGCCACCGTCCTGATCGAGACGATCACGGCGGCGTACGAGATGGAGGAGATCCTCTACGAACTGCGCGACCACGCCTCCGGGCTCAACGCGGGCCGCTGGGACTACCTGTTCTCCATCGTGAAGAACTTCCGGGACGGCGGCCCGAAGTTCGTCCTGCCGGACCGCAACGCGGTCACGATGACCGCGCCGTTCATGCGGGCGTACACCGAACTCCTGGTCCGCACCTGCCACAAGCGCGGCGCGCACGCGATCGGCGGCATGGCGGCGTTCATCCCGTCCCGGCGCGACGAGGAGGTCAACAAGGTCGCCTTCGAGAAGGTCAAGGCGGACAAGGACCGCGAGGCGAACGACGGCTTCGACGGCTCCTGGGTCGCCCACCCCGACCTGGTCCCGATCGCCATGGAGTCCTTCGACCGGGTGCTCGGCGACAAGCCGAACCAGAAGGACCGGCTGCGCGAGGACGTGCACGTCGAGGCGGCCGACCTGATCGCCGTCGACTCGCTGGACGCGAAGCCCACCTACCCCGGTCTGGTCAACGCCGTCCAGGTCGGCATCCGCTACATCGAGGCCTGGCTGCGCGGGCTCGGCGCGGTCGCCATCTTCAACCTGATGGAGGACGCGGCCACCGCGGAGATCTCCCGCTCCCAGATCTGGCAGTGGATCAACGCGGGCGTCGAGTTCGAGAACGGCGAGAAGGCCACCCCGGAACTGGCCCGCAAGGTCGCCGCGGAGGAACTGGCGGCCATCCGCGCGGAGATCGGCGAGGAGGCCTTCGCGGCCGGCCACTGGCAGCAGGCGCACGATCTGCTGCTCCAGGTGTCCCTCGACGAGGACTACGCCGACTTCCTGACCCTGCCCGCGTACGAGCGGCTGACGGGCTGACAGGGATCCGGCCGGCCGATGGCTGACGGGTGGGTGACGGGATCCCGGCGGATCCCCGGAGCCACCCGTCAGCCGAAGTGCGCCGTCCCGTCCTGCGCCACCCCCGGCCTGCCGTGCAGGTCGGGGACGTGCTTGAGCCAGTCCGGGCGCCCCTGCCGCGTCCTCGCCGCGCGGGCCGTCTCCTCGGCGGCCAGTTCCGCCCGGCTCGGGAAGTCCGTCGGCAGCCACTCGGCCGACAGCCGGGCCCGCCGCAGCAGGTAGTCGGTGTAGGCGGCCCGGACGTCGTCGGGGGTCGCGAAGCCCGCGTCCTCGGCCAGCCAGGCGTCCGGCACCTCCGCGACGATCCCGCGCAGCAGTTCCTCCGTCACCAGGGGCGCCAGTTCGGCGTCGGCGGCCCGGACGTCGGGGCCGTAGTGACCGAGGGCGTGGTGGCGGAAGTCGTACCGCTTGCCGGGGTCGGTGGTGTCCCAGCGGTGGTGGAAGACGAGGGCGGCGCCGTGGTCGATGAGCCACAGGCGGGGCGGAACGGTGCCGAGAGTGGGCCACACCATCAGGTTGGAGCTGTGCACCGTGCGGTCCACGTTGACGGTCAGCGCGTCCAGCCAGACGATCCGGCCCGCCTCCAGCGGGTCCACGGCGAAGGACCCGGCGATCTCCGGGGTGAAGTCGACGGCACCCGGCAGGTGGTCCATGCCGAGGTTCACGCCCGCGCTGGCTCCGTGCAGCTCACGGACCTCCTGGTGGGGCTCGTCGGCGGCGACCGCGGGGTCGAAGTGGACGAGCACCAGTTCGGGGAAGCGCAGGCCCAGCGCCCGCGCGAGTTCCCCGACGATCACCTCGGCGACGAGCGCCTTGTGCCCCTGCGCCGAGCCGGTGAACTTCACGACGTAGGTGCCGTCGTCGTCGGCCTCGACGACCGCGGGCACGGAGCCGCCGGACGTCAGCGGTGCGATGTAGCGGGTTACGGCGACCTCGCGCATGGTCTTCCAGGACTCCCGGGACTCCAGTGATGGTGCGACCCAATATTCCACGACCGTCTGCGCACGCGGCCCGGGCGGTGCGGTGCGGTGCCCCTCGCCGCGGTCACCTGCGTGCGGTACGGCATCCGGGGCGGACCGGCCGGAACGGCCCGCGAGGCGAGCACCTCCAGGTCCCCGTCACCGGTATCAATCATGTGACGGCAACGATCCCCGCTGCCCGCCCACGTTCCGGACGGTGACCACACGCCCGCGGTGAGTCCGAACCCACCCGGGGCGGAGACGACCGGAACGCCGCCCCGTCGTGAGGAGTGACGCGATGACGACCACCATGCGCGCTGTTCGAGCCCACCGCAGGGGCGGACCCGAGCAACTGGTGTACGAGAACGCGCCGCGGCCCGCACCGGGCGCGGGCGAGGTGCTGGTGCGCGTGCACGCCGCCGCCGTCACCAACGGTGAGCTCGCCTGGGACGCCACCTGGAGTGACAGCTTCGACGGAACCGGCAGGGACCGGACGCCGGTGATTCCGTCCCACGAGGTCAGCGGAGTGGTGACCGAACTCGGCCCCGGGGTCACGGGCACGGCAGTGGGCGACGAGGTGTACGGGCTGATTCCCTTCACGCGTGACGGGGCCGCCGCCGAGTACGTCACCGTCCCCGCGGACGTGCTGGCCGCCAAGCCGTCCGCGCTGGACCATCCCAGCGCGGCGGCCGTGCCACTGGCCGCCCTCACGGCCTGGCAGGCCCTGGCCGACCATGCCTCGCTGTCGGCCGGGGAGAGCGTCCTGGTCCACGGAGGCGCGGGAGGAGTCGGTTCCTTCGCCGTGCAGATCGCCGCGGCGCTCGGCGCGCGCGTCACCGCCACGGCGTCCGCGCGGGACCGGGAATTCGTCGCCGGGCTCGGCGCGGACCAGGTCATCGACTACGCGGCCGAACGCTTCGAGGACCACGTGGCCGACGTCGACGTGGTCCTGGACACGGTCGGCGGGGACACCCTGGCCCGCTCGTGGGCGACGCTGCGCCGGGGCGGCACCCTGGTCAGCATCGTGCAGCCGCCGGATCCGGATGACGCCGCGGCCCGTGGAGCGCGCGGTGTGTTCTTCGTCGTCGAGCCGGACCGTACCGGTCTGGCGGCCGTCACCGGGTTGATCGACGACGGCCGCCTCACACCCGTCGTGGACCGTGTCGTGCCCCTGTCCGATACCCGCGCCGCCTACGAGGCCCTACGGTCGGAGCACCCCCGCGGGAAGATCGTCGTTCGGGTGAGCGAGGACGGATGAGCGAGGACGGCGAACTGTCCTGAACCGCGGGTCGCGGGCGACCGAACGGTCGGCCGGCGACCCGCGAAGCGTGCCCGGCAGCACGGTCCGGCCGCACCCTCGTGCTCCGGCGAAGGGGCCGTGGCCGGCCCGCGTCCGCCGGCGATCGGCGAGTAGCGGCGTACCGCCGTCGCGGCACGCGCGTGCGCATCCGCCGCGCGGGCGGGGTACGGGCGGCGGGTGCCCTCCTGTCGCGCGGCGGATGCCGGCAACGTGCGGGTCAGGCGGCGGCCAGCGGGTTCGGCAGGGGCAGATAGCGCGCCGCGGCGCCGTCCGCGCCGGTCCAGCGCAGCAGCAGGTTGGTCTTGCCCGGGAGGGAGGGCGAGGAGAGCAGTGCGGGGATCTCGGGCAGATCGTGGCGGGCGAGTTCGCGGCGGGCGGCCGGCCAGGGGTCGAGCCCGGGGTGGTGCTCCGCGAGGGCCGCTGCGATCTCGGTGAGGTGGTTGACGACCAGGCAGTACACCAGGCGCTCCCAGCCGGCGGCCCGGGAGACGTCCGGGAGCAGTTTGACGCCCTCGGCGTCCCGGAACAGGGCCTGCACGGGCAGGCCCGCCGGGTCGACGGCGACCAGGGTGTTCTGCAGGTGCGCCTCCAGCACGACGCCGTGATCGGCGAAGGCCGTCAGGACGGGCGGCACGACCTGCCGCAGATACGCCTCCCACCAGGTATCCGGGTCGTCGGTCGCTGCCAGGGGGCAGCCCTCGAAGCCCTCCGCCAGGGCGGCGGCGAGCAGCGGGGTGGCGGCGGGCAGGAGGCCGCGGCGCAGCCCGCCCCGCACCAGGACGGCCAGTTCCTCGAAGGCGAAGGCGGCGGTGCGGTAGCCGCGGTCGGGCAGCCAGGCGGCGGGCGGCTCCATCGTCGCGAACGCACGTTCCACAGCGGTTTCGGTGCGGCCCAGTGCCAGCAGGTCGTGGCGCCACAGCCGGCGGACGTCGTTGGTGACGCGCACATCCAGGCTGAACTTCAGGAACAGGTCGCGCCGGGGCTCGTACACCGTGCGGATCGCCGCCGTGGGCCAGGTGTCGAAGGCGGTGGTCCCGAGACCGATCAGCCTGCCGTCCGCGAGAGCGGGGGCCAGGTCGCGGCCGACGAGGTCGAGCTGCCAGGGGTGGACCGGCAGCAGCCGGTACCCGGGCGGGGCGGTGCCGAGCGCGTCCAGGGCCCTGGTGTCGCCCTCCTCGGCCACCTGGTCCGCACGCACCCCGAGCAGCGCGAGCGGGAAGCGGGCGTGTGCCTCGGGGGCGTACGGCAGCCAGGCCGCGGCCGGGCCGCCGCCGCGGGCCTTCGGGGCGGGATGGCAGGGGTGCCCGGTGATCAGGGACTGCTCGGAGCGCAGATACGGGTCGGCGGGCGCGGCGGCCCGGGCCCGGGCGGTGAGCAGGGCGGCCACGGTGTCCCGGCTGTCGATCATCTCGGCGGGCAGGTCGTCGCCCGGCTGCCCGGTGTGCCGGCGCAGCTCCTCGGCGACCAGTTTGACCAGTTCGGTGTGGCCCAGGCGGCGCCAGGTCCCGGCCGTGCGCACCTGCGGATCGGCGGGCCGACGGCCGGCGCGCACGCGCAGCAGCCGGCCGGTGCACGGCAGCCGGTGGACCCGGTACTGCCCGTCGGCCGGCAGCGGCTCGGCGACCTCCCGCAGCAGGCAGTTCAGCAGGGGCGCGGACGCGTACGCGTCCGCGCGCCGTCCTACGGCGTCACTGGGAGGCTTGAGGTCCACGCGATCCACTCGTCCGTCGTCGGGGGCGGTCCCGCCGGCCCACCGGTGCGGGCCCGGGGGCGGTCGCGATCAGTATCCCTGCCGTACCCGACAATCGTGCCCCGAGCTGCCCTTTCCCGAGGAGCCGAACGTGTACGACTCAGCCACCGCCGAGACCGGGCTCGCCGAGGAGCTGGCCGCCGTACGGCCCGGCCTGCTGCCCCGGTACCGGGCCGCGCTGCCCGGAGCCCGCGCGGCGGTGCTGACCCGGCTGTGGCGGGCCCTGGCGTACGAGCCGCTGCCGTGGCTCTCCCGGCGCGGCGGCGGGGCGCCCGGCCCGGTGCTGCGGCTGGCCGACGGCCGGCACCTGCAGGGGCCGCCCGCGGATCCGTACGCGACCGGCGGACACGTCACGTCCGTGCTCCTCGGCCGGGAGCGTCACGACGACCCGGCGCGGCTGATGCTCGACCTCGCGGTGCCGCACGCCGCCGGCTTCGCGGCCGAACTGGCCCACAGCACGGCCTCGCTGGCTCTCTCCCGGGCCGGCGCGGCCCCCTCGGCGGACCGGCCGGAGCGGGACTGGCAGTGGGAACAGCGGGTGACCGACGGCCATCCGTACCACCCCAACTGCCGGTCCCGGCCCGGCTTCTCGGTGGCCGACCAGCTCGCCTACGCGCCGGAGCACCGCCCGTTGGTGGAACTGGGCACGGTTCCGGTGCCGGCCGACCAGTGCCTGGTGTCGGGCGACTGGCCGGCGGAACTGCGCGACGGGGACGAGCTGCTGCTGCCGGTGCACCCCTGGCAGGCGGACCATGTGCTCAAGCGGCCGTACCGGCCGTGGCGGGCCGCGCATCCGCTGCTGTCCCTGCGAACGCTGGCCCTGCCCGGCGGCGGCCCGCATGTCAAGACCGCGCTGAGCACCCGGCTGACCTCGTCGGTGCGGGACATCTCCGGGTACTCGGTCGAGGTGGCGGCGGCCCTGTCGGCGTTCGCGACGGAGCTGGCGGGCCGCACCGGCGGCCTGCTGCACGTCACCAGGACGCTGGGGGCGGTCACCGCGCACTCCCCCGATCTCGCCGCGCTGCTGAGGGAGTCGCCCACCCGGTACGCGGGCCCCGGCGAGCGGGTGCTGCCGGTGGCGGCGCTGCCCGCCACCGGCCTGCCGGACTCCCCGGTCTGGCTGGCGGGTTTCGCCCGGCTGGCGCTCACCGTGGGGCTGCGGCTCCTGGACCTCGGGGTGGCCCTGGAGGCGCACGGCCAGAACCTCCTGGTGATCCTGTCGGCGGACCACACCCCGGTGCGGCTCGTCTACCGGGACCTCGCCGACATCCGGATCAGCCCCGCCCGGCTGGCCCGGCACGGCATCGCCGCGCCCCCGCTGACCGGGCGTCTGGTCACGGACGACGAAACCGCCCTGCGCCGCAAGCTGTTCGGCTCCCTGGTGGCCGGCGCGCTGGCCGCCACGGCGGGTTCGGGCCCGGCACTCGGGGCGGCGCTGGCGGCGGCCGTGCCCGCGCTGCCGGACACGCCCGACCTGGCCGCGCTGTGCGAGGGCCCGCTGCCCGCGAAGGCGCTGACGCTGATGCGGCTCTCCCCGAGGGCGGCCGGGGACCAGTGGACCGCGCTGCCCAACCCGCTCGTTTTGGAGCCGGGCACCTGGGATCAATAAGATCCGCCGATGATCAGAAGACAACGGCTGGCGGCGGGAGTCTGCGCTCTCCTCGCCGCCCTGACGGCCGGGCTCGCGTTCCCCGCCGGGGCCGCCGCCGACGAGACGGAACAGGCCGCCCCGAAGGTCGAACTGGTGCTGGACGTCAGCGGTTCCATGCGGACCCGGGACATCGACGGCGGCACCCGGATGGCCGCGGCGAAGCAGGCCTTCAACGAGGTGCTCGACGCGACGCCGGAGGAGGTCGAGCTCGGCATACGCACGCTCGGCGCCAACTACCACGGCGACGACCGCAGAACGGGCTGCAAGGACACCGCACAGCTCTATCCGGTCGGGCCGCTGGACCGGACCGACGCGAAGACCGCGGTGGCCACGCTGTCCCCGACCGGCTGGACGCCGATCGGCCCCGCGCTGCTGAAGGCCGCCAACGACCTGAACGGCGGTGACGGCGCCCGCCGTATCGTCCTGATCAGCGACGGCGAGGACACCTGCCAGCCGCTGGACCCGTGCGAGGTGGCCCGTGAGATAGCCGCCAAGGGCATCGGTCTGACCATCGACACCCTCGGCCTGGTCCCGGACGCCAAGACCCGCGACCAGCTCAGCTGCATCGCGGACGCGACCGGCGGCACCTACACCTCCGTCCGGCACAAGGAGGAACTGAGCGACCGCGTGGGCGACCTGGTCGACCGGGCGGCCGATCCCGTGGTGACGCCGGTGGCCACCGAGGGCGCCGCCGAGTGCGCGAAGGCACCGGCCCTGAAGTCCGGTCTGTACACGGACCGCGAGGAGTTCGGGCAGCCGCGCTGGTACAAGGTCGACCTGGACCCCGGCCAGGAGCTGCGGGCCTCGGTCAGCGTGGCGGACGACCGGGCCGTGCACCCCGACTACGGCGTCCTGCTGCGGGCGGTGACACTGCACGGCCGGGAGATCGTGCGCGGTGAGGCGGCGGGCGACGGCCGCACCGACGTGATCTCCACGGGCCTGAGGTACCCGAGGCCTCGGAGCGACGACGAGGACGCGACCGCGGAGACCGTGTGCCTGCAGGTCACCAACTCCTTCTCGGCCGCCGCGGGCGTCAAGACGTCGCCGGGCCTGCCGCTGGAACTGACCGTGGACGTGGTGGACGGGCCGTCGCACGCGGCCGACGTGGCCGCCTTCGGCCTCGGCCGCGGCTGGTGGCTGCTCGGCGCCCTGGTGCTGGCCGGGTTCATCGCGGGTCTGCTGTGGGGCTGGCTGTCGCGCTGGCGGGTCGCGGTCTGGAGGACGAACTGATGCGTATCACACGTGTGCTGGGCGCCGCATTGCTGGCGCTCGGGCTGGCCGCCGGTCCGGCGGCCGCCGACTCCACGCCGTCGCCGAGCGCCTCGGACGACGGCGGGGCGCCCACCCGGGCGGGCACCTCCTTCCGGACGGCGACGGAGGTCGAACAGGGGCAGCGGGCCACCGCGTCCGGCTCCACCGGCGACTACCTCTACTGGTCGTTCCCGGCGGACGCCGAGCAGCGGCCGACCGTCAGGGCGACGGTGAAGCTGCCCGAGACGCACGGAACGCAGACCTGGCAGATCGACGTGTACGACGGTCTGCGGCGCCGCCAGTCCTGCCAGTACGGCGCGGCGACCCGCACCGCCGGCCAGGGGACGTCCTCGGTCGAGCTGGCCTGTGTGCTGCGTACGGTGCGCGCCTGGTCGGAGCCGTGGGCCAACGATCCGCTGCCGGGGACGTACTACGTCCGGCTGACCGTGGTGGACCTGACCGCGTCCGACCTCGGACAGCCGGTGAGCACCGAGGTCCGCGTCGACTCCAAGGACATCGGCGGCGCGGCGGCCGTGGACGGCTCGCTGTCCACGCCGCTGGTCCCCGGTATCGCCGTCAAGTCCGAGGCGGAGGAGGACGGTTCGAAGTCCGCGGTGCTGTCGAGCATCGAGCCGGACGACGGCTGGTCCTCCGGCTGGTGGTCCGACCGCTGGGTGTGGACCGCGATCGGCGGCGTCCTGGCCGCCCTCGCGGGCATCGGCGGCTACGCGCTCACACGCGGCTCGGGGCGGCCGTCCCGGATGCCGCCGTCCGCCTGACCCTCGGGTGAAGGCCCGCCGACCCGGCGGGCCTTCACCGCACGCGAGCGTCTCTCGAACGCCCGCGCCGCACCTTCCGGGGATCCGCCCCCCTCACGTCCGGGTGGGCCGCCCACGCCTTCCGGTGCGGCCCTCCCGCGTCTCCCCGGCACCTTCCCCGCCTCGGGCGGGCCCGCGCCGATTCCGGGCGGCCCCACGCCCATGTCGGCCCATCCGGAAGGGACTTGCGGACGACTCGACCAGCGGCACGGCCCCGGCCTGCGAGACGACCCCGCGACCGCCGCCCTCCATGCGGACACGCGGCCAGGGCTCCATACCCTGCTTCACCTGGAGCCATCTCCCTGCCGTCCGTGCGGGCGGCAGGTTCCGCCTCGTCGCCGGCGTGGCCGCATTCGACGCGGCCAGCGCCTCTTCCTCCTCGGCCCGAATCTCCACGGAGGTCCGGAGGTCGGGCTGGGTGGCCGCGCCACAACCGCGGACCGGCGTGCAGCGCTCGACCGCGAAGACCCCGGCCTCAGTGTTCGCGCTGCCGACGGGTGGTCGGCCACCTCGTTCCGGGCGCCCCCGGCCTCCCGCGCGCCTGTCAGGCCTCCCGCAGGGCCTTGGCCAGGGTGCCGTCGCCGGTCACGGTGATGCGCCCGGCCCGTACGGCGTCCGCCGGTGACAGTTCCCCGCGGCAGACGGCCGCGCACGTCGCGGAGTCCAGCACCAGCCGCGCGTCCGCCGTGCCGGGCGCGGGCCCGTCGCCGTAGGCCGGTCCGTCGCCGGCGCCCACGTTGAGGTGGAACTCGCCCTCCTCCAGGCGGACCTCGACGACCCCCGCGCCCTCGACGACTCCCGCGCCCGCCAGGGCCCGCAGCAGAGGCAGCGCGGACCAGTGGGCGCGCACGGCGTCGGTCGGGCGGCGCTCGCCCAGTTCGGCCTCGCCCCACTTCCCCAGCGCCTGCAGCACGGGCAGCAGCTCGCGCCCTCGTCGACCGAGTTCGTAGACGAAGGCGGCGCCCGGCGGGGGCAGCCGCCGCCGGGTGGTGAGTCCGTCGCGCT
Organism: Streptomyces cellostaticus; assembly: GCF_023630175.1. Lineage (GTDB taxonomy): Bacteria > Actinomycetota > Actinomycetes > Streptomycetales > Streptomycetaceae > Streptomyces > Streptomyces cellostaticus_A. The sequence goes on along the minus strand of NZ_JALLIN010000027.1, from coordinate 63,765 downwards.
CCATGTCCTTCAGCCGGGAGGCGAGTACGTCCGTGCTCACACCGGGGAGGTCCGCGTGCAGGTCCGTGTAGCGGCGCGGGCCGGCCAGCAGTTCCCGGACGATCAGCAGGGTCCAGCGGTCGCCCACGACGTCGAGGGCGCGGGCTGCGGAGCAGTACTGGTCGTAGCTTCGGCGAGGTGACATGCGGCGCAGTCTAGACGGGTTGTTGGACTTTCCAAGCTCTCGCTTGGTAAAACCAAGCAACACGAGTTCCCGGAGGGGCGCATGGAGTTCCGGCAGTCGAACAAGCTCAGCGAGGTCTGTTACGAGATCCGCGGCCCGGTGATAGAGCACGCGGACGCGCTGGAGGAGGCCGGCCACAGCGTGCTGCGCCTGAACACGGGCAACCCGGCGCTGTTCGGCTTCGAGGCGCCCGAGGAGATCCTCCAGGACATGATCCGGATGCTGCCCCGCGCGCACGGCTACACGGACTCGCGCGGTGTGCTGTCCGCCCGCCGCGCGGTGGCCCAGCGCTATCAGACCCTGGGCCTCGCGGTGGACGTCGACGACGTGTTCCTCGGCAACGGCGTCTCCGAGCTGGTCTCCATGGCCGTACAGGCACTGGTCGAGGACGGCGACGAGATCCTGATCCCCGCCCCGGACTTCCCCCTCTGGACGGCGGTCACCACGCTGGCCGGGGGCAGGGCCGTGCACTACCTCTGCGACGAGCGGGCCGACTGGAACCCGGACCTGGCCGACCTGGAGTCGAAGATCACCGACCGCACCAAGGCCGTGGTGATCATCAATCCCAACAACCCCACCGGCGCGGTCTACCCGAAGGAGGTGGTGGAGGGCATCCTGGACCTGGCCCGCCGCCACGGCCTGATGGTCCTCGCCGACGAGATCTACGACCAGATCCTCTACGACGACGCCGTCCACCACTCCGCCGCCGCCCTCGCCCCCGACCTGGTGGTCCTCACCTTCTGCGGCCTGTCGAAGACGTACCGGGTGGCGGGCTTCCGCTCCGGCTGGCTGGTCGTCACCGGCCCCAAGCAGCATGCCAAGGACTACCTGGAGGGCCTGACCATGCTGGCCTCGATGCGGCTGTGCGCCAACGCGCCCGCGCAGTACGCCATCCAGGCCGCGCTCGGCGGCCGCCAGTCCATCGGCGAACTCACCTCCCCGGGAGGGCGCTTGCACGAGCAGCGGAACACGGCCTGGGAGAAGCTCAACGAGATCCCCGGGGTGTCCTGCGTGAAGCCCAAGGGGGCGCTGTACGCCTTCCCGCGCCTGGACCCGAAGGTGCACCGGATCCACGACGACGAGAGGTTCGTGCTCGACCTCCTGCTGCGCGAGAAGATCCAGGTGGTCCAGGGCACCGGCTTCAACTGGCCCGCGCCCGACCACTTCCGCATCCTCACCCTCCCGCACGCGGACGACCTGGAGGCGGCGATCGGCCGGATCGGGCGCTTCCTCGGCGGGTACCGCCAGGGGTAGCCCTCCCGGCGCGGTGCCCGCACGGCGGCGAGAGGGCCACGGACGCTGGTCCGGTGTGCGCCCGGAAGGGGCGTGAACGGCCGTCCGGCCCAACCCGCCCTGCGGGCCGCCGCGGCGGTATGACACCGTTCTGGGGCATGCGGTGAAGGTCGGCGGGAAGGGTGTTGACGTGGGTGACCTTTTTCTTGTCCGCCACGGTGAGACCGAGTGGTCCCGGTCCGGACGGCACACCGGCCGGACCGACGTACCCCTGACCGAACACGGCCGGGAGGAGGCGCGCCGGCTGGTTCCGCTGATCCGCTCGCACCGCATCGGCGCCGCGTTCGTCAGCCCCCTGCAGCGGGCCCGCGAGACCGCCGCCCTCATCGGCGTCCACGACGCCCGGGTCGACGCCGACCTGCTCGAGTGGGACTACGGCGGGTACGAGGGCGTGACCACCGTGGAGATCCAGCGGGAGCGGCCCGACTGGTTCCTGTTCACGGACGGGGTCGCCCCCGGACCGCCGGAGCGTCCCGGGGAGACCCCGGAGCAGGTCGGGGAGCGGGCGGACCGGATGCTCGGCAAGGTGGACGCCGCGCTCGCCAACACCGAGGGAGTGGTCCTGCTGGTCGCCCACGGCCATTTCCTGCGGGTCCTCACCGCGCGCCGGCTCGGGCTGGCGCCGCAGCGCGGGGCGCTGTTCCAGCTCGCGACGGGCTCACTGGGCCGGCTCGGCACCGAGCACGGACGGCCCGTGGTCGCGGGGTGGAACGTGCGCGCGCCCGGCTGACCGGTCCGGGGCCCGCGGCCGGGCCCGTTGTCAGACCCCGGTCGTACGCTCGGAACGAGTCGCCGCCCGGCGGCTGCCGGGGCGCCGGCGCATCGGAAGGGGGCCCGCCGTGACACGACCGCCGACCGTCGCGCAGCGACGGCTGATCGAGGCCGCCGATCCGGTGACCGGGCGGCTGCGCGCGACGCGGACGCAACTGGACGCGCTGGTGAGGCGGGGGCTCGCCTTCCGGCACCCGCGGCCGCCGCACGACCACTTCCTCACCCCCGCCGGGCACCGGACACGCGAGGCGGAGCCCCGGTCGCAGGAGACAGCCGGCGGGCCCGCACCCGCCGGGGGGTTCGCGGCGCGCGTCGGTGGCGAGGAGGACGCGCCGCGGTCCGGGCCGGCCCGGCTGCGGGAGGTGCGCGGCGCCTGGCAGGGGCTGCTGGAGCTGCGCCGGATGACCAGCCCGGACGGCGCGACCGACCGCCCGTGCGGCTGGGAGCGGACACACCTGGTGCGGGCCGCCGCGCTCGCCCTGGAGGCCGCCGGGCACCGCCCGGCGGACCCGGACGGCGACGGCTACCGGGTACGGGCGACCCCGCAGCCGGAGGCGGTCGCCGTGTACGCACCGGACGAGCCGGCCCTGGCCGCGTGCACGGCGACGCTGGAGCGGGCGGGCTGGCAGGCCGGCGCGTACACGGAGCCCAGGACCGGGGTCCGCTATCTGCTGGCGTCGCCGCGGCGGGCCTGAGCGGGGTGTGAGGATCGATGGGTCAGGTTCCGAACGACGAAGGGGCGCCGGCCGTGGCCGAACCGTTTTCCGTCCGTGTGACCGTCCGCGGTTACGAGACCGATGTGCAGGGCCATCTCAACCAGGCGGTGTACCTCAACTACGCGGAGCACGCCCGCTGGTCGCTGCTCCAGGCCGCCGGGATGACCCAGGCCGGGCTGCGCGCCCGGGGGGTGGGTCCGGTGGCCCTGGAGACGACGATCCGCTACCGCCGGGAGCTGCTCGCCGGCGACGAGGTCGACGTGAGCTGCGCGTTCGAGTGGGGCGAGGGCAAGACCTTCCGGATCCGGCAGGAGATGCGCAAGCCGGACGGCACGGTGGCGGCCGAGGTCACCGCGGTGGGCGGCATGCTCGACCTGACGGAGCGGAAACTGCTCTCCGACCCGCGGAAGGTGTTCGGGGCGCTGGCGACGGACCCCGGCCTGCTCGGCCTGTGACCGCGGGTCCTACGCGTCGAGCAGCTCCGGCGGGTGCTGGGCGTCGTAGGCCGCCCGGGCCTCGGCGACGTACCCCCGGTTGCGCTCGGCCCAGTGGGCCAGCCGTCGCAGCGCCGGGAGCAAGTCATCCGCGACGGAGGTCACTTCGTACTCCACCCTGGGCGGAACCGTGGCATGCACGGTGCGCGTGACCAGGCCGTCCCGCTCCAGATGGCGCAGGGTCAGGGACAGCATGCGGCGGCTGATGCCCTCGATGGCGCGTTCCAGCTCGGTGAACCGGAGGGGCCCCGCTGCGGCGGCGACGAGGATCTGCACGCTCCACTTGCCGGCCACCCGGTCGAGGACCTCCCGCACCGGGCAGGGGTCCGTCTCCACCGCCCGGACGGTGGCACCGGTGTTCCTGCGCGCCATCGGACTCCCTCCTCGCACCGGCCTCCATGCTCGCCCACGGCGCACCCGGCCGCACCCGCGGGAGGCGGGGCGGGACCGTGTCCCGCCCCGCCTCCCGCGGGTCACGCCGGTCTCAGTGGACGGGAGCCAGTTCCTCGCCCGACTCCATCGGATGGGTGACGTCGGAGGCGTCACGGCTGCGGCCGAGGTGGTTGAAGACCAGGTTGAGGAGGACCGCGGTGACGCAACCGGTGGAGATGCCGGAGTCGAGGACGATCTTCGCGGTGTCCGGGAAGGCGTGGTAGAAATCCGGCGCCGTGATCGGGATGATGCCGACCGCGAGGGACACGGCCACGATCAGCACGTTGCTGTCCCGCTCCAGGCCGGCCCGGACCAGGGTCTGGATGCCGCTGGCGGCGACGGAGCCGAACAGCACGACACCGGCGCCGCCGAGGACCGGACGGGGGACGACCGCGATCAGCGAGGCGGCCATCGGGCACAGGCCCATCAGGACCAGGAAGCCGCCGCCGACGGCGACCACGAAGCGACTGCGGATCCGGGTCATGGCGACCAGTCCGATGTTCTGTGCGAAGGCGCTGCACATGAATCCGTTGAAGACCGGGCTCAGGGCCGATCCCAGGGTGTCGGCGCGCAGGCCCGCCGCTATGGTCCGCTCGTCCGCGGGGCGGTCGACGATCTCACCCAGGGCCAGCATGTCCGCCGTCGATTCCGTCATCGACACCACCATCACCACGCACATCGACAGGATCGCCGCGACGTGGAACTGCGGGGCGCCGAAGTGGAACGGCGTCGGGAAGCCCACCACGGCCGCCTTCGTCACCGGGGCGAAGTCCGTGACACCGAAAGGTATCGCGATCAGGGTGCCCGCGATCAGGCCGAGCAGGACGGCGATCTGCTTGACGAAGCCGCGCGTGAACCGGCGCAGCAGCAGCACGAGCAGCAGGGTGGCGCCGGCCAGGGTGAGGTTGGTGGCCGAACCGTAGTCGTGGGCGGCCGGGTCGGGACCCTGCGCCCAGTTGAAGGCGACCGGCAGCAGGGAGACGCCGATCAGGGTGATGACCGTGCCGGTGACCACCGGTGGGAAGTAGCGGACCGCCTTGCAGAACACGGGGGCCGCGAGGAAGCCGAGGAGTCCGGCGACGATGACCGCGCCGAAGATCATCGGCAGGGCGTCGGAGCGGTCCTCGGCGGAGGCGACGATCGCCGTCATGGGGGCGACGCCGGCGAAGGTGACGCCGTTGACGAAGGGCAGCCGGGCGCCGATCCTCCAGATGCCGAGGGTCTGCAGGAAGGTCGCGAGGCCCGCGGTGAACAGGCAGGCTCCGGTGAGGAAGGTGAGGTCGGTGGCGGACAGGCCTGCGGCCGCGCCGACGATCAGGGGCGGGGCGACGACCCCCGCGTACATGGCGGCCACGTGCTGCAGGCCGCTGGTCGCCATCTTCAGGGCGGGGAGTCTCTCGTCCACGGGGTGGACGGACTGCTCGACGGACTGCTCGTCGGGGTGGGCGGGCACGGCGGCTCCTCCGGTCGGTGGGACACGTCGGCTCTGACGCGGTTTCAGGGAGGTGGTGCACGACGGGCATGGGGGCCTCCCGCTCGAGCGGAGTCGGGAGTGCGGGAGGGGGCGATGGGCCCCGCAGGGGCCGTGGACGGAGACCGTTCCGGGGCGCGCGCCCTTCACGCGCGCCCCGGAGCCGGCCGCTGTGGACCGCTGGGGTCCACCGCTGCCGGCCGGGAGCCGTCCCTCCCGGCCGGAGTTCCGGTGCCGGCTCAGCCCTGGGCGGCGATGCGCGCCAGACGCCGGGCCTCGTCCCGCGTGGAGCGGGCGATGGAGTCCTCGTCGACGGTCAGCAGGCGGCCGTCCTCGACGATCTGCCGGCCGTTCACGAAGGAGGCGGTGACCGGGGCCGCCGCGCCGAAGACCAGGGCGGTCACCGGGTCGGCGATGGAGGCGTGGGCGAGGGTGTCCAGCTTCCACAGCACCAGGTCGGCCAGCTTGCCCGCCTCCAGCGAACCGGTCTCGGCGGCCCGGCCGAGCACCGAGGCGCCGCCGTGGGTGCCGAGCCGCAGCGCCTGCCGGGCGTTCAGCGCGGCCTCCTTGTGCCGGCCGAGGCGGTTGATCAGCAGCGCGTTGCGCAGCTCGGTGTGGAGTTCGCCGGACTCGTTGGAGGCGGTGCCGTCCACGCCGAGACCGACCGGGACACCGGCGGCCAGCATGTCCGGGACCCGGGCGATACCCGCGGCCAGCCGGGCGTTGGAGGAGGGGCAGTGGGCGACACCGGTCCTGGTGCGGGCGAAGGCGGCGATGTCGGAGTCGTTCATGTGGACGCAGTGCGCCATCCACACGTCCTCGCCGAGCCAGCCGGTGGACTCGAAGTAGTCGGTCGGGCCCATGCCGAACAACTCGTGGCAGAACTTCTCCTCCTCCACGGTCTCCGAACCGTGGGTGTGCAGTCGCACCCCGAGACCGCGCGCCAGTTCGGCGCCCTGCCGGAGCAGCTCCGTGGAGACGGAGAAGGGTGAGCAGGGGGCGACGGCGACCTGGGTCATGGCGTCGAAGGAGGAGTCGTGGTGCTCCTTGACGGTCGCCTCGGTGGCCGCGAGGGCTCCTTCGAGGGTCTCGACGGCGAAGTCCGGGGGCAGGCCGCCGTCCTTCTCGCTGCGGTCCATGGAGCCGCGGGCGAGGGTGAAGCGGACGCCCGTCTCCCGCGCGGCGCGGATGATCGAGCCGGACAGGTCGCCGGAGCCGTGCGGGAACACGTAGTGGTGGTCCATGGCCGTGGTGACACCGCCGCGGGCCATCATCGCCAGGGAGCCCCGCGCCGCCGCGTACACCATCGGCTCGTCGATGCGCGCCCAGGTCGGGTACAGCGCGACCAGCCAGTCGAAGAGGTTGTGGTCGGTGGCCAGGCCCCGGGTGATCCACTGGTAGAAGTGGTGGTGGGTGTTGATCAGGCCCGGGGTGACGAGGTGCCCGGTGGCGTCGATACGGCGTACGACGTTCTCCAGGCCTTCGGGCGCCCTGCCCGCGCCGACCGCCTCGATGCGGTTGCCGGCGATGACCAGGTGTCCGGAGGCGTACTCGGTGTCGTCGGCGTCGACGGTCGCGATCGAGCAGTTCTCGATGACGATGCGCTGGGCTGCTGCCATGGTTCGTCCTTCTCGCTCAGCGGACTGAAATGGGTGGGCACGGCAGGACCCTGGAGGATTTGAGTGCCGCGACCGGGGACATGGGTTCCCCGGTCGCGGGTGCCGAGAGGGTGAACGGGCTGGGGTCTTGCGTTCGGATCGGGCCGGACCCGCGAGCCCGGCGTGATCCGAACGAGTGACCCTAGAGGTTGGTGAGGTCCACCGGGATGCGCGCCTCGCAGCCGTCCCGCAGGACGGTCCCCTCGATCAGGCCGTAGGGCCGGTCGGCGGCGAAGTAGACCTCGTTGTCGTTCTTCAGCCCGAAGGGCTCGAGATCCACGAGGAAGTGGTGGCTGTTGGGCAGCGAGAAGCGGACCTCGTCGATCTCGCTGCGGTTGTTGATGATGCGCGAGCCCATCTGGTACAGGGTCTGCTGCAGCGAGAGGGAGTACGTCTCGGCGAAGGCCTGGAGCATGTGCTTGCGCACCTGCTCGTAGGACTTCTCCCAGTTGGGCATCCGCTGCTCGTCGTCGGTCCAGTTGAAGCGCCAGCGGCCGGACACCGAGGTGGCCAGGATGCGGTCGTGCGCCTCCTTCAGGGTGGTGTACCGGTCCTTGACGTAGCCCCAGAACTCGGAGTTGGTCGAGTTCATCACCGTCAGGTCCTTCAGGCCCGAGACCACCTCCCACGACGAGCCGTCATAGGTGATCTGGGCCAGCCGGGTCTCCTGGCCCTTGCGCACGAACGAGTGCTTGACCTCGTCCGCGCCGATGAACTTCGAGTTGGCGTCGGAGGTCTCGATCCGCTCCCAGGCGTACTCCTCCACGCGGATGCGGGCGCGCTGGATGGCCGGCTGCGAGGTGACGAAGTGGCGGGCGAGGTGGATCCCGAACTGCTCGGCCGACTCGATGCCGTGCTCTTTGGCGAACGCGAACACCGTGTTCTTGGTGGTGTCGGTCGGCAGGACGTTGGCGTTGGAGCCCGAGTAGTGGACCTCCTCCATGTCGCCGCTGAGGGCGACGGAGACGTTCAGGTCCTTGATGTGGTGGGTGGCGCCGTCCCGCGTGATCTTTACGACCCGGTTCTCGGCCTTGCCGTACTGGTTCTGTCCCAGGATGGTGGGCATTAGCTAGCTCCCTCGGTAAACGGAGTAGCCGAACGGGTTGAGCAGCAGCGGTACGTGGTAGTGCTCGCCCGGCTCGACGGCGAACGTGATCGCCACCTCCGGGAAGAACACCGCGGGCCCGCTGTCCCGATTCGCGGGGGCGTCCTGCTGCGCATCGGCTTGCTTCTTCTCGAAGTACGGCTCCACGGCGAAGTCGAGCCGTACGTGGGTGGTGCCCTCCGGCAGCGCCGGCAGGTCCTTGCACCGGCCGTCGGCGTCGGTCGCCGAGCCGCCGAGCGCCTGCCAGTCCGCGTCCCGGCCCTGACGGGCGGCGAGCCGGACGGCGACGCCCTCGGCGGGGCGGCCGGCGGAGGTGTCCAGGATGTGCGTGGACACGGAGGCGGTGGTGCTGGTGCTCATGGTGTCAGGCGTCCTCTTCGACGAGTCGGGCCAGTCGGATGCGGTTGATCTTCCCCAGCTCGGTGCGGACGATCTCCCTCTCCCGCTCGGGCGGGTTGCCGAGCCGTTCCCTGGCCGCGTCCCGCATCTGCTCCCCGCTGCGGCCGGTGGCGCAGATGAGGAAGACATGGCCGAACCGCTCCTGGTAGGCCAGGTTGAGTTCGAGCATCTCGGCCTTGAGTTCCGCGGCGGCGTCCGCCATGCCGCGCTGTTCCCGCGCGGAGGTCGGATCGCCCGGCGCGGGGCGGCCGATCGGCGGGTGCCCGGCCATCGCCTCCGCGAGGTCGGCGGCGCCCAGCCCGGCCGTCGCGGCGTCACTGGCCGCGTGCAGGTCCGCCACGGTGGCGTACGGCCGGCCGGCCAGCAGCCGCCGGGCCCACTCGGTGGAGGCGCACGCCTCGTGGAGGACGGCGAGGGCCGCCTGCTCCTCCAGGACGTTGAACCGGGCCAGAGCCGGGGGCGTGGGTGTCGTAGTCACGGGAGCCTCCGTGGCCGGAAACGGCCTTCGAGCTGAACGGGCTGCCCAGTAGCTAACGCCCTCCGAAACACGACGTCAACACTTTGTTGAAAATTCCGCGTTACTTCCGGCGGCGTCAGCCCTCCTTCTCGCGGTTGAGGTAGTTGCAGACGGTGAAGCGGCTCACGCCGAGCGCGCCGGCCACGGTCTCCACCCCGTGCCGGACGGAGAAGGCGCCCCGCGCCTCCAGAACGCGCACGACCTCCTGCTTGGCCCTGCGGTCCAGGTCGGCCAGGGGCATGCCCTGCCGACGCTCCATCGCGGCGAGGATGTGGTCGAGGGAGTCGGCGAGCTGGGGCAGGCGGACGGCGACCACGTCGGCACCCTCCCAGGAGAGCACGACGTCGTCGGGGCCGGCCTCGTCGGGCGGGAGCATGTCGCCCCCCATGGCGTCGACCAGCGGCTTCACGGCCGCGATGAAGGACTCGTCCCCGGAACCGGTCACTTCCCGTCCTCCCCGGCCACGCTGACCTGCAGCGAGATCCGGGTGGCTCCGGCCTGGAGGGACTTGCGCAGCAGCGCGTCCACGGCCGTCAGCACGCTGTCCGCGCCACCCTCGGCGGTGTTGCCGAACGGACCGACGTCCACGGCGTCCAGCTCGGCCGCCTCGATGACCTCGCGGGCCGCCAGGGCGTGCGCGGGCGCCTCCTCCAGATCGAAGGGCTCGGTCGTGAACTCCACTCTCAATCGCACGCGCTCAACCTAACCCGCGACCAAGGCTCCTGGGCAGGTCCGGCCGAGGACCGGCACCGGTCCCCCCTTGACAAGCCGCGAGCCTCACAGGCAGTCTTCCGTTAAGCAGAAACAAACTTCCACATTATGGAATTACAGGAAGGGAGCGCCGCCCCCGTGGGATTCGCAGACCAGCGCTTCAACGTCAACCTGTCGATCCTCTTCACGGAGCTCCCGCTCCTGGAGCGCCCCGCGGCCGCCGCGGCGGCGGGCTTCACGGCGGTCGAGCTGTGGTGGCCCTGGATCGACTCCCCCACCCCGGAGCCGTCCGAGCTCGACGCCCTGAAGCGGGCCATCGAGGACGCGGGGGTCCGGCTGACGGGGCTGAACTTCTACGCCGGACGGCTGCCGGGCCCGGACCGCGGAGCCCTGTCGGTGCCCGGCGCGGAGTCGGAGCGGTTCCGCGCCAACATCGACGTGGCCGCCGATTTCGCCGCCTCCCTCGGCTGCACGGCACTCAACGCCCTGTACGGCAACCGCGTCGAGGGAGTGGACCCGGCCGAGCAGGACGCGCTCGCCCTGGAGAACCTCGTCCTCGCGGCCCGGGCGGCCGACCGGATCGGCGCGGTGCTGCTGATCGAGGCGCTGAACGAGCCCGAGTCGCCGCGGTACCCGCTGGTGTCGGCGCAGGCCGCGGTGGAGGTCGTCGACCGGGTGAACGAGGCGACCGGGCTCGGCAACGCCAGGTTCCTCATGGACCTGTACCACCTGGCCATGAACGGCGAGGACCTGCCGGCCGTGATCGAGCAGTACGCCGCGCGGACCGGCCACGTGCAGATCGCCGACAGCCCGGGGCGCGGTGCGCCCGGCACCGGCTCCCTGCCCCTCGAGGACCTCCTCGACCAACTGAAGAAGGCGGGCTACGACGGCTGGGTCGGCCTCGAGTACAAGCCGGGCGACCGCCCGAGCGCCGAGGCCTTCGACTGGCTGCCCCGCTGACCCCCGTACCGAAAGGCACCCTGTCATGAGCAACCTCCCCAAGATCGCCTGGATCGGCCTCGGCATCATGGGCTCCCCCATGTCCGAGAACCTGATCAAGGCGGGTTACGACGTCACCGGCTTCACCCTGGAGCAGGAGAAGCTGGACCGCCTGGCCGCCGCCGGCGGCTCCGCGGCCGGCTCGATCGCCGAGGCGGTCCGGGACGCCGACGTGGTGATCACGATGGTGCCGGCCTCCCCGCAGGTCGAGGCCATCGCCTACGGCCCCGACGGCATCCTGGAGAACGCCAGGTCCGGCGCGCTGCTGATCGACATGTCCTCGATCACCCCGCAGACCTCCTCCGACCTCGCGAAGGCCGCCGCGGAAAAGGGCATCCGGGTCCTGGACGCCCCGGTCTCCGGCGGCGAGGCCGGCGCCGTCGAGGCGGTGCTGTCGATCATGGTCGGCGGCGAGCAGGCCGACTTCGACGAGGCCAGGCCCCTCTTCGAGGCGCTGGGCAGGACCATCGTGCTGTGCGGCCCGCACGGCTCGGGTCAGACCGTGAAGGCCGCCAACCAGCTCATCGTGGCGGTGAACATCCAGGCCTGCGCCGAGGCGGTGGTGTTCCTGGAGAAGTCCGGGGTGGACCTGAAGGCCGCGCTGGACGTCCTGAACGGCGGCCTCGCGGGCTCCACCGTGCTGACGCGCAAGAAGGACAACTTCCTCGACCGCGACTTCAAGCCGGGCTTCCGGATCGACCTGCACCACAAGGACATGGGCATCGTCACCGACGCCGCCCGCAACGTCGGCGCCGCCCTGCCGGTCGGCGCCGTGGTCGCCCAGCTCGTCGCGTCCCTGCGCGCCCAGGGCGACGGCGGCCTGGACCACTCGGCCCTGCTGCGGGCCGTGGAGCGCCTCTCCGGCGCCCGGGTCTGACCCACCCCCCGACTTCCGGGCCGCGGCGCCGCCGACACCTGTCCTGTCGCGCCCAGGCGGTACCGCGGCCCGGAACCTGCTTCAACAAACTGTTGACGCCCCGTTCCCCCACTTCTAGGCTCCACGAAGCGGAAACAGGTTTCCGCTGACTCCCGCACGGAAGGTCCACGATGTCGAAGCGCGTGCTCACGACCGAGTCCGGCGCCCCGGTCGCCGACAACCAGAACTCCGCCTCCGCCGGCATCGGCGGCCCCCTGCTGCTCCAGGACCAGTACCTCCTGGAGAAGCTCGCGCGCTTCAACCGCGAGCGGATCCCGGAGCGGGTCGTGCACGCCCGCGGCTCCGGCGCGTACGGCCACTTCGAGGTGACGGACGACGTCACCGGCTTCACCCACGCCGACTTCCTCGGCGAGATCGGCCGGCGCACGGAGGTGTTCGCCCGCTTCTCCACGGTCGCCGACTCCCTCGGCGGCGCCGACGCCGTCCGCGACCCGCGCGGCTTCGCGGTGAAGTTCTACACCGCCGAGGGCAACTACGACCTCGTCGGCAACAACACCCCGGTGTTCTTCGTCAAGGACCCGATCAAGTTCCCGGACTTCATCCACTCGCAGAAGCGCGACCCGTTCACCGGGCGCCAGGAGCCCGACAACGTCTGGGACTTCTGGGCCCACTCCCCCGAGGCCACGCACCAGGTGACCTGGCTGATGGGCGACCGCGGCATCCCGGCGTCGTACCGGCACATGAACGGCTACGGCTCGCACACCTACCAGTGGACGAACGCCGACGGCGAGGCCTTCTTCGTCAAGTACCACTTCAAGACGAACCAGGGCGTCCGCTCGCTGAGTGGCGAGCAGGCCGCCGAGATCGCGGGCACGGACCCCAACTCACACCAGACGGACCTGCTGCAGGCCATCGAGCGGGGTGTGCACCCGTCCTGGACCCTCTACGTCCAGATCATGCCGGCGGCCGAGGCGGCGGACTACCGCTTCAACCCGTTCGACCTGACGAAGGTGTGGCCGCACGCCGACTACCCGCTGCGGCGCGTGGGCCGACTGGTGCTGGACCGCAACCCGGACAACGTGTTCGCCGAGGTGGAGCAGGCCGCGTTCTCCCCGAACAACTTCGTGCCGGGCATCGGCCCGTCGCCCGACAAGATGCTCCAGGGCCGGCTCTTCGCCTACGCGGACGCGCACCGGTACCGCCTGGGCGTCAACCACACCCTGCTCGCGGTCAACGCGCCGAGGGCGACGACCGCGCACAACCACGGCCGCGACGGCCTCATGGCGGTCAACGCCCAGGGCCGGCACACGAAGAACTACGAGCCGAACTCCTACGACGGCCCGGTGGAGACCGGCCGCCCGCTGTCGGCCCCGGTGGCCGTGTCCGGTCACACCGGCACCCACGAGGCCCCGCGGCACACCAAGGACGACGACTTCTTCCAGGCGGGCGAGCTGTACCGGCTGATGTCCGAGGAGGAGCGGCAGCGGCTGGTCGCGAACATCGCCGGCGGCCTCTCGCAGGTCTCCCGCGACGACGTGATCGAGAAGAACCTGGCCCACTTCCACGCCGCCGACCCCGAGTACGGCCGGCGCGTGGAGGAGGCGGTCCGCGCCCTGCGCGAGGACTGAGGCCCCGAGGACGGCGTCCGGGACCCGGCGGGGAGGCCGGGAACCGGACGCGCACGACCCGCGACCGAGCGGTCCGGATGAGGGGTCACCTCTCGGTACGGCGGGCACGACGAGGACCGCGGCGGCGCGAGCCAGTGCGGTGGTGAAGGACGCGGGTCCCTTCTCGACCAGAGGGAAGGCCTCCCGGCTCCGTCGCTGCCGCCGCGGTCCTCCGGTCACGGCCTCGCGCGGAGGTCCCGCAGAGGTCCCGCAGTCAGCCGTCCGGCGGCGCGAACGTCCTGTCGCGCCCAGCCTCGCCCGCCGGACGGCCACCACACGGCACGCGGCTCCCGGCGTGCGTGTGGGGCGCGTCCGCAGGACGCTGAACCCATGGGAAATCCGACGCAGTATCCGCACATCGTGGTCCACGCACCGGCCCTGGACGGCTCCCGGCGGGTCACCGAGGGGGACGTGACCCTGGGGCTCGCCTCCCACCTGGACGACGTGGTGGAGATCCTGCGGCTGGCCGACCTGGACCGGATCGAGGTCGAGGAGAGCGACCTCGTGGAATGGCAGGGCGGCGGGCCGGAGGACTGGCCCGGCCTGACGGAGCACGAGCCCTGATGCGGCGGCCGGGTACGGCGGAGGCCGTACCCGGCCTACGCATACCTCAAATCAAGCTCTGAACAAGGCCGTTCGGGCTTCCGCGGCCATGCCGCGGCCGGGCACATTGTGACCATGCGGGACCCGCCGGCACGGGGGCGGCGGGCCCCGTACGGGGGTGCCTCATGGACCGTACGACGACGCCGGACCCCGCGACGTCGCCTCCGGACCCGTACGCGATCGCCCTGCTGCGGGGCGGCGACCGGGCCGCCGTGACCGTCGCCGTGCTCGCCCTGCATCTGCGGGGCGCGGTCGACGCGGGCCGCCCGGGGACGGTGCGCAGGACCGGCCCGCGGGCCGCCGGGGCCGTCCGCCATCCCCTGGAGAAGGCGGTCCGTACCGGCCTCTACCGCCCGGCCGGGCCACGGGAGCTGCCCGGCCGGGCGGTGGTCCGGCGCGCGCTCGCCGGGATGCGGGACGAACTCGTGGCCGCCCGGCTGCTGCGAACGCTGCCGCCGGGCCGCACCCGCGCCGCCCGCCGGATCCTGGCCGACCTGCGCGAGCACCGTCCGATGCCGGCGGAGCGGGCCGGCTCGCACGGCCTGGTTGAGGAGGAGGTGCTGCTCACGGTGGCCCTGCACGGCGGGCGCGCGCTGACGGCGCTGCTGCCCCGCTTCGCCCGGGACTCCGGGCTCACCGGCCCCGGCGCCCTGGCGGACGAGGGCCTGTTCCCCTTCGGCCGGGGCGGTGGAGTCCGCGCCGTCGCCTTCCACGGGGACGACACCTGCCGGGCCGCGGACGGCGGCGGCTCCGGCGGCGGGGCGCACGGCGGCCACCACCACGGTGGCTTCCACGGCGGGCACGACTTCGGCGGTGGCTGCGGGGGCGGCGGGTTCGACTGAGCGCGGACGGCCGCCGCCCGCACCGCACGCCGCAGGGGCGGCCCGTCCTCCCCGGACGGGCCGCCCCTGCCGCACTCGCGGCTCAGCCCCGCGGCGCACCGATCGCCGTCGGCGCGTGGCCGGGCTCGGTGGCGAGGTCCTCGAACTCGGTGATGTCGCTGATGTCCATGGTCCGGCTCATCGAGATGTTGGTGACCCGCTCCAGGATCGCCTCGACGACGACCGGCACCCGGTACTCGACGGCCAGTTTCCTGGCCTGCTCGAAGGCGGGGCCGAGCTGGTCCGGCTCGGTGACCCGGATCGCCTTGCAGCCCAGGCCCTCGGCGACCTTGACGTGGTCGACGCCGTAGACGCCGATCTCGGGGGTGTTGATGTTCTCGAACTCCAGGTTGACCTGGAAGTCGATGTCCAGTCCGAGCTGCGCCTGCCGGATCAGGCCCAGGTAGGCGTTGTTCACCAGGACGTGCACGTAGGGGATGCGGTGCTGGGCGGCGACCGCCAGCTCCTCGATCAGGAACTGGAAGTCGTAGTCGCCGGAGAGGGCGACGACCGGTGAGTCCGGGTCGGCCTTGGCGACGCCGATCGCGGCGGGAATGGTCCAGCCGAGCGGGCCGGCCTGACCGCAGTTGATCCAGTGGCGCGGCTTGTAGACGTGCAGCATCTGCGCGCCGGCGATCTGGGAGAGGCCGATGGTGGTGACGTACCGGGTCTCCGGGCCGAACGCCCGGTTCATCTCCTCGTACACGCGCTGGGGCTTCATCGGCACGTCGTCGAAGTGCGTACGGCGCAGCAGGGTGGCCTTGCGTTCCCGGGTGGAGTCGACCCAGTCGGTGCGGTCGGGCAGCCTGCCCGCCGCCTTCAGCTCCCGGGCGGCCTCGACGAACAGCTCCAGCGCGGCCCGGGCGTCGGAGACGACCCCGTAGTCCGGCGGGAAGATCCGGCCGATCTGGGTGGGCTCGATGTCGACGTGGACGAACTTGCGGCCGCGGCGGTAGGTGTCGAGCTTGTAGCCGGTGTGGCGGTTGGCCCAGCGGTTGCCGATGCCGAGGACGAAGTCCGACTCCAGGAAGGTGGCGTTGCCGTAGCGGTGCGAGGTCTGCACGCCGACCATGCCGGCGTTCAGCTCGTGGTCGTCGGGCAGCGCGCCCCAGCCCATCAGGGTCGGGATGACCGGGGTCCGGGTCAGTTCGGCGAACTCGGTCAGCAGGTCGCAGGCGTCGGCGCCGATGACACCGCCGCCGGCGACGATGACCGGGCGTTCGGCGGCGAGCAGGAAGGACAGCGCCTTCTCGATCTGGGCGCGGGTGGCGACGGGCCGGTGGACCGGCAGCGGCGCGTAGGTCTCCGGGTCGAACTCGATCTCCGTCTGCTGGACGTCGATCGGCAGGTCGATCAGGACCGGGCCGGGACGGCCGGAGCGCATCAGGTGGAACGCCTGCTGGAAGACGCCGGGGACCTGCGCGGCCTCCATGACGGTCACCGCCATCTTCGTCACCGGGCGGGCGATGGCGGCGATGTCGACGGCCTGGAAGTCCTCCTTGTGCATCACGCCGGTGGGCGCCTGGCCCGTGATGCACAGGATCGGGACGGAGTCGCCGATGGCCGAGTACAGGCCGGTGATCATGTCGGTGCCGGCGGGCCCGGAGGTGCCGATGCAGACACCGATGTTGCCGGGGCGGGCTCGGGTGTAGCCCTCGGCCATGTGCGAGGCGCCCTCGACGTGGCGGGCGAGGGTGTGGTGGATGCCGCCACCCTGCTGGAGCGCCTTGTAGAACGGGTTGATCGCCGCGCCGGGCACACCGAAGGCGTCGCTGACGCCCTCGAGCTTGAGGATCTCAACTGCCGCGCGGGCAGCGGTCATTCGGGCCATCGAGTACTCCTGCCTCGGCTGCCGGATGCGTACTCCCGTCGCGCCCCGCGGTGAGCACCGTCTCCAGAGTCATCGGATTACCTCCGCTCACGTTTCCGTATTGCGGAAGTTAACTTCTACTATCTGGAAGTAATGTAAGGGGGGCGCCGGGCGCCGTCAAGAGAGGCCGGCAGCCGCCGGGAGCCGGGCCGGGCAGAGGCTCCAAGAGCCGGACAGGCGGACCGGGATGGAGGACGATGGACGCTGCCCCCGACGCGACGCCTGGAGATGGATGGGCCATGCCCGAGAGCGTTCCGCTGCACTGCCCGGCCTGCCGGCGCGAGCACGTCTACACCGCACCCCCGTACCCGTGCGCCTGCGGCGCCCCCAGCGCCCCGCGGCTGGACAGGGTGGCCGGACCGGCCGTGCTCGCCCACCGGGCCTGGGACGAGGACTGGGTCACGGTGCGCTGCACGGCCTGCGGCCGCCGCAACCAGTGGCCGCACCCGGAACTGGGCTGCCCGTGCGGCACGGTGCTGCGCATACCGGTGGCCGGGGCCCCGTCACCGGGCCCCGGCCACCGTCCCGCGGGGCGGACCGCCGCCGTCGCCGCCGCGCGGGACGCGGTCACCGCCGCGGTGCTGTGCCTGCGCCGGCTCGGCCACCGGGACATCCGGCGCGCCGACCAGCGCCCGCCGTCCGGCATCGGCCTGGCCGCGCCCGGCCTGGTCGTGCGGGTCGATCCGGCGGCGCGCCCGGCATCGCCGCGGGACGTGGAGTGCCTCTGGCTGACGGCCATGACGGAGTCCGCGCACTGCGTCTACTTCTCCGCCGCCGGCTACACCGCGTCGGCCCGGGCCCAGGCCGACGCCCTGGCCGTCCCCCTGTTCACCCTCGACGACGGGGGGACGGCCACACCGGTGAACGGGCCCGGCAGACTCCTCGCCGGACGCGGCGCGGCCTGAACGGGCCTGTCGCCGTCAGCCCCCGTAGGCCTGCCGCAGCTCCACCTTGCGCACCTTGCCCGAGACCGTCATCGGGAAGGTCTCCAGGATCTGCAGCCGGCTGGGGATCTTGTAGTGGGCGAGCCGGTCACGGCAGAAGGCACGCAGGTCCTCCAGCGTGAGCGGATCGGCGGGATCCAGGGGGATGACGCAGGCCAGGACCTCCTCCCCGTACTTCTCGTCCGGTACGCCGACGACCTGGACGTCCCGGATCCCGGGGTGGGCGTGGAGGAACTCCTCGATCTCACGCGGGTAGACGTTCTCGCCGCCACGGATGATCATGTCCTTGATGCGGCCGACGATCTCGACGTACCCGTCCTCCCGCATCACCGCCAGGTCGCCGGTGTGCATCCAGCGGCCGGCGTCGACGGCCTCGGCGGTCTTCCCGGGCTCGTCCCAGTAGCCGAGCATCACGCTGTAGCCGCGGGTGCACAGCTCCCCCGCCGTGCCGCGCGGCCGGGTGACCCCGGAGACCGGGTCGACGACCTTGACCTCCAGGTGCGGCAGGACCCGGCCGACGGTTGCGGTGCGGTGCTCCAGGTCGTCCTCGACGCGGGTCTGCAGGGAGACCGGGGAGGTCTCGGTCATGCCGTAGCAGATGGAGACCTCCGCCATGTGCATCTCGGCGACCACCCGCTTCATCACCTCCACCGGGCAGGGCGAGCCCGCCATGATGCCGGTGCGCAGGGAGGAGAGGTCGTAGCCGGCGAAGCCGGGCAGGTTCAGCTCCGCGATGAACATGGTCGGGACGCCGTACAGCGAGGTGCAGCGCTCCCGCTGGACGGCCTCCAGGGTCGCCTCCGGGTCGAACGACGGCGCCGGGACGACCATGCAGGCACCGTGGGAGGTGGCGGCCAGGTTCCCCATGACCATGCCGAAGCAGTGGTAGAAGGGGACCGGGATGCAGATCCTGTCCTGTTCGGTGTAGGCGACCAGCTCACCCACGAAGTAGCCGTTGTTCAGGATGTTGTGGTGGGAGAGCGTGGCGCCCTTCGGGAAGCCCGTGGTGCCCGAGGTGTACTGGATGTTGATCGGGTCGTCGCAGGACAACTCGGCTTCGCGGGCCCGTAGTTCCGCCCGAGGTACGTCGGACCCCCGCTCGGTGAACGCCTCCCAGCCCGGATCGCCGATGTAGACGGTCTCCCTCAGCCGCGGGCAGCGGCCCCGGACCTCCTCCACCATCGCCCGGTAGTCGCTCGTCCGGTGCCGGACGGTGGCGAACAGCAGGGAGATGCCCGCCTGCTCCAGGACGTACTGGACCTCGTGCGTGCGGTAGGCGGGGTTGATGTTGACCATGACGGCGCCGACGCGGGCGGTGGCGTACTGCACGAGCACCCACTCCGCGCAGTTCACCGCCCAGATGCCGACCCGGTCGCCCTTGGCGATTCCGCTCGCGAGCAGCGCGCACGCCAACCGGTCCACGTCGGCGGCGAACCCGGCGTAGGTCCAGCGCCGCCCGGAGGCCACGTCGACCAGGGCCTCGCGCTCGGGCCAGGCGGCCACGGCGCGGTCGAGGTTGGCCCCGATGGTGTCGCCGAGCAGGGCGGTGTGGCCGGTTCCGTGGGTGTACGACAGTTCCGAGGTCACCGGAAGTCCTCCTCGAGGTACTCGTGTTCGGAGCCGGCGGCCGTGGCCTCGCGCAGCTCGATGCGGCGGATCTTGCCGGAGACGGTCTTGGGCAGCGCGCCGAACTCCAGCCTGCGGACGCGCTTGTAGGGGGCCAATACCTGGCGGGAGTGCTCGAAGAGGACCTTGGCCGTGTCGGGGCCGGGCTGCCAGCCCTCGGCGAGGACGACGTACGCCTTGGGCACGGCGAGCCGCAGTTCGTCGGGGGCGGGCACCACGGCCGCCTCGGCGACGGCCTCGTGCTCCAGCAGCGCGCTCTCCAGCTCGAACGGGCTGATCTTGTAGTCCGAGGCCTTGAAGACGTCGTCGCTGCGGCCGATGTAGGTCAGGTAGCCCTCCGCGTCACGGGACGCGACGTCGCCGGTGCGGTAGTAGCCGCCCGACATCGCCTCCGCCGTGCGGTCGGGGTCGCCGTGGTAGCCGGTCATCAGGCCGACGGGGCGCTCGGACAGGTCGAGGGCGATCTCGCCCTCGTCGGCGCCGGGGGCGCCGGAGACCGGGTCGAGCAGTTCCACCCGGAAGCCCGGGCTGGGCCGGCCCATGGAGCCGGTCTTCAGCGGCTGCCCGGGGCTGTTGGAGACCTGCACGGCCGTCTCGGTCTGCCCGAAGCCGTCGCGGATCGTGACGCCCCAGGCCCGCCGGACCTGCTCGATGACCTCCGGATTGAGCGGCTCGCCCGCGGCGACCACCTCACGCGGCGGGGTGGCGAGCTGGGAGAGGTCGGCCTGGATGAGCATCCGCCACACGGTCGGCGGCGCGCAGAAGGTGGTGACCGCGTGCCGGTCCATCTCGGCCATCAGGCGGGCGGGGTCGAAGCGCGTGTAGTTGTGGATGAAGACCGTCGCCTCGGCGTTCCACGGGGCGAACAGGTTGGACCAGGCGTGCTTCGCCCAGCCGGGCGACGAGATGTTCAGGTGCACGTCGTCGGGCCTGAGGCCGATCCAGTACATGGTGGCCAGGTGCCCGACGGGGTACGAGGTGTGGGTGTGCTCGACCAGCTTGGGGCGGGCGGTCGTCCCGGACGTGAAGTACAGCATCAGCGGGTCGTCGGCCAGGGTGGGGCCGTCGGGGACGAAGTCGGCGGAGGTCGTGTACGCGTCCTCGTACGGCTCCCAGCCCTCCTGCGGCAGCCCGCCGACCGCGATCCGGGTGTAGGTGCCGGGCACCTCGGCGAACTTGGCCGTGTCCTCGGCCCGCACCAGCACGTGCTTCACCCGGCCTCGGTCCACCCGGTCGCGCAGGTCGGCGGGGCCCAGCAGCGGGGTGGCCGGGATGACGACCGCGCGCAGCTTCATCGCGGCCAGCGCGGTCTCCCACAGCTCGGCCTGGTTGCCCAGCATGACGAGGATCCGGTCCTCGGCGCCGACGCCCCGCGCGCGCAGATGGGCGGCGACGCGGTCGGAGCGCTCGGCCATCTCGGCGAAGGTCAGCCTGGTCTCGGTGCCGTCCTCCTCGATGATGTGCAGCGCCGTGCGGTCGTTGCCCTCGGCGATCACGTCGAACCAGTCCAGTGCCCAGTTGAAGTGCTCGGGCCGTGGCCAGACGAAGCCCTCGTAGGCGCGGGTGTAGTCCTCGCGGTGCTCCAGCAGGAAGTCCCGCGCGGTCCTGAAGAGCTCGGTCGCCGTCGTCATCGGTGTCCTCCTAGAATCCGGACCATTGCCGGGCGGCTCTCTGGCATCGTCTAATCCGTGATGCAGGTCTCACTACCCCCGAACGGGGGTGGGGTCCCCGGTGAGGCGCGCCGAAGGAGCGACGAGGTGAAGGCAGAGGCCGTGGCGGCAACGGAGATTCGCGGTGCGCTGGCCCGGCTGCGGCGCGTCACGGGGCTCCCGGTCGCCTTCGGCGGGCTGGTCGAGGCCGGCCGGCCGCAGATCCGGATCAGCGAGCTGAGCGGCACCCACACCGCCGCCCTCCGGTCCCTCGCGGTGACCTCCGGCAACGGGCTGGGCGGCCGGGCGGTGGCGCTGGCCCGTCCGTGCGCGGTGACGGACTACGCCGGTTCGCGGCAGATCAGCCACGAGTACGACGTACCGGTGGCCGTCGAGGGCATCCACGCGGTCCTGGCGGTGCCGGTCGTGGTGCGGCGCCGGGTGCGCGGGGTGCTGTACGGAGCGCTGCGCTCGGCCCACCCGCTCGGCGACCGCACGCTCGGCGCGGCGGTGGCGGCGGCGCGGGACGTGGAGCAGTCGCTGGTGGTGCGGGAGGAGGCACGAGGACTGCTCGCGGCGGCCCGGACCGGGGCCACCGGGGCGCGCCGGGGGGCGGAATCCGGCCAGGAGCAGGTGCGCGAGGCGCACGCGGCGCTGCGCGCGCTCGCGCCGCGGATCACCGACCCGGGACTGCGCGCCGAGCTGCTGGCGGCGTGCGGGCTGCTGGCCCCGCCGCGCCCGTCGGGCGGCGTGGGCCTGGCGCCGAGGGAGCTGGACGTGCTGTCCTGGGTGGCAGGGGGCGCGACCAACGCGGCCGTGGCCGAGCGGCTGGGTCTGCGCCCGGAGACAGTGAAGGGCTATCTGCGCTCGGCGATGCGGAAACTGGGCGCGCACACTCGAGGGGAGGCGGTGACCGCGGCACGCCGGGCGGGGCTCCTGCCGTAGAGACCGGCCGGTCGGTGACGCTCGTGAGGAAACCTGCCCATTGTTGTGGCCATGCCGCGAATTTTTTCCTGCGCTTGACCGTTTGTTATTTCCCTCACCACGGCTTCCGTCCGAATTTCAAGGATCGTTGCCTAGAATTTGGCCCGGACACGACACAGGAGGGGAGCGGTGACCGTGCGACGGGACTTCCAGGAGTCGGTTCGATGCCGCCCCGACCTGGTCATCGGCCGCGAAGAGCTGTTCGCGAGCGCCCGGGGCCAGCTCGACTCGGGTGGCAGCGTGCTGCTCCACGGCCCCGCCGGAATAGGTAAATCCACGGTCCTGCGGGCATTGGCCGAGGAATACGGCGCCACCGCGCGCCGGGTCCTGCGCTGCTCGGCGACCGAGTCCGAATCCCACCTTCCGTTCCTGGCCCTCGCCGACCTCCTCGGCCTGGCGCTCGAGGAGGTCGCCCCCCGGCTGCCCGCCGCCCAGCTCACGGCCCTGGAGTCGGCGCTCACCGGCCGCGGCGAGTCCAGCCTCCAGCGCGACGGCCTGGCCCTGCGCCTCGCGGTGCTCTCCGCGCTCCGGGCGCTCGCGGACCAGGGCCCCGTCCTGATCGTCGCCGACGATCTGCAGTGGCTGGATCCGGCCAGTGCCGAGCTGCTCGGCTTCGCGGCCCGCCGGCTCGGCGACACCCCCGTGCAGATGCTGTGCGCGGTGCGCACCGAGGACGAGGCCTACGACCGTCATCTGCGCGCCTGCCCGCCGGGCACCCTCTCGGTGCGGCTGGGCCCGCTCTCCCGCACCGAACTGACCACCCTGCTGAACCACCGCGGCTACGACGGCCTGCCCCGCTCCACGGTCCGGGAGGTGCACCGCACCAGCGGCGGCAACCCGCTGTTCGCCCTGGAGCTGGGCCGTGTCCTGGCCGAGAACCCGGCCCCGCCCCGGCCCGGCGAGCCGCTGCCGGTGCCCACCTCGCTGCGCGCCCTGGTGCTCAGCCGGCTCGACCTGCTGTCGGTGGAGGCCCGTCGCACCCTGCTGCTGGCCAGCGCCGGAGCCCGCCCCACCCTGGCCCTGCTGCACGCGGCCGGCCGGAAACACGCCGAGGCCGAGTGCGCCCAGGCCGCCGAACTCGGGCTGCTGGCCACCGAGACCGACGACCCGGCGGTACGGTTCGCGCACCCGCTGATCTCCGCCGCGCTGTACGCGGAGGCGCCCGCGCAGGAGCGGCGCGCGGTGCACGCCGCGCTGTCGACCGCGGCCTCGGACCCGATCGAACGGGCCCGGCACCTGGCCCTGGCCACCACCGGCACCGACCCGGAGGTGGCCGACCGGCTCGCCGAGGCCGCCGCGCTGGCACGGGACCGCGGAGCGCCCTCGGTGGCCGCCTCGCTCGGGCTGCTCGCCGCCCGGCACACGCCGGCGGCCGGCGAGCCGGGACCGGTGGAACGGCGGCTGCGCGCCGCGGAGGACGCCATCACCGCCGGCGAGGCCGACCTGGCGCGGGACATCGCGCGCGAGGTGCTGTCCCGGGCCGTGCTGGCCGCCGAACGGGTACGGGCGTGGATGGTGGTCATCGAGTCGGCCGGGCAGGCGCTCGGCGACGTGGACGCCGTCTTCCCGCAGGCGCTGGCCGACGCCGGGGACGACCCCCGGCTGCTCGCCCTGGTCCGCTACCAGCTCGCCTGGCGGGCGCTGGTCGTCCAGGGCGACTTCACCGAGGCCCGCCAGGAGGCCGCGCACGCCGCGGAGCTGGCCGCGCGGGCCGGCGACCGGCGCACCGAGCTGATGGCGCTTGCCTTCCAGGCGTCCACCGAGACCCTGATGGGCCATCCGGACGCCGCCGCCACCACCGCACGGGCCCTGGAGGAGCCGCAGGACCCGTACGTCGCCTGCCACCACAACGGCGTCGGCTACGCCCGCTACCGCTGGCTGCTGATGAGCGACCAGCTCGCCGAGGCGCGGGCCACCATCACCGCGCTGCTGCGCGAGGTGCGGCGGCGCGGCATGGTCGAGAGCGAGGTGCACTACCTGCGCATGTGCGCCGAGACCGAACTGCGCGCCGGCCACTGCGGACGGGCCCTCGAACTGTCCCGGGAGAGCCTGCGGCTGGCCCGGGACGCGGGCATCGGCGAGAGCGCGTCCGCGATGCTGGCCTCGCTCGCCGAGGCCTCCGGCGGCGACACCGAACGGGCGCTCGGGCTGGCCCGTGAGGCGGTCGGGCACGCCGAGGAGGACGGCGACCAGATGTACCTCTCGCGCGCCCTGGCCGCTCTCGGCTACGCCCAGTTCGTCGCCGGCGAGCCGCGGTCCGCGGTGGAGTCGCTGGGCCGGGTGCGGGAGCTGGAGCTGGGGCTCGGCATCACCGACCCGGCGCGCGGCCGCTGGCACGGCGACCTGGCGGAGGCCCTGGTGCTCGTCGGAGAGCACGGCCAGGCGCAACAGGTCATCGACGAGGCCCGGGAGCACGCCGTCAGGCTGGGCCGGGAGAGTGTCGTCGCCGTCCTGGACCGGGCGGAGGCGCTGGTCCGGGCCGCCCGCGGCGACCACGAGACCGCCATCGCCGGACTGACGTCCGCTCAGGACCGGCTCGGCAGGCTCGGCAACGGCCTGGACGAGGCGCGGGCGGCGTTCGCGCTGGCCCGGCTGCGCGCGCGGCGGGCGGAGAACCCGGCCGCGCGAAGGGCGGCGTACGACGAGGCCGTACGGCTGTTCCGGCGCTGCCGGGCGCTGCCCTGGCTGCGCCAGGTGGACGAGGCCCTGCGCGCCCCGCAGCCGGAGCCCGCGCCACCGGCCCGGGACCCCTTGGACGCGCTCGACGGTCTGGCCGCGATGGAGCGTCAGGTCGCCGCGCTCGTCATGGAGGGGGCCACCAACCGGGAGATCGCTTCGCGGCTGTTCGTCAGCGTGAAGACGGTCGAGGCCACACTGACCCGGGTGTACCGCAAGCTGGGCATCCGCTCGCGCGTGGACATCGTCCGATTGGCGGCGGCTCGCCGAGCGCGGTGAGCGAGGCGCTAGTTAACTGAGCCGGACCGAGGGTTTTCCCTCACCCAACCCCCTAGGGGGTTCCCTCATTGGGAGCCGGGGGACCCGGGACCTAGCTTAAAGGCGTGCCGCTCGCCCGGGCACACGGGGTCGGTTCCCTCCCCCAGCCGCTCGGTCCCACCCGAGCAGGGGGTCCCTCCACCCGGCGCCCCGCCCCCACGCCCGTGCGAACCCCCACCGGCAGACCCGAGGAGACGCATGTTCGGTCTCAGACGTGCCAGAAGGACCACCGCCACGCTTGTGGCGACGGCCGCCGCCGCGGCCACCGCCCTCGTCGCCTCCCCGGCCGCGGCCGAC
This sequence comes from Streptomyces cellostaticus, assembly GCF_023630175.1. Taxonomy (GTDB): domain Bacteria; phylum Actinomycetota; class Actinomycetes; order Streptomycetales; family Streptomycetaceae; genus Streptomyces; species Streptomyces cellostaticus_A. Next base: position 38,584 of record NZ_JALLIN010000027.1, on the reverse strand, counting down.
GCTCCTCAGCCCATCGTCGGGGGTACGGCCACCACCACGACGGCCTACCCGTTCGTCATGCAGATCACGGACGCGGCCGGCAGCCAGTTCTGCGGCGGCACCCTGGTGGCCGCCGACAAGGTGGTGACGGCGGCCCACTGCATGGTCGGTGAGACGGCCGGAAGCGTCCGCGTGGTCGGCGGCCGGACCTACCTGAACGGCACCAACGGCACGGTCAGCAAGGTCAGCAGGATCTGGATCGACCCGCGCTACACCGACGCCACCAACGGCGACGACGTGGCCGTGCTGACCCTGTCGACGGCGATGCCGTACACCAGGGCGGCGTACGTCTCCTCCTCCCAGGCCAGGGTGTACGCGGCCGGCACCAGGGCCCGCATCCTGGGCTGGGGCACCACCTCGGAGAGCGGAGGCTCCTCCAACCAGCTGCGGACCGCGACCGTTCCGGTCGTGTCGGACGCACGCTGCGCGATCTCCTACGGTTCGGACTACGTCCGGTCCGACATGGTTTGCGCCGGATACACGTCCGGCGGCGTAGACACCTGCCAGGGCGACAGCGGCGGTCCCCTGTTGATCGGGGGCGTCCTGGCAGGGATCACTTCCTGGGGCGAGGGTTGCGCGGAGGCCGGTTACCCGGGTGTGTACACCCGGCTGACCACCTTCTCGGACCTCGTGACCGCGCAGGTCGACTCATAGCCCCGAGGACCACCCGAGCGCCTCTCGGGTAGATGCCGGGGGGCGTTGCGGGCCACCACGAGCGGCCCGCAACGCCCCCCATTCCACGTCCCGGCCCCTTCGGCCCCCTGCGGACGGTGCGCCTTGGGGCCACGCCCCGACCGGCCGCCCGGGCCGCGAGGTTCCGTACCGCACGCGCCGCGGCGGGATCCGGTCGGCGTCCGCGACGGAGCCCGGACCTGGGCCGGGACCACGACACCGGGCGCGGCGCCCGCACCGGATCCGTCCCCGCGCCTCGCCCGACCGGCCGGGTCAGCGGCCGTCCCGGCCGGCGGCGACGCGGCCCATGGTCAGGGCCAGGCGGCGGACCTCGCGCCAGTTCACGGCCGGGGCCGGGCGGGGCGCACCGGGACGGTGGCGCGGCACGCGGACGCGCAGGGCGCCCGGCTCGATGCGGCAGCGCACCGGGGTGGGCAGCATCAGGGCCTCGCCGTCGACACCGGCCGGGACGGCGGAGGCGTCGGCGTCCACCACGACCTCCTGGGCCGCGAAGGCGGTCAGCCCACGGCCGCGTCCGCCGAGCAGCAGCAGCTCGGTCGCCTCCGTCGTGCTGTTCACCTCCACCACCAGCACACCCAGCCGGCCGGAGTCCAGCCGGTCCCGGTGCCCCAGGCCCGCCGCGTCGTCGCTGCGGTAGGGGTTGTTGCTCACCAGGACGGCGTGGGGATCCGTCCGGTTCCGCCCGCCGGCGCGGACGACGAGCCGCGGGCCGCTGCGCCGGGTCAGCAGGTCCGGCAGCATCTCCAGGGTGGTGCGGGCCTTGTCCTCGCGGTAGGCGGGGCTCTGCACCACGGCCGCGTACACCCCGAACGAGGCGTTGTTGACGAAGACGCGCTCCGTGCCGGCGTCCGCCGGCCCCCGTCCGCCGCTGATCCGGCCCAGGTCGACGCGGAGTTCGACGGCGTCGGTCAGCGCCGCCAGGCAGGAGACGGGGTCCTGGCGGTCCAGGCCCAGGTCCATGGCGAAGTGGTTGCGGGTGCCGGCGCTGATCACCACGAACGGAACGCCGTGTTCGGCGGCCACCCCGGCGACCAGGGCCTGGGTGCCGTCTCCCCCGGCGACGCCGAGCAGATCGGCTCCGCGCCGCACGGCCTGCCGTGCCAGCTCCGCCACGTCCTGCGGCACGGCCGGGTCCAGCACCACGACCTCCGCGCCGAGGGCCGTGGCGCGCTCGGCGAGGCGGAACTCGCCGACCTTGCCGCCGCCGGAGCGCGGGTTCATGATCAGAAAGGGGTGCCGGGCGCGGCCGGCCGGCAGCTCCGGCATGGCGGGCGCGTCGTCACCGGCGAGTGCGGCCCGCCCCGCGGAGACGGCCAGCGCCCACAGTCCGAGCGAGACCAGCACGACCCACAGCAGTCCGGCGGCGGCGTACAGGCCGAGGACCGTGAGCGGGACCGCGACCACCAGCGCCGCGGCCAGCCACCTGACCCAGCCGGAGCGGCTCAGCAGCCACCACGTGCCGGCCGCCGTGAGCACGGTGCCGGCCAGCCCCACGACCACCAGCACGACGCTGCCCAGCCCGGCGAAGACCAGCAGCACCGCCACCGCCGCCACGCCCGCCACCAGGGCCAGACGCGCTGTCCAGCGCCTGTTCATGCGGCAACCTCCCGCTTCCGTCGTCCCAGGCTACGAGCGGGCGCCGCGGACGGCATGTCAGCGCCGGGCGCGGAACGGCCGCCTCCGCCGCCCGTGGCCACATCCGGACGGTCCGCTTCCCCCGTGTGGTGTCATTCGGGTGGATCAAGAGCCGACAACCGAGGAGCAGCGATGTCCGACGCTTTGGTGCTGGGCGGTGGCGGTGTGGGCGGGATCGCCTGGATCACCGGCGTGCTGGCCGGGCTCGCCGACGCGGGGCAGGACGTCACCGGGGCGGATCTGCTGCTCGGGACGTCCGCCGGCTCCACCGTCTCGGCGCAGCTCGGCAGCGGGCTGGCACTGGCGGAGCTGTACGCGCGGCAGGTGGACCCGGCGCTGCAGTCCGCCGAGATCATGGCCGTGATCGACCTGGACGGGTTCGCCGCCGAGATCGGTGCCGCGGCGTCCGCCACCGCCTCCGTGCCCGAGCTGCGCCGGGCCGTGGGTCGGGCGGCACTCGCGGCACCGACCGTGGCGGAGCCGCGGCGCCGGGCGGTGATCGAGTCGCGGCTGCCGTCGCACGGCTGGCCCGAGCGCGCGCTGCGGATCGTCGCCGTGGACGCCGAGAGCGGGGAGCCGCGGGTCTTCGACAAGGGCTCGGGGGTGCCGCTGGTCGACGCGGTGGCGGCGAGCTGCGCGGTGCCGGGTGTGTGGCCGCCGGTCGGCATCGGCGGGCGCCGGTACGTCGACGGCGGGGTGCGCTCGATGGCCAACCTCGACCTCGTGGACGCCCCGGACCGGGTTGTGGTGATCGTGCCGATGGGCCTGACGGAGCCGTTCCCCAGCGAGCAGCCGGTGGAGCGGTCGGTGCGGGAGCTGCGTGCCCGGGGCACCGAGGTCGTGGTCGTGGCGCCCGACGAGGCGGCGCGGGCGGCGATCGGCGACAACCCGCTGGACCCGGGGACCCGGGTACCCGCGGCCGAGGCGGGCCGGACCCAGGGACGGGCGCTGCGGCTGCCCTGGCATCTCGGCTGAGGTGTTCGCATTCCGCGATTGGCGCGTACATGCCGTACGATACGGCCCCCCTGTCGCTCTGTGCGGAAGAGAGAATCGTGAAGAAGGCGCGCGTATGTCTCGCGGTGGTGGCGTGCACTCTGCTGGCCGCCTCGTGCGGTGGAAGTGACTCGTCCGTCGACACGTCCCGCCTGACGAGCCGTGAGAAGGAGTGGGTCGAGTTCTCCTACGCGCACGAGAAGAACGACGAGGTGAAGCGGGCGTGGGAGGAGCTGACCGCCGAGGGCGTCAAGTCCTACCTCGACCGGCAGCGCCCGCGCCTGTGCGGCGACACGGGGTCGCTCATGCAGAGCCTGAAGGAGTCGGGCTACACGGCGAACGAGATGCAGGAGTACAAGGCGAAGGCGGAGGACCTGATCTGCTCGCATCCCTGAGGGACAGCCCTTGGCACGAAGGTCCCCGCCGGTGACGGCGGGGACCTTCGTCGTGGCGGCCGGCTACGCGCCGGACCCCACGGCGCCTCCGAGGATCCTCAGCGAGTACTTGCCGTAGGCCCGGTGCAGAACCATCGTCACCGGTCCCGAGGTGAACACCCCGCTCACGACGTACTCCTTCTTGTTCCCCGTCTCGGCGACCTTCCTCTCGTACAGGGAGTCGGTCTCCTTCCTCGCCTGCCGGAGCCACGAGGACGCCTTGCCGTGGTCGACTCCGGCCACGTCGAGTCCCGTGCAGGCGGCGAGGAAGCCGAAGCCCGCGGACCGGTCCGTGCCGGTTCTGCACAGCAGGGACGACATGTTCTCGTGATCGGCGTATCCGGCCGAGAGGGTCACCCCGTCCTTGCCCCGCCCGTTGACGTAGGTCCGCTTCCTGCCGTCGGGCATCTCCTGCTCGGCGGGCTTGTCCAGCTTCAGCCTCCAGTCCGCGGCGAGCCCGGCGAGGAAGTCCTTCCCGGTGAATCCGCCGGCCATCGTGCCCGCCGCGCCGAAGCTGGGCCGGTCGTCACCGCTCACCGCGTGCTTCGGCAGATCGGCGGCGCGCGGCGCGGTCCGCGCCGTGGACCGTTCGGGGTGGGGCGCCGTGGCCTTCGGCCGGTCGGACGCCGCCGCCCGGGGGCTGTCCCGGCTGCAGGAGGCGGCTCCCGCCGTGCCGATGACGACGGTCATCAGCACGGCGGGGACGCGGAGGGCGGCGCGCATCAGAAACCGCCGTCGTTCAGGTTGCACGCACCGGGATCGGCGTAGTTGAACGGGACGAAGGCGATCGCGTCGAACACCACGTTGTCGTCACCGGTGCCGGCGTCGTGGAGGTTGTCCGCCTCGATCCGACCGCCCTTCCAGAAGGAGAAGGTGCCCATCTCGAACCAGGTGTCCTTGCCCGCGCTGCGGGTGGCCTGGTTGACCCGGCAGTAGTCGGCCTTGGCGCCGAACGTGTTGTCGCCCGGGATGAAGTTGTAGCGGACGATCGCCTCCGCGCCGTGGCTGGGCAGGTGGAGGTAGACCTTGTAGCGCTCGCCGGGCTGGTCGCCGGAGGGGAGCTTGGCCTGGTTGACCTCCCACCGGCCGGTGATCTTGTGGAAGTAGTCCGTGTCTCCGTAGCTGTGCGTGAAGAAGACGTGGTGGTCGTACCCGGCGCCGAGCTGGTGCAGGTCGATCGGGGCGAGGTACGGGGTCGCGCGGAAGGTGCCGTCGTCCCTCAGCGTGGTGATGTTGTCACCGGCCTGGAGGGTGAACTTGCCGTCGTCGGCCGCCTCGAAGTCGCCGCAGCCGTAGGTGTCCTCGTGCTCACCGAGGTCGTCGACGATGATGGCGTTGGGGTAGACGCTCGGGTGGTCGATGCACGGCCCGTGCTCGTACTTGCTCCGCAGTTCCGGCTCTCCTGAGCCGAGCGAGTAGCTGAGCTGCTCCGTGGTGGAGTTGCCGGTGCTCTGCGGGCCCATCCAGTCCACGGTGCCGTCCCAGTAGCACTGCGCGTCCCAGGTCGGGCACGGGTCGGCGTCGTCCGGGTCGCAGGAGTTGAGGACCGGGTCGCAGAACAGGGTGCGCGGCGGGACCTTCACGACACCGAACGGCATGTCCGCCTCGGAGTACGACTCCTCCGCGTCCCAGGTCTTCTGCGGGACTTCGGCCCAGCCGAAGATCTTCTCCGGGTAGTTCCAGTCGCCGGGGTGGGAGGCGTCGTCGTAGCTGTAGCGCAGGAACGGCTGCCGGTCGGCCGGGTAGCGCGGGTTGATCGGGTTGTTGAAGAAGCCCAGGCCGACGGAACCGGAGGTGTAGACGCCGGAGTTGTAGCCCCACAGCGCGGTGTACCAGTTCTCGACGTAGGCCGGGCTGCCGCCGTTGACGTTCATGCCCAGCGCCTTGAGCTGGTTCCACTTCTCGGCCAGGATGCCCAGGCCGGCGGCGATGTTCGCCGCGTAGTCGGTGGTGACGGCGCCGGCGTGCAGGGCGTCGAGCTGCTCGGCGTGCTTCTCGGACATGCCGGTGGTCACCTGGGCGATGCCGTAGCCGCAGTCGGCCTTCTCCCGGTTGGGGTAGCCGTGGATGCCGTTCGCGTTGCCGAACCAGTCGGACTTGGTGACGTTGCCCGAGTCGCCGTTCACGGAGTGCCAGGAGGCCTGCTTGAAGTTGGACTCCTGCGCGAGGATGCCCAGCATGACCTGTGCGGGAATGTCGCCTCCGCCGGTGAGCTTCGGCTTGGGGAACAGCCCCTGCGGGGTGTAGGCGCCCAGGCCGGTGTCGTGCCAGTTCGCCGGGCGGGACACGTTCAGTTCACCGTGGACGGCCTGGTCGACCGCCCACTCGACCATGTTCGCGCTGGGCTGGAGAGCCTGGCGCTTGGGGTCGTTGCGCTTGACGATGCAGGGGGTCTCCATCTCCCCGACCTTGCCGTAGACGGCCGCACCGGATCCGGACAGGCACTGCGACTCCGGCCCGCCCTCACCGCAGGTGGCCGGGTCCTTGTCGTCGGGTCCGGTCATGGCGAACGCGGCCGGGTCCATCCCCGCCGAGGTGTCCGGCTTCGGCCGTTCGCGGTCGGCGTCCACGAGCGCGGTGGCCTTCGCACCGGTCTTGAGCGCGGTCGCCTTGACGGTCAGCGTCCCGGCACCCTTCTTCGACGGCGAGCCGATGCCGGCGGTGATGCCCTTCATCTGCTCGGAGAACACCGAGTTGGTCACCAGGTGCCCGCGCCGGGATATCCCCGCCACCCGGCCGTCGACGGCGTGCCTGGAGAGCCCCGGGGCCTTGCTGGTGTCGATGCCCTTCACGTCGCCGACCACCGCGTCGCCGCCCGCCACGGGGAGGAGCTTGACGTCGCCCTTGGGGGCGCGGCCCACTTCGGTGAAGTGCTTGCCGTCGAGGCGGGAGATGACACTGCTCCCGCCGTCGACCGTGCCGATGTCCACGGCGCCGTTCCTGGAGGCGGTCAGCGCGAACATCGGGCCGGGTACGGCTGCGAGCTTGTGGGCGGACAGCTTCTTGCCGTGGCCCGCGAGGTCGACGAGGTCGCCGCCGAGCACGCCGACGGTCCGCTTTTGCGTGGGCATGACATGCGTGAGATAGCCGTCGACCGTGCGGCGGGAGGAGACCGACCCCGTGGCGGCGTCGACCGAGATGACCGTCGTCGCGCCGGCCGACCTGTCGGTGGCCGAACTGGAGGTGAACGCCACCTCGTCGCCCGTTCCGCAGCCCGGCGTGAAGTACGCCAGTTGCACCCGGTCGGGCACCTCGGTGACCTTGCCGTCGGAGAGACGGATCACCGCGGCGAAGGCGCCGTTCTCGTACGCGCCGGGCTTGTTGGACCAGGCCGACGGGGCGTAGACCGCTGCCGCGTAGTCGCCCGATCCGGTGGTGCAGACGTAGCCCGTCCACGGCCCGGCGTCGGACAGCTCCTTGCGCTCGAGGCGGGCGATCTCGTAGAACGAGAACCCCTCGCTCTCCCTCGCCGCCAGGATGTGCAGCCCCTCGGCGTCACCGGTGGCCTGCACGATCGCGTCCGACGACGAGGTGTACCCCGACCCCAGGTCCTTGCCGGGCGCGGAGAACAGACGGGGCGTCGCGCTGTCCGCGGCGGCGGGGGCCGTCCGTACGGCGGTGCCGGAGGACGCCAGCGGGACCAGGGCGGTGGAGGCCGCCACCACGGTCATGGCCAGCAGGGGATTGGTGGAGAAGTATCTCCTGAGGCCTCTTCGGCGCATCATCTTCCTCACATCCAGTCCGTGCACAGGCCGTGGACGACCGGAAGGCTCGCGTTGTGGTTGTTCACGATGTACTCCAGCGGCGCCGGGTCGTACTGGGCGTTGACGTCGTTCCAGCACGCCTTGGCGGTCGTGGTCTTCCAGTTCTGCATCTTGGTGTAGGCGCCCGCCACACCGTCGGCGAGCAGACCCGTCGTGTCGTAGTCCTCGATGCCGCCGTCGGAGGCACGCGTCGTCCACAACGTCCCGTACACGTAGTCGGGGGACGTGTCGAGGTCGCGCGAGATCTTCGCCCACACCCCCTGGCACTTCGGCGACCACATCAGCCGCACCGCGACCGATTCATCCGGCTCCGTCACCTGCTGGAGAATCTCGGCGTCGTCGTCGCACCCCATCTGAATGGGGTCCTTGCCCGAACAGGTGGCTCGCCAGCAGTCGGCCGCCGCCGCCGGGGACGCCTGAATTCCCTGAAAAGCTCCTGCCATCAGGGTCAGGGCAGCAGCCGCCGGCCCCCATTTACGTATGCCATGCACACATATCTCCTCGGAAGTTCCTGTCACCCACCCCATGAAACGCGGCGGGGATAACCCGCAGCTTACGCGAACACACGCTCGGTGCAAGGCAGTTGAACTGCCGCGGACCTGCGTCGATGTCGAATCGCGGGATGTTGTGCCCGGACAGGATCTTTTCCGGTGTTTTACATCGACAGGTCAGGTGATCCGGCGAATCACGGTGCCGAACCGCAGAAAAAGGGGGAATTCATCACCCGGTTACCCTCCCGCTATTTCACGGCGATTCGGGCACCCGCGCCCGCCACCCCGTCCACCGCCGCACGGCGACGTCGACCACCGGGCCGGCCGGGGGGCGTGAACGGTACTGCGGGTACTTGGCGCACAGCAGCGCCACAGCCGCCTCGCGCGCCCCCCGCACGGCCGCGTCGGCACCGCCGGGCGGCAGGACGCGGGCCTCGCCGTCGGCGCGCACCCACCACAGGTGGTCCCAGTCCTCGTCGTAGGCGTCCACGAGCAGACACACCGCCGGGTGCCGGGACAGATTGGCCAGCCGCTTGAGGCGATCGGTGGTCTTGGGCTTGTGATCGACGGCGGTGACGATCCGGTCGACGCCGTCCGGGGCGTGATGGGCGAAGACCACCGGCACCTGGTGCGGGCGGCCCGACGCGTCGACGGTGGCCAGCCGGGCCACCCGGGCGCCGGTGAAGCGCAACCGCGCCTCGCTCTCGGCCAGTCGGGGCATGGCCGCTCCTCGCCGTCCGGCCGGTCGGCCCCGGTGCGGCACGTCGAGCACGGTGGCACCGTCGGGTCGCCGGACGTCCTTCGCTCCCCCGCCCCTCCATGGTGCTACGGCCGGGCCGGGCCGCGCCCGCACGAGTTCCAGAAAATCGAACGCACGAACTATAAACTGAGCGTATAGTCCCTACATGCCTCTCACGACTTCGGCCGGCAGGAGCCCGGCCACGCCGCCCGCACCCAGGAAGATGCGCCGAACGGGGCGCGGGTTGCGTGCGTCCGCGCTCGCCTCGATGGCCGCCTGCCTGGCGCTGACGCTGTCGGGCTGCGCGGAGGTCGACACGACCGCCCCCAGCACGGTGCGCGCCGAGGGGGCCCACGGGGCGCCGGCCCGGCTCGGGACGGTGGACTGCCGCCACGCGAAGTGCATCGCGCTGACCTTCGACGCGGGGCCGAGCGAGAACTCGGCGCGGCTGCTCGACATCCTCAAGGAGAAGAAGGTCCCGGCGACCTTCTTCCTGCTCGGCAAACGGCACATCGACACCTATCCGGAACTGGTCCGGCGGATGGCGGCCGAGGGCCACGAGGTCGCGAGCCACACCTGGGACCACAAGATCCTCACCCGGATCTCCGACGAGCAGATACGCGAGGAACTGCGGCGGCCCAACGAGGAGATAGCGCGGCTCACCGGGCACAGGCCCACGCTGATGCGCCCGCCCCAGGGCCGCACCGACGCCGACGTGCACCGGATCTGCAAGGAGCTGGGTCTGGCCGAGGTGCTGTGGAGCGTGACCGCGAAGGACTACACGACCACCGACTCGGCGCTGATCACCCGGCGCGTCCTGGACCAGGCCTCCCGGGACGGCATCATCCTGCTGCACGACATCTACCGGGGCACCGTCCCGGCCGTGCCCGGCATCATCGACGCGCTGAAGGCCCGCGGCTTCGTCTTCGTGACGGTGCCCCAGCTACTGGCGCCGGGCAGGGCCGAGCCGGGCCAGGTGTACCGGCCCTGAGCCGGCGGGCCGTCGGCTCCGCACCGCGAAGGGCCGTCGAGCCGTTGAGCCGTGCAGGTGATCCGGGACCGAAGCGGCGGGCGAGCGGTGGTGAGTGCCTACGATCGTGTCGTGCCCTACTTCTCCGTCGAACGGACCGTGCCCCTTGCGCCCGAGGAGGCGTGGCGGCGGCTCACCGAGTGGCCGCGCCACGGCGAGGCGGTGCCCTTCACCCGCGTCACCGTCCTCACCCCCGCGCCGACGCACGAGGGCACCCGCTTCGTGGCCCGCTCGGGCGTCGGCCCGGTCGGCTTCGACGATCCCATGGAGGTCACGCTCTGGCGCCCGCCCGTGGACGGCGGGCCGGGGCTGTGCCGCCTGGAGAAGCACGGGCGGGTGATCCTGGGCTGGGCCGAGATCGAGGTCGGGCCCGGGCCGGCCGGCAGGGCCCGCGTGGTGTGGCGGGAGGACCTGCGGGTCCGCTTCCTCCCCCGCCTCTTCGACGGTGTCGTGGCGCGCACGGCGCGGACCTTGTTCGGGAGCGCGGCGAACCGGCTGCTGCGGCGGGCCTGAGCGGCCGGAGGCCGCTCGGGCCCCGCTCAGGCCACCGACCCGATCCGTCCCGCGGGAGTCGCCGCGGTGTCGTGGTGGATCGGGGTGTGGGCGCCGGTGAGGGAGGCGCCGCTGCCGCCGCGGCGGCCCGCGACGATCTCCGCGGCGATCGACAGGGCCGTCTCCTCCGGCGTGCGGGCCCCGAGGTCGAGGCCGATCGGCGAGTGCAGCCGGGCCAGTTCGAGCTCGCCGACGCCGACGGCGCGCAGCCGCTCGTTGCGGTCCAGGTGGGTGCGGCGGGAGCCCATCGCGCCGACGTAGGCCACGGGCAGCCGCAGGGCCAGCCGTAGCAGCGGTACGTCGAACTTGGCGTCGTGGGTGAGGACGCACAGGACGGTGCGACCGTCGACCTCCGTGCGCTCCAGATACTCGTGGGGCCACTCGACGACGATCTCGTCGGCCTCCGGGAAGCGGGCCCCGGTGGCGAACACCGGTCGGGCGTCGCACACCGTGACGTGGTAGCCGAGGAACTTGCCGACCCTCACCAGCGCGGAGGCGAAGTCGATCGCCCCGAAGACGATCATCCGGGGCGCGGGCACCGACGACTCCACCAGGACCGTGAGCGGGGCGCCGCAGCGCGAGCCCCGCGCACCGATCTCCAGGGTGCCGGTGCGGCCCGCGTCCAGGAAGGCGCCGGCCTCGGCGGCCACCGTGCGGTCGAGTTCGGGGTGGCCCCCGAAGCCGCCGTCGTGGGAGCCGTCGGGGCGGACGAGCAGGGCGCGGCCCCGCAGTCCGTCCGGGCCCTCGGCGATCCGGGCGACCGCCGCCGCCTCGCCTCGCGCGGCGGCGGCCAGCCCGGCCGCGAACACCGGCCGGGCGGGACCGTCCGCCCGGACCGGCGTGACCAGGATGTCGATGACGCCTCCGCAGGTCAGGCCGACGGCGAAGGCATCCTCGTCGCTGTACCCGAAGCGCTCGAGGACGGTCTCGCCGTCCTCGAGCGCCTGCCGGCACAGCTCGTACACGGCGCCTTCCACGCACCCGCCGGAGACCGAGCCGACGGCCGTTCCGTCGGCGTCCACCGCGAGGGCGGCGCCCGGCTGCCGCGGGGCACTGCCCCCGACGGCCACCACGGTGGCGACGGCGAAGTCACGGCCCTGCTCGACCCACCGGTTCAGCTCGTCGGCGATGTCCAGCATGTCTCGGTCTCCTAACGGGGTTGTGGTGCGAAGCGTCGACCGGGCGAGAGGCCCTAGTGCACGCCCAGCCAGCCCTCGATCGGGTGGAGGGCGAAGTAGACCAGGAAGATCACCGTCAGCCCCCACATGAAGGCCCCGATCTCGCGGGCCCTGCCCTGGGCGGTCTTGATGGCCGTGTAGGAGATGACGCCCGCGGCGACACCGGTGGTGATGGTGTACGTGAACGGCATCAGGACGACGGTCAGGAAGACCGGGATCGCGGTGGCGCGGTCGGCCCAGTCCACGTGCCGGGCGTTCATCAGCATCATGGCGCCGATGACCACCAGGGCGGCGGAGGCGACCTCCTGCGGCACGATCGCGGTCAGCGGGGTGAAGAAGAGGCAGGCGGCGAAGAACAGTCCGGTGACGACCGAGGCCAGGCCCGTGCGGGCGCCCTCGCCGACCCCGGTGGCCGACTCGATGAACACCGTCTGCCCGGAGCCGCCCGCCACGCCGCCGATCGCGCCGCCGGCGCCGTCGATGAACAGCGCCTTGGACAGGCCCGGCATCCGGCCCTTGTCGTCGGCCAGCTTCGCCTCGGTGCCGACGCCGATGATGGTGGCCATCGCGTCGAAGAAACCGGCCAGGACCAGGGTGAAGACGATCATGCCGACGGTCATCGCGCCGACCTCGCCCCAGCCACCGAACTCCACGTGCCCGAAGAGCGAGAAGTCGGGCATCGAGACCGCGCTGCCGTGCAGGGTGGGCGCGCCACCCGCCCACTGCTTCGGGTCGATGACGCCGAGCCCGTTGAGGACGGCGGCGACGACCGTGCCGGAGACGATCCCGACGAGGATGGCGCCGGGGACGTTGCGGGCCTGGAGCATGAAGATCAGCAACAGGGTGCCGGCGAAGAGCAGGACCGGCCAGCCGGCGAGTTCACCGGCTGGGCCGAGGCTCACCGGGGTGGCCTTGCCCTGGTGCACGAAGCCGGCCTTGTAGAAGCCGATGAGGGCGATGAACAGTCCGATGCCCATGGTGATGCCGTGCTTGAGCGCGAGCGGGATCGCGTTCATGATCAACTCGCGCAGGCCGGTGACGACCAGCAGCATGATGGCGGCGCCGTACAGCACGCACATGCCCATGGCCTGCGGCCAGGTCATGTTGGGGGCGACCTGCGAGGACACCACGCCGGAGACCGACAGGCCGGCGGCCAGCGCGAGGGGCACCTTGCCGACGAAGCCCATCAGCAGCGTGGTGAGCGCCGCGGCGAACGCGGTCGCGGTGATCAGGGCTCTCTGGCCGAGGGTGTCCCCGGCCACGTCCTTGCCGGACAGGATCAGGGGATTGAGCAGGAGGATGTACGCCATCGCCATGAAGGTGGTGATGCCGCCGCGCACCTCGCGCGCGACGGTGGATCCTCTGCCGCTTATGTGGAAGTACCGGTCGAGCCAGGATCTGCCGGCCGGGACGCGGGTTCCTTCGCCCGCGTCTTCGGCTGTGGTCCTGGGCTCCACTGACTGCTGGGTCATGGGCCAACTCCCAAGGTTCACAGGGGCACCCGGCTGCCGTGGGAGGGCAGGCGGGATTTGGGATTGGACGGCCCGGGGGACGGCCCGAGACGAACGTGGTACTTGCTGACCGGCGCCGGGACGGCCGTGGGTCGAGCCTGCCCGGCGCCGGGGTGCCGGCGCGTCGCGACGTCGCCGCGACGCGCCGGCGGCCGTGTCTACGCGGAACCCGTCAGGTGTTCCGGGCGGACCGGTGTGCGGTTCAGCTCCAGTCCGGTCGCGCTCCGGATCGCCGCGAGGACGGCCGGGGTGGACGACAGGGTCGGTGCTTCGCCGATGCCACGGAGCCCGTACGGGGCGTGGTCGTCGGCGAGTTCGAGCACGTCGACGGGGATGGTCGGCGTGTCGAGGATCGTGGGGATCAGGTAGTCCGTGAAGGAGGGGTTCCTGACCTTGGCGGTCTTGGGGTCGACGACGATCTCCTCCATCACCGCGACGCCCAGGCCCTGGGTCGTGCCGCCCTGGATCTGGCCGACGACGGAGAGCGGGTTGAGCGCCTTGCCGACGTCCTGGGCGCAGGCCAGTTCGACGACCTTGACCAGGCCCAGTTCGGTGTCGACCTCGACGACGGCGCGGTGCGCGGCGAAGGAGTACTGGACGTGCCCGTTGCCCTGGCCGGTGCGCAGGTCGAAGGGCTCGGTCGGCCGGTGCCGCCACTCCGCCTCGATCTCCACGGCCTCGCCCTCCAGGACGTCGACCAGGTCGCCGAGGACCTCGCCCGCGTCGGTGACCACCTTGCCGCCCTCCAGAAGGAGTTCGGCCGTGGCCCAGGCCGGGTGGTAGGAGCCGAACTTGCGGCGCCCGACCTCCAGGACCTTCTCGCGGACCAGTTCGCAGGCGTTCTTCACGGCGCCGCCGGTGACGTACGTCTGCCGGGAGGCCGAGGTCGAACCGGCGCTGCCCACCTGGGTGTCGGCCGGGTGGATGGTCACCTGGCTGACGCCCAGCTCGGTGCGGGCGATCTGCGCGTGCACGGTGACACCGCCCTGGCCGACCTCCGCCATCGCGGTGTGCACGGTGGCCACCGGTTCGCCGCCGATCACCTCCATCCGGACGCGTGCGGTGGAGTAGTCGTCGAAGCCCTCGGAGAAGCCGACGTTCTTGATGCCGACCGCGTAGCCGATCCCGCGTACGACGCCCTCGCCGTGCGTGGTGTTGGACAGACCGCCGGGCAACTGGCGTACGTCGGCGCCCTCGCTGGACTCCCACTGGCGCTCGGGCGGCAGCGGCATCGCCTTGACCCGGCGCAGCAGTTCGGCGACCGGGGCCGGGGAGTCGACGCGCTGCCCGGTCGGCAGGAGGGTGCCCTGCTCCATCGCGTTGAGCCGGCGGAACTCCACCGGGTCCATGCCGAGTTCCTCGGCCACCTTGTCCATCTGCGCCTCGTAGGCGAAGCACGCCTGGACCGCGCCGAAGCCGCGCATGGCGCCGCAGGGCGGGTTGTTGGTGTACAGGGCGATGGCCTCGATGTCGACGTCCTCGACGACGTACGGCCCGACGCTGAGCGAGGCGGCGTTGCCGACCACGGCCGGGGAGGCCGAGGCGTAGGCGCCGCCGTCGAGCACGATCCGGCACTTCATGTGGGTCAGCTTGCCGTCCCGCGTGGCCCCGTGCTCGTAGTAGAGCTTCGCCGGGTGGCGGTGGACGTGCCCGAAGAAGGACTCGAACCGGTTGTAGACGATCTTCACCGGCTTGCCGGTGCGCAGCGCCAGCAGGCAGGCGTGGATCTGCATCGACAGGTCCTCGCGGCCGCCGAAGGCGCCGCCCACGCCGGCCAGCGTCATCCGCACCTTGTCCTCGGGCAGGCCGAGGACGGGCGCCATCTGGCGGAGGTCGGAGTGCAGCCACTGGGTGGCGATGTAGAGGTGGACGCCGCCGTCCTCCTCGGGCACCGCGAGACCGGACTCGGGGCCGAGGAAGGCCTGGTCCTGCATGCCGAAGGTGTATTCGCCCTTGACGACGACGTCGGCCCGCCGGCTCGCCGCCGCGGCGTCGCCGCGGACGATCGGCTGGCGGTGCACGACGTTCGGGTGCGGGACGTGTCCGGCGTGGTGGTCGTCGCGGTTGTCGTGCAGGAGGATCGCGTCCGCTGCGGTGGCGGAGGCCTCGTCGGTGACGACCGGCAGTTCCCGGTAATCGACCTTGATCTTGGCCGCGGCGCGGCGGGCGGTCTCCGGGTGGTCGGCGGCGACGATCGCGACCGGCTCGCCGTGGTGGCGCACCCGGCCGTGGGCGAGGACGGGGGTGTCCTGGATCTCCAGGCCGTAGTTCCGCACCTCGGTCGGCAGGTCGTCGTAGGTCATGACCGCGTACACGCCGGGCAGCGCGAGGGCCTCGGAGGTGTCGATGGACACGATCTCCGCGTGGGCGACGGTGGAGCGCAGGATCTGGCCCCACAGCATGTCCTCGTGCCACATGTCGGACGAGTACGCGAACTCGCCGGTGACCTTGAGGGTGCCGTCCGGGCGGAGCGTGGACTCACCGACGCCGCCCCGGGTCTGCGAGCCCTGCGTGATCTTCGTAGGCGCGCCGTTCGTCGGCATCTCAGACCCCCTCGGACTGGCGGGCGGCGGCCAGGCGGACCGCGTCCATGATCTTCTCGTAGCCCGTGCAGCGGCACAGGTTGCCGGACAGGGCCTCGCGGATGTCCGCGTCGGACGGGCTGGGGTTGCGCTCCAGCATCTCGTCGGCGGCGACCAGCAGGCCCGGGGTGCAGAAGCCGCACTGGACGGCGCCGGCGTCGATGAACGCCTGCTGGACGGGGCTGAGTTCGCCGCCCTCGCCGGTCTGCGAGTCGGTGCCCTCGGCCTGCCGGCTTCCGGCCTCGTCCGGCGTGGTGCCGCACGAGCCCGAGTCGCCGCAGGAGCGCTGCTTCGCGTAGTCCGCGAGGCCCTCGACGGTCACCACCTCGCGGCCCTCCGCCTGCCCGGCCGCGACCAGGCAGGAACACACCGGCACGCCGTCGAGGCGCACGGTGCAGGAGCCGCACTCGCCCTGCTCGCAGGCGTTCTTGGAACCGGGCAGGCCGAGGCGCTCGCGCAGCACGTACAGCAGGGACTCGCCCTCCCATACGTCGTCGGCCTCCTGCGGACGTCCGTTGACGGTGAAGTTGACGCGCATCACGCAGCTCCCTCGGTGGCGCGGCGGGTGCCGCGGTACGACTCCCAGGTCCAGGTGAGCGTCCGGCGGGCCATGACGCCGACCGCGTGCCGGCGGTAGCTCGCGGTGCCCCGGACGTCGTCGATCGGGTTGCAGGCCCCGGAGCACAGCTCCGCGAACCGCTTGGCGACCGACGGGGTGACGATCTTTCCGTTGTCCCAGAAGCCGCCCTCCTCGAGGGCCGCGTTCAGGAACTCCTCGGCGGCCTTGGCCCGTACCGGCGTGGGCGCGGCGGAGCCGATGCCGGTGCGCACGGTGCGGGTCGCGGGGTGCAGGGCGAGGCCGAAGGCGCACACGGCGATCACCATGGCGTTGCGGGTGCCGACCTTGGAGTACTGCTGGGGGCCGTCCGCCTTCTTGATGTGCACCGCGCGGATCAGCTCGTCGGGCTCCAGGGCGTTGCGCTTCACGCCGGTGTAGAAGGCGTCGATCGGGACGAGGCGGGTGCCGCGGGCCGCCGACTCCACCTCGACGTCGGCGCCGGCCGCCAGCAGGGCGGGGTGGGCGTCACCGGCGGGCGAGGCCGTGCCGAGGTTGCCGCCGACGCCGCCGCGGTTGCGGATCTGCGGAGAGGCGACCGTGTGCGAGGCGAGCGCGAGGCCCGGCAGCTCGGCACGGAGGTTCTCCATGATCCTGGTGTAGGGGACCGAGGCGCCCAGCCGGACGGTGTCCTCGCCGACCTCCCACTCGTAGAGGTCGCCGACGCGGTTCAGGTCGAGCAGGTACTCGGGCCGGCGGTGGTCGAAGTTGATCTCGACCATCACGTCGGTGCCACCCGCAATCGGCACAGCGGTGGGGTGCTCGGCCTTCGCGGCGAGCGCCTCCTCCCAGCTGGCGGGGCGAAGGAAGTCCATGACCGGCTCTCTTCATCGTCTCGTGAGTCGTACGGATCGAGCCAATCCGGGTGCGGCGGGTCCGGCT
This sequence comes from Streptomyces cellostaticus, assembly GCF_023630175.1. Classification (GTDB taxonomy): domain Bacteria; phylum Actinomycetota; class Actinomycetes; order Streptomycetales; family Streptomycetaceae; genus Streptomyces; species Streptomyces cellostaticus_A. The sequence goes on along the minus strand of NZ_JALLIN010000027.1, from coordinate 21,445 downwards.
CGTTCATGTGCTCTTTACGCGGAGTGGGCTCAGTACACCGCCCCGTACTCCGGCGAGGTCAGTCACCGAAACCATGAAGGAGTTGGCTGGCCACGACGGGCATCTTGTAGATTCGTATGAACGGAGCCCATCGGTAACCTCTCCGTTTTCCCCGGGAAACACGGGTGAGGGCCCGGCGGCCCGCCGTGGAACCGTGGCACCCGGGTTCCGGGCCCGTCACGGGTCACCCGACAGGATTCATCGTAGATTTCGAGACACAGAACGGCGGCGACGACATGCGGCTGCGCGCACTGCTGGACACCGATGCGCTGGGGCTGCGGCTGCTCGGCGGCGAGGACGAGCTGGACCGCTCCGTGCGCGGGGTCATGACCACCGACCTGCGCGATCCGAGCCGCTACCTCTCCGGGGGCGAGCTGGTGCTGACCGGTCTGGCCTGGCGCCGGGACGCCGGGGACTCCGAGCCGTTCGTACGGATCCTGGTGCAGGCCGGGGTGGCGGCGCTGGCGGCCGGCGAGGCCGAGCTGGGCGACGTACCGGACGACCTGGTGGCGGCCTGCGCGAAGCACCGGCTGCCGCTGTTCGCGGTGCACGAGTCGGTGGCGTTCGCGACGGTCACCGAGCACGTGGTGCGGCAGGTCTCCGGGGAGCGGGCCGGTGACCTCGCGGCCGTGGTCGACCGGCACCGGCGGATGATGACCTCGGGCCCGGCGGGCGGCGGCCCCGACGTGGTCCTGGACCTGCTCGGCACCGACCTCGACCTGCGCGCCTGGGTGCTCTCCCCCACCGGACGGCTGATCGCCGGCTCGAAGGTCGCCGGCCCGGTGCTGCCGGCCGAGACCTGCGCGCGGCTGGCCGCCGAGCACCTGGCCGCCACCCGCTCCGGCCGGCGCGGACCGCACCGGGTGCCGCTGGACGGCAGCACGTTCTCGCTCTTCCCCGTCCGCTCCTCCGGGCGCTCCCCGCAGGCCGTCCGCGACATGCGTGAGACGGTCCTGTCGGACTGGCTGCTCGCGGTCGAGGCGGACGCCGGGGACTGGCCGGAGGAGCGCCTCGACCTGCTCCAGGGCGTCACCCAGCTCATCGCCGTCGAGCGCGACCGGCGGGACGCGGCGCGCACGGTGCGGCGCCGGCTCGCGCAGGAGGTGCTGGAGCTGGTGCAGACCGGTGCCGCGCCCGCCGAGATCGCCGCGCGGCTGAGAGTGGCCGCGCCGGTGCTGCTGCCCGGGCTCGGCGCGGCCCCGCACTGGCAGGTGGTCGTGGCCCGGGTCGAGTGGGACGGCGCGGCGGTGGAGGGCGGCCCGGTCGCCCAGTCACTGCTGGAGGAGGTCCTGGTCGACCCGCTGGCCACCGGCCCCGAACCCTCGGACCGGATCGCCGTCGCCCACGCCGGGGACGAGGCGATCGCCCTGGTGCCGCTGCCGGCGGTCTCCGCCGACCAGGACGGCTCCGAGACCGGTCTGCTCGCCGACGCGCTGCTGCGGGCCGTGCGGGAGCCGCTGTCGGCGGGCCTCGCCGACGACGGGCGGCTGACCCTCGGGGTCAGCGCCGCCGTGCACTCGGCGGAGGGCCTGCGCGGCGCGCTGGAGGAGGCCCGGCACGCCCGCCGGGTCGCCGCGGCCCGCCCGGGCCGGGTCTGCGCGGCCGGCCACCAGGAGCTGGCCTCGCACGTGCTGCTGCTGCCGTTCGTCCCGGACGACGTCCGCCGCGCCTTCACGGCGCGTCTGCTGGACCCGCTGACCGAGTACGACCGCCGCCACCGCGCCGAACTGATCCCGACCCTGGAGGCGTTCCTCGACTGCGACGGCTCCTGGACCCGCTGCGCCACCCGGCTCCACCTGCACGTCAACACACTGCGCTACCGGGTCGGGCGGATCGAGCAGTTGACGGGCCGGGACCTGTCGCGCCTGGAGGACAAGCTGGACTTCTTCCTCGCGCTGCGGATGAGCTGAGGACGACAGCGGCGCGACACGACCCGGCCAAGTCACGCCAAGGTCGCCCGACTTTGTGAATTCTTTCACCCATCCCCTTGGCCCAGCCCCATGATTGGTGCTGGAATGCCGCCACCACTCAACAGCTCGACGGCGTGCTCGGGGAGGGCAACGTGGCGTACTCCGCCATGTCTGGTAACGGAACGACCGCCGGTGACGATCCTCTCCAGACCGCGGTGTGGCGGTTGCGCTCGCGGGCCTGCTGGGCCGACGCGGCGGCCATGCTGCCGGCGGACACCCCGGCCACGACCCTGCAACGGGCCGCGCTGCTGGTCGAACGGTGCCTGTACACCGAACGGGGCTGGGCTGAGGCGGAGGACGCGCTGCGCACGGCGGAGGCGCAGGCGCACACCGACGAGGAGCGCGGGGCGGCCGCCTGCGAACGCGGCCAGCTCGCCTACGCGGCCACGCTGCACGGCGTACGGGACCGGGCCGACGAGGCTCGGGCCGCGCTCGGGCGGGCGGCCGCGCTGATCCCGCCCGGTGCCGTGGGACGGGCACTGCTGGACTTCCGGCGAGGGCTGCTGGCGGAGAACCTCGCCGACTCGCCGCAGGCGGCGCGTGCCGCCTACCGCCGTGCCCACGCGGGCGCCACGGCGTACGCCGATCCCCTGCTGCTGTCCTTCACCTGGCGCCACCTGGCCGGACTCGCCCTGCGCGACGGGGAGTTGGCGGAAGCCCGGCACGGCTTCGCCGAGTCGCTGCGAATCCGCGAGGAGTTGGGATACCTGGTGGGCACGGCCCCCGCGCTGGCCTCCCTGGCGGACGCGGAGTCGGAGCCGGAGGCCGCACGGCTGCGGGAGGAGGCCGGGCGGCTGTTCCGGCTGCTGGGCGGCGTCCCGACCTGGCTGGCCCGGCAGTTGGCTCCGCCGGCGCCGGGCGCCGCGACCGCCTGAGGGCGGCCTCAGAGCCGACTGAGAGGTTGCTGTGCCAGTGTGGCGCGCCCCGACCCCCTCAGGAGTACTCGATGAGTCTGGTCAACGGCCTGCCGGCCCACGTCCTGCTGGTCCACGTAGTCGTCGTGCTGATACCCCTCACCGCGCTGGCCCTGGTGGCCGGCGCGGTGTGGCCGCGGGCCGCCCGGCGGCTGGGCGTGCTGCTGCCCTCGCTGGCCCTGGTCGCCCTGGCCGCCGTGCCGCTGACCACCGAGGCCGGTGAGTGGCTGGAGCGGCACGTCGACGACGACCCGCTGGTGCGCCGGCACACCGAGCTGGGCGACGGGCTGCTGCCGTGGGCGCTGGGCCTGTTCGTCCTCGCGGCGGTCGTGTGGTGGTCGGCACGGGGCCCGAGGGGTGAGGGCCGGGACGGCGGCGCGGCGCGGCCCGCCCGGCTCGCCTCGCTGCCGCTGCGCATCGTCGTGGCGGTGCTGTCCCTGGCGGTGGCGGCCGGAGCCGTGGTGGACGTGTACCGCATCGGCGACTCCGGCGCGAAGGCCGCGTGGCACGACGCCTACTCCAAGAGCGCGCACGGCGAGCCGGACGGATCCTGACCGTGGCCCGGGGCGCCCACGGCCGTGGGCGCCCGTCAGGCGTCCGCCCGGGGTCAGGCGGCCCCCGCGAAGTGGTCGCCGACCAGGTCCCGCACCACGTCGAGGTCGTGGGCGATCAGCGCGTCCAGCAGGGCCGTGTGCTCGGCGGCGTCGGCCGCGAGGTCGGTGCGGCCCGGCCGGACCGGGCCGCCGACCAGCGACCGCTGGGAGCGCCGGTGGAGGTCCTCCGCCGTCCGCACGAGCTGGGCGTTGTCCGCGAGGGACAGCACCGCCCGGTGGAAGGCGCGGTCGGACGCCGCGTACGTCGCCGGGCAGCCGGAGGACGCGGCGCGCACCGTGTCCTCGGCCAGCGGCCGCAGCTCGGCCCAGCGGTCGGCGGGCACCGTGCGGGCCAGCCGCAGCATCACCGGCACCTCCAGCAGCGCCCTTACCTCGGCCAGCTCGGCCCGCTCCCGGGCGCCCCACTCCATGACCCGGAAACCGCGGTTGGGCACCACCTCGACGGCGCCTTCGAGGGTGAGCTGCTGCATGGCCTCGCGCACCGGTGTCGCCGACACCCCGAAGCGCTCGCCGAGGGCGGGCGCCGAGTAGACCTCGCCCGGTTCCAGCTCGCCCGCCGCCAGGGCCGTCCGCAGCGCGTCGAGGATCTGCCCGCGCACCGAGGAGCGCCGCACGGCCGCCCTGGGCCGCGGGATCGGCCGCTCGGCGTGGGTGTGCTCGCCCCGCGCCCCGGGCAGGCCGGCGTCCCGCGGCCCGGCCGGCTCGGCGGCGCGCTCCCGCGCCGGGGCCCGGGCCGCGCCGAACGGGTCGGCGGAGCCCTGCAAACCCTGCTTCACGGGGCCTCCTCCGGCTTGTCGGCACTTGGGGTCATTACGGCGGCTTGTCGCTTGTCCGTCAAGCACCATAGGCGCATGGGGCGGCTCTTCAAACTCCCCGAAGAATGAGCAAGGTAAGCCTTACCTTTGCATTCGGCCCGCGATCAGTGCTCGGCGCCCTCGCCGCGCCCGCCCTCGCCGCGCCCGCCACCGCCGCGCCGCTCACCGCCACGTACGCCCGCCTCACCGCCGTCCACCCCGGGGCCGGCGGTCATCGAGCCGTGACCGGCGCGGGCGCTGCCGGGGGCCCCGTCGGCACTGCCGGGCTCGCCGCGCGCGGGGACCGGCTCGACGCCTCCGCGCCCGGGAGGAGGCGCAGGTGCCGCGCGGGGACCGGCTCGACGCCTCCGCGCCCGAGAGGAGGCGCAGGTGCCGCGCGGCCACGACCGGCAGGGCCGCCCGGACGTCGCCGCGAGCTTCGGACCGCACCACCGCGCCTGGCCGGCCCACTCGTCACCGTCCCGTGGTTCCCGCGCCGCCGGACGCCCCGGAACGCGCGTGGCGGCGGTGTCGCGCCACCGGGCGACCGGCCGGGCGGCCGTCCGCCCCGCCACCTCGACCTGCCTGCCTGGCGGTACGGCGGCCGTGCCGCCCGGCGCGGCCTCCGTACCGGAGGAGGCGCTGCGGGCCGGGATGCGCGTGGCGGACGCCTGCGTCACCTGTCCGCGCGCCCGCGAACGCGACCGGTTCGCCGAACTCGGGGCCCACATCGCGGCCTGAGGGTCCCTCAGAGGCGAACGGCACCCACCGAGTCGACTAGGATCACCACGTTCGGGCCACCGGTCACGGACAGATGATGCACAACTTCCCCACCCGTATCGGGAACTTTCCGGGGAACCATCCGTACGGGTAGTCTTATTCGAACTCAACTCCCGCCCCTCACGCGGTAGTTCGAGCAGAACGTCGCCCTGCGCATCCCCTTGCACCTCGTTGGCGGCCTCTTGCCCCGAAACCCCCTGAGGGCCGTCCGGAGTGGGCCACTATGGCGGGCGTCACGCCCTATCCCAATGCAAGGGACCCCTATGAGACTGACCGACATATCGCTGAACTGGCTGCTTCCGGGCGCCGTGCTGCTCCTGGGCATGCTGGCGGCGGTGGCGGTACTCGCGCGCGGTAAGCGCTCCTCCGGGGAGAACGCGAGTGCGGACGACTCGTGGGAGCGCAGCGAGGAGCGCCGCAGGCGCAAGGAGGCCATCTACGGCACGGCCTCCTACGTGCTGCTGTTCTGCTGCGCCGCGGTCGCGGCCGCCCTCTCCTTCCACGGGCTGGTCGGCTTCGGCGAGCAGAACCTCGGGCTGACCGACGGCTGGCAGTACCTGGTGCCGTTCGGCCTGGACGGCGCGGCGATGTTCTGCTCCGTCCTCGCGGTGCGCGAGGCCAGCCACGGTGACGCGGCCCTGGGCTCCCGGATACTGGTGTGGCTGTTCGCCGCGGCGGCGGCGTGGTTCAACTGGGTGCACGCGCCCCGCGGCATCGGCCACGCGGGCGCCCCGCAGTTCTTCTCCGGCATGTCCCTGTCGGCGGCCGTACTGTTCGACCGGGCGCTGAAGCAGACCCGTCGTGCCGCGCTGCGCGAGCAGGGCCTGGTGCCCCGCCCGCTGCCGCAGATCCGTATCGTCCGCTGGCTCAGGGCGCCGCGCGAGACCTACGGGGCGTGGTCCCTCATGCTCCTGGAGGGCGTGCGCAGCCTGGACGAGGCGGTCGAGGAGGTCCGCGACGACAAGCGGCAGAAGGACGAGGCGCGCCGGCGCCGGCGTGACCAGCAGCGGGTGGAGCGCGCCCAACTGCGTGCGATCAGCAGGGGTCACCGCGGCTTCGCCGGACGCGGCGGCGGCCGTCAGGTGGAGGTGCAGGCGGTGGAGCGCGGCCCCGCGCCGGCCACCGCGGAGCCTGCCATACCGGCGCCGGAGCCGCTGCCCGTCCGCTCTCGGCCCTCCCTTCAGCCGGTCCGCAAGGGCACTGAGGCGATCACCGTCGACCTCACGGCGGAGGACGACACGATGGCCCTGCCGCGTCTGGACTCCCTGGAGCGCAAGCTGAAGGACCTGGAACAGCAGTTCGGCTAGTGCTGTGACCGGAAGGGTTTGCCGGAAGGCTCGCGGCGTCCGGTGCGGTGCGGCGCAAGGCGGAGCATCGCCCGCGTACCGGACGTACTCGGGTGATGCGACGACGCGGCGTGGTGCCGTGCCGGGCGCCGCGAGCCGGTGAACCCTTCCGGTCGCAGCACCAGGGCTGGTTCGGGGCTCGGGGCTCATCACGGGACGGGGCGTGACCGCACGGGTCACGCCCCGTCCCGTGTCCGTGTCCGGCCCGGCTCAGGCCGCCTCGGCGCCGAGTTCGAACCACACCGACTTGCCCGCCTCGTGCGGTCGTACGCCCCAGGAGTCCGCGAGGGACTCCACCAGGACCAGCCCCCGGCCGTTGGTGTCCTCGTCCGTGACCGGTGTCCGCGGCAGCGGTACGCGGGCCACGAAGTCCCTCACCTCCACACGGAGTCCGCCGCCGGCCGAGACGACGGCGGTCAGTACGGCGTCGCGGTCGGTGTGCACGAGCGCGTTGGTGACGAGTTCGCTGGTGAGCAGTTCGGCTATCTCCGAGCGGCCCGGCCTGCCCCAGTGCCGCAGCAGGTCGCGGAGTTCCCGGCGCGCCTCCGGCACCGCCCTGAGGTCGGCCCGCCCCAGCCTGCGTCTGAGCCGCTGCTGGTGCCACTCGCGTTCGGTGATGGTGTCGGTCTCGTCCCCCGCTTGAGCCGAGGAGGCCCCGATGGTCACGGGACCGCCCCCTCGCGCATGCCTGTTCATGGCCCCCGCCCGCACGTTTCCGGCCCTGCCCCTCCTGGTCGAACACGTTCACGGGGATCCATTCCCCGAGCGCCTGCGGGCAGTCCTGGGGTCCGGCCGACGACCGTGTGTTCGGCCACGCCCGTCCGCCGTTCGCACGCGGTTCCGGAGACCGCGGCGATCTTGGATCGCCCGGAAGGACCCCCGTACGGTGCCCCGGGCGCCCCAGGACGGACGGATCGGGACGTCCGGCACAGTGGGAGGGTCCACTGTCACGGGCGGTGAAAGTGGCCGGAAAGCACCGTTGTCCGGCGGTGTCTCAGGGCCGGGGGACGTTGCGCAGATTGGAGCGGGCCATCTGGACCATGCGACCGACCCCGCCGTCCAGCACCATCTTCGATGCGGACAGCGCGAACCCGGTGACCATCTCGGCGCTGATCTTCGGGGGGATGGACAGGGCGTTGGGGTCGGTGACGATGTCCACCAGTGCCGGCCCCTTGTGCCGGAAGGCGTCCTTGAGCGCCCCGGCGAGCTGCTTGGGCTTCTCCACCCGCACCCCGTAGGCACCGCAGGCCCGGGCGACGGCGGCGAAGTCGGGGTTGGTGTTGGCGGTGCCGTACGAGGGCAGGCCGGCGACGAGCATCTCCAGCTCGACCATGCTGAGCGCGGAGTTGTCGAACAGCACCACCTTCACCGGCAGGTCGTACTGCACGAGCGTCAGGAAGTCGCCCATCAGCATGGCGAACCCGCCGTCCCCCGACATGGAGACCACCTGCCGGCGCCGGTCGGTGAACTGGGCGCCGATCGCCATCGGCAGCGCGTTCGCCATCGAGCCGTGCGAGAAGGAACCGATGATCCGGCGGCGGCCGTTGGGGGAGACGTAGCGCGCGGCCCACACGTTGCACATGCCCGTGTCGACGGTGAACACCGCGTCCTCGGAGGCGACTTCGTCGAGAACGGCGGCCACGTACTCGGGGTGGATCGGGACGTGCCGGTCGACCTTGCGGGTGTAGGCCTTGACCACGCCCTCCAGCGCGTCGGCGTGCTTCCTCAGCATCCGGTCGAGGAAGCGCCGGTTCGTCTTCTCCTTCACCCGCGGGACCAGACAGCGCAGCGTCTCGCGCACGTCGCCCCACACGGCGAGGTCGAGCCGGGAGCGCCGGCCCAGAACCTCGGGCCGCACGTCGACCTGGGCGATCTTCACATCGGTCGGCAGGAAGGCGTTGTACGGGAAGTCGGTGCCCAGCAGGATCAGCAGGTCGCACTCGTGCGTGGCCTCGTAGGCGGCGCCGTAGCCGAGCAGTCCGCTCATACCGACGTCGAACGGGTTGTCGTACTGGATGAACTCCTTGCCCCTGAGGGCGTGCCCGACCGGGGACTTGATCTTCCGGGCGAAGGCCATCACCTCGGCGTGCGCGCCGGCCGTGCCGCTGCCGCAGAAGAGGGTGACCTTGCCGGCCTCGTTGATCATGTCCACGAGCTGGTCGAGCTCCGCGTCGCCGGGGCGGATCGTGGGCCGGGAGGTGACGAGGGCACTCTCGGCGGCGCGTTCCGGGGCGGGTTCGTCGGCGATGTCCCCGGGCAGGGAGACCACGCTCACGCCCCGCTGCCCGACGGCGTGCTGGATGGCGGTCTGCAGCAGCCGGGGCATCTGCTTGGGGCTGGAGATCAGCTCGCTGTAGTGGCTGCACTCCTGGAAGAGCCGGTCCGGGTGGGTCTCCTGGAAGTAGCCGAGGCCGATCTCGCCGGAGGGGATGTGCGAGGCCAGCGCGAGCACCGGCGCCATGGAACGGTGTGCGTCGTACAGGCCGTTGATGAGGTGCAGGTTGCCCGGACCGCAGGAGCCCGCGCAGGCCGCCAGCCGGCCGGTGATCTGGGCCTCGGCTCCCGCCGCGAAGGCCGCCGTCTCCTCGTGGCGCACGTGGATCCAGTCCACGGCGGAGTTCCGGCGCACCGCGTCCACGACCGGGTTCAGGCTGTCACCGACGACGCCGTAGAGGCGGCGCACTCCGGCCCGGACGAGGATGTCGACGAACTGCTCGGCGACGTTCTGTTTGGCCATGGCTGTCGTCTGCCCCTTCGCTGTCCCGGGATACGCCCTCCCGGTCCATCAAGTCACAGGGCCGGCGGTTGCGCCTCCCATACGGCCACCGCCGTACGGTCGTCGGCGTAGCCCTTCACCCGCACCTGGGCGTCCGCGAGGAACGCGGCGAGGCCGGGCGGGGTGGGGCCGGACCAGCGGCGGGCGAGATAGGCGCAGAGCGCGGGCTCGCCGCGCAGCGGTTCGGCGAGCCCGCCGGTCGCCATCACCAGCACGTCACCCGGGCGGGCTACCGAGGCGCGGAAGCGGAAGGGGGCACGGGGCGGCTCGGGGGCGGGCTCGAACGGGCTCGGCGGGACCGGGATGCCGAAGTCCATGGTGAGCCGGTCGCCCTCGGGTGTCTCGGCGGGGACCGAGCCGAAGCCGACGACCGGTTCGCCGGTGGCATCGCCGGACGGCACGGCGGGCTCGATGTCCTGCCACTCGCCGTCGCGCAGCCGGAACAGCCCCCCTTCGCCGACGCCGAAGAACACGCGGGTACGGCAGCCGGGGTCGGCGGGCAGCAGCAGGCAGCGCAGGCCGGCGTGGTGCTCCTCGGGGTCCAGGCCCCGTTCGGCGGCGTCGGCGCGCAGCCTGCCGAGGCCGCGGTCGGTCAGCCGCTGCAGACCGGACTTGAGGTCGCCGCGCCGGCCGGCCCGGAGATCCTCGACGAGCCGTCCGTGACTGCGGCCGACCGCCCGGCCGATCAGCCGGCACGCCTCCGCCGCCACCCGGTGCGCTCCTGGCGCCGCCCGTGCGCCGGTCGCCATGGCGACGAGCACCAGCGCCTGTTCGCCGCTGCCGAACCGCGCGGTCAGCAGCGCGTCCCGGCGCGTTTCCCCCCGGTACCGCGCGGAGTCCCCGCGCAGCGAGACCGCCCGCAGCGTGCAGGTCCCGTACTGCGCCCCGTCCAGCACGGTGTCGGCGACCTGCGCCGCCAGTTCGTCCGGATCGGCGAGGGGCAGCGCGGTGGGCTCGGGGTCGTAGGTGGGGGGCCCGGAGCCGACGTGGTCGAGGGCGGGCGGGGGCGCGGGGGACGCGGGAGCCGCGGCGGGTGCGGGGCCGGTACGGGAGAGGGGCGGGGGCGCCTCGGGCTCGGGGGGCACGGCCGGGGACGTCTCCGGCGGGGCCGGGACGCGCCGGGCCGGCACCGAGCGGTCCGGGGACCCTCGGCCGGGGAGCGGGCGGTGCGGTGACGGCCGGACGGACGGCGGCTCCGCGGGCGCCGGTGGGCCGCCGGGTTCCCCGGGCGGGTCCGGGATCCCGCTGCCGCCGGACCGCTCCCGTACCGCGTTCCGGGCCGAGGTGTAGCGGTCGTCCAGGGAGTCGGAGGCCGGTGCGGGCCCCGTGTCCTCGGTCGAGTCGTCGTACAGCTGTCCCCACCAGTCGTCGTCATGACGGGCGGGCCCGCCCCCCTGCTGGCTCATGTCTCTGATTGTCCACCGCGGGGACCGGATGGAAACGGGGCACACGGAAATTCCGGCGGAGGCGTCCGCGGTGGCCCGGCACTGCGCAGGACGGCCCGAACCGCCCCACGGGGAGGGCGGGATGGCCGCCGGGCGGTCCCACCCCCCACGGGAGGACCGCCCGGCGACGTTCTGGGTGACCGGGTCACGACGGCCGGGTGGCCGGATCCGGCCGGATCATGCCCGGGGCTCCTGGGCCGCGGCCGTGCGCCGCCGGCCCGGCCGGGCGACCGCCGGCGCTGATCAGCCTGGCAGAGTGACCGCTGGTACGGCGATGATGTGCGGCGGCGGGTTTGCGCCGTGGCCGGTTTCCGCCACGGAGCGTCCGTGTGGACGGCTTGTTCGCAGGAGAGGGGAGCGCGGCTCGATGCTGGCAGCGATAGGCCTGGACGAGACCCACGAGGCCGCGTACCGGGCACTGGTGTCCGTGGGCGCCGCCGAGGTCGCCGATCTGGCGCGCCGGCTGTCACTGGCCGAAGCGGACACCGAGCGCGCGCTGCGCCGGCTGGAGCGGCACGGACTGGCGGCCCAGTCCCCGGCGCGGCCGGGCCGCTGGGTGGCGGCGCCGCCCGGGGTCGCGCTGGGCGCGCTGCTGACACAGCGGCGGCACGAGCTGGAGAAGGCGGAGCTGACGGCGGTGCTGCTGGCCGAGGAGTACCGGGCCACGACGGCCGAGCCGGAGGTGCGCGACCTGGTGGAGGTGGTGACCGGCGCCTCCGCGGTGGCGCAGCGCTTCCTGCAGATGCAGCTCGGCGCCACCGCGGAGGTGTGCGCGCTGGTCACCGGCAACCCGGTGGTGGTCTCCGGGATGGAGAACGACGCGGAGGAGCAGGCCGCCGGGCGCGGGGTCCGCTACCGGGTGGTGGTCGAGCGCGACGTGCTGGACCTGCCGCACGGGCTGACCGAGCTGACGGCGGCGCTGGGCCGGAACGAGCGCGTGCGGGTGACGGACCGGGTGCCGACGAAGCTGGTGATCGCCGACCGGTCGCTCGCGATGGTTCCGCTCACCACCAGGACGGTGGAGCCGGCCGCCCTGGTGGTGCACGCGAGCGGGCTGCTGGAGCTGCTGGCGGGTCTCTTCGACTCGGTGTGGCGGGAGGCGCTGCCGCTCCGGCTGACCGCCTCGGGGGTGGCCGAGCAGCAGCCGGACGGGCCGGACCCGACCGACCTGGAGGTGCTGTCACTGCTGCTGGCCGGGCTGACCGACGCGAGCGTGGCCAAACAGCTCGACCTGGGCCTGCGGACCGTGCAGCGCCGGGTGAAGCGGCTGATGGAGCTGGCCGGCGTGACGACCCGGCTGCAACTGGGCTGGCACGCCTACGAACGGGGCTGGGTGTCCCGCGACGATTCCCTCTGACCTGCGGCTACTTCACTCCTCGGGCACGCTTGGCAGATGGGCGCCTGGGAACTGCTGTTGGTCGGCGTGGTGATCGCGCTCGGCCTGTGCGGCGTACTGGTGCCCGGGGCGCCGGGGTCCTGGCTGGTGTGGGCCGCGGTGCTGTGGTGGGCGCTGCAGGACCCTGCGCCGGTGGCCTGGGCGGTGCTGGTGGGCGCGACCGGGGTGCTGCTGCTGTCGCTGGTGGTGCGCTGGGCGCTGCCGCCGCGCCGGCTGCGCGCGAGCGGTGCCACGCCCCGCATGGCCGCGTACGCCGGAACGGGCGCCGTCCTCGGTTTCGTGCTGCTGCCGGTGCTGGGCGCGCTGCCGGGTTTCGTCGCCGGGATCTACCTGCACGAGCGGCTGCGGCTCGGTGGGCACGGCGAGGCGGTGTCCGCGCTGCGCACCACGATGCGGTCCGGCGGCTCCAGTGTGCTCGCCGAGTTCTTCGCCTGTCTGCTGATCGCGGGGGCGTGGCTGGGCGCGGTGCTGTGGGGCTGACCGGTCAGCGGGCGAGTGCCCCGGCCACGGTGTCGGCGATCACGCGCAGGCCGGCGTCGTTGAAGTGCAGGTGGTCGCCGGGGTCGTAGCCGGGCAGGATGCGTTCGGGGTGGGCCGGGTCGCGCACGGCGGCGTCGGCGTCCGCCACGGCGTCGAAGGCACCGCCGGTGCGGATGAACGCGTTGACCCGCTGCCGCACGGCCTCACCGGCCGCCGTGTACGCGCCGTACCCCGCGTACGGCGTGAGGGTGACGCCGACGACCCGGATGCCGTGGGCGTGGGCGCGGGCGACGAGGGCACGGTACGCGGTGGCGAAGGCGGCGGGGTCGTCCGCCACGGGGGTGCCCTTGATGTCGTTGATGCCCTCCAGCACGACCAGGACCCGTGCCCCGGCCCGGTCCAGGGCGTCGGCGTCCAGCCGGGCCAGGGCGCTCGGCCCGGTGCCGTCGCGCAGCAGGCGGTTGCCGGCGACGCCTGCGTTGAGGACGCCGAGGTGCCCCAGCCGTGCGAACAGCCGGTCCGGCCAGCGGTGGTTGCTGTCCGGGGTGGAGCCGTTCCCGTCGGTGAGCGAGTCGCCGAACGCGACGACGCTGCCCTTGGCGGTGCCGAGCACGTCGACGCCGGTGACGTAGTACCAGGAGCCGGTGGCCTCGGTGTAGGCGGAGCCGGTCTCGTCGGCCGCGTGGCCGGTGCCGCCGGGGGCGAGGTAGCTGGTCTGCAGGGCGGTGCGGTGGAAGGTCGCGGGCCCGGAGTCGTCCGGTGTGAGCACGGTGACCAGCAGGTCGGCGGCGGCCGGCACGGTCAGCGGCACGGGATCGGTGAGCACGTCCCGGCCGGGCTGGACGGTGGCGGTCGGCGCGCCCCGGAAGGTGGCGGTCCGCACGGTACCGGGTACGGCGTCCGGGCCCGCGGCCCGCCGCAGCGCCACCGTGACCGCGCCCAGCCGCAGGGGCTCGGTGCCCAGCCGGTTGCTGAGCCGGATCCGCACGGCACCGCCGCCGACGCTGAGGTGGACGACGTTGCGGAAGGCGGTGCCGGGCAGCGCGGCGGCGGTGCCGGACGGCGCGGCCTCCCAACTGCCGGTCCAGTGGCGCCCGGTGGTTACGGCGACGGCCCGGGCCGTCGTCCCCGGCACCACCGCGAGCAGCAGTGCCGCGAGCACCCGCCCCGCGTTGGCCATGTACCGCCCGCCCTTCCCGCGACCCGTCGCAGGCGACCGTGCCACAGGGCGGACGCGCGGCGCCGGAGCGGCACCGGGTGAGCCACCCGTTCGGCGCAGGCCGGTACGCGGGTGGGGACGGGGGTGCGGTCACCGGCCGGAGCGCCGGTGCCGCGGCCACCCGCTCACCGGCGCGGTGCCGGGGCGGGATCCGGCAGGCCCTTCTCCAGGGTGAGCAGCCAGAGCTTCCGGTCGAGGCCGCCCGCGTACCCGGTCAGGGTGCCGTCGGCACCGATGACACGGTGGCAGGGGCGGACGACGAGGAGCGGGTTGGCTCCGATCGCGCCGCCGACGGCGCGGACGGCGGCGCGGGACGCGCCGATGCGGGCGGCGATCTCGCCGTAGGTGGTGGTGGCGCCGTACGGCACGGTGTCGAGGGCGGCCCACACCCGCTGCCGGAACTCGGTGCCGTGGGCGCGCAGGGGCAGCCGGAACTCCTTCAGCTCACCGGCGAAGTAGGCGGCCAGTTGTTCCGCGGCGGCCCGGAAGGGGCCCGGGTCCTGCCGCCATCCGGGCTCGACGGCCCGGCCGCCCTTCTGCCCGGGCACGGACAGCGAGGTGAGGGCGCCGTCCGGGCCCGCGGTGAGCAGCAGCCGTCCGACCGGGGTGTCCACGGCCGTCCAGTAGGTCAGGTCCGTCACTTGGTCAACTCTCCTGTGATGCGCAGGTGCTGGATGGCGTACGAGCGCCAGGGCCGCCAGGCGTCCGGGGCGTCGAAGCCGGGCGGGGCCACGTCGGGATCGCCGAGGGCGCGGACGCGCAGGACGGCGGCGACGGCGGGGTCCATGCCGGGCAGGGCGAGCAGCGCCCGCTGGGCTTCGTCCCGGTCGGCGCCCGGGTCCAGCCGTACGGCGCCGTCGGCGAGGGCCTCGGCCAGCGCGCCGAGCGGGCCGCCGGGCTCGGCCCCGGCGAGCACGGCGGGCTCCGGGAAGAGGTGCGTGAGGCTGCCGCAGGGCGCGTCCAGCGCCTTGCCGTACCGCTGTACCAGCCGCTCGGCCCCGGCCGTCCCGGCGAGCTCCCGTACGGCGGGCTCCAGGGGGTCGACGGCACCGGGTGAGCGCAGGCCGGGCCGGGCGGCCACCAGCGGGGCGAGCCGGGGGTCGGCGGCGAGCCGCCCGTCGACCGCGTACGGGTCGGCGTCGAGGTCGAGCAGTCTGCGCAGCCGCTGCACGGCGGTGGTCAGGTCACGGGGGTCGGTGAGGTGCAGCCGCGCCTCCAGCCAGCCGCCCGGATGTGTGCCGCCGCCCGCTCTCGGGCCGTGGGAGCGCTCCTCGACGGCGACGATCCCGGTGCCGTGGGGCAGCCGCAGGGTACGCCGGTAGGTCCGGCCGCCAGGAGTGCCGGTGACCTCCTCGACACCGGGTACGGCCTCCCGGGCGAGCTGGTCGAAGACGGCGGCGGACCGGTAGGGGCCCCGGTGGGCGAGCCGCAGCGGGATGCCCGCGCCCGGAGTGGCCCGGCGGGCGCCCCGGCCGCGGGGCGCGGCGGCGCGGACCCCGGTCGGCGTGGCGTCGTACACCTGGCGGATGGTGTCGTTGAACTGGCGCACGCTGGCGAATCCGGACGCGAACGCGATCTCGGTGATCGGCAGGTCGGTGGTCCGCAGCAGGGTCCGGGCGGTGTGCGCCCGCTGGGCCCGGGCGAGCGCCACGGGTCCGGCGCCGAGTTCGGTGGTGAGCTGCCGCTGCACCTGCCGGGCGCTGTAGCCGAGCCGGGCGGCCAGTCCGGCGACGCCCTCGCGGTCCACGACGCCGTCGCCGATCAGGCGCATGGCCCGGCCGACCACGTCCGCGCGGACGTTCCACTCGGCCGATCCCGGCACGGCGTCCGGCCGGCACCGCCGGCAGGCCCGGAATCCGGAGCCCTGCGCGGCGGCGGCCGTGCGGAAGAACCGTACGTTGGAGCGCTTCGGGGTGACCGCCGGGCAACTGGGCCGGCAGTAGATGCCGGTGGTCTCGACGGCGAAGAAGAACGCCCCGTCGAACCGGCCGTCCCGGCTGCGCACCGCCTCGTACCCGCTGTCCTCGTCCATCACGTGTCCCAGTGTGACGCGCCCCCGCGAGGGTGGTCTGGCGGGAATCGGACATCCAGGTGGGAGGGCCTGCGGGCCCGCCGCACGTCCCGCGCCGGCCGCCGCCGACGCCTGCCGCGGGGCGCTGGGCGCGGGGCTGGTGCGGCCGGTTCCCGGCGTTCGCACGCCGCGCGGCCGGCGGTGCGGCCGGTGGCACGGGGGCGGGGATCAGGGACGAGTCGCCCGGTGCGCCGCCGGTGCGGTCACCTGGGCGTGGCGGACGGGGAGGCCGTGAGGGGCTCGTCCCAGTCGATCCGCACCTGATCCGGATCGCTGCGGCTGACCTGGCACGGGTAATTCTTGGACACCGCGACGATCTGGGCGACCTGGATGGTGTTCAGTACGTCGCGCAGCGAGCCCTCGTGGTCCGGTTCGCCGGGGACGTGCACGCGATAGCGCAGTTCGTAGACGTGGTTGCCGTTGACCCTGCTCTTGTCCTCGCGGATGCCGGTCACCGTAACCGTGCAGCGGACCGGGTCCGTGACCTTCTGGGATCCCTGCCCGGCTGCGACCCCGCAGGCACCGACCAGCGGGACCACGGCTCCCGTGGCGAGCAGGAACGGGAATGGCCGCACACGCATGTCGTCTCCTCTGTCATGGCTCTGACCTCGACGGCCCGTCTCGAAGCCGCCGGGAGGAAGCCTGGAGGAGAGCGAGGGCGACCGCAACGTCCGCCGGTACCCGTCGACTTCAGCCGGTGGCAGGGGGACGCGGCACACGCCCGCGTGCGGAGCACTTGCGCTGAGAGCCGTCTGCCTCCCCGCGCCCCGGCCGCACGGGAGCGGACGCCGCCGAGCCTTCTCCGCCCTCGGTCCGATCCGGCCGGACGGAGCGTGCGAACGGCCTGGACCAGCCGAGCCCTCTCGTCCGGATCACGCCGGGCTCGTGGGCTCCGGCATGATCCGGACGGAGGTTGCTGGTGCTGTGACCGGAAAGGTCTGCCGGAAGGCTCGCGGCGTCCGGTGCGGTGCAGCGCAAGGCGGAGCACCGTCCGCGTACCGGACGTACTCGGGTGATGCGACAACGCGGCGAGGTGCCGTGCCGGGCGCCGCGAGCCGGTGAACCCTTCCGGTCACAGCACTAGGCCCAGCGGCCGCGCTTGGCCTCCATCGCGGCGCGGCCCTGAGCCCCCTTCCGTTTCCAGTCCTTCCTGATCTCGGCGCGCAGGCGGGCGTCCGTCTTCGCGACGATCCACCGGTTCTCCCGCAGCAGCTTGCGGTAGCTCTCCAGGCGCCGGACCGGAAGGTCGCCGCCGTCCACCGCGGAGCGCACCGCGCAGCCGGGCTCGCTCTCGTGCGCGCAGTCCTGGAACCGGCACCGCTCGGCCAGTTCCTCGATCTCGGCGAACACCTGCCCGACCCCGCTCTCGGCGTCGAACAGCCCGACGCCGCGCAGCCCGGGGGTGTCGATCAGCACACCGCCGGAGGGCAGCGGCAGCAGGTTGCGGGTGGTCGTGGTGTGCCGGCCCTTGCCGTCGACGTCCCGGGCGGCCCTGACGTCCATGACGTCCTCGCCGACCAGGGCGTTGGCGAGGGTGGACTTGCCGGCGCCGGACTGCCCGAGCAGCACGGTGGTGCCACCGCCGACGAGCGCGGTGAGCACGTCGAGGCCGCCGCCGTGCAGGGCGCTGACGGTGAGGACGGGCACCCCGGGCGCGGTCGTCTCCACGTCCTCGACGAGATGGGCCAGCGTCACCGGTTCCGGCACCAGGTCGTCCTTGGTGAGCACGACCACGGGCTGTGCGCCGGACTCCCAGGCCAGCGCCAGGAACCGCTCCACGCGCCCGAGGTCGAGTTCGACCGCGAGCGACACGGCGACCACGACGTGGTCGACGTTGGCCGCGAGGATCTGCCCCTCGGACCGCTTGGAGGAGGTCGACCGGACGAAGGCGGTACGGCGGCGCAGCAGCGTCCGCACGTACCGCGGATCGCCGCCCTCCGGGTCGACGGCGACCCAGTCGCCCGTGCACACGACCTTCATCGGGTCGCGGGGGACGACGAACTCGGTGTCGGCGCGGACGACACCGGCCGGTGTGACGACGTCGCACTGCCCGCGGTCGACCCGCGCCACGCGGCCGGGCAGGAGCCCCTGCTCGGCATAAGGGGCGAACTCGGCCTCCCAGCCCTCGTCCCAGCCGTAGCCGGCGAGAGGGTGCGACGAAGACGAACTCGGAAGAGGCGAAGACGAACTCGGAAGAGAAGAGAAAGACAAGGGGTGACCCTTCACATGGGTGGCCCCGGCACCGCGTACTCGGACACGGAAAGAAACAGGTGAGGTCAGCCGGAGGCCACGGAGGTGGAGTGGATGATCTTGTGGTCGCGGACAGCGCCCGTCACAGAGACAGCCATCGGTCACACCTCCCGTTCCTCGTCGAGCCGACAGCGGCGAACAGCGGTCGCCGCGTGAAGCAGTGCAACCGTAGAGCAGCAGCCGGGCGGGCACCACCGAATTACGGAGTCGCGCCGCGGCCCGAAGACCCCGCACCGCCGAGGGCGCCGCCGGCCGGCCCGGCGTCCCGCCGCGATGCCCCGGGCGACCCCGCCGGAACGGCCGGATCGCGGCCGGCCGTTGCCCGGTCCGGCGGTGGGAACGGCGCGCGTCCGGGAAGGGCGTGTATGGTTCGCCCGGTTCGCCCAGGGCCCGGCGGTCCGCCCCGTCACGAGGATCAGGAGGTGTGCAGCACATGCGCAGGAGTGCTCGTCCCACGGTTCCGCATCCCCCCTCCTTCCTTCCCTCTTCGACGGAGATCCCTTGTCGATCGTCATCACCCCGCTGACCGACGCCGAACCCGAGCCGTCCGGCCCCCGGCTGCTCTGGCTGGCCTCGGACTCCGAGGCCGTCCCCCTCGGGACGGCACTGCTACGGCTGCCCTCGGACACCGGGACGGCCCCCCGGGCCGAACTCGAAGTCCGGGTGCATCCGGCCGAACGACGCCGCGCCGTCGGCTCCCTGCTCCTGGAGCACGCCGTGTCCTCGGCGCGCCGGAACGGCGTACGCACACTGGCGGCCCGGACCCCGGCCGAGTCGCCCGGTGCCGCGTTCCTGCGCTCGCACGGCTTCGGCGGAGTCCTCACCCTGCGCTTCGCCCGGCTCCCGCTGGCCGCCGTCGACACCACCGTCCTCGGGGAGCTCCTCGCGGCCCCGCATCCCGGGTACCGGCTGGAGTCGTGGACCGGGACCGTTCCGGACCATCTCGCGGAGACCTTCGCGTCCTCGCGCCGGGCCATGGACGACATGCCGATGGAGGACATGGAGCAGGAGCCCGTCGCTTGGGACGTGGAGCGGGTACGAGCCGTGGCGCGCGCCGTCGAGAAGCGGGGCGACCTGCTGTACACCGTCGCGGCCCTGGACGAGGCGGACGGCGCGGTGGCCGGGTTCACGGAGTTGGTGGTCCCCGGCAGCGGCACGGGCGACGCCCAGCACTACGGCACCGGAGTGCTGCCCCGCCACCGCGGAGCCGGCCTGGCCCGCTGGATGAAGGCCGAGTCGATCAGGCAGGCCCGGGAGCGGCACCCGGGCCTGCGGGGCCTGCTGACCGACACCGCGGCGAGCAACACACCCATGCGGCGCGTCAACGACCAGCTGGGCTACGAGCGGACGCACGAGGAGATCCACTGGAGCCTCCGTCTGTGAGCCGGGGGGTGGGCGGAGCCCCTCCGTGACGGCTCGCCGTGTCCGTGACCCGGGGTTCGTTGCCTTCCCGCCCGGGACGACCGACACGGCGGCCCGGAGCGGTGATCGCGGCCATCGCTCCGGGCCGGGCGGGGCGGGGCCCCGGGTGTGCTACGGTTATCGAAGTTGCAGTTGTGGTACCCATGAATTCATGTGCGCCTGACGGAAACGTCTCCTAAAGGCGCATTATTTGTTTTTCCGGCATCTCCGGATGGGGCCTCTGCCTACCAGAAGGAGAAAGTCATGGCACAGGGAACCGTGAAGTGGTTCAACTCTGAAAAGGGTTTCGGCTTCATCGCGCAGGACGGCGGCGGCCCCGACGTCTTCGCCCACTACTCGAACATCGCCACCCAGGGCTTCCGTGAGCTCCTGGAGGGCCAGCGGGTCTCCTTCGACGTCACGCAGGGTCAGAAGGGCCCGCAGGCGGAGAACATCGTTCCCGCCTGATCGCCGGACACGTACCCGCTCACCGGGGCCCGCACCGTCATGGTGCGGACCCCGGTTTGTGCTGTTCCCAGGAAGGCAGACAACCGCATGTCCCGCAGACCCCAGAAGTCGAACCGGCGCGCCTCGTCGCCCCCGAAGTCCGCGTCGTCGCCGACGGAGTTCCGGCTGCCGGAAAGTACGACCCCCGCGCTTCCCGCCGTCGAGGACTTCGCCGGTCTGGACATGCCCGCGGCTCTGCTGAAGACCCTCACCGCGCAGGGCGTCACCACCCCCTTCCCCATCCAGGCCGCCACCCTGCCCAACTCGCTCGCCGGCCGTGACCTGCTGGGACGGGGGCGCACCGGCTCCGGCAAGACGCTGGCGTTCGGGCTGGCGCTGCTGGCCCGCACCGCCGGACTGCGCGCGCAGCCCAAGGCACCCCTCGCCCTCGTGCTCGTGCCCACCCGGGAGCTCGCCCAGCAGGTGGCGGACGCGCTGACCCCCTACGCGACGGCCGTGAACCTCCGGCTGACCACCGTGGTCGGCGGGCTGTCCATCACCAAGCAGGCCGGCGCGCTGCGGCGCGGCGCCGAGGTGCTCGTGGCGACCCCCGGCCGGCTCAACGACCTCGTGGAGCGCGGGGACTGCGTGCTCGAGGACGTACGCATCACGGTGCTGGACGAAGCCGACCAGATGACCGACATGGGCTTCCTGCCGCAGATCACCAAGCTGATCCAGCGCGTACGCCCCGACGGGCAGCGCATGCTCTTCTCGGCCACCCTGGACCGCAACATCGACCGCCTGGTGCAGCGGTTCCTGACCGACCCCGTGGTGCACTCCGTGGACCCGTCGGCGGGAGCGGTGACCACCATGGAGCACCACGTGCTCCACGTCCTGGACGGCACCGACAAGGAGGCCGTCACCACGCGCATCGCGGCCCGTGACGGCCGGGTCATCCTCTTCCTCGACACGAAGAGGTCCGCCGACCGGCTCGCCAAGCGGCTGCTGGCCGTGGGGGTCCGCGCGGCGGCACTGCACGGGGGCCGCTCCCAGCCGCAGCGCAACCGCACCCTGGAGCAGTTCAAGACCGGCCGGGTCACCGCACTGGTGGCGACGAACGTCGCGGCCCGGGGCATACACATCGACGACCTCGACCTCGTCGTGAACGTCGATCCCCCCACCGACCACAAGGACTACCTCCACCGGGGCGGCCGCACGGCCCGCGCCGGCGGTTCCGGCAGCGTGGTCACGCTGGTCCTGCCCGAGCAGAAGCGGGACATGACCCGGCTCATGTCGGACGCGGGCATCCGCCCCCGGACGGCCCGCGTCAAGTCGGGCGACCAGGAACTGGTCACCATCACCGGCGCCCGCGAGCCCTCCGGCGTGCCCGTGACCATCGAGGTCCCCGAGCCGGCCGCGCAGCCGCAGTCCCGCCCGGACGGGAGCGGGCGCGGCGGACGGTCCGGCCGCAGGCGACGCGGCGGAGGCGGAGCGGCCACCGCG